>NZ_JAYGGY010000004.1:47947-112813 GCF_034931625.1 Anabaena cylindrica UHCC 0172 | reverse complement strand
AAAATCATCTTTTTATTATTACTAACTGTACCTCATAACAGCGGGAAGTGCTGTAATTGATACAAGTTAAAATTATCGAAATATATTCTTGATTACAGCTTTAAAAAGAATTTAGAAAGAGAATGGTGAAGAGAAAAGAATATTATTTGGACTCGGAGACGAATCATGGTAGCGATCTCAGAGAAAGTTCAGCCCCGATTAACTATACAAACTGTAGAAATTGCCCCTAATACAACGGCGATTCGTTCTCTTGATTGGGATCGAGATCGTTTTGATATTGAATTTGGACTGCAAAACGGCACAACCTATAATTCATATTTAATTAGAGGTGAGCAAACAGTTTTGATTGATACTTCTCATCAGAAGTTTCGTCACCTGTATTTAGAAACTCTCAAAAGTATTGTTAATCCTAAGACAATTGATTACATCATTGTCAGTCACACAGAACCAGATCATAGTGGTTTGGTAGAAGATGTATTGCAGTTAGCACCAAGAGCGACTGTTTTAGCTTCTAAAGTTGCATTGCAATTTTTGGAAGGTTTGGTACATGATCCTTTTTCTAAACGGATTGTCAAAAGTGGCGATCGCATCGATATTGGTAAAGGACATGAGATTGAATTCGTCAGTGCGCCCAATTTACACTGGCCTGACACCATTTTCAGCTTTGATCGCAAAACCCAAGTCCTCTATACTTGCGATGCTTTTGGAATGCATTTCTGCGATGATCGCACCTTTGATGAAGATTTAGAAGCAATTGAAGCTGATTTCCGATTTTACTACGACTGCTTAATGGGTCCCAACGCTCGTTCTTTGTTGAATGCAATGAAGAGAATGGGTGACTTGGGCAAAATTAACATTATTGCTAACGGACACGGGCCACTGCTGCACCATCACCTGGATATCCTGACTGAGTGCTACCACAGTTGGAGCCAAAGACAAGCTACTACAGAGACTGTGGTTGGTTTGTTCTATGTTTCAGAATACGGCTATAGCGATCGCTTGGCGATGGCAATTTCTGAAGGTATTCAAAAAGCTGGTGTGGGTGTAGAAGTCATTGATCTCAACACCGCAGAAGCACAAGTAATTCAAGAACTAGCAGGTAGAGCATCAGGTATTATTATCGGAATGCCTCCAACTACCTCAGTTGCGGCTCAAGCTGGCATCAGTTCATTATTATCAGTCGCCAAAAATAAGCAAGTAGTGGGACTATTTGAATGTTACGGTGGCGATGATGAACCCATTGATACATTCCGCCGGAAGTTTATTGACTTGGGAATCAAAGAAGCCTTCCCAGCAATTCGGATTAAAGAAGTTCCCAATGAATCTACTTACCAACTTTGCGGAGAAGCAGGTACAGATTTGGGACAAATGGTGATGCGAGAACGCAACATCAAACAAATCAAATCCCTCGACGTGAATATGGAAAAAGCGTTGGGTAGGATTAGCAGTGGTTTATATATTGTCACCGCTAAAAAAGGTGATATGAGTGGAGCAATGATTGCTTCCTGGGTAACACAAGCAAGTTTACAGCCTTTAGGATTCACAATGGCTGTAGCTAAGGATCGGGCTATTGATAATTTACTCCAAGAGGGCGATCGCTTTGTTCTCAATGTTTTGGAAGAAGGAAATTATCAAGACCTGAAAAAGCATTTCCTCAAGCGTTTACATCCCGGTGGAGATAGATTTACCGGCGTAAAAACCCAACCCGCCAAAAACGGTTCACCCATTTTAACTGATGCACTTGCATACATGGAATGTGAAGTAGTCACCAGCATGGAATGTAGTGATCACTGGATTTTATACTGCACAGTTGAAGAAGGAAGAGTTTCCAAACCTGATGCAGTTACCGCAGTACGTCATCGCAAAGTAGGGAATTACTACTAACAGGAGTTCAGGAGTTCAGAAGTTCAGGAGTTCAGAATGAGGAAGAAGGATCTCAGAATTTTAGGATTTATAGAAATTCTAGAATGAAATAGCTTTAGTAATTAAAGTGTTCTCTTCGTTCTATAACTCCTGAAAGCGTAGCGTATAACTTCTATGTTGTCACGGAAGTTATAGCCATACTTATTCTGATTCTAAAGTCTTCTCTTGATTCTGAACTCCTATAACTCCCAATACTTGTCGGTTAAGGAAATGTAGGTTGGGTTGAGCGACAGCGAAACCCAACATTACCAAGGATTTAGTTGGGTTATGGCTTCGCCTCCCGTCAGGGATACGTTCCTCAACCCAACCTACGATATAACAAAGTCTTACCCTTAACCGAACAGTATTGCTATAACTCCTTCTTTTAAGTTTTGAATTGCAATAGACAGATATTTCTCTGCCAATATTATTTCATAAATACTATGTCAGATTCATTTTCTAATGTTTTTGCATCGGCTAAAAATTGGTTTTCTCAAGTTTTTTATTCACAACAAACATCTATGAGCAATTCCAAACTACGGGACGTACAAATTCTACCTATTGCTACAAATACAAAAGTTCTTAGAGCGCGTAGTCAGTCACGTCTAAGGTTTGAAATTGAATATGCACTTGAAAGAGGTACTACTTCCAATTGCTATTTAATAGCAGCTGATAAAACTGCATTGATTGATCCTCCTGCGGAAACCTTCACAGATATTTATATCGAAGCATTGCAGAATACAGTCAATTTCCGTAAGTTGGATTATGTGATTTTGGGTCATTTTAGTCCCAATCGCATCCCAACTTTTAAAGCTCTTTTAGAACTTGCGCCACAAATTACTTTTGTTTCTTCTTTATTGGGTGCTGCTAATTTAAAAGCTGCGTTCCCAGACGAACAAATCAAAGTTTTAGTCATGCGTGGTAAAGAAAATTTAGATTTGGGTAAGGGTCATGTTTTAAAATTCTTCCCTACTCCTAGTCCTCGTTGGCCAGAAGCACTTTGTACTTACGATCAACAAACCCAAATTCTCTACACAGATAAGTTGTTTGGAGCGCATATCTGTGGGGATGAAGCATTTGATGAAAATCCAGAAAGCTTTAAAGAAGACCAGCGTTATTACTTTAATTGCTTAATGGCTCCCAATGCAACTCATGTAGAAGCAGCGTTGGAAAAAATTTCCGATTTGCAAGTGAGAATGTATGGTGTTGGTCATGGGCCTTTGGTACGCACTGGCTTAATTGAATTGACCAAAGCTTATGGTGAATGGAGTCATTCCCAAAAGAATCGGGAAATATCTGTGGCGTTACTTTACGCTTCAGCTTATGGAAATACGGCGATTTTAGCACAGGCGATCGCATTGGGACTGACTAAAGGTGGAGTTGCAGTTCAATCAATTAACTGTGAATTCGCATCACCTGAAGAAATCCGCACTACCGTAGAAAAGGCTGATGCTTTGATTATTGGTACTCCTACCATTGGTGGTCATGCACCGACACCTATTCACACCGCTTTGGGTATTGTCCTCTCTACCGGTGACAATAGTAAATTAGCTGGGGTGTTTGGTTCCTACGGTTGGAGTGGTGAAGCTTTAGACTTGGTTGAAGGTAAACTGCGAGATGCTGGATATCGGTTTGGCTTTGATACCTTAAAAGTGAAGTTTAAACCTGATGAAGTTACCTTGAAATTATGTGAAGAAATCGGTACGGATTTTGCTCAAGGCTTGAAAAAAGCCAAGAAAATCCGTGTACCCCAACAAGCTTCTACCCCCACAGAACAAGCTGTAGGTCGGATTATTGGCTCTGTGTGTGTGATTACAGCCAAGCAAGGAGAAGTTTCTACAGGAATGCTGGGTGCTTGGGTTTCTCAGGCTACTTTTAACCCACCTGGTATTACTGTTGCGATCGCAAAAGATCGTGCAGTTGAATCACTTATGTATCCTGGTGGTAAATTTGCCCTGAATATCCTCCCAGAAGGGCTGCACATAGACTACATGAAGCATTTCCGCAAAAACTTCGCCCCCGGAGAAGACAGATTTGCTAACTTCCAAACAGTAGAAGCCGACAACGGTTGTACAGTCCTCACCGAAGCTTCAGCCTATTTGGAATGCTCAGTTGGCCAACGTCTAGAATGCGGCGATCATTGGGTAGTTTATGCAACCGTAGATAACGGCAAATTACTCAAACCTGATGCTGTCACAGCAATCAACCACCGCAAAACAGGGACTCACTATTAATCGAATCCGCCTAATTTGATCTTACTTTAAGCGAACTGCTTGCAGCAGCGCTTCGCTATCGCTCTCTTTTTAATTTCCCAAATGAGTATTTGGGAGATTATTTTTTCTTGGCACGATTTTTACGTCGAGAATCTTTCTGCATTTTTTTCTTTTTAGCAGATTTCTCTTTATTGTGTTTAGCTGAGGGAATAAAACCTTCTATCAAACCGTCAAAATTTTCTTTTTTATTCAGTTTTTTTGGCTGAAAACTAGCCCAACGCTCCATTTCTTTAATCGTATTATCAATCAAAGAATAATGTGAATTATTGAGGAGTTTATCTAAACAATCTCCTACACCCATTTCAATACATTCATTCACATCCTCTTCATCTATAAAAAAGCTCTCAATTAAATCTTGCTCATAAGCTCTATCAATATATTCCTTAAGTTCAATAGGACAAAGACTAGCACTATTAACAACCAAGTCACTCCAAATATAAGAAGAAGTAGGTTCTTTCTCCAGTTTAGTTACAAAAAGTTCTTCATAATATTGAATCACCTCCTCTCTAGAAATAATTCCTTCCACAACAAGAACAACTAACGATTTTAAAGCAGCACCTCTCACATATTCATTAGCTGCTTGATTTTCTATCAGTTGTTTAATCGGCTCAATATTTTCATGACTAACAGAAGCAAGAATTCTCGCTAAATATTCAGTGACTACATCTCCAGTCGCATCTAATGCAATATCTCCCGGAGCCGCAAAAAACTCAGTAATTAGAGGATAAGCTTGAGGTTCTCTAAATTGTGCCAGTAAAAACATTGCATAAAGATGCAACATATAATCAGGTTTATCTAATAGCACTTCCAGATTTTTGTTGCATTCTGCCAAAGTTGCTAATAACAAAGGAGTAATAGCTTCCCTTTCTTCAATAGCTCTCTCCACAGCTAGACGAGGAAATATGCCAGTGTGATTTTCTAGTGCAGATAAAATTTCTTCTAATTGCATATCAAATTATAAAAATGGTAATGGTTATCGTTTCCTCAGAAACGCTAAGTACGCATACTAGTCTACAGTAAACTAACTTATATTTGATACTTAGTAAATGCTGGTTGATATCTCTGTCAGAACTTACGCATTGACACAATTTATCAAATATAGATTATGGATTTTATAGCGTTTCCTAGTCTAGTGAAGTACAAAACCATCTGCGTTTATCTGCGTCCATCTGCGTTTAATTATTACAGCTTGTACCTCACTTGAATGGCAATACTTGTCGGTTAAGGCTCAAAAGTCATTATATGGTAGGTTGGGTTGAGGTACGTATCCCTGACGGGAGGCGAAGCCATAACCCAACATTATCAAGGATTTTGTTGGGTTTCGCTGTCGCTCAACCCAACCTACATTTCCTTGCACTAATAGGCTATTTCAAAAGCCTGAAACTAGGTAATTTCGTTATACATACAGCGGTTTCCGCTCTTATGAAGTACATCTTAGCCCCCTCATCGCTTTGGGGGTGGGGTTCTTACTTCATAACACCGGGAAGTGCTGTATCATGTGCAATTTGTACAGTGCCTAAGTCCTATTTTATTAGTTAGCGCCTACGGCAATAATTAATGTATTATAAATTACTATCTATCAATCAGTATAATTTCTGCACTTTTAGATCAATAAAAATTGGGTTACACCAAGGTAGTCACCCTTGCATCATCAAATCAAGATGTATAATATAAACGGTATGATTAAGTGTATTATACATAATATGTCTAGCTGTCCGAATAATGCACGTATAAGTATTCGTGCAAAGTAAATTGTACATTTAGGAGGAGAGGAAACTCTTAACAGACAGCAGATAAGCACTACAGGAATTTTGATAAAATCTTACTTCTCTCTATTCTTCATTTCATAAGCATTCTGAATCCTGAATTATTACATTTATTATCCATGATTTTTCTAGTGAGTTTACAGCTTAAAAAAACTGATGAATAAAAAAATTATTCTTTTAGTAGTAGCTTTCGCATTAAGTTTCACAATATATTTTTGCACTCATACCCAAATTAAAATCTCCCAAAAACCTATTAAAGTTGGTATTCTTCATTCTCTAACTGGCACAATGGCAATTAGTGAGAAATCCGTGGTAGATGCTACCTTACTCGCCATTGAAGAAATCAATGCACAAGGAGGTATTCTGGGCCGAAAAATTCAACCAATTATTGTTGATGGTCAATCCAATTGGAATACATTCGCTAAACAAGCGAAAAACCTGATTACTAAAGAAAAAGTAGTTACAGTTTTTGGCTGTTGGACTTCCGCCAGTCGTAAAACAGTAAAGCCTATATTTGAAATATACAATCATCTATTGATTTATCCTGTTCAGTATGAAGGACTAGAAGAATCACCAAATATTGTTTATACAGGTGCAGCCCCAAACCAACAAATTATTCCAGCCGTAAAGTGGTCTTTTGATAATTTAGGTAAACGATTTTTCTTAGTCGGTTCTGATTATATTTTTCCTCGGACAGCCAACGCCATCATCAAAGATCAAGTAACCGCTTTAAAAGGAGAAATATTAGGGGAAGAATATATACTTTTGGGTAGTAATCAAGTAGATAACGTCATCGCTAAAATTTTAAAAACTCAACCAGATATCATTTTAAATACAATTAATGGTGATAGTAATATTGCTTTTTTCAAAGCCTTGAGACAAGCGGGAATTAGCTCTGATATAATACCTACTATTTCCTTTAGTATTGCTGAAGAAGAATTGAAATCTTTACCAAATAAAGATGTGGTAGGTGATTATGCAGTTTGGAATTATTTTCAAAATATTAATAATTCTAAAAATAGTGAATTTATTCAAAACTTTAAAAAAAAGTATGGGGAAAATAGAGTTACATCTGATCCTATTGAAGCTGGATATTTTGGAGTTTATTTGTGGGCGCAAGCAGTTAAAGCTGCTGGTATAGATGAAGTCAATATAATTCGGGAATATATCAAAGACCAAAGTTTTAAAGCACCGGAAGGAGTTGTATATATAGATGCTAATAACCAACATACCTGGAAAACAGTCAGAGTTGGAAAAATTCAATCAGACGGACAATTTAAAATTGTTTGGAATTCAGGTAAACCAATTCGTCCTATACCTTATCCTATCTCTCGTTCTAAAGCTGACTGGGAAATATTTATAAACAATCTGTATCAAGGCTGGAATCGAAATTGGGCTAATCCTAATACTAATTAAATAAATAAATAAATAAATAAATAAATACCTAAATTTGGAAGTGAAGGATTTGAAAAATAAAAAACTTGTTAATAAACTGCTGTTTTGGTTTTTATTAATTGCCTTAGTACCTCTGAGTATAGTTACCTCTATACAATATTACATTGCCAGGAATTCTTTAACAAAAGAAGTTGATAATAATTTGATTTCCATTGCAGACAGTAAAGCAAAATTTTTGGATTTTTATATTAACGAAAAAGAAAAAAATGCCGCAATTATTGCACAAATGCCAAATGTAATTGATGCCACAGAAAAATATCAAAAAGCATTTGATGAAAATGGAATTAATACCAGAGAATATCAGCAGGTAGATAAAAAATATCGCCAGTCTATTACTAATTATTTAGATATATTTGCTTATTCTGATATTTTGTTAATCTCTCAATCTGGAAATACTATATTTTCTGTCAATAACAGTAAAGAAATAATAGGTAAAAACTACTATCAAGAAACTTATAAAAATTCTGAACTTGCCAAAGTATTTGACCGTGCCAAAACATTAATGCAAGTAGAAATATCCAATTTCACCTATTATGCATCTAATCATGAACCCACTGCTTTTATTGCTGCCCCTATTTTTAAGAATAATTTGATTATTGGTGTAGTAGTGCTGCAACTGAATAATCAAGAATTTAATAAAGTAGTCAATGACTATACTGGATTAGGCCAAAGTGGTGAAACAATTGTCGGTTCATTAGTTGATGAACGCATAATTTTTACTGCTCCAACTAGACATGACCCAAAAGCAGCTTTTCAAAGATATATCAATATTAGCAACAATAAATCACACCCACTCAACCAAGCAAATCAAGGGATTAAAGGACATAGCATCACAATTGATTACCGAGGTCAAGAAACAATTGCTGCCTGGAGATATTTACCTTCTTTGAATGCAGGACTTTTGGTAAAAATGGATGTAGCAGAAGTTTTTACACCCTTAAAAACCCTCCAAAATATTGTTATTCTTTTAGGAATTATTACACTTTTATTAGTTATATTGGCAGCTATTGCAGTAGCAAAATCTATTTCTCAGCCAGTTATTGAACTTACCCAAATAGTTCAAGAATTTGCTCAAGGAAATCTCAAGAAACAAGCATCTGTTCTTAGCGATGATGAAATTGGTCAATTAGAACTGTCATTTAATCGCATGGCAGCACAACTGAAAGCATCCTTTGAAACCATTCAAGAACGGGAACAGGAACTGACTACAGCCAAAGAACAACTAGAAAAAGTTTTAGCAGAGGTGCAGCAGGAAGCACATCAACTAGCTGCTCAATTGATTCAAAGTGAAAAGATGTCAAGTTTAGGACAGTTAGTAGCGGGTGTGGCACATGAAATTAACAACCCAATTAACTTTATCTATGGTAATCTTACTCCTGCCAATGAATACATTCAAGATTTACTTAGACTGTTAAAACTTTATCAGCAGCACTATCCTCACCCAGTCAAAGAAATTGAAGATGAAGTAAAAGCAATAGATATGAATTTCTTAATTGCAGACCTGCCTAAATTGCTGAGTTCAATGAGAATTGGTGCTACAAGAATTACAGAAATTGTGCGGTCACTGCGAAACTTTTCTCGTTTAGATGAGGCAGAAATGAAAGCAGTAAATATCCATGAGGGTATTGATAGCACACTAATGATTTTAGAAAATCGTCTCAAAGCTGCACCTGATCGTCCAGCAATCGAGGTGATTAAGAACTACAGTGATTTACCACTAGTAGAGTGTTATACAGGGCAACTTAATCAAGTATTTATGAATATTCTTGCCAATGCAATTGATGCTTTGGAAGAGAGCAAAATCAAGAACTTTGTAGGGTTGGAGAAACTCCAGATTCAAATTTACACAGAATTAATTAATGACAAACAAGTAATGATTCGCATTCTAGATAATGGCGTTGGTATCCCAGAGAAGTTGAAAAAACTATTGTTTGATCCTTTTTTTACTACTAAACCCATAGGCAAAGGTACGGGTTTAGGTTTATCTATTAGTTATAAAATTATTATTGAACAACATCAGGGAAAATTGCAGTGTATTTCTTCCCCTGGAAAGGGTACAGAATTTATCATCACCATTCCCTTATATCAAAATCTTAAAAAGGGTAACGAAGAGACTTCCAAATAAATCCAAATAAAAAATATCCCGTATTTGTGATAGCGTAGCGTGACGTAAGTCATGGGCAGAGGGAGGAAAAGTCGTTTTGATTTCACAAATTGGAGCATCTTTTTTGTGGAGTTTTCTCAAAGGAACTGGAAACCGGATGATTTTCCTGTATCCCCAGTCCCCAGTTTCTAATCCCCAGTTTCTGAATTTGGTGGTAATTTTTCCGGTGGTGCTTCTGCTGGAGGAGCAAGTACCGCATCTGGTGCAATTTCCTCAACAGGAATTGGCTGTTTTTCCTCAGTTTCTGTTTGCGCTTCTGCGACTAATTCAGGAGTGGGGGGATTTGGGGGTGTTGCTTCTGGTACATTTTCAGTTTTTGCTTCGTTATCACTTTCAGGTGTCACTTCCTCACTCACCTTTGCTGCTGGTGCTTCCGTCTCAGTCGTGGGGATAGAATCCACAGGTTTTTCTGGTGCGGGAACAGTTAACGCTTCAGCCGGTAATGCTTCTGTTGCAATTGGTTGTTCTGGAACAGGATTTCTCTGATCAATAATTTCCGCTGTAGGTTTTTCTATGGGTGCAGGTGGCTTTTTGCTCATAGTTTGCTGTAGCTTACCTTTGACACCACTGAAGACACCGCCAATTAAGGCTGGTAATTGTCCCAGCTTTTCCCGCCACGCAAAATTAGATACCTGTTCTTGTATACTCATCTTCACTAGTTCAGGACTGGGTATTGGCGTTTGTTGTACTTCTGGCGTGAGTTGTCGTCGTAATGAGAGGGTTTGCCAACCGAACCAAACCAATAGAGCGACACTAGCTACATGACCGAGCAAAAGACCTCCAGTAATACGCGGTGCAAAAATCCATAATACCAAGGCGTAAAATAATCCAACACCACTCCAGATAAAGTCATTCTTACGGTGGATTTCAGGAAAGAAAAAAGCTGTTATGTAAATTGCTAAACTTCCAAGTCCGACGATTAAGGCTAGGACATAGGTCAGCATTTTTGGATACTCCTTACTGTTTCATTTGACTCGATATTTTAATTTTGCAAATTTTGTGACTGAATTGTTGACTTAGATACAAATTAAAATTAATTATTGATGTTAGTTGTGATTCTTTGTCGTCTACATCAACTCTTAATATCTTCTTTAGGAGTGAAGCGAAAATCTCGGATTACCCTTAAAGAGAAAGGATCTGCAAGAGTTAGCCAAACAAATTTATGACCCTACAAAGCTTTGGTGTGATTGGATTAGCCGTTATGGGCGAGAACATCGCTCTCAACGTCGAGCGTAATGGCTTCCCAATTGCAGTTTACAACCGCTCTCGTGAAAAAACCGATGCTTTCATGGCGCAGCGTGCAGGTGGCAGGAATGTTGTTGCAGCTTTTACGCTAGAAGAGTTTGTTGCTGCACTAGAACGTCCCCGCAAAATTTTGGTGATGGTACAAGCTGGTAAACCTGTTGATGCGGTAATTGCCCAGCTTAAACCTTTATTGCAAGAAGGTGACATCATTATTGATGGTGGTAACTCCTGGTTTGAAGATACTGAAAGACGGACTCAGGAATTAGAACCTACTGGTTTACGCTACATCGGTATGGGTGTGAGTGGTGGTGAAGAAGGTGCGCTGAATGGTCCTTCTCTCATGCCCGGAGGTACAAAAAGCTCCTATGAGTATCTTTCCCCCATTTTCAACAAAATCGCCGCTCAAGTTGATGATGGTCCTTGTGTAACTTACATTGGTCCCGGTGGTTCTGGTCACTATGTAAAAATGGTTCACAACGGTATTGAGTACGGCGATATGCAGTTAATTGCAGAAGCTTACGATTTGCTGAAAAATGTGGCTGGTTTAAATGCAGCACAACTCCATGAGGTGTTTTCCCAGTGGAATACAACTGACGAACTCGATTCATTTTTGATTGAGATTACAGCTAATATTTTCCCCTACGTTGACCCTGAAACCAAGAAGCCTTTGGTTGATTTAATTGTTGACGCGGCGGGACAAAAAGGTACTGGTCGTTGGACTGTACAAACTGCTTTGGAATTGGGCGTTGCGATTCCTACAATTACAGCTGCTGTAAATGCTCGGATTCTCTCTTCAATCAGAGATGAGCGGATTGCTGCTTCTAAACAAATCAGCGGACCCAATGCTAAGTATACCGGAGACATTAAGGCTTTTGTAAACATGGTGCGTGATGCACTCTATTGTTCCAAAATCTGTTCTTATGCTCAAGGTATGGCGCTGTTATCTACAGCTTCCAAGACTTACAATTGGGATTTGAATTTGGGCGAAATGGCTCGGATTTGGAAGGGTGGTTGTATTATTCGCGCTGGTTTCTTGAATAAGATTAAGAAGGCATTTGACGAAAATCCAGCTTTACCAAACTTGCTATTAGCACCTGAGTTTAAGCAAACAATTCTGGATAGACAAGCTGCTTGGCGTGAAGTAATTATTACTGCTGCTAAGTTGGGTATTCCTGTCCCAGCTTTTAGTGCTTCTCTAGATTACTTTGATAGCTACCGCCGCGATCGCTTGCCACAAAACTTAACTCAAGCACAACGCGACTATTTCGGCGCTCACACCTACAAGCGTACCGACAAAGAAGGAACTTTCCACACTGAGTGGGTTCCCATTGCTGAAGCTAAGAAGTAAGACACTTCTGGTAAGGCTTTAAAGTGAATTCTTGCTGTTGATTTCGGCAAGGTTCACTGTAGGGGCGGGGTTTTCCCGCCCTTAATTGTTAAGATTGATACTAAGTTTTTTGAATATAGCAATTACCATTCAAGTGAGGTATGAGCTGTAATAATTAAACGCAGATGGACGCAGATAAACGCAGATATCTCGTAGAGGTTAATTGGGAAAGCATCTGATGAGATGAATAATTTTGTTTGAAGCAGAAGCTTTTACTGTCTCTAAATTGTATCTGGGTCAATATTTAATTCCCGTAATTTTGCCGCTAAACTTTCTGCTGTTTCTTCAGGCGTGGGGACTAATTTTCCTTCTGGGGTAAAATAGCGTAATAAACCCTCATGAATTCCCAAATATAATTCTAATTGTTGACTCCATAAATGTCCTTTTTCATTTGCTTCTAGCGGTTGATATTTGCCATCTAATAAATGAAATCCTGCAAATTCTAATGTATAGGGATCAAACCAAAAATAATCCGGTGTCCGAAATGTATCTTGATAAAGTTCTTTTTTAGATTCCCTATCAGTCTTCGCTGTTGTTGGTGAGAGAATTTCGACAATTACATGAGGATATTTACCATTTTCTTCCCACACTACCCAACTTTTACGCGTTTTGCGTTCTGTTCCTAAGACTACAAAAAAATCAGGGCCACGAAAATTTTCTGTTTTTTTCTGGTTAGGACTATAGTAAATACTCAGATTTCCCGCTGCATAGAAATCATTTCTATTTTTCCATAACCATTTAAGGCATTTGATTAAGAGCATAATTTGCTCTAGATGTAGTTCTGTTTCCACAGGGGGTTCATCACTATATAAATCGCTGGGAGGAAAAATTATATCTTGTGAGATGTTTTGTTCAGATGCTAATTCTTGAGTAATCATCATAATATGATACCAAGTAGTTATTTGTTTATTTGGCGATCGCACGATAGAGTAAAGTGCGATCGCTATTCACTCGATAGAAACGATCAAAAATCTGAGCTAGTTCCTGTTGCAGAATCCCAATCCCAGTATCTTGAACCTGAACCACAGCATAATCTCAGGTGTCTATTTTTTATACCAAGCTTGCCGCCACTGTTGCATTTGCTTAATCTCTGCATCTTGGGATTTGATAATATTTTCAGCCAATTTTTTAATTTCCGGACGCTGAGACTTTTGCAAGGCATCCTTTGCCATCACTACAGCCGCTTCATGGTGAGGAATCATGGCGTTGATAAAGCGCAGGTCAAATTCTGCATCAGCTGCACCCAAGTCCATATTCATCATCATGGCTTGCATTTGCTCAGATGACATTTCCATGTCATGACCCATTTTGGCATCATAAGCTATTGGTTTATCTCCCGCTTTGGGATACCAAGCTGTACGCCACTGTTTCATTTGGGTAATTTCTTGGTTTTGTGCTTTGGTAATTTCTTCTCCTAGCTTTTTGATCTCAGGGCGTTTCGATTTCTGTTCTATGTCTTTGGCCATGACTGTTGCTCCCTGATGGTGGGGAATCATGGCATCAATAAAGCGCAAATCATAGTTGGCATCGGCTGGGCCTAAATCCATTGTCATGCTGTGGTTCATCATGCCATTACCATGATCCATCTGTTGCTTGTCATTTGTAGCAACAGCAGTGGTGGCAGGGTTTGATGCTTGGTTTTGGGAATCGGTTTGAGAACAGGCTGTTAACAGTCCGCTGGGTACAGATGCGATCGCTATCAAGGTCAATGAAAAGAAGCTGTTTTTTAGCGTAGAAAGTTGCATAGGGAGCATCTAAATATTTTCTGATTTCATTCTAAAGTCTCTAGTTGGCTAGAGAGTCAAGCCTTGATGTAATTTATTTTGAGTCAGAAGTCAGGAGTCAGGAGTCAGGAGTCAGGAGTTCAGGAGTTCAGGAGTTCAGGAGTTCAGGAGTTCAGAAGTTCAGGAGTTCAGGAGTTCAGGAGGAAGAAGAAGAATATTTTTCTCTTCTGTTCCCTGTTCTCTGCTATATCAAATATTCTGTATCCTGAATCCTTACCCATTACCCATTACCCATTACCCATTACCCATTACCCATTACCCATTACCCATTACCAATTACCAATTACCAATTACCAATTACCAATTACCCATTACCCATTACCCATAAACTTAGCTTTCATCTCCTCTAGTTCTTTGTCTATAGGATTATTACTAGTAGGCACAGATGTAGGATTAGATGGTTGTTTAGGAACATTTTGTGGTTGTACTTTACCACCTGTAAAGTGTGTTTTTACTTCCTGTAATTCCTTTTCAATTGGATTAGGAGTTTGTGAAACAATGGTTGGTGGAGAAGTCAGGACTACTGAATTAACAGGTTTAGTGATAATTGTGGGTGGTATATTTGCTGGGGATTGATGATGATTTAAATGATTGAGAACTTCATCAGTTGTTTGGTAGCGACGACTGGGGATGCTTTCTACCATTTTGTCAATAATCTGACTCAATTCTTTACTGACGGGAGTTTTGAGATATTGCCCCCAAATCCAAGCGGCATTGTGGGTGTCATAGCTGTCGAAGGGCGATCGCTCTGTTAAAAGATTAATACAAGTTACACCTAAACTATAAATATCACTAGCAAAAATTGCCCTCCCTCGCATTTGTTCCGGTGCGACATATTCGGGACTTCCTATACTTGTACCTGTGTGATTCAAAGCTGTAGCTGTGGCAGATTTCGCAGCCCCAAAATCTACTACAACCAGTTTATGATCACTACTCCGACGAATAATATTTTCTGGCTTAATATCTCTATGAATGACTTGTCTGGCATGACAAAATTGCAGCACTGGCAATAGATCATTCAATAATTGCCGAATCTGCGTTTCATTAAAAGCACCTTTATGTGCTAATTCCTGGGCTAAATTGAGTCCATCAATAAATTCTTGTACTAAGTATTGCCTATCATCTTGGCTACAATATGCCAAAAGTGCAGGAATTTGGGAATGTTGCCCCAATTCGTCTAACTGTACTGCTTCTTGATTAAATAATTCTACCGCTTTTTGTACCGTATTTGTACCTTGGGCTTGGGGGTAAAACTGCTTAATAACACAGGGTGGTTTTGAGGGTTTATCCTCATCCACTGCTAAAAAAGTCCTACCAAAACCACCTTGTCCGATGGGTTTAATAGCGCGATAGCGTTCTTTGAGCAGTAATTTTGTGCCACAAGTTAGGCAAAACTTGACATCATTAGGGTTTTCGGGTTTGGAACAATGGGGGTTCAGACAGTAACTCATAAAAAAATCACTCGTACTTGTCTTTAATTGTGCCTTGTGGGTTGCCAAAGGGTGATGATTAAATTTTATTTTGCCTTTCAGTTAGTGTGAGAATCATCTACAAGGTAGTAATACCTAAACAACAGTAGGGATGTATGACAGAAATATATTCTTGTTCCGAACCCCATACTCTTTTTTCGTGCAGATGTTTAAGTCACTGGCTTAAAGTTCTATCTGGGATAGCATTTTAGAGTTTTTAGTGTAACAATTTAAGTCAGTAAAAATTAAAATTTCTGACTGCTCAAGAAATTTAAGTATAAGTTCACAGAGGTTGACTTAGTTGGTAGATAAGTGATTTTTTTTATGTAAAATTGCTTAATTTTTAGTAATAAAATTAAATATTTTACACATTTGAGATGCTTTCAGTCTCACTGTATTGGATTAATGATAATGCCTATTAATGACAACAAGGTAAAACTATGCCAACAATCTTATGGGAATTATTTCCGCGTTTTTTGGTGAATAATTCATATATGCCACATGGACATTGCTATCTGTGGCAAACGCCTCTTGTCGGGTTGCATTTAGTCAGTGATGCGCTAATTGCGATCGCTTATTTCTCTATTCCAGTCATGCTGATCTACTTTGTCAGCAAGCGGAGTGATATTCCCTTCTCCAAGGTATTTGTCCTCTTTGGGGCATTTATTGTCCTCTGTGGTATCGGACACCTGCTTGATATTTGGACACTATGGCATCCAGACTACTGGATTTCTGGCATTGAACGCGCTCTGACTGCTTTAGTATCTTGTTATACAGCTTTACAACTAATAGAACTCCTGCCGCAATTTTTGGCATTAAGAACACCAGAACAGCTAGAAGCCATCAACCAGGAATTAGAAAAGCAAATAGCAGAACGACAACGCACCGAAGAAACGCTGGAAATGATCGTAGCTGGAACTGCTTCGGTGACTGGAAACGATTTTTTTTCGGCACTGGTGCAGAATCTAGCTAAAGCCTTAAATGTGTCCTACGCGCTGGTGTCTAAGACAGTTAATAGTTCTACCCCCAGTCTGCGTACTCTGGCGCTTTGGGCTGTCTCTAATTTAGCAGAGAACATTGAATATGAATTAACGGATACTCCTTGCCAAGTGGTAATAGAGAATCAGCTATTGTGTTCTTATCCAAATAATTTGCAAGAGTCTTTTCCCAAGACTCCATTGCTCAAAGACATGGACGCACAGAGTTATGTAGGTTTACCCTTAATAGATATCAATCAAAATGTGATTGGTAATCTCTGCATTATTGATGTTAAACCCTTTCTGGTAGATGAGCGCACCACAACACTATTGAGCGTTTTTGCCGCACGAGCTTCGACTGAACTGCAACGACAATGGGCAGAAGAAGAAAAAGACCATGCCTATGAGGAACTAGAATTCCGGGTTGAAGAGCGTACTGCTGCACTGGTCAAAGTTAATAACGCCCTGGAAAGTGAAATTAGCGAACGGATTGTTGCTGAAGTTGCGATGAGGGCGATGGCAGAGCGGGAACAGGCGATTAACAGGGTAATTTTGCGAATGCGTCAAACCCTGAATTTGGAATCAATTTTCAATATCACCACCACAGAATTGCGACAAACGATAGAGTGCGATCGCGTTTTGATTTATCGCTTTCAACCAGATTGGAGTGGGGAACTAGTTTCTGAGTCGGTAAATCAAAATTGGAATATCTTGCTGCCCGGACGAGCAAAAGATCCGAAACTTACCCAAGTGGCTGTAGATCAACCCGATTGTGTCACCACTAAACTGAGTACTACAGAGGTTTTGAGCCATGATACCTATTTACAAGACAACAAAGGCGGTATGTTACGCCAAAAAAATACCTATTGCTGCGTTAATGATATCTACACAGCCGGATTTGATCTTTGCTATCTCAATCTTTTAGAAGAATTGCAAGCACGAGCTTATGTTATTACTCCCATCTTTTGTGGCAAAAAGCTCTGGGGCTTGTTAGCAGTTTATCAAAATAGTCATTCCCGCAATTGGCAACAAGCAGAAATTGGCATTGTCACCCAAATTGGAAATCAACTGGGAGTAGCAGTTCAACAAGCAGAACTACTTGCCCAAACCCAGCAACAAGCAGAGGAACTGAAACGAGCTAAAGAAGCTGCTGATGCTGCAAATCGGGCTAAAAGTGAATTTTTGGCGAATATGAGTCATGAACTGCGTACCCCCCTCAACGCCATTCTGGGCTTTACTCAGTTGATGCAGCAAGATAAATCCTTAACTATTGACTATCAAAGGTATATCGAAATCATTAACCAAAGTGGTGAACACCTGTTAGCGCTGATTAATGATGTGCTGGAGATGTCGAAAATTGAAGCTGGCAGGATTTCACTCGATGAAACAGAGTTTGATTTGTACAAGTTGCTCTACAGTTTGGAAGCCATGTTCCTGATGAAATCACAATCTAAAGGCGTACAACTAAGATTTAATAGTGATATTACTGTTCCCCAGCACATCAAAACCGATGAAAATAAATTGCGTCAGGTACTCATTAACCTGTTAGGTAATGCCATTAAGTTTACCGAAAAAGGAAGTGTATCCTTGCAAGTTAGTCATCAGGAGTCATTTACAGCGGACAAAGGAAGAGAGAATATTCTTTTATTTGCAGTTGAAGATACAGGCCCTGGTATTGCCTTAGAAGAACTGAGTGATTTATTTCAGGCATTTCAGCAAACACGAGCCGGTCAAAAATCTAAAGAAGGAACAGGTTTAGGATTGGGGATAAGTCAGAAGTTTGTGCAGTTGATGGGTGGAGAAATTACTGTTAATAGCGAACTAGGCCAAGGTAGTTGTTTCAGTTTTAGTATTCCAGTTAGTTTGACAAAAGCAGCCCTTAATTCCAGTTCATTTCCCATTGATCATGCAATCAGTATTGCTCCTGGGCAGTACTATCGGATTATGATTGCTGAAGATAATGCTACTAACAGATTGCTACTGAGCAAAATATTGATCAGATTAGGCTTTGAAGTGAAGGAAGCTGAAAATGGACAAATTGCGATCGCACTCTGGCAGCAATGGCAACCTCACCTCATCTTTATGGATATGCATATGCCCATTATTGATGGCTATCAAGCAACTCGGCAAATCCGCCAACTAGAACAGGAATTAGAAACTGAGCAAAGTCTCACCCCGACCAAAATTATCGCTCTCACTGCCAGTGCTTTTACCGAACAGCGACAGGAAAGCTTAGACGCAGGTTGTGACGATTTTGTCAGCAAACCATTCCGCTGGGAAGAAATTCTGGAAATCCTGTCCCAGTATCTTCAAATAGAATACTTGTATGAATCGACTTCTGACGACAATATTACCCTGAACACAATTTCGTTGCCATCTGAATATGTTCTTGATCAAATGGCCTTAGCCATCATGCCAGCGGAATGGATTCATGAATTACACTTTGCGGCAGTCCAAGGTAATGATATGAGTAGTCTTCACCTCATTGCTCAAATCCCCCCTGAGCAAACTTCTTTGATTGCAGCTTTAACTGGACTGATTGAAAGTTATCAGTTTGACAAATTGATGTTATTAACGCAACCAAAAGAATGAGGATACTAAGAGACTTCCAACTAAAAAAATATCCCGTCGTTGTGACGGCAAGGGGGCAGGGAGCAGGGGGCAGGGGGCAGGGAGCGGGGATAGCGAAGCGCTGCTGCAAGCAGTATATCTTTTTTGTGGAGTTCTCTAAGGTGAATTTATGACCATTGACAGCCAGCCGAATCAAATTACACCACAACCTGCTCAAATCAACATCCTTATTGTTGATGATGTTCTGGAAAATATTCGTCTCCTCTCCAGTATTTTGGAGCGCAATGGATACCAGACCCGTAAAGCACTTAGTGGTACAATGGCACTTACAGCAACTGTAGCGGCTCCACCTAGTCTAATTTTATTAGATATCAGAATGCCGGATATGAGTGGTTATCAGGTTTGTCAAGAACTGAAATCAAATCCCCAGACTGCTCACATTCCCATCATTTTTTTAAGTGCAGCAGATGATGTTGCTGATAAAGTACAGGCTTTTCAAGTGGGTGGTGCAGACTATATTACCAAACCATTCCATATAGACGAAGTATTAGCGCGGGTTCAACATCAACTGACAATCATTAAAGCTCAACAAACGATTTGCGATCTCAATGCACAGTTAGAGGAACGAGTGAGAGAACGGACTCAACAGTTAGAAATCGCCAATTCCCAACTTGTAGAAATGGCTTTTCAAGATCCATTGACTAAGTTACCTAACCGTGCATTGTTAATGGAGCGACTTTGGCAAGCTATCAAAGAAAAAGAGTCAAATCCTGATTATCAATTTTCTGTATTTTATTTGGATTGCGATCGCTTTAAAATTATCAATGACTCCTTAGGACACCCAGTAGGAGACGAGTTACTGATTGCCGTTTCTCAACGTCTCAAATCCCTGTTACATCCAGAAGATGTCTTGGCTCGTCTAGGAGGTGATGAATTTGTTCTCTTGCTCACCAGACTCTCTGATCCTGTGACAGTTATTCACATAGCCGAAGAAATTTCTAGCCATTTCGCCCACCCATTTTATCTCCAAGAGCGAGAGGTTTTTCTCTCATTTAGCATTGGCATTGTTGCCGACTGCTCAACTTATTCTGAACCTGATGCTCTGCTGCGAGATGCCGACATAGCAATGTATCAAGCCAAATCCGCAGGTAAAGACAAATACGAAATATTCGCCCCAGCAATGCACCAAACTGCTTGTGAGCGATTACAAATGGAAACAGATTTGCGGAAAGCCATTCAACAAAAAGAGTTTGTTCTCAATTATCAGCCGATTATTAATCTGGCAACAGGCAAAATTATCGGTGCTGAAGCCCTAATTCGCTGGAATCATCCTACTCAGGGATGTATTTCTCCAGTGCAATTTATCCCCATTGCAGAAGAAACAGGTTTGATTTTAAAATTAGGTCACTGGGTACTTAAAGAAGCCTGTTATCAACTTCGTCTCTGGCAGCAAAAACAAATTGTAGATTTATCATTTACCATCAGCGTTAATATATCAGCTTACCAGTTTTCTCAATCTAACCTTGTAGAACAAATTGATAACATTTTAGTAGAAAGTCAACTTTCCCCAGAATGCTTAAAGCTAGAAATCACCGAAACAGCCATTATGGAAAATTTTGCCTCTGCTGCTAATATTATTTCTAATCTGCGAGAACGACATATTCAATTGAGTATAGATGATTTTGGCACAGGCTATTCCTCACTCAGCTACTTGCATTATTTTCCCGTTGATAACCTCAAAATTGATCGCTCATTTATTCGGTATTTAACTAAAAATTCTGATAGTTTGGGATTAGTGACTGCAATTATCCAAATAGCTAAAACAATGGGCATGACTCTTATAGCTGAAGGAATTGAAACTAGTGAACAACTGAGCCAACTGCAACTATTACATTGTCACTTCGGTCAAGGTTACTTTTTTTCTAAACCTCTAGACTCTGACAATCTAGCTAAATTAATATCGACAAGTTTTGAATAATCTCATAAATAACATCATGATTCCTTAATTCTACAAGCTTCCAGATTTAACTGTAAGATCAATCTAAAATTTAAAATTGTCTGATTTTTGTTTTTACGTAAAAAAATACCATGAATATGCGTCCACAAAATAACGCATTTATAGCGGATATTCTCATTGTTGACGATAAACTTGAAAATATTCGTTTTTTATCTGATTTTCTGTCTAAAGAAAATTACCAAATTCGGAAAGCAATCAACGGACAAGCAGCATTAATGGCTGTTAATTCACTTCTTCCTGATTTGATACTTTTAGATATCAATATGCCAGGAATGGGAGGTTATGAAGTATGTAAATATTTAAAAAATGACCCCAAAACTAGTTCAACTCCTGTAATTTTCTTAAGTGCTGGTAATGAAGTTGATGATAAGGTTCGTGCCTTTGAAGTTGGCGGTATAGACTACATTACAAAACCATTTCATTTAGAGGAAGTACTAGCCAGAGTCAAAACTCAATTAAAACTTCAAAATTTACAAAAGGATTTAATATCTAACAATGAAAAACTAAAAAATATGTTTCTATCATTAGAAGATGCTCAATCTGAACTCATTCAAAAAGAAAATCTAATTAATGCAGGTCGAATCGCAGCCGGAATTTCTCATGAAATTAATAACCCACTCAGTTTTATCCTTTGTAATATTAATCCTGCCTCTGAATATAGTGAACAATTAATTAGTCTGATTAATCTTTATCAAAAAGCATTCCCAGATGTAACTCCACAAATCAAAGATTTGATGGCAGAGATTGAATTAGATTTTATGCTGCCAGATTTCACAAGGATTCTTCATTCTATTCGCACCGGAGCCGAACGAATTCGCTCAGTAATTCAAGCTCTACATATCTTTTATAGTCTTGATAAATCAGGCATAAAAATGTTTGATATTCACGAAAATATTGATGACAATATTTTCGCATTAGATTATCAATTTACATTAAAAGATGGTTTGCCTATTTCTGTTATCAAAGATTATGCAGATATTTCACCATTTACTGGATATGTAAAGCTATTTAATCAAGCGATAATCAATCTTTTACAAAATGCTATTGATGCACTGGAAGCAAAAATTGATTTAAATATTGATGGTTCATTTCAACCTACAATTTGGATTCATACATACACGACAGAAAATAAAATAATCATTAGTATTAAAGACAATGGCATAGGAGTTTCCGCAGAAAATAGATCGAATCTATTTCAGCCATTTTTTACAACAAAATTAGTTGGTAAAAAATATGGATTAGGTTTATTTACTACCTACCAAATTATTAATGATCTTCATAAAGGTAATTTAATTTACCATAACTGTCCTGAAGGAGGCTCAGAATTTGTGATTGAACTTCCGATATCAAGATTGTAAAATCAACTTCCTCCTGACTCCTGACTCCTGACTCCTGACTCCTGACTCCTGACTCCTGACTCCTGAACTCCTGAACTACTGAACTCCTGAACTCCTGACTCCTGAACTCCTGAACTACTGACTCCTGAACTCCTGACTCCTGACTCCTAAATTCTTACGCATAAACAGCCGTATTTATTTTTCTCTAGGTTTTCTTAGTAGCCAGCTAATTTATTACTCAAGGATTCTTTCAATAAATCTCGATGTAAAAAGGCTCCATTTACTAAAGATTGTATTTTCTCAGATGATAATGCTTCACTATTGTGATAATGATGAATCCAAGTTTTACTCATTAAATCTACATCAGTTGGTAAATCCTTTAAATCCCATCCAGGTATTTCTAAATCTTCCATCAAATGGTTGACTTTGGGGTCATAACTTAATGCGAAGCAACGACAACCTTCACTAGCTGCCATAATTAAGCTGTGTAGACGCATTCCTATTGCCATTTCTACACCACGAAATATACCTTTTAGAAGTTGTGGATCTTCTGCACAAATAATTTTACTAACATCTTTTAATTGCAGTTGAATTTTTTCTGCAATTCCTAAATCTTCACTTTTTTGAAAAGGCAATAATAAAATAAATGTTTGGGTAGCTTTTTGTAAATCAACTAAGGCATGAATTAAATTTGCTAACCGAGTTTCTGTAAGTTGGGGATGATTTCTTAAAATAACGGCAATTCTAGGTTTTGGTAAATCTGCTAATTCTGTTACTGGTTTAGATTCTAAAGCCCAAACTGGATCAGGTGCAAGAATATGAGGTACACCCCAGTTTGATAATAAAGCGGCACTAGAGCGATCGCGTACACTGATTTTAGTACAAAGAGCAAAATTTCGCTTTGCTAACCAACGAGTTTGCGATCGCAATAAAGGCCCTATTCCCTGTCCCCAAGCTACAGTTTTCAAACCCATAGCTTGAGCTAAAGCCATTAATCCCCCATAATAAAAAGGGCTAATGCTGCTAGTCGTATCCTGCATTAAACTTCCACCACCCCAGATGAAAGCATCACAGGAACGCAAAGCTTTGATAATCTGCAAAAAACCCATACGGTTGTAACTTTCCACACCGTAACGCTTTTTAGTTTCTTCAGGATTCCCAGAAAGCACCACAGGCGTTACATCAGGTGGTAGCATTTGCAGAAGTGTTGCCAACAAAGCTTCATCACCACCATTACCTTTACCGTAATACCCAGACAATAATGCCCGTATCTTCACCATTTTAAATTTTAGATTTTGAATTTTGAATTAATTATGCACGCTCTTTCGATTCCCACCTGGATAATTCATGTTTCTAGCGTCATTGAGTGGATAGTCGCTATTTGGTTAATCTGGACTTATGGTGAACTCACAAAAAACCGTAGTTGGTGGGGATTGTCCTTTGCCATGTTACCAGCTTTAATCAGCGCTATGTGTGCTTGCACTTGGCATTATTTCGACAACGCTGAATCGCTAGAATGGATAGTGACACTGCAAGCTGCCATGACATTAGTTGGTAATTTTACCCTTTGGGCAGCAGCCGTATGGATTTGGCGTTCTACCAAGTCTGCAAACCCAGTTGAACCAAAAACTATCAAATCAGAGCAATGATCTCAAAAGAAACCCTTTTTGCCCTTTCTCTGTTTCCCTATTTGGGTTTCTTGTGGTTTATCAGCCGCAGTCCACAAATGCCACGTTTAGCCCTATATGGATTTTACGGCACTTTGGTATTCGTCGGCGTTACCATCCCCGCAGGTATTTATGCCAAAGTCGCTTATGGAGAACAATTAGCCAATATAGATTGGTTACATGGTGGTGCAGAAGTATTTTTAACCCTGTCTAATATTTTACTAGTGTTAGGTTTTCGTCAAGCAGTGCAAGATTTAGGTGACAGGGAACAGGTGACAGGTGACAGGGAACAGGTGACAGGTGACAGGTGACAGGTGACAGGTGACAGGTGACAGGGAATAATTATTCACCAATGACCAATGACTAATGACCAATGACTAATGACCAATTACCAATTACCAATCATGCAAGTAATACCAGCAATTGATTTACTAGAAGGTCGTTGTGTGCGACTGTATAAAGGAGACTATGAGCGATCGCAAGTATTTAGCGAAAACCCCGTCGAAGTTGCCAAACTCTGGGCAGAACAAGGCGCGACAAGATTGCATTTAGTTGATTTAGATGGCGCAAAAGCTGGGAAAATCGTTAACCTAGCCGCAATTGAAGCTATCACTAACGCAGTTTCTATCCCCATTGAAGTAGGTGGGGGATTGCGCGATCGCTCCAGTGTGCAACAATTATTTAATCTCGGCGTAAATTGGGCAATTCTGGGAACCGTCGCAGTCGAACAACCCCAGCTAGTTCAACAACTCTGTCAAGAATTTCCCCAACAGATTATAGTTGGCATAGATGCCCGTAACGGTTTAGTCGCAACTCGTGGTTGGTTAGAAACCTCTGAAGTTTTAGCCACCCAACTAGCGACACAAATGCAAGAATTAGGTGCAGCAGCCATTATTTACACCGATATTAACCGTGATGGTACACTAGAGGGGCCAAATCTAGACGCATTACGAGAACTCGCAGGGGCAATTTCCATTCCTGTTATCGCTTCTGGTGGTGTAAGTTCAATTACCGACTTGTTAAGTTTATTAGCCTTAGAACCCCAAGGTGTAACAGGCGTAATAGTTGGCAAGGCTTTGTATACTGAAGATATTATCCTCAAAGAAGCATTACGTGCGATCGGCCCAGGACGCATTCAAGATATTCCACCCAACCTAGATTTTTCTAGCTTTGCTTGAACATTCCAGATTTCGGGAATGATTTATCTTACTTTTGTAGATAAAATTATCATCGAAGATCAAGGTGAATTCTGATGTCTAACCAAAAAGCAACTTCCAAGCCAAAGCTTAAAGCACAGCAGATATACACAAAAGCTAAAAAACCTCAGCCCCCGAAAGGACTAGGAAAACCAAAAACAGAATAATTAACTCAAAATTCATACCAAATGTAGAAATGTAATTCTATTTACGTCTCTACATTTATTTTTTATTTGACAAGTTTTAACACCGCAAGTCAAAGTTAAATTGTTGAAAATAGGATCTGTCGCCGGAGTTGCACCAGGGGAACGGCTATATTAATAATGATATGCGACGCTCACTCACTGGAATTGAAAATAGCAAATTCTCACTATCACAATTATCGCCAGAGCAATATTTTACTGGTAAACATCCGCGCTTTGGTAAAACCAATCCAGAATTGATGAAAATTCCTTTTTGGGAAGCGATGATTTGTGATGGTTGTTCTGCTTATACAGCAAAAAATACTTTTCAGGATCTAGAAAATCGGCAAGATAAAGTATGGTGTTATGATAGATTTGGTAGAACTATTACAGAATTACCAGATGGCAGAATTGTTGAAATTGCTGGCGAACATGAAGACTACTATGACCCAGATTTTTGTATATATAACGATGTCGTAGTCTATCAAGGTGACGGTAATTTTCAGATTTTTGGTTATCCTCAAGATGTTTTTCCACCAACTGATTTTCATTCAGCTACGTTAGTGGGAGAATATATATATATCATTGGCAATTTAGGATATTTCGGTACAAGAATCTATAATTACACTCCAGTTTATAGATTACATATCCACACATTTAAAATAGAGAAATTAAAAACAACTGGAGAAAAGCCAGGATGGATCAGTGAACACAAAGCTTACTATGCAGAACCAGGTAAAATACATATTACTGGCGGTAAATTGTGTGTAATGGGTAATGGAAAATCAGAAGATTATATAGACAACTCGGTTGATTACGTTTTTGATTTAATCAAATTAACTTGGAGTCGTGCTACTGTTTAAATTGATTCTACTGCTCCTTTTATGTAATCGGATTTTTCACTCCATCTCCATGTTAATTGTATGGTGGTCTTACAAAAGAAGCAGTAGAGCCAGAATTATTTATTTTTTACCTGACTTTTAGCCTGTTCTAAGGCTATCTCTTTAATAGCCTGATATGAATTCACATTTGCAGTCCCTTCAATTGCTTTAACAGCCAAATCCTGAACTTGTTTGAGAGCAGATTCTAATTGTTTAGATAGGTTCTGTAATCGAATCTCCTGATTAGTAATCGTCAATTCTAAAGATTGTAACCTTTGTTCATAAAAACGCTTTTGTCCTTCTACTTCTTTAGCATTTAAATCGGCTTTTACCTTAGCTTGATAACTAGCAATACCTTTACCCTCCTCAGTCGCTTTTTTAATTGCAGCTTCTTTATCTTTCGGTAAAGCCTCTACCTTAGTTTTCAATTCTTCAAATTGCTTTTCTCGCTCAGAAATTGCCTTTTCTCTTTCAGCCCGTTGTTTTTCTGTGGTTTGTTGCAATTCTTCCAGTTGTTTATATAAAATTTTCTGCTGCTGTTCATATTCATCATTCGCTAATTTACGCTGGAGTTCTAAATCATATTTATACTCTGCTGCGTCTCGTTGTCTAGTTCTGTTGAGATTATCATTCCGTTCTTTAATTGTGCGTTGATGTTCCTCCTGTTCTTTTGTCCAAGTATTCCTCAGTTCTAATATTTCTTGCGATAAAACCTCATAGCGTTCACTATACTCTTCATGATAAGCTTTTTCATTCTCATCGTAAGACTCTATCAAAGTATCTAAAATATTCTCAGATACTTCTAAATTATGCAGTTGGGATAGTTGTTGAATTTCAGTTGTCACAGATTCCCCAATTTCTGCTAACTTAGAAGCTTTTGTACTAAGCTGTTCCGATAATTCATTTGCAGCACCACCAAAACCTAGCTGAATTTTCATCAAGCTTTCAATAGTATTATTCATCTTTTGCTGAATGCTAGTAGGCTGTGTCATGGCTGGTTTAGATTCTGCTTTTGGTTTTTCTTGAGGTACAGATTTAGTTTCTTTTTGAGCTTGTGATAGTTCAGTTTTGAGAGCAGATTGCTCTTTGGCTAACTCTTCATAAGCCTGAAGAATTTCCGCTTTTGTATTTTTATCAGTTGGTTTTTTTGCCGCCATAATTAACCTCTACAAATTTCAGAATATCTAGCCTAAAAATCAGCTAATTTGCATAACTAATAGTTCTATTTTTTTGTGGGCATCTTGCTTGCCTTAATTATGCAAATTAAATGCGGTATAGTTTGTAGGTTGGGTTAATGCAAGAAAACCCAACATTATCAAGATTCAGTGCTATTTAGAATTGGCACTATCAAAAGCTCTCATTGCCAAATCTTGCGCTTGTGTGAGTGCAGTTTGTAGTTGAACAGAAATGCCTTCAATTTGTTGTATTTGTTTCTGAATTGTTTCCTCCAGAGATTGAATTTTAGCTTCGTAACTCTGTTTTGTGGATTCCCATTCTTTTTCAAATAAATCAGCTTCAACCTTCGCTTTTTGGCTGGTGTCTTTAATTGCATCTTCCCTAGTTTTCTTAACTGCTTCTTCCAGTTCGGTAGGAAATACAGCAATTTTTTGTTGATATTCAGTCAATAGGGGTTGACGTTCAGTGAGAATTGTTTCTCGTTCTGACCAATCTTTATCCCTCTGTTGGGTATTCTCTTGTATTTCCAGTTCTAATTTACGTTTTATAGCTTGATAAGTATCTGTATTTAGCTTGTGAGTATTTTCTAATTTATATTGATATTCCTCTTGTTCTTGCTGACGTTCTTTAGCTAATAAGTCAATATATGCTTGCAGCTTTTCTGCAAATTCAGTCTGCTCTTTTTGCCATTCTTTTCGTTTGAGAGTAACTTCTTTTTCTAATGATTCGCGTTTATTAGCAGTATCTTGTTCTAAAATTTTTAACTTTTCTTGATGTTCTTGAGTAAAAATATCTAATGTATCTGCTACAACTCTAATTTGCTGTAGTTCTTGTAGACGTAGAGTTTCAATTTCTATAGCCTGATTGAGTTCATCTAATTTAGAGTTTTCTTGAGCTAATTTTTCAGAAAGTGCATTAACAATGCTACCAAATTCTAATTGTAAATCAGCTAAACCTTTAACAATACTATCAACGGTATAGGTAGAAGCTGCTGTTAAAATTTCTTGGTTTTTAGCTTTTTCTGCTTCCTCTTGTTTGGTGGCTATTTTGGCTTCTAGTTTTTTTCTTTCTGCACGAATTTGTTGAAATGCTTGTACTAGTTGTTGTTTGCTGTCTTTGATTACACCTGTTGTCATATTTTAACTCCCTGAAATAAGTAATGATTAAGTAGGTAGAAAGATATACCCTATGCAGACATAAGATTAGCTTTTGAAACAGTGTTGTTAATGCAGTATAAATACTGAAAAACTGATATAAGCACACTTTGTCATCAAGAGTTATTGCGGTTAAACTTGCTTGATTAAGTTGTAGTAAATTTGTACTAAAATCATACTCAACTAATTTGTGATTGTCAAGACAAAATTTAACTCCTTGAGGAGCAATCAGGTTGAATAATGAGTCAGGAGTGAGAATTAATTAGTAGTGGGGGATTCATACCCACTAATTCAAAAATCAGCAAGTATATAGATTCAGTGAGGCTTTTAAGCCAAGTTATACATTCGCCAGTCGGACAAAATACCCAACTGCATTCTGACTCCTGTATTCTGTCTGATAAATATATAACGGCACCAAAAATACTTTGTCGCTAGTAGGCAATGTGATTTATAGTATAGTTATTTTGTGATATACAGCACAATCTAACAAAAATAGCTCCACTGAAATAAATGTGGATTGTCGGCAGTTAAAAGATTATCGATACAAGTATAGTTTCAAAACCCTGTGTTATCAATGTATACCAGCGAATTAACGAAGTATTCTGCCAAAACGGATCTCGGACAAACCAGCCGCATTCTCGTAGTTGAAGATGAAGAACTCATTCGGGAAATGCTAGTTGTGGCTTTGGAAGAAGAAGGCTATGGAGTGATCACTGCTACTGATGGACGAGCAGCTATAGAATATCTCAAAAGCTACGAACCCAATTCCGGAGAATTACCCTTTGACTTGGTACTTTTAGATTTGATGTTACCGCAAATCAATGGGTTGGATATCTGTCGTTTGTTGCGTCATCAAGGCAACTCAGTTCCTATTTTGATGTTAAGTGCCAAAGGTGGCGAAACTGACCGAGTACTGGGTTTAGAAGTGGGAGCAGATGACTACCTGACTAAACCATTTAGTATGAGGGAATTGGTGGCTCGCTGTCGCGCTTTACTGCGCCGTCAACAACGTTTAAGTATTGTGCCGCAAATTCCAGTACTAAAGTATAAAGAAATTAGCTTAAATCCTCAAGAGTGCCGAGTGTTGGTTCGGGGACAAGAGGTAAATCTATCACCTAAAGAATTCCGCTTGTTGGAACTGTTTATGAGTTATGCTCGCCGGGTATGGTCACGAGAGCAGCTACTAGATCAGGTTTGGGGTCCAGATTTTGTTGGTGATAGCAAAACTGTGGATGTTCATATCCGCTGGTTACGGGAAAAGTTAGAGGAAGATCCCAGTCATCCAGAATATATTGTGACTGTGAGAGGTTTTGGTTATCGGTTTGGCTAATTGTGGAAGATAGTTGTTAGTTTTTAGTAGTTACATAGCAACTAACTACTCAAATGCTTTTATTAGGATTTTGTCTTGGTTTAGTGGTCGGTATTGGGTTCTTGTTTTGGCAACAGGTGCAAATGAACGGCTATTTGGAGCAAGTACTCCAGCCGTTAGGTTCCCATTCTGGTAGGATAGGGTTGCCTTTGTTGCCACGCTTACGGCAGGAAATGTCAATGGTGAAGCGACAAAGGCAAGATTTGCAGTTGTCGTTGGCAACTTACAAGGAATTACTAGATTTTGCACCTTTAGGATATTTGCAAGTAGACGAAGAAAATCAATTGTTATGGTGTAATCAGCAAGCGCGGGAAATTTTGCATCTGCAAAGGTGGCAACCGGGACAGGTACGCTTGTTGTTAGAGTTGGTGAGGTCTTATGAACTTGATCAGTTAATTGAGCAAACTCGTGATTGGCAAAAACCCCAAGTGCGAGAATGGGTTTTTCACCCGTCTCGTGAAAATGCTACAGCTATGTTGGAGTTAAAGCCTTTGACTTTACAGGCTTCTAGTTTACCTTTGATGGCAGGACAAGTGGGGGTATTTTTAGAAAATCGCCAACCGTTGCTAGATATGAATCAGCAGCGCGATCGCTCTTTTTCTGATTTAGCTCATGAATTGAGAACTCCCCTGACTTCTATTCGTTTGGTAGCAGAAACTCTCCAATCCCGCTTGGAACCGCCTTTGGATCGTTGGGTTAACCGTTTGATGCAAGAAGTTGATCGACTAATTAACTTGGTGCAAAGTTGGTTAGAACTGACGCAAATGGAAACCAACGCCACCATGCAATTGCATTTAGAATCCCTGGAAGTGCGATCGCTCATCGCCTCGGTGTGGGAAACTTTAGAACCACTTGCAAAACATCAAAATCTGAATATTTCTTATTCTGGCCTCGAAAACATCTACATTCAAGGCGATAAATCCCGCATTTACCAGGTATTTGTCAACTTATTGGATAACAGCATCAAATACAGCCCCTCAGGGACAACTATTTACATTGAAATTAATATTATCTCTGTTAATGAGTTGCTTGGGAGCAATGCCAACTCTCAAATCGTAGAAATTAATATCATTGACTCCGGTATTGGTTTTGCTGCTACGGATTTACCCCATATCTTTGAGCGATTTTACCGGGGAGATAAAGCCAGACATCATGAGTCACTTCCTCAAGGCCAAACGACAACAGCAATTACTGGTAGCGGCTTGGGTTTAGCGATCGTCCAGCAAATGATCATCGCCCACGGTGGAGAAATCAAAGCCATGAACCATCCAGAAACAGGTGGCGCTTGGATGCAAATTCACCTACCAAGGATCATGGCAAACTCACCACAGCAAGATTATAGTTAAAAAAATACAATTTTGAGATTACAAGTGTGAAAGCTGTTATACATGATTCCAATTTTGAAAAATTACAGCCATCACGCGCCATTAGGCGCTTAGAACGCGATGTATTGCGTATGGGAGCTTTGGTAGAACAATCATTTCGCCTCAGTCACCAGGCATTACTTGCCCGCGATTTAACAGCAGCTGAGGAACTCCCCCGATTAGATAAAAAAATTGATCGCTTTTATAGACAAATAGAATCTGACTGTACATCAATTATGACACTACAAGCACCTACGGCTCAGGACTTACGTTGCTTGAGCGCTTATATGCAATTAGTCAGAGACTTAGAGCGAATTGGCGATTACGCCAAGGATTTAGCCAAAATCGCCATTAAAATATTTCCTTATCCACCTCATGATACTCTACCAGAGATTGCATTGATGTCTCATCATGCCCAAGCAATGTTAGCAACCAGCTTAGTAGCTTTAGCTGATTTGGATGAAGTTAGCGGACGGCGTATTAAGTATTTAGATGATGCTGTTGATAACGCTTATGATCATCTCTATCAGACCTTAGCGTATCAAAGAGATGTTCCAGGCATAATTGAGCCAATTCTGCTCTTAACATTAGCAATTCGTTGTCTAGAACGAATGGCAGATCATGCTACTAACATCGGTCAACGAGTCGCATATATTGTCACCGGTCAACGTTCTTAGCATTTCAATTGCTTGTTGTTTTGTTGGGCATAACTTGTACTAGTATACTGTCCTCACATTTACATCCTCACCATCAGAGTTTTTATCGGTTTTAGCTAAAAGCTAACCTATTCTTAAACTTTCACTATTACAGTAAATGGGAGATAACTCAAAAATATCTTCTATCTAATTCCTGTTGACCATTAATTCTGTTTATTTGTCAGGATACTTCATTTAAATTTCCTACCCATTTAACCTAAAAATGACGTATTCTACTAATCAAACTCTAAAATCTCCTGAAAATAAACAATTTCCCCAACATTTATTCACTCGTCGCTCTGTAATTCCCATCAGTAATGATGTTTTATGGCGTATTGATCGCGGCATAGTTCGTACCTCAACCTGGAATGAAGATGGATCATCTATCACCTTAGGTTATTGGGGCTTGGGAGATATAGTTGGCTATCCTTTATCCAAAGTTAAACCCTACCAAATTGAATGTTTAACAAGTGTCGAAGCAAGCATTATTCCTCATCATATCTGGCATGAAGATATCAAAGCTTTATTACGCCACATTCAACAAGCGGAAGAATTGATAAGCATACTACATCAAAAACCAACTTCCCTAAAATTGTGGCAATTTTTAGTGTGGTTAAGTGAAAAATTTGGTCGTGACGTAGAACAGGGTAAACTAATTGATTTAAATGTAACTCATCAGGATCTATCAGAGGTACTCAACACAACCAGAGTCACAGTTACACGGCTCTTACAAAAATTTGAAGAAGAAGGAAAAATATTACGTTATAAACGGAGTATTGTTTTAAACTTACCACCCAAATTAACAAGAGAGCAATTAGATTAGCAGGGTGAGACTCTTTCCTTAGATTTTCACAAACAGAACTATAAGCAATCAACTAAAAACTTCTGGATTCTGAATTTCAGAAGTATTAATCTTTGTCGAAGATGTCTAATGCTATCTTGTATCCTTCCACATCTTTATAACTTTATTAGAATTTAGTTTTTTCCATACCCCATGCTTCTTACCCTCTGTGGGTTTTATCACCAAACTTAGTTTGATAGGTCAAAAATTAACAAAAGGGGTTGTGCTAACTATGATAAATAATGTATAGTCATTACTGAAACTTTGTGAGTGAATTCCCTTAAGTTTAAAGGGGCTTTATCATCACTTTGATTTTTTTTAAGTGTGTGTGAGAGAGTAAGAAACATGACAAAACTATTTTGGAATATCCTCAAAGTAAGTCCAGTTATTGCAGCGACATTTTTGTCTGCTAACAGTGCTTTTGCTGCTGAAGTTGAAGTTAACGAACAAGCAACAAGCGTTGCTCAGTTATCACAAGAATCAAATAGTATTGGTCAAGTAACTTCCGTTTCTCAATTTTCCGACGTACAACCAACAGACTGGGCGTTCCAAGCTTTGCAGTCTTTAGTTGAGCGTTATGGTTGTATTGCAGGTTATCCCAACGGTACATACCGTGGTAATCGAGCTTTGACCCGGTATGAATTTGCAGCTGGTTTGAATGCCTGCTTAGACCGGGTTAACGAACTGATTGCTACAGCTACCGCTGACATGGTAAACAAAGAAGATTTGGCTACCTTGCAGCGTTTACAAGAAGAATTTTCTGCGGAATTAGCAACTCTGCGCGGTCGCGTTGATGCTTTAGAAGCTCGTACTGCTGAATTAGAAGCAAACCAGTTTTCCACCACAACCAAATTAAAGGGTGAAGCAATTTTCGCTTTAGAGCAAGCTTTTGGTGATAAGAGAGCAGATAACGGTGCAGACTTAGAGGCAAACACAACTTTCTCTGATCGAGTGCGGTTGAGCTTAGAAAGCAGCTTTACTGGTACAGATAAGTTACAAGTCCGTTTGCAAGCTAGAAATATAGTCCAAAATAACGAAGTTACTGGTACACGGATGACCCGCTTAGGCTTCGCAGGTGATAACGGTAACAACGTAGAAATTGATAAAATTAACTACGCTTTCAACTTTGGCGACAAGATTCGTGTCAAAGTTGATGCAAATAACGCTGAGTTGTACGATAACGTCAATGTTTTCAACCCTGATTTTAAGAGCAGTGGTTCAGGCGCTCTTTCCCGATACGGACGTTTTAGCCCCATTTATCGTCAAGGTGCAGGTGGTACGGGTTTAACTGTGCAATTGAATCCTAAAGGTGCATTTACCTTAAGTGCATCATATTTAGCCCCGGTTGGTTCTAATGACCCCAGTGAGAAAAATGGGATTTTTGACGGCAATAGCACCATTTTTGGTCAGTTAGAATTCAAACCCAACAAGGCTTTCAACGTGGGTTTAGCTTATGCTCGGACTTATCAACGAAGTGGAGAAGTAGACCTTTTTGGTAGCACAGGTGGTAGTCTAGCCCGCAGACCATTTAATAATTTTGCTACTACATCTGACAACTATGGTTTACAAGCTACGTTTAGCCCTAGTGCTAGATTTAGTCTTGGTGGTTGGGTTGGTTACACCACTGCACAAAGTGAAGTAAGTAATGCAGATGCAGACTTGTTTTACTGGGCTGCTACTTTAGCTGTGAAAGACATCGGTAGAGAAGGTAACACTTTGGGTCTTATCTTCGGTCAACCACCTAAAGTTACTGGCGGTAGTGCTGGTGTTACTAAAGATTCCGATACTTCTTACCACTTAGAAGGTCTGTATAAAATGAGAATTTCTGATAACATTCTCATTACCCCTGGTTTGTTGGTAATCTTCAACCCTGAACACAACGATAGCAACGATACCATCTATGTAGGTACTATACGTACTACCTTCAGCTTCTAAATTGAGTAATGGACATCTCCGCAAATTAAATGTACATTTACTAGAAGCCTTGTATAGAAGTTCCATTGAACTTCTATACATTTTTTCTTGAGATGTCTCATGAATTAATTATGGCTCTTGCACTATTTTTATGGTGATTTGAGGATTAACTATAACAAAACCCTTCCATAACAAGGGTCATAAAAAAATTAATCCCTAATTTTCAATGAATGAAATGCCTATTTAATAAAGCTTTCAACGATTTTGAAATTCGTTTTCCATAAAAAACTGAAGAACCTTAGTTATTAGCATCAATACTTTCGTCAAATTCAAAAAAGCTTTTTTAAGTGTGTGTGAGAGAGTTAAGAACATGACAAAACTATTTTGGAATATTCTCAAGGTAAGTCCAGTTATTGCAGCGACCTTTTTATCTGCTAACAGCGCTTTCGCTGCTGAAGTTGAAGTTAACGAACAAGCAACAAGCGTTGCTCAGTTATCACAAGAATCAAATAGTATTGGTCAAGTAACTTCCGTTTCTCAATTTTCCGACGTACAACCAACAGACTGGGCGTTCCAAGCTTTGCAGTCTTTAGTTGAGCGTTATGGTTGTATTGCAGGTTATCCCAACGGTACATACCGTGGTAATCGAGCTTTGACCCGGTATGAATTTGCAGCTGGTTTGAATGCCTGCTTAGACCGGGTTAACGAACTGATTGCTACAGCTACCGCTGACATGGTAAACAAAGAAGATTTGGCTACCTTGCAGCGTTTACAAGAAGAATTTTCTGCGGAATTAGCAACTCTGCGCGGTCGCGTTGATGCTTTAGAAGCTCGTACTGCTGAATTAGAAGCAAATCAATTTTCCACCACAACCAAGTTGAAGGGTGAAGCTATTTTCAGCGTGTCTCAAGCATTTGGTGATAAGCAAGCTGATAATAAAGAAGGTACTAATCCTAACGCTGAATTAGACGGTAACACCACTTTTTCTAACCGGGTGCGCCTGACCTTAGAAAGTAGCTTTATGGGTACAGATCTGTTGCAAACCCGTTTGGAAGCGAAAAATATCATCGAAAACAATGGTGTTACAGGAACTAACATGACCCGTTTGGGTTATGACGGTAATACTAGTAATAATGTCAGAGTTGATAAACTAAACTACGCTTTCAACTTTGGTGAAAGAATTCGTGTCAAGATTGATGCTGTTGGTGGTGAGTTGAATGAAAACGTCAACGTCTTCAACCCTGATTTTAAAAGCAGTGGTTCAGGCGCTCTTTCCCGTTATGGACGTTTCAGCCCCATCTATCGTCAAGCTGGTGATGGTGCAGGTATAACTGTTAACTTTAATCCTCAAGGTCCATTGACTTTAAGTGCAGCTTATTTTGCTACAGGTAGGAATAGTGCTGCTAATCCTGCTGAGAAGAACGGGATTTTTGATGGTAACAACACTATTTTTGGGCAGTTAGAATTCAAACCTAACAAAGCTTTCAATATTGGTTTAACCTATGCTCGCACTTATCAGAAAGCTGGTACAACAGACCTGTTTGGCAAAACAGGAAGTTCCTATGCCAATGGTATTGTGAATAATCTCGGTGTTCCTGTTCCTGTTGTATCTGATAACTACGGTTTGCAAGCTACCTTCCAACCCAGTTCTAAATTGACTCTTGGTGGTTGGGTTGGTTACACTACAGCGAACAACCAAGTTGGACCTGAAGATGCAAGCTTTTTTTATTGGGCTACTACCTTGGGTGTGAAAGACTTCGGTAGACAAGGCAATACTTTGGGTCTAATCTTCGGTCAACCTCCTAAAGTTACCGATGTTAGCAATCCTAATAACATTCTGCCTGGTAGTTTTACGAAAGAATCCGGCACTTCATATCATGCAGAAGCCCTCTACAAAATGAAGATTTCCGACAACATTATGATTACCCCCGGTTTGCTAGTAATCTTCAATCCTGAACACAACGATAGCAACGACACCATTTATGTAGGTACTCTACGTACTACATTCAGCTTCTAATTTGAGTGATGAGTTATTAGCAAAGTAGGCGTTTCTTCTGTTCTACAATTTTAAACCTGCCGTTAGGCGGGTTTTTATTTGCACATTATTAGCTGTTTATTTGCTAGATGTAACCATTTCGCCGTAAGTCCCTACTGATTCGGAGTACAAAATTGAAGTGGGGGACTTAGGTTGGGTGATTATCTCGTTCCTAGTCTCTGACTGGGAATGCTATCACAGAGGCTCTGCCTCTTATCGTCACAGAAGGCAGAGCCTTTCTTTAGCCCACATTCCCATACAGAGTATGGGAACGAGAAGAGTATGGGAATGAGAAGGGTAAAACCTGAGTGTGAGTGTCAATAGGTTTTTTCCTAAAGATAACAAAAGAAACTATCCTACTCAATCCACGTCTTAATAAATATCACAAGTTATTGGAACCTATCTTATGAGTCGTCTTATGCGTTGGAAATCTAGCACTGCTGCACTTATGGCAATGGCAATTACTACAGGTGCAGTTACCCCTTTGTTTGCCTTTGCTCCTGCTCAAGCACAATTCAATCTTAATCAATCTCGAAACACTACTATTCCAGCAAATGTCACCTTACCTGTTACCTATGAAAAAGAGAAGGTAATTGTTAAGCCTGGTGAAACATTATCTCTAACTCTGAGAATAGCTAATGATATTATTGATAGCAACCGAAATGTTTTGATTCCTGCTAGAACTGAAGTGATCGGAGAATTACAACCAGTCAATTTAAATAATAGTTATTCGAGAAATAGAGATGATGTAAATAACCAAGGTGTGCGCTTTGTAGCAAGAGAATTAGTATTTGCTTCAGGGCAGCGGCAGCAGATTTATGCCAATTCTAGAACTATTACTGAGACTGAAAGAATCTCCCAGGGAAGTGATACCGGACAGATATTAACTGATGCTGCTATTGGTGCAGGTGCTGCTAGTGTGATTGCATTGATTACAGGTAATAAGAAAATTGAGATTTTGGAAACTCTTGGTGGTGGTGCCGCAGGAGCTTTAGCAAGTGTGCTGATTCGGAAAAAACAAGCTGATGTCTTTGTTCTGCGGCCTGAAGATGATTTAGATATCACACTTGAGTCCAATTTAGTACTTTCTCGTTACTAGACTTAATGTAATTGAAGTCGTGAATTTTATTACTTTAGAATAGCGATCGCCACTGTAAATAATGTGTGCGATCGCTTGCTTTTATATCCTCAGTCATATTTACTGTATTACTAAAGTCCTATGCACCTCTATTCCTAAAGTCCTATTTATCAGTAAACCAAAGCTATAAGTCAAACTATTGACAAAATATAAGAAACATAGGGAACTGTTTAATGTCAAAATTGTCTAGGTAGTTAACAGAACAGTTAACAAAAAGAACACATAATTTTTACAGGGTAAAACCAATGTTAAATTTAAATCGCTTGCAATCACAAACAGCCCTATTGATGGCCTTGAGTGTCACAGTTGGTACTGTAGCCCCCTTCATCACAGCTACACCCTCCTTAGCTCAAACTAGTTTTTCAGATGTCTCATCTAACTACTGGGCATCACAATTTATTCAACAATTATCACAACGGGGTGTAATTGCAGGATTTCCTGATGGCACATTCCGTCCAGAAGAACCAGTCACACGCGCTCAATTTGCCGCGATGATTAACAAGGCTTTTAACAAGTCAGCACAACGGCAAGCAATCAATTTTAACGACGTACCTAGTAATTATTGGGCATACAGCGCCATTCGGCAAGCCTACACCATCGGTTTCCTCTCTGGATATCCAGGCAATGTCTTTAGACCTAACCAAGCTATTCCCCGCGAACAAGTTTTAGTGTCCCTGGCTAACGGTTTGGAATATGCTGCTACTAATAATGTTGAAAGCACTCTGGGATACTTCAACGATTCCGCTAGTATTTCTAGTTACGCTCGCACTCCGATTGCTGCGGCAACAGAGAGGTCTATCGTAGTCAACTATCCTAATGTTAACTTTCTCAATCCTGGTGTTACCGCTTCTAGGGCGCAGGTAGCAGCTTTTATTTACCAAGCATTGGTGAGTTCTAATCAAGCTACAGCAATTAACTCACCTTATATTGTTGCTCTTCAACCCACTCTACCAACATCTGTCACCATTCCCCAAGGAACTACTATTCCCGTCAAGTATGAAAAGGCAGAAAAAATTCTTGTCACCAAAGATGAAACTGCACCTTTAACTTTGACAACATCACAAAACGTGATTACTCAAGATGGTGCGGTTGTGATTCCTGCTGGTAGCCAGGTTATAGGTGAACTCAGACCGGCACAGGGTGGTTCTCAATTTGTGGCTCAGAAATTAGTTTTACCATCCGGTCAACAATATAACATTAGTGCAACTTCTGATGTGATCACCAAAACTGAAACTGTGAGAAAGGGTACTAGCACTAGTTCAATTATCAAAAATACCGTATTGGGTGCAGGTGCAGCAGCGGCGGTATCTGCGGTGACAGGCGATCGCGCTATTGCCACAGAAGAAGTACTTGGAGGTGCTGGTATTGGGGCGTTAATTGGTCTTTTCTTTGGTAAGAGCAGCGTTGATTTAATTACCATTGAACCCAACACTGATTTACAAATGACAATTAATCAAAACCTGTTAATCTCCTTCCAATAGGGAACAGGGAACAGGGAACAGGGAATAGGTAACAGGTAACAGGCGGAGAATTATCTATAACCTCTTTCCAATGACCTCTTTCCAATGACCTCTTTCCAATGACCAATGACCAATCACCAATCTTGAACTTCAGGTAGCCAAATAATAAATTTTGTTCCTGGGTTTGGAAGTGAATTCATGTTTGAGTTAAATGCAGGGCTGAAAACCTCTATTTCACCTTGCATTTGTTCTATTAATTGTTTTGCGATCGCAATTCCTAAACCTGTACCGGGAATTTTTGTTTGTGCTTGTACACCCCGGTAATGTCTTTCCCCCAGATGCTCTAAATCTTGCGGTGGAATACCAGGCCCATTATCACTAATGGCTATCCCTTGAAAATTAGTTCTTCTTTGCCCTGCTTGAATCCAAACTTTCCCACCAGAGGGAGTGTATTTCAAAGCATTATCAATAATATTATTTAAAACTTCTTGTAATGCTTTGATATTAGCTTTAACTAAGGGTAAATTTTCAGGAATATCTGCAATCAAATCGAGATTGCGTTCTTGGGCTATAGCTTGAGTCGATATTAATAATGGTACTAATAAATCTGTTAGTGAGCAATCAGTTATCTTTTCCCCTGTTCCCGGCAATAATAGCAGTGGCTTGGCATCTTTTCGTACAGATGCTTCCACAACTTGAGATTCTCTGAGAGAAATTGGTCTTAAATCTGCCTCGCTGAAGTCAATTACTTGATCAAACTGTTGCAGTAACTCTTGCAAGCGATCGCTCTCTCGGATGATACTAGTTGCTACATCCCGGTTAGGATCTCCCGGTCGCAGTCGCTTAAATAGCAGTTTACCAAAAGTACGGATAGCGGTTAAAGGGTTGCGAAACTGGTGCAAAAGATTATCTAATAAATCCCGTTGTGCTTCCTGGAGAATTTGTTGCTGATGTAACTGCTGCTCTAACCAAGCCCGACGTTGATCTAAAATACAAGCGATCGCTATAGTTTGGGCTATCCGTTGAATTTCTCTTTCCTCCCCCTCATCCCAAGCTCTGTCCTCCCTCCCCGTCACCAACAATCCCATCATCACACCCTCATAGATCAGCGGTAAAACAATTTGATTACCACAGAACATCTCTTCATCTTCTAAATTGGGTTGGGCTGTATCTGTACTTGCAGATTCCTGTAATGGAGTAGGAGGTGTTGATTTTGCCGTCAGTAACTTCCCCCGCTGATTTGGTAATCTCAAAACCGAATCAAATTGTATTTGCTTACCTAATGCCGTCTCTGCTAATTGCTCCCTTTGCCTTAATACCGACGTTTCCGGGTAAACAACCACCGGAATTAGTTGTGCCTCACCCGTAGAAGTTTCTACCAATTCCTGTGTTAAATATACAACACTCAAAGACGCTCCCAGTCCTTGGGTTAGCAGTGATATTTGCTCTCGACACAGAGCAATAAAATCAGAACTGGCAGACATTAACATTTTTTAGTTTTGGCTCAGGATTAAGGACTAGTACAAGAAGATAGGAGGGAAGAAAACAAGTTATATCCAATTTTTCAGCTTTTTTCACTAGATAGTTCTTTTTTTGTAAGGATTCAGGATACAGAATATTTGATATAGCAGGGAACAAGGAAAAGAAGAGAAAAATATTCTTCGTCCTTCGTCTTTTTTCCTCCTGACTCCTGACTCCTGACTTCTGACTCCTAAATTCTTACCTTTTTTTCTCTGCTCCACTAGCAGAAAAAATTAGCAAAAACACTACTTTAGTTTACTATCTCATCTTATCAAGCTTACCTAAATCTTCTCATTAATGCTTTATTCCCAGGAATGATATTTTTAGTCAAGCATAGCAAAAAGAACTATCCGGTTAAAAAGGTTCACTCATCTGCATCAAACAACCTTTCTTCCCTAGATCACTCCTATTTTCTGCCTCCTGCCTTCCTACACAACCTAGTAATATTTTCTCTCCAGTTCAAACAGATAAATTTTGTTGTATCAAAACATTAAAAACGCTTGATTTTTTAAACTACAACTCATATAATTACGACGGGTTTTGTAGCTATGACTACAATCTTTTAGCTTGAAAGAGGAGGACAATAGGTTGGCAAGGAGACGTAAACGGAAAAGTCGTCGTCGCCAAGAAGGACGACGGATTTTAGAACACGTGCCTCAATATAGCATCGAGAGTGGCGAAGATAAACCTGTGACAGCAGCGAGAAAATTCATTCAAGCTGAGGGTATTTTGCCTCCTGCCTTGCTACTTGTAAAAAGAAACGAACACACCACAGACCGTTATTTCTGGGCTGAAAAAGGTCTGTTTGGCGCTCAATACGTAGAAGAAAATCATTTCTTGTTTCCCAGCCTGCGAGTTTTGGAACCTCCTGCTGGTCAAGAATTAGTGGCTGTGGGCAGTCGTTAACATCTAAAATGATCCTCTTCCGCATTGAATCTGACTTCTGACTCTGACATTAATTAACTGGCAAAATTGCTCAGTTTATGCAAAAATTCAATTTTTTTTAAGTTTGTAGCTGAACTGCCAGTAGAGCTTCTCCAAATTGGAATATCAACTCCTTTGCAGCCGACTCAGTTGCCGGAATTGATATCTAGTATGCTGATGCAGCAGGGAGTAGCAACAGAGATAAACGCATTTAAAAGCATTTTAATCGTGTTATCATGATTTAGATTGCCAAGACTTTCTGTCAACCAATCTAAAATTTTCCCTACGACATAAGTCGTAAGAAAAACTGCCAACACTAGATTTGTTTTGTCTCCTCTCTACTGTTCCGTTTCTTCAACAGTCAGTCAGAAGTCCACACCTCATGATTAGGTGATTGTCTTAGCAACCAAGATTCAATCAACCATCTCTAACTGTAAAGCCCTCTGTAACTCAGCAAGTTCATCTCGATGGCCAATCACAGTTATTTTACTTGAGGAGTGTTGTTCCCTTTGGATTGATTCCATTTTGAGTGACACTTTCTCAAGTCTTCCAGATTTTTGCCAATAAAATATACCACTTAAAGGTGACAGCAGCACTAAAGAAAGTAAAAATGGACTTTGACTAGAAAAAAGTTGAGCTAAAACTAGTGATAGACAAGCAAAGCCAACAGCTGCTAAAAAAGTCAAAAATATAGCTAAAAACCAGCTAGGTCTGACAAAACCTTCAAAAGTCACTTGATTCTTTTCTTGATCTACAGATGTCACACGATAGGATCGGGATAAAAAATACTCCTTTAGTTGACTCATCAAAGCGGCTTCATCCTGCTCAGATATTAATTGCGCTCTTTCTATACGGTCTTTGGTAGAAGCGCGAATAAAGAAGAACAGCCCTACTGATAACAACAAAGTTAGTAGGAACGTAGATGGCACAATAGCAGTATCCATAATTAATTGTTACTGTTTGACTGGATCAGACATACTTATTATCAATTATTATTGATTAGGATTGTCAGGATTTTAAGCGTATACAATAATTGTTTTTGAACAATCCCCAATCCCCAGTATCTTATGACACAAAACTCCGAAACCCCATCCACTAATCTCCTAGCGATCGCCCAAAATTTTCGTTTAGCTGGTTGGATTAGTCTATGGATTCAACTAGTACTGGGTGTTATCTCCGGGATTATTGTCTTATTATTTGCCGTCTTTAGTCAAAGATCAGGAAGCCCTAACAACAATCCTGGCACCGGATTTGGTGTATTTCTGGCTATTTGTGGATTGGTTGTTTTAGGTGTAGGCATTTACTTAGCCTATCGTTACACCAGAATTGGCAAACAACTCCAATCACCCAATCCCAGTAACCGCCCACGTAAACTGGAAACAGTGCAAGTCATCAGGTTAGGGTTATTGATCAATTTAGGAGGAATACTAGTTACTCTTTTAGGAACGCAAGCGATCGTTGGTACACTGGTAGCCAGGTCGATATCTCCCCAGGCGGTAACTAGCCAACTTTTTGACCCCAACCGGATTATTAGCGGTTTAGATATGCTCGTAGTGCAAGCAAATACAAACACCGTCTCAGCCCATTTTACTGGGTTGTTAGCATCATTATTTCTCCTTAATCGTATTACTAAAACTTAATCTGGGCTAATAAAGTAGGTTACAACAAGCCAAAAATCACGATATGCTGATGTTTTGGCAGGCAAATAATAAGCTAAAAATAGAGAAAAACCTGTGCTGGATATTAAGCAAATACGGGAAAATCCCCAATTCATTCAAGAACGGTTGAACAGTCGTAGTGGTAAGTACGACATCCAACCCATACTAGAGTTAGATCAAAAACAACGGGAATTGGAAGGGAAACGTAATCAACTCCAAGCCCGCAGCAACGAAATTGGTAAACTCGTTGGCCAAAAGGTAAAATCTGGTGTTAATCCTCAAGATCCAGAAATTCAAGCTTTAAAGGATGAAGGAAATACCCTCAAAATCACCTTAAGCGAACTTGAACCCCAAGAAAAAGAACTAAAAGCCCAAATTGAGCAACTGGTTCTCGCACTTCCCAACTTACCCAGCGATTCTACACCCATTGGAAAGAGTGAAGATGATAACCAAGAAGTACGGCGTTGGGGTGATGAATATCTACCGCAAAACCCGAATATTCTCCCACATTGGGAAATTGGCGAAAAACTAGGTATTCTCAACTTTGAACGGGCTGTTAAAGTTGCCCAAAGTCGATTTGTAACTCTTATCGGTGCGGGTGCGGCTTTGGAAAGGGCATTAATTCAGTTTATGCTGCAAACGCACACTGAAGCTGGTTATGTAGAAGTAAGTCCCCCATTATTGGTAAACACTGATTCCTTAACCGGAACCGGTCAGTTACCCAAGTTTGCAGAAGACAGTTTTAAATGTGCAGATGATGATTTGTGGTTAATCCCCACCGCAGAAGTTCCTGTTACCAACCTTTATCGGGGAGAAATTCTCAACTCAGAAGAATTACCAATTTATCATACTGCATATACTCCATGTTTTCGTCGAGAAGCTGGAAGTTATGGACGGGATATGCGGGGTTTAATTCGATTGCATCAATTCAATAAAGTTGAGTTGGTGAAAGTTGTTAATCCTAGTGATTCTTTTGATGAATTAGAGAAATTAGTAGGTAGTGCAGAGAGTATTTTACAAGCTTTAAAGTTGCCTTATCGGGTGATAAATTTATGTACTGCTGATTTAGGTTTTGGGGCAACAAAAACCTATGATTTAGAGGTTTGGTTGCCTTCCTCTGGGAAGTATCGAGAGATTTCTAGTTGTTCTAATTGTGTTGATTTTCAAGCACGAAGGGCAGATATTCGCTTTAAGGAAGCGGGTAAGAAAGGGACGCAGTTTGTGCATACTTTGAATGGTTCTGGTTTAGCTGTGGGTAGGACTATGGCGGCGATTTTGGAGAATTATCAGCAACCAGATGGAACGATTAAAGTACCGGAGGTATTGCAGGTTTATTTGGGTAGGGAGGTTTTGTGATAGAGATAAAAAGCAATAAATGATCTCTATTAAGTTGCTAGGTACTGTGCATCAGCTTTATACATGGGAGGTGCATTTTGGAGATTTGAGCTTAAGTATTTTCGATTATGCAATCACTGCATAAGCATCCAAAAGTAACCAACCATGCGGCAATTGTGAATAAAATTCACAGAAATTATTGACAGTTTTGTGAAAAGCATCCATAATGACTGTGAATAGAGTTCACATACTTAATTTTTAAGTATTTCCATGCACGACGATGATTTGATCGGGCTATATGAGATAGCCCGACTAGCGGATGTTAGTCCAGCTGCTGTAGGGAACTGGAGAAAAAGACATCCAAATTTTCCTATTCCCGTAAAGCAGCTACAGTCAGGACCAGTATTTCAACGGCGACAAATTCTTCACTGGCTTAGAAAAAAGGAAAGACCAATGGCAAAAGTGATTGCACTGTTCAACAATAAAGGTGGCGTTGGAAAAACAACTACAATTTGGAATTTAGCAACATCACTAGCAGAGCAAGGTAAGAAAGTATTAGCAATTGATTTTGATCCACAATGTAATTTGTCTATTGCGGCTTTAGGTGATGAAGAATTTGCAAAGTATCTAGAAAGTTCTCGAGAACTGCCCTATGGTAGGACTATACGTGCTTTTGCCCTGCCCTACATTCAGCAAAGTGCGCCAGGGAAGCCCTATATTGCAAAGCCTAAACACAACAAGAATAACAATCTTGACATTGTACCTGGAGACTTTTGGCTTAATAATTTCTCTGATATTCTTAATGTAGGAACAGATGTGATTGGAGGGGCTGGTTTATACCGATTTTTGATGCCATCTAGTTTGATTGAAGCAGTAGAAAGGGAATTTAATGAGCATTATGACTTTGCATTAATAGATTTGCCTCCATCTTTTAACACTCTGGTTAGGGCAGCTTTATACTCGTCAGATTATTTTCTTGTTCCATGTACACCTGACCTTTTTTCTGCTTACTGTGTAGGTTTGATTGGACAAGTTTTACCACAATTTATAGAAGATTGGGAACAGGGTAAAAAACGATATCTTGAGTCAAATTCATACGATATAGTAATTCCTGACAAGGGACAACCAAAGTTTGGTGGTTGGATTTTCAATGGGTTTGATACTAGGAGAAAGACTCGTTCTGATGAAATCGCAAAAACAGGTGCTGACCAAGCTCAATTTATAAAAGTTCAAAATTCTATCGAAAATAACCTTATACCCAAACTCAAAGAGATTGAGGCTTATTCGGCTATTCCACATTTTGTTAATAAAGATCCTATTGCTAGTATTGAAGATTTGAACGTCATGGCTCCCGATAGTATTGTCCAGAATACTCCAATCAAGTATTTACCAGAGGCACTGCCAACTCGTGAGAATGTTCTTAGTGGCACTTGGTCACCTAATCAAAGGAAGCTAATGAAAAAGATGGATAAAGAATATGATGAGTTGGCAAAATTTATGATTGCTAAATTTTAACTTTGTCACTGTTTTTATCATTATAGATAAAATGCGATCGCTCATTTTGTAGGGTGCGTTACATTTCATTAACGCACCATTTTCTATTAATATTTAACTGTCTGAATCAGGATATCCAGGATTAAAGGATTAACAGGATTATATTTAATTTTCATATTCTGGGATATTTTAATTAATGTAATTGCTGAGTATGTAGATTTTTTTAATAAAGCATCCTGTAAATCCTCAAATCCTGAGCATCCTGATTCTGACAGATTTGGTATAATTAACATGATCATTTACTAATTAAGTAAACTATGAAAACACTAGACATAAAAGTAACTATAACAAATGATGGCAAATTATTAGTCAATTCTCCTGTAGATATACCAATGGGTGAATATAACGCTGTTATTGTATTAGAAGATCGCCCAATTGATCATCATGTTCAAACTTCTGTGCAAAATGCTCAGGCTATTTTTAGAAAATATATTCCTGCTAGTATAAAACTTTCTGAAGAATTAATTCAGGAACGAAAAGAGGAAAGTTTGAATGAGTGAAGTTGTTGTAGATGCTTCTGCTATTTTAGCTTTGCTTAATCAAGAAACTGGTAGCGAAGAAGTTTTAAAATTTATTGGTAAAGCTGCAATTAGTACAGTGAATTTATCTGAAGTCATAGCAAAATTAGCAGATGCAGAAATCCCGGAAGAAGATATTAGACAGATTATTTCTAATCTCAATCTTGAAGTTATTGATTTTAATGAAGAACAAGCTTTAAAAGCAGGAATGTTGCGCCCAAATACTAAATCAATCGGGCTTTCATTTGGTGATAGGGCTTGTTTAGCATTAGGTATTTTTCTGAATCAGCCTGTTCTAACAACTGATCGGTTGTGGGGTAGTATTAGCGTGGGAGTTGAAGTTAGATTATTACGTTAGACATTAATGAAATATAATGCACCGTTTTTTATTAAAACTTAACTGTCAGATATGGCTAACGCCACGCTGCGCGAACAGGATATCCAGGATTAACACGATTATATTTGATTTTGATATTCTAAAATACTTGAATTAATGTAATTTCTGAAGAGATAAATGAATATTAAAAAATCATCCTGTACATCCTCAAATCCTGAGCATCCTGATTCAGAGAATTTTTAGCTACAATTAAAGCATAAACAACTAACATGAATTAGAGGAAATAATAATGAATACAGCCAAACTTAGCAGTGACGGTAATCATCAAACAGTGATATTACCCCCAGATTTCAAAATGACAGGTACTGAAGTCTATGTTAAAAAAATTGGTAATGCCATTATTCTTATTAGTACAGATAATCCTTGGCAAACTCTAATTGATAGTTTAGACCAATTTTCTGATGATTTTATGATGACTAGAGATCAACTTCCTATTGATAAAAGAGAGGATTTTTAAATGCAATATCTTCTCGATACCAACATCTGTATTTATCTGATTAAGCAAAAGCCAGAAAAAGTTATAGCACGATTTCAAACCTTGTCAATTTCTGATATTGGTATTTCTTCCATTACCGTTGCTGAATTAGAATATGGTGTTTATAAAAGTCAGCAACAAGAGAAAAATAAAAATGCCCTCACTGCTTTCTATATTGATATGAATAAAAAAATGCAAATGAATTTACCTAACTGGATTACTTGTTCTCGACTTTTGGGAATACCATTTTTACTTTATGGTTTATACAATCCCAGCAATGAAGCTAAATGGATATGTTTAACGATATTTTTAATTGCAGCTTTGACTGATTGGTTAGATGGTTATTTAGCCAGGAAACTTAACCAAATTACTGATTTAGGTAAATTTCTTGATCCTTTAGTAGATAAATTATTGGTACTTGCACCATTATTAGTTTTGGTGGAATTAGGAAAAATACCAGCTTGGGGAGTGTTTGTGATTTTAGCACGGGAATTAGCGATCGCAGGTTGGCGCGTTAATCAAACCACCATCACTGGTGCAAATATTTGGGGTAAACTCAAAACAGTCAGTCAAATCATAGCCATATCACTACTAATTGCACCCTTATCAACGGCTTGGCAACTTCCTTCATTAATTGCCTTTTGGCTGTCTGTCGCTTTGACTGTGGTATCTGGTATAATTTATTTTATACCCCCGAATTTAACTAATACTCAAGAGTATACTCAAAAAACCAAGCCTAACTTACCTTAGTTGTGTTGATTTATTAAATCTGAAACCAGAACTCGGCACAAACCAGAAACTCATGAGAATATAAAGAAAATATTAAATAATTGCAACATCATGATAACTGCTAAATTGATCCAACAGCTTTGGGCTATAATTGAATCCACACAAGTTAGCACACTGCTCCAGTTTGACGATACTGCTTTAGTACAGTTGCTCCTCCAGCAATTAACAGCCAAGCAGAGTCTGGACGCTAAAGAAACTCCTAGCATTGATAATTACATCAAATCTAAACTTCCCCTAATTCGTGATACAGCTGAAAGCAGAATGTCTTTTGGTCAACGCAACAACTAACACTTTCAAGAAACAGTCACGAGTAACTAGTGTAACGTTGGTAGCAAAGTACTCAAGAAAATTTTGTTTCTTTTAATTCATAGGGGGTGGCAGTAACGTCTGTATAGTTGCTCTTAACTAAATAGTAGTTACTTTTAGTAGTTCATTGCCCAACATCTCTCAGAGTTCAAACAGTATAATATGATGAATCACTGGCTAAGTATTGCCCTGGTAGCTTATCTAATCGGAGCGACGATTGAAGGGGTAAGTACAGTCAGTCAGCTATCTCATTCAACAATAGAACTAAATAAAAGTACAAGAGATAATAATTCTCAAGAATCTGACACTCCACCTATTCAAAATTGGCGAATTGTTGCTATTATTGCCACAGTGAGTGTCTGTGGAGCCTTTTGCTGGCCTTGTCGTCTGCTGCATCGTTCAATTAAAGACGGTAATAACAGTTTTTAGCGTTAAAAATATTCTTGATCAAATACAAAATATATTCTGAATCAGTTAGTTTAGAGTTAACTGTTAAGGATAATTATATGTATCAAACAGATCCACCTATTCCCGCTAAAGAAACTCTTCCTACCATGTATGATCTCCCCAGTGAGTACCCGGAGGATTCTGGTTTGCCTGACGAATTTCATATTTTACAACCCAGACTTTTAACAGACACTTTTTCTCCTCCTGATTATCCCGTAGATCAGGTATTTGTTGCTACAGATTTAAATCTTTATTATGATACGCGTAATTCATTATGGTATAAACGCCCAGATTGGTTTGCAGTTGTGGGTGTTTCTCGTTTATATGAACAGAGAGAATTACGTTTAAGTTATGTAATGTGGCAAGAACTAATTGCTCCTCTTGTCATGGTAGAATTATTATCGCCAAAAACCGAAAAAGAAGACTTAGGAAGAACTTTACGAGAAGTTAACCAACCCCCAACTAAATGGGAAGTGTATGAACGAATTGTCAGAGTTCCTTACTATATTATTTTTGATCGTTACACTGATAAATTACAAGCATTTCAATTAGTTGCCGATAGCTATCAAGAAATAGATGTTAGTTCTGGTAAAATTTGGATGCCAGGAATAAATTTAGGTTTAGGACTTTGGCAAGGAACTTTTGAAGGCATTGAACGTTTATGGTTACGCTGGTATGACAATTCAGGAAATTGGATTTCTACTCCTTTAGAACTTCTGGAACAGGAAAAACTGCGTTCCGATAAATTAGCTGCCAAATTGCGAGAATTAGGAATTAATCCTGATGATTTGTAAGATGTAAATAAATCGAATGTAGGAGTTTAGTAACTACAGATTATATCCCCAAATTCATGCATAATTCAGGGATATTTTATTGATTTTTCAATTCCTGATTAGATAGCTTTTAAAATTTCGTCATCTATAGAAAAATCCACATCAGTTTTATCTCTGCCACTGGTTAAATAATCGCTTTCTAAAGAATCTTTTAGTCCAGAGATTAAATCATATTCAGGTTGCCAATTTAATTCTGTCATCGCTTTATTTACCGATGCAAAAAAGTGTTGTACCCGCATAGGGAAGGCTTTACGTTTACCAAAATCAAACTTTTTCGGGTCATAATGAACAATTTTAAGATCATCTGGTGATTTGCCAGCAGCTACAGCACAAGCACGAGCTAAACCATCAAAAGTGACAAAGCGATCGCCTGATATATTATAAATCTGCTGGATAGTCTTTTGATTGCCGATCACCTGAGTCATTGCCTGAGCTAAATCCTTGACATGACCTAGCTGGGTGAGGTGCATTCCATTCCCAGGAATCGGAATCGGGCGATCGCGCACAATTCTATCAAAAAACCAGCCTTCCAATTCGTTATAGTTTTTGGGCCCGTAAATATAAGTCGGACGAATAGAAGTAAAAGGAATTCCTAATTGTTGCAGATAAGCTTCCGTTTCATGCTTACCCTTGTGACGACTCTGAGGATCAACCGTATCACCTTCTAGATGAGGCATTTGGTCAGACTTGAGATATACCCCAGCCGAACTCATGTAGACAAAATGTTGGACACGTCCTGCAAAAATTTCTGCTAGTGGTTGCGTATCAGTGAGTTCCCTGCCATTATTGTCAAAAATGACATCAAAGTTTTCTTGTGATAACTTAGCTTTTAACTGGCTAGGGTCAGTGCGATCGCCTATAATTTGTCCTACTCCCTCTGGTGCTGGAAAATTACCGCGATTAAACAACACCACCTCATGCCCAGCCTCTACCAATAGCTGAGTCAAGTAGACACCGATAAACCTAGTTCCACCAATAACCAGAATACGCATAAATTCTCAATTCCTATGTCAGCTATTGTCTTTCATCACCATTATCTTTGAGGTTATCAGGTTGCAGCATCATCCTGGAACATCTTTTGGTAGGATTACATCTTACCGAATACCGAGTACCAAGTATCGAGTATCGAGTATCGAGTACCAAGTATCGAGTACAAGAGAAACAATTAAATTTCCCTCTGCCCCTTACATTAAACTGTGTCCTTGAAATATGCTTTGGTTCATGAGTGGCTCACACCTAAAGCCACAGGTGGTTCAGAACTTGTTGTCCAAGAAATTTTGAATCACATTGATGCTGATTTATATGCCCTAATTGATTTTGAATCTAGCAATCCTGAAAGTTATCTCTACAAGCGTCAGATTGGAAAAACCTTTCTTCAGCACTTGCCATTAGCCCGCACAGGGGTACAGAAATATCTACCGTTGTTACCATTAGCGATCGAACAATTAGATTTGCGCCAATATGACGTAATACTTTCTTCCTCCCACGCTGTAGCTAAAGGAATCCTGACAACTCCTGATCAGATGCATATCTGTTATTGCCACAGTCCAATGCGCTATGCTTGGGACTTGACATTTGATTATTTAGACCAAAGCAAACTGGGGAGAGGCGCAATTGGGTGGATAACTAGATATTTATTGCATAGTTTGCGTCAATGGGATGTATTGAGTGCAAACCGGGTTGATTACTTTATTGCCAACTCCCAGCATACAGCAAGGCGAATTTGGCGTTGTTATCGACGAGAAGCAAAAGTCATTTACCCACCAGTGGATATTGATAACTGTCCCTTTTCATCTGAAAAAGAGGATTTTTATCTGATCGTTTCCCGATTAGTCAGCTATAAACAAGTATCCTTGATTGTTCAGGCTTTTAATCAACTAAAACGACCATTGGTGGTGATTGGTACAGGACCAGAAATGAAAAATCTGCAAGCGATCGCAAATCCTGATATTCAAATACTAGGATGGCAACCTGATGATGTAGTAAAAAAATATATGGCTCGTGCCAAAGCCTTTATCTATGCAGCTTGCGAAGATTTCGGCATTGCCTTAGTCGAAGCCCAAGCTTGTGGCACTCCAGTCATTGCTTATGGAGCAGGAGGCGCTCTAGAAACTGTTCGAGATATTCGCGCTTGTTTCGATACAGGAACAGGTATATTCTTTAAAGAACAAACAGTAATAGCTTTAGTAGATGCAGTAGAAAAATTTGAAGCCTATCAGGATTTTTTAAAATATGAGTATATAAGATTACACGCAACTCAGTTTTCTCGACAGGTTTTTGCAGATAACTATCTAGGTTTTCTGAATCAGTGTCAAGAAAAAAGACCGTTCCCCAAATAATGGTCAGGGTTATTGTATTTTTTTTGTAGGTTTTTGGGAATATTACCCCAGAATCACTGCCTTTTAGCTTTAAGATCGGGACTATGTGTGGTGTGGATTATTAAGGAGTATGATGACTGCCCAGAGCTCACTCCTCTCCGGCAAGCGTTACCCACGGAAAGATGCTAGTGCCTCGACGCATACTTTAGCAAAACGTGGTCAAAAGGCTAAACCCCCCAAGGTAAAACCTAGAGGTTTGGCTTTTCAGGGTTTAAACGGAGAGTTTGCCAAACGACTGTTCGATATTGTATTTTCGCTGTCGATTTTGATTTTGTTTTTCCCCATATACATAATTTTGGCTTTACTGATTGCGGTCAGTTCAAAAGGCCCAATTTTTTATGTCCAAGAACGGGTTGGTAAAAACTATCGCCGCTTCAAATGTATTAAATTCCGTACTATGGTGAGGAATGCCGACGAAATCCTCGTGCAAATCATGGAAACATCCCCAGAGTTGCGCCAGGAATTTGACAGCACTTTTAAGCTCAAACAAGACCCCCGGATTACCAAAATTGGTCACTTCCTACGAATTACCAGCTTGGATGAATTTCCGCAGTTTTGGAACGTGTTAACAGGAGACATGAGTGTAGTTGGTCCACGCCCCCTAGTAGCGGAAGAATTACCAAAATACGGCTGTCACATCGAGCATATTTTAACCATCCGTCCGGGAATTACTGGATTGTGGCAAGTATCTGGACGTAATGATATTCCTTATCCACGGCGAGTCCAAATAGATCTGCATTATGTCAAATTCAGGAATTTTTGGCTAGATTTATGGATCATCTTGAAAACGATAGATGTAGTTATCATGCCCAAAAATAACGGGGCATACTAAGAAAATACTCAAATTTGAGTTTATGGGGCAATTCATGAATTGCCCCTAAATTTTGGATTTTCGTATAAATTGTTAAAGCACCACTGCATACGGAAATGCTTTAAGAACATAAATTTTATTCAGTCTTTATAAAAATCAATAATCAATGAAATTTTGGCAAAGATATGAAAAATTACCAAATTATACTCAGAACTTAACCCCACATCATGAGAGACTTAGTTGTTAAAGTACTTTTTATTAAGTATATTGGTCTACATTTAAGTTTTGATAGCAACTAAGACTTGTAGGTTTATAATCATACAGTTTTAGAAATGATTTGCTAAGGTATTTATTATATCTAGTAACTTTTACAACATCAATCAGAAGGAATAATTGGGCATGACAGAACAAAAACGAGCTTTAATTACTGGTATCACTGGTCAGGATGGTTCATATCTGAGTGAGTTTTTGCTAGAAAAAGGTTATGAAGTTCATGGTATTATTCGTCGAACTTCTACCTTTAACACAGACCGTATCGATCACATCTACGAAGATCCTCATAAAGAAGGGGTCAAATTATTACTTCACTATGGCGACTTGACAGACGGTACGACATTGCGCCGGATTTTAGAAGAAGTCAAGCCTACAGAAATTTATAATCTGGGCGCTCAATCTCATGTCAGAGTCAGCTTTGATTCACCAGAATATACAGTAGATGCGGTTGGCATGGGAACTCTTCGTTTATTAGAAGCTATCCGTGATTACCAGCAACGCACAGGGATTCAAGTCAGGTTCTACCAAGCTGGTTCCTCGGAAATGTATGGCTTAGTGCAAGCAGTACCTCAAAGTGAGACTACACCCTTTTATCCCCGTAGTCCATATGCTTGTGCAAAAGTTTACGCCCACTGGCAAACAGTGAATTATCGCGAATCCTACAACTTGTTTGCTTGTAATGGCATTCTTTTTAACCACGAATCGCCCCGTCGGGGTGAAACCTTTGTCACCCGTAAAATTACCAGAGCAGTTGCCCGTATTTTTGCTGGGAAACAAAAGAATATATACATGGGCAATTTGGATGCCAAGCGAGATTGGGGCTATGCCAAAGATTACGTAAAAGCTATGTGGTTGATGTTGCAGAAAGACGAGCCGGATGATTACGTGATTGCTACGGGTGAAACTCACTCGGTGCGCGAATTTCTCGAATTAGCTTTTAGCTATGTGAATCTCAAATGGGAAGATTATGTGGAATTTGATGATCGTTATCTACGCCCAACAGAAGTAGATCTGTTGATTGGTGATCCTACTAAGGCGCAGCAAAAGTTAGGTTGGAAGCCTTCCGTAACCTTTCCAGAACTTGTATCCTTGATGATGGAATCTGACTTGCAAGCTTTGGGTTGCACTTCCCCTAATGGAAATGGTTCACAACAACCCAAAGATATTGCTACTAATCGTCAGGAATTAGGCGCTCTCCACTTTTGATCTACACCCCTAAGGATAAAAATATGACTGCCTTAGAACTAAAAAATAAACGGATTGTTGTGACGGGTGGGGCTGGTTTTCTAGGTCGTCAAGTGATAGATCAGCTTTGTAAAGCTGGGGCTGATCGTGAGAAAATTACAGTAACGCGATCGCATGATTGTGATTTGCGGGTCTGGGAAAATTGCCAGCGTGCAGTTGACCAACAAGATATTGTTATTCATCTAGCAGCTCATGTTGGCGGTATTGGTCTCAACCGCGAAAAACCCGCAGAGTTATTTTACGATAACTTGATGATGGGAACCCAGCTAATTCATGCTGCCTATCAAGTGGGTTTAGAAAAATTTGTCTGTGTTGGTACTATCTGCGCTTATCCCAAATTCACACCAGTCCCATTCAAAGAAGAAGACCTCTGGAATGGTTATCCAGAAGAAACTAACGCTCCCTATGGAATTGCGAAAAAAGCCCTTTTAGTTCAACTACAATCTTACCGACAGCAGTACGGCTTTAATGGTATTTACTTGCTACCAGTGAACTTATATGGGCCTGAAGATAATTTTGATCCTAGAAGTTCCCACGTTATTCCAGCGTTAATTCGCAAAGTTCACGAAGCCCAAGTCAAGGGAGAAAAGCAACTTCCTGTTTGGGGTGATGGTTCTCCTACCCGCGAGTTTCTGTATTCAGAAGATGCTGCACGAGGCATTATCATGGGTACTCAATTATACAACGACTCTGACCCCATTAATTTAGGAACAGGTTATGAAATCTCTATCAAGGATTTAATTAATCTGATTTGTGAATTAATGGAATATGAAGGGGAGATTATCTGGGAAACTCACCAACCCAATGGTCAACCACGGCGCTGTTTAGATACCGAAAAAGCGAAGCAAGCCTTTGGATTTACCGCTCAAGTCAGTTTCCGAGAAGGGCTAAAGAATACCATTGACTGGTATCGTCAACACGCTGCATAGGTAAAAAAGCAGAAGTTTTATCTCATCTCGCTTATCTCGTTCCCAGTCTCCGACTGGGAATGCCATCACAGAGGCTCTGCCTCGTTGTCAGCAAAAAGCTTTCTAGAATTCATTTCCATACTCTGTATGGGAACGAGAAATGAGAAACTTTGATTCAAGCATTGAAAATTGGACATTATCAAAACTGATTTATCACTAAATAAGGCAAAACTCCGGCGTAATTTGCTGAAAACACGTCAATCTCTAACGGTAGAAGATTGGAGAGAAAAGAGCGATCGCATTTGTTCACAAATCCAAACCTCAATTCTATTTACCCAAGCAACCACTATCCTGGCCTATTTCAGCTTTCGTCAAGAACCTGACCTCAGTCCACTTTTTACAGACTCTCAACGCCGTTGGGGATTTCCTCGCTGTGTGGGTCAGTCCCTATCTTGGCACTTATGGGAACCTGATAATCCGCTTCAAATTGGCAATTATGGCATTAATGAACCCCATTCAGCAGCACCTATAATCAATCCTGGTGAAGTAGATTTAATCCTTGTTCCTAGCGTAGCTTGTGATCAACAAAAATACCGTTTAGGCTATGGTGGTGGTTATTATGACCGTTTGTTGAGTTCTCCAGCTTGGGCTAAAACACCTACCTTGGGCGTGGTTTTTGACTTTGCCTATTTATCTCAACTACCTATTGCAAATTGGGATAAACCGTTACAATCTGTTGTAACCGAAGTAAAACTACATCACATTTAAAAATCGGAGCGGCGGGATTCGAACCCACGACCTCCACTACCCCAAAGTGGCGCGCTACCAAGCTGCGCTACGCCCCGTTTACTTAACTTGAAACTTTAGATTTTTGGATTGGGGATTCTTCCAAATTTGTGAATCTAAAATTAATTAAGTCACTCTTACGAGAGTAACATGAGTTTCAGGAAAATAGCAAGCCTCTTTCAAAAGATTTTTAGCATTGCTGTAGCTTGCAGTAACTCTGGTACAGCCTCAGCTTCCCATTTACCTTCTACACCCCTGCCTGTATTGAGGATAAAGCGTAAATTATAGGAGTTGGCATAGCCTTCTACCTCCATCCACAATAAATTGCTTTCAGCTTCACAGGCGATTTTTTCCTCATCCATTAATTCTGCGGCTAAATGCTTCATTGTGTCTCCAAGCTGGTTTAAGAGCCGACAAAAATCATTTAATTCAATTTCGGTTAATTCTATCGCCCAGTCGTCTGTACCTACTAAGCCTTTAAATTCTGCTGCGTCGGGATTCCAGCCTATACGCCAACCTTTACCGCTTTTGAGGATTTTGTGCATGGTTTTTTTAACGCAGAGGAACGCAAAGTAAAACGCAGAGGGACGCGGAGAGGTTTTAGGATGGGGGGTTGAAGATATCGACTAGGACTTGGACTAGTTGATTGCGTTGGTTGCGGGTAAGTTTGGCTATGGTGGTGCGATCGCTCTCTAGTGGATTTTGCTTTAAGGAATCATTACCTGGATAGGATGCTTCATAAATAGTTTCGTTTGCATTTAAATAATCTGCCAAAGTTAATTTCCAATCTAAGCGATATATGGGCGATCGTCCTTTCACATAAATGTGGTAACGAATCATCCGACTAACTAAGGTGTTGTTTTCGGCAACCTTACCTGTATCTTTGCTGGTATATTGGTTTTCTTTTGGCAAGTCAGGTAGTTGCTGATAAACTAACTGCCAAACATCGCTAGGGCTGATTCTCTGAGCTACAGCAGGTGAAATGCTAGGAAAATTTGAGCTTCCTAAACCCAAAGTCAATACACTCACTGCAATCAAGATAATTATCAACCCTGAGTTGAACTGCAAAAATAAAAAATTTTTCTTTTTCATTCTCCAAGCCTGTAGGGGCGGGGAAACCCCGCCCTCGATTGTATTGCGTCCCACAGAGAACCACTATGAGTGGTTAAACAAAAAGGGCATCGGGGACTGGAAACCAGGAAAAAATTTTTCCCAATCCCGTGCAAATTATAATTCGCCGATAATCTCTGGTTGAGTCATTTCATCAGACATTTCAATAATTGCTCTGAGTACGGGTTTCATCATCACATCTTCGTTATTTTCAAAGTCTTCATAACGCCGGCGCTTCGCACGATTTGCCACTTGAACTGTAATCCGATAGCGATTTGAGGCGGCGCTAATTAGCTCCTCAGCACGGTGCATAATCTGAGACTGGGTTGTCTCGAACTTGGAACGCTTCAGCATAGTTAGTGTTTGTTGGGATTCTTCCTCAGTTTAGCAGTACTTATGGAAGCTGAGAGATTTGAATCACATATATTAGAAGGATACAGGATTTTTTTTAGATGCACTTATGTCTAAATGCAACTTAGTTACTGGCAAGAAATCTCTTTCACTAATACTCAGCTTGAGTCTCACCACCTTTATTTTACCCACCCTCCCATCAAAGGCGGAAAATATACCCCAACCTTCTGATGCACCATTGGAATTGAATGTACTTACTAAGCCGACAGCTGCTGTGATTACAGCTAATACTATCAACCCCAAAAACTTAACCATTCCTAGTTTATGGTGGGCAAAGGAAAATTCCGAAAATAAACTTCTAGATAACTGGATAGCATACCCAGCGTCTGCAAAAGAAACAGCCCGTGTAGACTTGATTGTGAATCAGCAAGTTTGGAGCTTACTAGATTATTTAGAGCGCTACAAATTCGTGAACGGATTGGGTAGCATGGCTAGGAATTTTGGTTATAACATTCGAGTTTTTAATTATCAACAAGAAATGTTAGCAACTTATACTTGTAATTTGGGAAAAAGCCCAGCTTTATGTAATATCAAAATGAGTATTCAGAGTAAATTAGGGTTACGTCAAAATTTACAGTCAACTGAAGAATAAAATTCAGGCATTGACAATTAGCTTAAATTTTTCATCTTGATAAATAAAGATTCATATTGCTTTGTTGTTGCTGGTGAAAAGGGTAATAAAAATTCGCTTTTGTCAAAAACTTCCTGATTTGTTAATAACAGGTTTTCTAATTGTTTCTGGATATCAGCAGCAACAATATTGTTCGCCATTGGTGAATTGGTTTTAGTCAGGATGGCAATTTTTTTGGCTATATTTGGTTGCCAACAAAAATCAATCCATTGGGATGCTAAAGCTCTTTTCTCAACCCCTGCGGGACTTACCCATAAGTCTGCCCAAATGGCCGTTCCTGATTGGGGAATGACTGCGGTTAGTTTTGGATAACGACTTAACAAAGGTATAACATCATTTGACCAACCTACTGCCAACCAAGTATCTCCGGTGATCAGCGGTTCTAAATAGGTAGTGGAGTCATAGAATTTTACTTGTTGATTTAATGCCTGTAATTCTGCTTCTAAAGAGGGAATTTGGTCAAGATTTTCTGTATTATATGATTTTCCCAATTTTTTTAAAACCAGACCAATTACTTCTCTGGGGTGATTAAGGAGAGAAATGTGCGATCGCAATTCACTACGCCATAAATCACTCCAATCCTTTGGTTGCCAATCTAATTTTTGGAACTTTTCTCGATTATAAACAATTACTGTATTACCCCAGCGATAAGGCGCACCCCAAACCTTACCTTGAGGGTTAATATTACCTTGATCGTCTCGCTTTACTAGTTGCTGCCACTTTTGATCTAAAACAGGCCATTGTTTAATTTTTTCTGCTTCTAGTGGTTGAATCAGTTTCTGTTCAATTGCCGCTTTTAGCCAATAGTCTCCTAATGTCACCAAGTCAGATTTAGAGGGTGTTTGATTTTGGGTGAATGGAATATAACGCTTCCATACCTCTTGATTATCCTTTTTTGGTTGCTGCCATATTTGTAATTTCTGAAATAGATCATAAATCTGATCAATGGGTACAAATTTTGATTTTACCTCTGACTGCAAACTTTTGTGAAACTGATTAACCACCTGAGGAGGTATAGAACCTTTTAACAGCTGTACATTGAGTTGTGCCTGGTTTTTACCATTACACCCAATTAGGAGTTGGGAAACTGCGAATCCGCTTGTACCTACCAAAAAAGACCGTCGATCCATTGATTTTTTACTTTGGGACTATAATTGAATTCTCTAAATAAATTTTTTTATGTGATTTTTGAGCAAATAGCGCCGCAATTTCCTAATTTTAGACGTTGGGGATAGATTGTCAAGGTAATACTATCTAAAATTACGATTTATACTCTCAATCCTCGATTAACTTCAAGTTAATCATCTTTAATTAACTATCTTAATAGAATATAAATAAATTCTAAAGAATTAACCAATTTTTAGCATAGTTTATGTCAATAAACGCAAAATATTTAACTTTTTTTTGCATAAAATCGTGAACAACACCGTTGATGTTTGTGGAATTGTATGTATAAATGATAATTTAGTTAGCGAACTACTCAAAAAAGATGAAAGATTAAATAAATCATAAATATTTTTAACATTGGAAGTAAATTGAATAACATTAGAGAAACTATTTTGTGATCAAGGTATTAAATGGAGCCATTACAAAAACAAATACTGACTCTGACCGAAAAGGTAGATGCTATCTATGAGGTGATTGAAAACCTTGATAGGAAACTATCTCAGGGCTTGTCTGATTGCTTTTTAGAGCAAAAACAGCCAAAAGATAATTATTTAGAAAATCATGAAGTTGAACATTACAAGTTTAGAGGGCGGAGCAGTTGGAATGCTGATTTAGAGCATAAGGATGTATTGATAGATGGTATTTATCCAGATATGAATCCCCAAACTGGTGACAAGCAAATAACACCAGAAATTCAAATCCAAAGACTGACAGCACAATTAACAGCGGCGTATAATCGCATTGCGGCTTTGGAAGAACAATTATTGCGAGAGCGAATTCACTAATTGGTCAAGCTGGGCTTCAATGGCTGCTAAAAGTTGTTCTTGCTGCCAATTTTGATTTAGATAGGCAGCGATACAAGCGGCTCCAGCACCAACACCTTCTTTAACAAAACCCTGCTCATAAGCTCGGAGTTGGGGATAACGAGAATTAGCAAAACTTAACTGTGTAGCCAACAGGGGAGGAGTTTCTTGTCCCCAATTAATGCTATTTTTACCTAAACTGAGGGCTAAATCAACGGTAGCCCCAGTAGGATCTTCTGCTACCCAACGAGTCGTACCAACGACTATAGCTTCTGGTTGCCAAGATAAAGAGTAAGATTGAGCGATCGCTTGAACCAGAGCATAAACAGCCAACATTTGTGTACCACCAGCTAATAGAACTCCACAACGACGACTAGCTGCGATCGCCATCCCAGCCACCACCACTTGCATAGGATCTCCCACCGCTGCTACAAGTGCAAGAGGATCAAGAGGATTTTGATTTTTAACTTTCTCTAAACCAGCTTGCACCACAGCCAACTTTTGCTCATGGTTACAAACAGGATGACTACTGTTAACTTTACCTACAGCATCAATCCCTAAACCAGTTAAAATTGCCAACGCAGTCGTAGTCCCACCCACAACGCACTCACTTAAAATTAGATAACTTTCAGAAATATTAGCACTCAGTTGAGAACCCCAAAATAAACCCTGTGCCAACAAATGTTTCACCATCCCTATTTCCATAGCTACACCTGTACTTAAACACCTAGCACTCGCACCACCCAAATCAATCATTGGCACAGCCGGAACCTGTGGTAAACCCGCATTAAATAAATAAACTGGTAACTTCAACCCAGCCACCACAGCACGGGAAATCAGCACAGGAGAAGCGCCAGCAGTCAAAGGTGGTAGAGGATACTTAGGCAGATGTGCAGCACCATAATACAAAAATTCAGCATCAGCACAAGCCGTATACTGTCGATCCTCTGGAGTCAAACCAGCCGCCGAAATTCCAGGTAGCAAAGCAGTTTCTGTAAAACCCAAAACACAAGCAAACACAGGTAAACGACCACGATAACGTTTTAACCATGCTTCACCCTGTTCAATTTGTGTATAAATCTTAATCATAGTCAAAGGGAACAGGGAACGAGGAATATGGAAAACGCATTTACCCCCAAAAATTCACGAAACTTAAAGCGGCTTGATTCGACTAAACCTCATAATCCATCAGCACTTGTACCCAACGTGGGGGACGGGGAATAGGATTTCCCAAACGATCTAAAAGTAACCATGCGGCCAGATGTACCACAAACAAATAAATCAAGTTGTTAAATGCAATTAAAAGCACCGCACCCACTTGGATGAAAAATACACTCGGAGTCGCCAATATCTCCAACTTCAGGAAAATCCATTCGATTATTTCTGTCACCTGGTTAATCACATAAACCCACAAGTCTTCACCAGATAACACCGACAGCAACCACAAGCGAAAAAACACACCCAAAGTCCCCAACAACATCCCTAAAATAATCGAGACAATCCACGGTACACGACGATGCCACGTCGCACCCAAGAGGACACCCATCAAAGCAAAAGGCATCACAAATAACATACTGCGAACTGGCCCCATCAGCACCGCTAACAGTAAGCCAGAAGTCACAGCAGCCATCCATGCAGCACGTTTACCCCAGCGTAAGTAAACCAGAGCGATGGGAACCGGAAAAAATATTCGTAACACTGGCCCCAAGGGAAAATAGAAATTAATAAACCAAATCAAACTAGCAGTACTGGCTAAAAATGCTGTTTCTACCATCCTTAAAGGTGCATCAACCTGAAGTTGAGGGCGTTTCAACTGCTTTTGTTGATCTACCTGATTACTGGGGTTTGGTGATACAGAAGATGGATTTTCCTCCGGTTCATCTGACAGAGAATCTAGAATATTCATACTGAACAAGGTGTTAAATGATCATTTTTTCCAAAGCTGACACATCAGGGATACACATAACATCTTGCTCCCGTACAATCAAGCCTTTTTTTTCCAGCCTTGTCAATACACGTGTCACTGTTTCCCGTGCCAGACCACTTAAACTACTTAATTCCCGGTGAGGTAAATTAGGAATTTCCGTGCCTGTCTGTCCTCTTTTTCCCTGTCCTTCTGCCAAAAATAGCAAGGTATCTGCCACCCGCGATTGACTATCCGATTCCCGCAGGCGTAATCGCCGATTTACTTGTCGTAAACGTCTTGCCATCAATTGCGCTAATCTGAGTCCTGCTAAGGGTTCTGTTTGCAACAACTTGACAAAATCTTGAGCAGGCATACTCCCAATCATTGTCTGAGTAAGAGTAATGACATCAGTAGAACGGGGAACTTCATCTAGCGCCGCCATTTCTCCAAATAATTCTCCATGCCCAATAATATTTAGTGTTACCTCTTTTCCTTCTAAATTGTAGGTACGGATTTTTACCCACCCATCTAGAATGAAATACACAGAACCACCCCAGTCATTTTCTAGCAAAATTACTTGATTAGCAGGGTGGGTACGGGTAACAAGATGGGATAGGGATGTTTCCACAATAGATTCAGGCAACCCTTCAAAAAAGGGCGCTGAAGTGATCCAGTTATGAGCGGATGTCTGCAAGCTATATCGATCTTCCATTAGGACATATTTATTAAAGCTGCTATCAACTGAACAAGCAAGATCGTGTTTTAAGTCCAAGCTATAAAATTACAGCCGCTTTTTAAAGGGGAAACTAAACTATGTTACACAAGAAAACGACCAGATAATTTTTTCTTAGCAATCTTTATTTTCTCTTAGTGTTTGCTCATTACGGACACATGATTTATTCTTAAGTTCAAAGTATAACATTAAGGATGAATTCTACACTTAACACAGTCCAAAATTGAGTGACCTGCCTGAAAAGGGAGCAAACCCTGAGGATCAAGTTGCATCTCCCACTAATTCATAACATAATTGCCCTCAGAAGTCTGAGCAATAACTTTTGCCACTGAGAACTTCTGTAATCGTAAATACCATAAAAATCAAAGTACATTTCTAAATAAGGTAATTTAACGTGACTTCCCGTGCAGATGAAATTCACAAACTGATTGCAGACATTGACAACTTACTGTCTAACAGTGGCAATCGTCTCTCTAAACTGCTGTCTGGTCAGGGACAAGAAGACAAAGACGTTTTACAACGAGTGCGAGACTTTCTTGTGAAACTCGACGAAAGTGAGGAATCAGCAGAAAGCAGCGTCCCCAAGGAGTCTGAGACTCCACCGCTCTCATCTTTGTTGACAAGGTTTGTAGAGCAGGAGCAGAACCAATCTGCCTCACATTCCTATCAATCACAACAAGAACAAAGTAATTTGACCGCAGGGCAATTCAAAGATGAAATTTCGTTTTTGCTTCAACCCTTACAAGCAGAATTGTCAGGACTTTTGGAAGAAAGAGCTGCTCTTGTTAAGGAAATTAGGCAGCTAGAGCAAAAGCGACTGCAAAACTATTCTTTAACACAGCAGTTAGCGAACCAAGAGCAGATAATTTCCGAATTTTTGCAAGTGCTAATCAGTCGCTTAGTGCCAAATTTATTACCATATTTGACAAAAACTTTGCCTACTTCTCCTGGTTTGTCAACAAGTGAACAGAAGCAAGAAGCATTAAATTCTGCTGTGCAACCTGTTTTGGGTTCAGTTGAGGAGACAGATCGATTAGCAACTCTGGCAAGGGAGTTAGATCAACGCTTGCTATCACTAGATGGAACTGTCAATGTTGTCTTTAGCTCACTAGAGCGCAACATCACCACCTATCATCAGTCTCTATCCCAAGCGCTGGCAAAAATGCACAGTCAGGGCATCCAAGGTGAACAGTTGATGGCAAATTTTCTCAATAATTTGACTCAGCATTTACAACAACAATCTCCAGATGCTCAATCTTTTCTGTTTGGGGTAGATACTCAAACAGTATCATCACCAACTTCTTATAATGCTGAGGAATTAATTCAGGATATTGCTGCTGAGACAGAAGAATCTCCCGCTGTGGAAAATTTGGATAGAGTGCTGTCAGAACTGACGGCAGATGAGTCACTAGCTTCAGTTACTGAGACTTTGAATATCCCCGATGAATTACAACCAGAGGATGCTGTTGAAGAAGAATTAATTCAGGATATTGCTGCTGAGACAGAAGAATCTCCCGCTGTGGAAAAT
>NZ_JAYGGY010000004.1:0-47847 GCF_034931625.1 Anabaena cylindrica UHCC 0172 | reverse complement strand
TGGATAGAGTGCTGTCAGAACTGACGGCAGATGAGTCACTAGCTTCAGTAACTGAGACTTTGAATATCCCCGATGAATTACAAACAGAGGATGCTGTTGAAGAAGAATTAATTCAGGATATTGCGACTGAGACAGAAGAATCTCCCGCTGTGGAAAATCTGGATAGAGTGCTGTCAGAACTGACGGCAGATGAGTCACTAGCTTCAGTAACTGAGACTTTGAATATCCCCGATGAATTACAAACAGAGGATGCTGTTGAAGAAGAATTAATTCAGGATATTGCGACTGAGACAGAAGAATCTCCCGCTGTGGAAAATCTGGATAGAGTGCTGTCAGAACTGACGGCAGATGAGTCACTAGCTTCAGTAACTGAGACTTTGAATATCCCCGATGAATTACAAACAGAGGATGCTGATGATGTAGATCAACTTTATGCAAGTTTGTTTGGTGGTGAAGATGCTCCCAAACCAACAGATGCCATTATTTTGCCTATGGTAACAACAGGTGAGGTATCTACTTCAGAAATTGATTCTTCATTAAAATCTCAGAGTGCCGATAGCATATCCCTATCACCGATCATTCGGGAGCAACAAGAGGATGATTTCTTGCTGTTGTCAGATCCTGTTGAGCAACAAGATTTAAATCTGTTATCAGAGAGTTCTGGTATTGTCAGAGAAACAACAGAGCAACTATCTGAGTTATGGGGAGAATCATTGTTAGCAGAGGAAACGCAGCCACAAGCAGAATTTGCCAGCGTTTCTACAGCACTTGAATCTCAGCCAGATAGTAGTGATACAATCACAGTTTTGACTGACTTATTGGTTGATGCCAGCAATGAAGAACAAGTTCCATCTCTTGATGCTCAAGAAATGACAGTAGGAGAGACTCCGATTACTGTGGAGGATCAAGATTTAGTAGCTACTTACATTTCTGCTTCACCACAGGAAAATTTACTGTATTTAGAAAATACGGAAACGGAAGGTGTGCCAGATATTGTTCTGGATGAAACGCAGTTGCAGCAATTGGATCAAGATTTAGCTAATTTTAATTGGCAGTTGAATTCTGATTCGGAACAGACAACAAATTCAGAAAGTTTGCAAAATTCGTTTTCAGAAAGTTTGCAAACTTCGTTAGATGATAGTCAGTACCTGCTAAATACAGGTTGGCCAATGGCGGAATTTCCTGGCAGCGAACCAACAGAGAATATACCAATAGTTGCAGTTTCTGATCTAGATATTCCCCAAGCTGAATTAGATTTGAGCCAGAATACTGAAAAAAAAAAGGAAGGTACTATTTCGGAACCCGAAGATGCTTTGTTTGTCAGTGACATTTTGAGTGATGATTCTCAGGTGAATATCAATGACCGAGAAGCGGTTTGGTATTTAGGTATTGATTTGGGGACAACGGGAATTTCTGCGGCGTTGTTAAATCATTCCAGGTTGGTTGTTTATCCAATTTATTGGTCAGCAGAAACCCAATTAGGTGAAACTGCTTTTGAGCAATCATTTCGTTTACCGGCTGAAGTTTATTTACCTACGGCGAGTGTTCCTCACTCAGAAGCTGAAAGTACGGAAACTGAGGGGGTAGCACAGACGCAAATATCTGATCATGTGGCTAAAAATTCTATTGGCTCTCGATCTACGCTAGAATCACAACAGCATCTTTATTCAGCCCATTTAAAGCCTTATTTACACGTGGCTATTCCCTATAAAAATACGCAACAAAAATGGGAACCAGTGTTACAGTTAAATGAATTTTCTGCGGGGCCTTTGATTTGGGTAGTGCGATCGCTCTCTAAACTACTATTAACTCTCAAGTCGGCTCAAGGCAGTACTACTCCAGCTTTAATTGCTCATGCTGTGGGTATAGATGCAGAAACTTTTGCTCACATCATTAATAAAGTTACGGGTATTATCTGTACTTGTCCATCTAGTTGGTCAGAACAATATCGCTTTAATGTGCGAGAAGCCATACTCACAAGTAAACTCGTTTCCCATCCCCAACAAATATTTTTTGTTGAAGAAGCGATCGCTAGTTTACTCCCAGAACTCGATCCTGCTAATAATTTAAAATCAGTCCAATTAAATGAAAATCAGGGTTTGCGACTTTTAAAAACTAGCGAACACCCTATGCAGGGTAACACCCTAGCACTGAATATTGGCGCAACTGCCACAGAAATGGCATTAGTCGATTTACCAACAGACTTGAGCCAATTAACATACAGAGATTTCATGCTCCACAGTTTTGCCTATGCGGGTAAAGCCATTGAGCAGGATATCATCTGTCAATTATTGCTACCACCAAAATCACGCCAACCCCGTGGGGAAATACAAGCTGATAGCAATACATCTACTGGTCATCCCTCTCTGCGAGAAATTCCTGGTTTAGACCAGATACAGTGGTCTAGTTTGAGTTGGGAAGGGTTAGACTTACCGCGAGTTGGGGAACCAGATATTTCTGCCCGTATCCGCTTCCAGCAAAGGTTAGAAAGTTCTTTGTTAGGACAAGCTTTATTAGATACTGCCTTGAGTCTGAAGCTGATTTTGCAGCACCAAGAATCTTTTACCCTAGAATTAGCCGACCAATGTTGGGTATTGCAGCGACGAGATTTAGAAAGCCAAGTTTTTGTACCTTATGTACGTCGTCTCAACCGTGAACTTAATAAATTATTAGTAGCTCGTGGTATCCCCACAGAAGCTATTAACCAAGCAATTCTCTCTGGTGGAGTCGCTTCTATTGGTACAGTCAACCGTTGGTTAAGACAAAAACTTCCCAACGCTAAAATTACTCAAGATTTATATCTGGGGGAAAATGGCGCTCCTAATTGTAGTCGAGTTGCCTATGGTTTGGCTACGTTACCTCTGCATCCCCAGGTTTTAGAAATACCCAGGCAACAGTATACAGATTATTTCTTGTTTGCTGAATTGCTGAAACTTTTACCTGATAACGTGCCGGAGGCCTCAGCCATGCGTTCTCTATCTTTTGGTGAAGTTCTGCAATTATTTGAGAGTCGCGGTATTAATACTCGTATTTGTCAACAGCGGCTACTGGCTTTTTTAGAAGGTGAACTACCTGCGGGTGTCATTCCTTATAGTCAGAAGGAAGAGGTATCAGATGTTAGTCCCACATTAAACTCTCTGTGGTTGACAAAAAGCTCCCAGGAAAATCCTGATTATCAAGCGATCGCATCCGCACCACTTTTTGAAAAACAAGGTAATCTCTCTTATCGTCCTAATTCTCAACAACTTCTGTTTCTGCGTCGCTATCTAGATGCTATCAAAGCCAGTACTCTGCAATCACTAGATGAACCACATACAGTTAATTTTTCTGTATCCAGAAATCCTGCTCATTAATATTGCAGAAAAACTTCCTCCAAAAGGAATAGATAAGAGTAGCTCTAGTAAGATTTACGGAAATATTAACTGAATCTTCATTAAAATCATGCCCACTTCAGAGTAGAAACACCGTCTGCTCAAGAGTGGGCTTCTATTTCGATACTGCTCGCTTAAGGAGGGGAAGAAAAACCTTTAACCTTTACCCTTTAACCTTTTTCCAAACAAACTCACAGTTTCCAGGCTCTTAATCGAGTACTACTGGTATCTATTTTTTACATTGAGGGTTTAACTTATTTACACAAAAAACATCAAAAATTTAAAATCCCCCAGCGAATTAAAAGATTGTATGAATTTCTCTGTTTTTGCTTTCCTCTTGACCAATAAATTACTTATAGTCTTACTTGTATTTAATAAAACTTACTTTTAGTTGACAAAACTGAAAATGTAAGAAAACAACATTAATTATGCACCTGTCTACTATTACAACTAAAACAATAAATTATACTGTGGCTAATTTAGGTGTTCTGAATTATCTGAATGTGGTTGACTTATCATCTCAGTCCCACCACCCGTCAACTACTAGTTCGACAAAAAGATTCATTGACATTCTCGGAGCAATTGTTGGTTTAATAATTACATCATTGGTTGCAGTACCTATAGCAATTACTACCTTAATTACTGATCCAGGACCCATATTATATTCTCAAATCCGTTGTGGTCTAAACGGACGCACTTTTCGGATATGGAAGTTCCGTTCTATGGTGGTTGATGCAGATAAACTGAAGTCTATAGTCAAAAACCAAGCCAAAGGTCACATTTTTAAATCTACTGATGATCCTCGTATTACTCCTTTGGGTAAGTTTTTGCGACGCACTAGTTTAGATGAACTACCCCAATTTTGGAACGTCTTAATGGGAGACATGAGTATAGTTGGTACTCGTCCACCCACCCCTGATGAAGTCGTTAAATATGCACCACATCATTGGGAAAGATTACGAGTCAAACCAGGTATAACTGGAGAATGGCAGACTCATGGACGTTCTAATATTAATGACTTTGAAACTATTGTCCACATGGATATGGACTATCAGCGTAAATGGTCTATATCCTATGATTTGATGTTAATTTTTAAAACAATCTGGGTAGTATTACATAGAAAAGGTGCTTATTAAATTAAATAGGAAATAGGGAGAGAACTCAGAACTCACTTATCCCTTGACACCACTACCCGTATCTGTGGGGACAATAAACCTTTGTAAAAATAAAAATAACAGCAACACTGGGGCAATAGAAATTACTGAACCAGCAGCTACCAATCGCCAATCTAGAGAAAACGTACCTGCTAATTTGGCAACTCCCAAGGGTAAAGTATATAAACTTTCATCTTGGATAACAATTAAAGGCCACAAAAAGTCACTCCAAGCACCGATAAACACAAAAATAGCTAGAGTGATGAGTGCTGGACGAATAGCTGGCAACATCACGAACCACCACAATCCTAATTCAGAACTGCCATCCATACGGGCAGCTTCTTCTATTTCTTTCGGTACACTCATAAAAGCTTGTCTGAGTAAAAAAATCCCAAAAGCAGAAGCCAAACTGGGAAAAATCATGCCTAAATAACTATTTGTTAAGCCTAATTGAACAGTCAAAATATATAAAGGAATCATGACAATTTGGAAGGGAATCATGATTGTAGAAATAATGGCAATAAAAATCCCATTTTTTCCCACAAATGATAATCTTGCTAAGGGATAAGCAGCTAAAGCGCAAAATAGCAGATTTAATCCCACAGTCAGTAAAGATACGAGAATACTGTTATATAAATATTGCCCAAAAGGTAGAGATTCCCAAACACGAGCGAAATTATCTAATGTAGGTTGACTTGGCCATAACTGCGGTGGTGACTGTAAGATATTTTCTGTAGGCGATTTCAAGGCTGTACTAATTAGCCAGAGTAGGGGAAAAAGGGTAAGGAGTGCGATCGCACCCAACAAACCATATATGATGAAAATTTGCAGTTGTGATTTTTTGAAATCCATATTTTTGTTTCGCGTAAAGTAAAGATATTAATTCAGCTTGTGATCTAAATATATGAAAACTGCTGTAAATAATCACTTAGGCTACAGCCGCTACAAAATTTTCCTAACAACTGTACTTATATTGCTATTATGTTTTACGGTGGTAAGCGTGCATAACCTGGGGAAAACAATCATGATATCACCACCGCAACTGTTGACAGACCCATTTTTGCAACTACCAACCGCAACTTCAGTGAGAGTAGTTTGGTTTACCGAATTTGCAGGTGATAAACACTTAGTTATTTACGGTGAAAAACTGGATAAAAGTTCAATTGCAAAAACCACCAAACTCAGCCGTACTAGAGAAGATCAACAATCAAGAGTAGCAAATCAAACTGAGAATGGGCAAATTTATCAACAACCAGTAAAACGGGAAATTTGGCGACACGAAGCAGAAGTTACAGGGTTAATTCCAAATGTGCGAATTCCCTATCACGTTAACAGTATACGAGAAGATGGCACAAGCGTTAATAGCGAAATTTTTACCCTTGCACCCTCTCCAAAATCTGGTACACCATTAAAAATTCTCCTCACCTCTGACCACCAGCTTAAACCCATGACTGCCGCAAATCTGCAAAAAGTAGTAGAAACTGTGGGAAGTTTAGATGGTGTATGGTTTGCAGGAGATTTAGTCAACGTTCCAGACCGCGCTTCAGAATGGTTTGATGATAATCGCGGAAATGCTTTATTTCCAGGTTTACAAGGTCGTGCTAATTATCAAATGGAACACAACGGTGTAAAAGTAACTTACACAGGTGGAAAAATTATTCAAAATGCACCTATGTTTACTTGCATTGGTAATCATGAAGTTATGGGGAGATTTGCTAGAACAGAAAGTTTAAATGATGAATTTAATGATACGATTCCTCGTGAATTTGCTCAAAAGTTGTATGGTGAAACATCTTTGAAAGATCATTATTTTAATACTGAAACTTACGAAGAAATTTTTACCTTACCAGAAACTCAAGAAGGAGGAAAAACCTATTATGCTGTTACCTTTGGTGATGTTCGTTTGGTAGTTTTATATATCACAAATATGTGGCGACATCCTCAATTAGATTCAAAAAATAAAGGTAGATATAGGGAAACAGAAAAAGATTTTAATCATCCTGAAAACTGGGGCTATGGACAGTTAATTTATGAACCAATTTCTGAGGGGAGTCAACAATATAATTGGCTACAACAGGAATTAAAAAGTTCTGAATTTGAACAAGCTAAATATAAAATTGTCATGTTTCATCATCCACCTCATACTTTGGGAGATAATATTGTTCCGGCTTATACTAATCCAGTAGCTGTAATTGAACGGGATAACAAAGGAAATATTCAAGAAATTCGTTATGAATATCCCAAAAATGCAGATTATATTATTCGTGATGTTATCCCTTTATTAGAAAATGCTAATGTGCAGTTAGTATTTTATGGACATTCCCATTTATGGAATCGCTTTGTCAGTTCCAGTGGAATGCACTTTTTAGAAACTTCTAATGTTGGTAATTCTTACGGTGCTGCTTGGGGTGAAAGAAAGCGAGAAGTACCAACAGGCTATCAAGAAGATTATACTGAAATTGGAGATCCTAATGGTTTAGAACCAGTCTTACCAAGCATTGCACCATTATTAGGAGAAGATGGCAAAACGATATCTTATATTGCTAGTAATGATATTACTGTTTTCAGCATTTTCGACACCGGAACAGGTGCTATTAGCAGCTATCGCTTTGATACCAGAAAACCTAATGCTGAAGTTATTAAGTTTGATGAATTCCAGATTAATAGGTGATTGGTAAGAGTTATTTCCTCTTAACCAAGTAGTATTGGATAAGGTGGGTATTACCCACCACAAGTAAGAGTTCAAGCGTATAAATTCAGCGCCATTCTGAAAATCTTATGCAAACTCTTCCAACTGTTCCAACTTTAACCAAATATTGGGTGTTGCTACTTTTCCAAACTTAACCAAAGCGTAATCACCCTTGATATCGACAATTTCCCCTTGGCTATCAAACAAATAAGCAGGGAAGCGAGAATCACTAGCTTTAGCTTCTATACTATTTTCTAACTTTTCGCGGATAGCGCGAACCATATTGCCTTTTTTAACAGCCATGAGTTCCCCTCGTTCCAAAATAAACGCTTTTACTCAAAATTTTATCTTGCTCCCAGACCTAAAGGCATAATTTCTTTGCTCAAATAAGATAACCTCCTACTCTCAGGTAAGGGGTTGAGGAGATTTTATATTATTTATCGTTAGATAGTTCTTCCTTATCAAGTTCATGATAACAAATTTAAAACCTTTTGTCAACCCTCCCCATACTCTATATTCTGGACTTTGATTAATTTTTCAAATTCTTTTGGAAATTGCTGATTTGCCAATTTTCTCATCAATTATTGAGCAAATTTAGCTAATAATTCCTCACGAGATGATTGTAGAAGCAAAGGAGTAAATTCTTCCCTGGTCATGGCTATCAAAAAGTCGATGATTGTTGCTAAATCTGAATCAACTTCCCCAAACCGTACTTGCATGATACTTTCAATCATAGCGCGTCGTTCTCTTTCTACACCTTCTTGTCGTCCTTCCTGGAGTCCTTCTTGGAGTCCTTGTTTTTTTAGTTCTTCCAATTGTTGTTGATACATTTCTGATAGTTTCATAACATCTTTATCAATATCTTGTTCTTGACGTTGACGAGCCGATAAAACAGCAATTAGGTCATGTACTAATTGTATAATATGGGAAATAGTAGTCCGAGTATTTCTAGACTTTGTGTAGGTTGAGGTGAAGGAATAAATAAAACGTCAATTTGTCTTACTTCTGCTGTGATATCTTTGCTAGTTTCTACTTGACCGTAAGGTGTTAATAGTTCCGTTAGATATTGTTTTGCAAATTGATCATGTATAAATCGAGTCATTCAAGTTGATTTAAAGACAGAAATATTAATTTTACACTCTTTGAATAAGATGTAGTGACAATAAAAATGCATGGGTTTAGCAGCACTCGCCACGCAACATTGGTGTCAACTTAACGTAAAAGCCTTGTAATGACCGTATATCAAAATTACTCAATTACCAATCAATTCCTAAGAACCCCCTACCCCTTCCCTTGTAGGGAAGTAGGGAAATTAAAATCAAAGTCTCTTTCCTACAAGGAGAGAGATTGAGAGAGAGGTTTCTTAATCCCCCTCATTTCTGACACTGAGAACAAAAGTGACTAGAACGCCCACCTAATTTAATACGGCTAATTAAATTACCACAAACTTTACAAGGTTCCCCAGTGCGGTTGTAAACCCAAGCTTCACCGCCATAATTACCATTAACACCTTTAACGTTGAGGAAATTACTGAAAGTTGTCCCACCAGCGGCAATACTGGCAGATAAAACTTGAATAATTGCTGTTCTTAAAGGTTCAATTTGTTTGTTGTGTAATTCTGTACAGAGGGTTGTGGGTAAAATACCACTTTTAAATAAAGCCTCATCAGCATATATATTACCTAATCCTGCAACTATAGACTGATCTAACAGGGCGGTTTTAATAGGACGGCGAGATTTTTGCAGTTTATTTGCTAAATATTCAACGGTGAACTCTGGTGAAAATGGGTCTAATGCTAGTTTTGTCAAACCTGTGATGATGGTTTCTACAGGTACTCCAGTAGGAACATACCATATCTGCCCAAAGGTGCGCTGGTCAACAAAGCGTAATTCTTGATGTTGCCCAAAAAATAACCTGACCCTTGTGTGTTTGTGTAAGGGTTCATGTTTGTTTTGCCATAATAATTGACCAGTCATTCGTAAATGAACACCTAGCCATGAACATGGGGAGAGTTCAGCTAAAAGATATTTACCCCGACGATGCCAAGATATAATGGCACTTCCTTGAATTTTTTCTATAAACTCGTGAACAGAAAACGGGTAGGCGACCGTGCGTTCTAGCAACACATCTCCCCCCGTTATTTCTTGGTTAAGGGTTAATTGATTTAAACCCCGTCGAACTGTTTCAACTTCAGGCAATTCAGGCATTTGAGCGGAATAAGTGAAGAAAAGACAACGGCGATTAGAAATCGCTACTACACAAACAAAGTCCACGCAGGTGGACTAATGAAAAAGTAAGGAGTTTTCACCGATATAGGTGGACTTCTCCGAGGGCAGACAATGGGTGTCTTATCTGTGTAGCCGTGATTTCTAATCGCTTTTCACTGCTTACTTTTTGGCAGCAGCCTTAGCTTTGGGTGCTTCGACTTCGATTAATTCATCTACGGCGAAGTTATTGGTATTGATCCCAGAGTAATTGACGTTAGGGAAACGAACAATTACAGAGTATTTGATGCCGCTTTGGTCTACAGAAGCTACGGTTCCTACATCTTGAAACCAGTAGGATTCTGGACGGAGGACGCGTACTTTAGAACCACGTTGAACCATGATTATCTTCCTTGTGAATTAATTAATCGCCAAATTAGGGCTAATTGTTTTCACTCTACAACCTGAAGGTCTTTGCTAGAGTGTTTGTTAAGTTATTTGTCAAGGAACAGGGAAGAGGGTAATAACTCAATCACCTATTACCCTCTTGACAAAGTACCTATAATAGAATAAGGTCGTTCGCAACACTCCTTGCGAATTAATATTTTATGACTTGCTCAAAACAAAGACGCTTCCCTCGTTGCCTCTGCCGATTCTCAAATCTTGATCTATGTAGGTGATGTCTAACCATCCTTGTTGGCGATCGCTCTTGATAGGAAAGTCAATAGCTGTAAACTTCTGACCCGATTCAATTTGGTGGATAAAATCTGCTGGTGACTTGTAACCAATTAGCTTTTGTAAGCCAATAATAGAACGCTGGAATTTTACTTGGACTCGACGTTCTGAGACTGGTTCAAATTTAGCGGCTACGCTAACTAATCCGGCTAAAGAAGGTAGTCCGTAAACTTCAGCTATGTTATAAACACTGGTAGTTTTTACTCGAATAGATTGGTAAATCTGGCCAAGTTTATATAGGGGGAAGCGATCCAGGTTTAACAAAGCCGTGCTGGTCGTGTAAAGTAGTCGCCAATCGCCTTCTAGTAATTGGGTAGCTTCTAAAGGGCGTGGAGTGGGGTTAAAGTCTTCTAAACTAGCGATCGCAGCTAAGATAGCCTGTTTCTGGGTGTCATTTGCCAGCAAACCACGATTTGTAGGAGCGATCGCATCCAAGAGAGCAGATTTGACTATCATCACCTTATACCTCAAAATGTTTTGATGAAATTCAGCATTAACAAAATATTAATTTTCTATGTATATAATCTGTTGTGCAATCAACTCAGAATGCTCTACTGTTGATGATACATAGGCGTATTAAATAAATTTTTTTGTTTAATTCGGATTTATCAATCAAAGAGTTGAATCATTAACTTAATTATCCCGTATCAAATGATAGACTCTTAATGTCTAGTTACATAAATCTCTTCGTGTCTTCGTTGATATGTTAAATTCTCCCCTACGTGAAGAAGCTCGTCACCAGCGAGCCGCTGTAATTTCCCGAAAGCCAGAGTCCTCTATGATGGACTGGTGGCAATTCAGCGGTCGTTTTATGGCGTGTGACCTTCACAAATCAATATTTGGAGGAAAAGAGGAAGAAATATCCGACTTTTTGGGTGGAGAATACGGATTTAGCACCATTGAGGATGATGAAGGGAATATCAGCATAGATGAGGATTAGCCTTGAAGTCTTGGAGACTGAGTTTCATTGATAGTCCTTGTGGTTTGATTTTTTTAAGTGTGGAGTGAAGGAAAGATTTCTGTGGACGCTAAAATATCTCCTAACCAAGGTTCAAACGTTTCTGGAATTGGGTTGGCTTCTCTGTTAGCCCTCTCATTGAGTACAGCTGCCTTAATTTTAGATTGGCTGGCACATAGATTACCTTGGCATACAGACTCATTAACCATGCCGTTTTTGCTGTGTGCTGTAGGTGCGGCTGCTGCGGGTAACTGGGTTATACCCTTATTACAAGCATTAAAAACAGGACAAATTATCCGGGAAGATGGACCTCAAGCACATCTGAGAAAAGCTGGAACTCCGACTATGGGGGGTGTGTTTTTCATACCTGTAGGAGTGATAATTGCTTGTATCTTGTCTAATTTTGCTCAAGATGTGGTTGCTGTTTCAGCCTTAACACTCAGTTATGGCTTGATTGGCTGGATTGACGATTGGCAAATTTTGCGCCGTAAATCAAATAAAGGTATATCTCCGAAAATGAAACTGGCTTTGCAGATTATTTTTGCGGCTTGTTTCTGTTTATGGATGATGTTGAATAGAGATTTTAGTATAACAAATATCGCTTTACCTTGGGTCAATTTTTCTATACCTTTAGGATTAATGTTTTGGCCTTTGGCTGGTTTTGTGCTAGTTGCTGAAAGTAATGCTACTAATTTAACTGATGGAATTGATGGGTTAGCGGGGGGAACAGTAGCGATCGCTATTTTCGCATTAGGCGCTGTCATTGCATCAACCTCACCAGAACTAATGATATTCTGTGCAGCAATCAGTGGTAGTTGCTTAGGATTTTTAGCCCATAACCGCAACCCAGCCCGTGTATTCATGGGAGACACTGGTTCCCTCGCATTAGGAGGGGCTTTAGCTGCTGTAGCACTGCTGAGTAACAGCTTAGTCGCCCTGTTTATTTTAAGCGGCATCTTCTTTGTAGAAACCCTATCTGTAATGGCGCAAGTCACCTATTACAAAGCCACCAAGGGTCCAGATGGTAAAGGCAAGCGGTTATTTAAAATGGCTCCTCTACACCATCATTTAGAATTAACTGGCTGGTCAGAACTGCAAGTAGTCACAGTCTTCTATATTATTGCTGCAATTTTAGCTACCATCTGCTTAACAATCATTAAATTTTGAAGTTTTTAACAAATTAACGAAGACAAAAATATTAACCTCCTATTAAATTAGGGGGTTTTTTATATAACTTTGTTGCCACAGTCTTATCGTTTAAGTAGGCAAGTGTAATTAAATGTAAGATAGAAACCGTGTCTAAAACTATTATCAATCAAGGGTTTGAGAAGATATTGAACCTATGCTGTTATCTTATAAATAATTGTGTCTCTCTACTTACAACAAATTTTACAAGTAAAAAATGTTTAGTAAACTAGAAGAACTCTTTATAAATTTAGTTATATGGATACTCAAAAAATAGAATTAAGTAGTAGCGACTGTCTTGATTGTCAAGCGACAACGCAACCCAACAAATGCGTATAAATGTTGGGTTTTGTTCCTCAACCCAACCTACACAACCTAGAAAAGCTCTTAACTTCCCACATCCTTCTTACTTAATTGTATGCACCATGATGCAGAACCAAATAGTTATTTTAACTTGGGATCTGGTGAATTTTCGGCTTTCATCGGTTAATCATATTTTTTGTTGAATTGTTTTTTAACTTGTTCATAAATTTCAAGAGTGATTGTAGATATACTATGTTCTTGAGCGTAAGTTTCAATCTTTTTGCGGGCAAAAGGACGGACAAAAAAGGGAATGTCTTTGAGTTTCGCTTCGGCTTCAGCGGTCCAGGCAATTTTTTCACTCATTGATTTTGAGGTTAATATCTGCACAAGAACAACAATTATATCAGATGGAAATGGTTCAAGAATTATTTACAGGCTGATCTGTGGTATCAGTTAGATAGTTTAATGGATTGCGAACAATATCTGCAAGAATTACACAAGTAAGTAGAAAGGCGCAAAAAACAGAAGTATGTAACGAAACGTAAAGTTGCCTCAAAACCTCTTCCCTCCTGCCTTGTCATAACGACAATTTTTAACGCCACTTATACAAGGAGTTAGATTTTATGCCTCGTAAATTTAGCACTATTGCTTTTACTCCCGCAGTCAAAGCCATGCAAGAAAAAATGGGTTCCCGTGAAAACTATGAACGCTTTGTGGCTAAAGGTGCAGATAATAACACCATTACTTCTGATTTAGAAGAGTTTATTGGGGGAATGGAAGGATTTTATCTGGGTACTGTGAGTTCTAATGGCTATCCTTACATTCAGTTTCGAGGTGGTAAAGCTGGATTTTTGAAGATTCTCAATGAGCGAACTTTAGGCTTTGCTGATTTTCGCGGTAATGTGCAGTATATATCCGTGGGAAATCTATCTGAAAATGATAAAGCATTTCTATTTTTGATGGATTATCGAAATCGTCGCCGCCTGAAAATTATTGGTCGCGCTCGTATTGTAGAAGATGATCCTGTCACACTTGCTCAAGTGCAGGATAAAGACTATGACGCAACTGTGGAAAGAGCAATCATATTTGAAATTGAAGGTTGGGATTGGAACTGTCCACAACATATACCAATTCGCTATTCAGAAGCGGAGGTAGAAGCGATGCAGTTGAGAATTAGGGAATTAGAGGAGCTTTTAGCAGAAGCGAGGAATAGGAGTTAGTATACTAAAAACGGGTTAAAAGCGTCATTCTGAACGAAGTGAAGAATCTCTGAGATACTAGAGCCTACGGCACGCTACGCGAACGCTGCACTACGTTACGCTCAGTATGACATAAGTCCAAATTTCACCCGTTTGCAGTATAGTCAGGAGTCAGGAGTCAGGAGGAAGAAGAAGAAGGAAGAAGGAAGAAGGAAGAAGAATATTTTTCTCTTCTGTTCCCTGCCATATCAAATATTCTGTATGCTGAATCCTTACGGAAAAAGAATCAATTTTGACGTTTAATTCTGAATATTTCCTCTCATTTGTTTTACCAAATGTACTAATTCAGGTAGAATCAGTTTTTCCATTCCTAGTCTTACAGCATTACTAGAACCAGGAAGAGAGAAAATTAATGTATTTTTATATACACCAGCTACAGCACGAGAAGCGATCGCTCGTGAACCAATTTCTTGATAGCTTAAAAAGCGAAATAACTCACCAAATCCCGGTAAAGTTTTTTCTAACAACTTTTCTATAGCATCATAAGTGGTGTCTCTAGGTGCAATTCCTGTCCCACCATTAAATATCAAAGCATCTAAATCGGCATTTTTACCCAACAATTCTATCTGTTGTTGAATCTGCGCTGGTTCATCTTTGATAATTTTGTAAACTCCGACAGAGTGATCAGCCTTCAACAGCAAGTGCTGAATCAGTTGACCACTTTTGTCTGTTTCCGGATTGCGTGTATCGCTGACGGTAACTACAGCACAAGTTACCGCCATTTTGAACGAGTCTGCGTGTGGTTGAGGTTGCATGGATATTTCAGTTTTAGCCAATAACCAATGACCAATAACTACTTATGATTGGCTCAATCCTAGATCGTTTTCCTTGGCATAGCGATCCATAAACCGCATAAACCGATCCCATTCTTCAGGGGTTTTCATGAGATAAACTGCTTCTAAAGCTTCTGGCCTACCGTTAATAAATTTACCCTTAACCTCGCGGGTAAGTATTTCCCCTTCTTCATCAATCATGTACATCCCGGTGATTTCTTCGTTGCTACCTTGTGCCAAAATCTGAGGATTGGTAAAAATAAATGTTGCTGTACCTTGATCACCACTGCGCGATCGCGTCAAGCGTACCTCTGGAACTACTGCTTCGTCAACACCTTTAGAAAACTGAATTTTCGCCATGATGAATGAATTTAAACTTTTGTGATCGTTAATGTAATATTCTCTCATCATAGAGGAGGCATTTTACCTATGGCAGTTAAATCTAGTTCACGATTTAGAGCAAAGCGCAGTTTATTGGCTGGGTTTCTAACCCTGGTAATTATCATAGTCGGAGCTATTGCTGCTAATTCCACCCCAGCGACAACCAAAACCAAAAACGTAATTATCATGATTGGGGATGGTATGGGTTGGGAAATGGCTCGCGCTGCTGCTGTTGCCAAAGGATATAATTACACATCGGGTAAAGGAGAAGGACTCAGCTTTCAAACCTTGGATAATTACACCCTCGCTACCACCTACGGGACTACAATTGCTCCTGCTAATGGCGTTTTCAATACCAGCAATTCTGCATTAACTAACTCTATTTCCATTACAGGTGGTAGTCCGGTTTTACCAGGTTTTAAATTCCAACCCATATTTAACCCAGGAAATAAACCATCAGGAGGCGGAGAAAATCTCAGTTCTGATGCAATTGGTAACTTAGTCGGATATGATCCAGTTCGTGGTGGAATCAATCCTTGGACACCAGGAAATGATCCTGAATATATCAAACACAGTTATCCCGACTCAGCGAACACAGCCACTACACTGTATACCGGAGTTAAAAGCTATAACAACGCTATTTCAGTAGATATATTTGAAAAACCACTAGAAACAATTCTCAAAACTGCGGCTGATGCTGGTAAATCGACAGGGATTGTCACTTCTGTACCCATTGATCATGCTACTCCTGGTGCAGCAGCAGCTAATGTTAATCGTCGGAATAAATATGATGGTGACTACCCGACGTTAGACAACATTTTGCAGCAAGAACTCCGCATTTATCAACCGACAGTGATTTTAGGTGGTGGACATCCTCTCACTGGTGCAAGTAGTCAAGCTTTACCAATGGGAGTAGAACCACCGACAAAGTTTGAATATATAACTAAATCAACCTATGCAGAATTGAGTAAAAACCCCAATAGCAACCGCTACGATTATACATTTTTAGAACGGGGTCAGGATGCTGCGGCTAAATTAGCCATGACTGCGAGTAAGTTAGATCCTCAAAAAGGCGATCGCTTGTTAGGATTATATGGAGCGCGAGGACAAGAGGGAAATCTCCCTGTGAGTACAGCTAACGGAGACTACAGCAATACAGGTTTGAGCATCTTTTCTCTATTTTCCTCTCAAGGACAAAAACCCGATACAGTCCGTCCCTTGCTTCCTGGGGAAACAGATAAATCATTTATTGCTAGAGAAATTAACGAAAATCCCACCCTCAAAGATTTAACAAAAGCAGCTTTAGAAGTTTTATCAAAAGACGAAGATGGATTTTGGTTAATGGTAGAAGGTGGTGATATTGATTGGTCTGCTCATGATGATAACCTAGATAATTTAATTGGGACAGTATTGGATTTTGATAAAGCTGTCCAAACTACAATTGACTGGATTAAAAATAACGGTGGTTGGGAAAATAACCTTCTTATTGTCACCGCAGATCATGACCATTACCTAACTTTAAATCCAAATTTTGCAGAACTTTTAAAAAACAACAGTGCAGAAGCTTTAACCTTAGAATCCGACACAACAAAAGCAGGTCATTTTTGGGGTTCTGAACCTCAAGTTAAATATGGTTGGGGAAGTCACGCTAACCGACCAGTTCCTGTTTACTATCAAGGCAAAGGTGCAGAGATTTTAACTAATTTTATTGGGAATGGATTTAAACTTTATGGTTATGATGTTCCTGGAATTAATGGTTTGGTAGATCAAATCCACATTTATCAAACTCAACGTGCAGCGATTAAATGAATGATATCAATTCTATGTAAAGTTGCATTGATAAAAAATGCAGGAAAGATGCCTGCACGACTACTAGTACCGAACTGGAATCCAAAAAGATTGTGTTGAACAGCCTATACAAGTCTTTGCTCCAAACCCCATCAAATCTCAATACTGCTCGGTTAAGGCTCAAAAGTCATTATATGGTAGGTTGGGTTGAGGCACGAAACCCAACATTATCAATATTTTGTTGGGTTTCCTTGCGTCAACCCAACCTACGGAACTACTTACTAATTTCTACTTCCCAAATCCTTTACCTCGACTAACTGAAGGGAGACAAATACAGTTTTCTAGCTGCTTGAGCAAAGTTTCGGTATCTAGATTTTGACCAATTAGTACTAACTGGTTTCTCTTTTCACCTTTCCATTCATCATCATCAATGGTAAAGCGTTTACCGCAAAGGTGGAAAATATGACGTTGGGGACTTTCATCAAACCACATAATCCCTTTAGCGCGAAAAACATTTGTAGGTAGTTGATTATCTAGAAAATATTGAAACTTTCTAATTGAAAGAGGTTTATCACTTTGGAAAGAGATGGAAATAAATCCATCATTTTCTAAGTGTTCGGAATGATGGTGATGATGCTCGTGATCATGATGATCATGTCCGCAGGTAGAATGATCGTGATCGTCATGATGATCATGTTCATGATGAGAGTGATCATGATGCTCGTGTTCGTCTGTTTCTGATTCAAAATATTTATCAGATTCAAATAAACCAACACTGAGAATTAAAGGAAGTGGAACTTGGGAGTTTGTAGTCCGAATAATTCTTGAATCTTCTTTTAGATTGTTGATTTTTTTCTCTAGTTCTTGCAAAGTGCTTTCATCAACTAAATCTGTTTTGTTGAGGATAATTACGTCACCATAGGTTATTTGACTTAAAGCCGCTTCAGAGTTGAATAAATCCAAGCTATAATTTGCTGCGTCAACTACGGTAATAATAGAATCTAGTCGGGTTAAATCTCGTAATTCTGAACCCAGAAATGTCATGGCTACTGGTAAAGGATCTGCTAAACCTGTAGTTTCTACAACTAGATAATCTAGTTTTTCTTCTCGTTCTAGAACTTTATAAACAGCATCAACTAAATCATTATTAATGGTGCAACAAATACAACCATTATTTAATTCCACCATATTTTCATCGGTGGCAACGACTAATTCGTTGTCAATGCCAATTTCACCAAATTCGTTGACTAAAACGGCAGTTTTGACACCTTGCTGATTGGTTAAAATATGGTTGAGTAAAGTGGTCTTGCCGCTACCTAGGAAACCCGTAATAATTGTTACTGGTAATCCTTGCTTGGGAGCTGCCATTGCTGGAGATTCGGAACTAACTGTTGTTTGCATAGTAATGAAGTAGAATTTTGGTTTATTTTAAATTTTATCTTGATTTTAGCTTCCAGCCATAATCATGTTTACATACCAGCTTGGAAAATTTGGTTAGCAGTTAAGCTTAATTCTGGGAAAGTAGGAGATACTATAGTTTCGTCTCCTCTAAATTGACTAACTTGATATTCTCCATTTATTAAATTATAGATAGAAATTGTTGGTTTTTTAGGATTTCCTATATAGGGAGTTCCACCTAAAGCTAAGTAATCAACAATCCAATATTCAGGAATACCTATTTCTTCATAATCTTTTACTTTTGCCAAATAATCAACACGCCAGTTAGTACTAACAACTTCAATAATTAATGGAATTGATGCAGCTTGAGTAACTGTAGATGTAGTACTAATAATAATGGTAGCTAATTTTTAGCTTGCTTAATATTCTCACTTATTCTATTGCCATCAAGTTGCGTTATCATTGTTTATCGTCAGATTGCCGTATTCCTCTATTATGACCCTATCTATTTACAATACTCTCAGCCGTCGTCAAGAACAATTTACCACCGTCGAACCTGGCAAGGTTAAGATGTATTACTGCGGTGTGACGGTTTATGATTACTGCCATTTGGGTCATGCTAGAGCGTGCATTGTCTGGGATGTGGTACGCCGCTATCTTCAGTTTATCGGCTATGATGTGCGTTATGTCCAAAATTTTACTGATATTGATGACAAAATTCTCAGACGCGCACGGGAAGAGAATTCGACGATGGAAGCAGTAGCCGATCGCTATATTCAAGCATATTTTGAGGATATGTCACGGCTAGGAATTAAAGAAGCTGACGAATATCCCCGTGCGACTCATACAATGAACGGGATTCAGCGATTAATTCACGATTTAGAACAAAAAGGTTTTGCTTATCCTGCTGATGGTGATGTCTATTATTCTGTGCAGAGTTTTGCAGAATATGGCAAACTTTCGGGACGCAAACTAGAAGATATGCAAGCCGGTGCAAGTGAACGGGTAAATGTCGAAGACGCAGAATATCAAAAGAAGAAATACCCCTTCGATTTTGCCTTATGGAAAGCCGCGAAACCGTCAGAACCTGCGTGGGAGTCACCTTGGGGTCAAGGCCGTCCAGGATGGCATATTGAATGCTCGGCAATGGTACGAGACCGCTTGGGTGATACCATTGACATTCATGCTGGTGGTGCTGACTTAATTTTCCCTCACCATGAAAACGAAATTGCTCAATCAGAAGCGGTGACGGGTAAACCCTTAGCTAATTACTGGTTACACAACGGTATGGTCAAGGTAGATGGTGAAAAAATGTCCAAGTCTTTGGGCAACTTTATCACGATTCGGGAATTGTTAGATCGTGGTGTAGATCCAATGGCTGTGCGGTTATTTGTGATGATGGCACAATATCGTAAGCCTATTGATTTTACCGATGAGGCCATATTAGCTGCAACCAATGGCTGGCATACTTTACAAGAAGGTTTACTCTTCGGTTATAAACATGGTAAAAAGTTAGGGATTGGGGACTGGGGACTGGGGACTGGGAATCACCTAATTTCTAATAGCTACATAGAGAAATTTAAAGAAGCTGTTGATGATGACTTTAACTTTCCTGGTGGATTAGCAGTAATTTTTGAATTAGCCAAAGAACTAATTCGTGAAGGAAATATTATTGTACATCAAGGGAAAACGGAAACTCCCGCCGAGGAATTACTAAAACAGTGGCAAACTCTAGTTACTTTAGCAGATGTTTTGGGTTTAACTGCCCAACCAGAAGCAGAAACTCCTCCCCAGGATGGTTTAAGTGATGGGGAAATTGATGATTTAATTCAACAAAGACAGGAAGCACGGAAAGCCAAAAATTTTGCGGAAAGCGATCGCATTCGTGATCAACTTTTAGCCAAGGGAATCAGCTTAATTGATAGTAAAGAAGGCACACGCTGGCATCGTTGAAGAAGCAGGAATATCAATCATCAATCACCAATTACCAACTACCAATCACCAATTAATATATGACAGAAAAAAAGATTTCCCTTTCAGAATTGCTGCTAATTGTTGCAATTGGTTGTTTGGTGATTCTCTTGTGGCAATTACGGAGTTTGTTAGTCACATTAATGATTGCTGTAGTTTTAGCAGCTGCGATCGCACCTATTGTTAACGCCGCCGAAAAATTACGCATTCCCCGTTGGTTAGGTGTCATAGTTGTATATGTTAGCCTAATTGCTGGGTTGATTGGTGCAGGTTTAATTATTGGTCCCTCTGTTTCTGAGCAAATCCAACGACTAGCGAATAAATTGCCTATTTACTTAGAAAATTTGCGAATTGCAATCGAAAATCTGGCTATGCGAGTGGGAATAACTCAAGTAGAGACATTTGAGCAATTCCTGGATATTCAATCTCTCACAAATTGGTTATTTCGTTCTAGTCAGCAAGTACTTGTGCGTTCTTTAGGCTTGACTCGTGGCATTGTTGGGGGTGTGGTAAATCTAATTTTAGCCTTAGTTATTTCCGGGTACATGGTTGCCGGTAGTAGCAATTTAGTCAAAGGTTTAACAGATTTATTTCCCCAACCTTGGGATAAACACTTAGCTGCTCAAGTTACACCAATTTCCCGTCGCATGGGGGGTTATGTTCAAGGGCGAGTTTTGGTATCAGCGATTTTAGGTGTTGTCATCACCCTCAGTTTAAGTGTTTTAGGACTATCAGAATTTGCTCTGGCACTCGGTGTAATTGCTGGATTTACAAATTTAATTCCCTTTATCGGGCCAGTACTAGGAGCAATTCCGGCATTAATTGTAGCGATTCCCCAAGGTGGATTAACTTTTTTGTGGGTTCTGCTGTTATTTGTGGTAATTCAAAATATAGAAAGTTATGTTCTTGATCCCTTGCTGGTCGGTTCATCTGTGCGTGTTCATCCCTTATATCAACTTTTAGCAGTATTAGGAGGAACACAGGTTTTAGGAATTATTGGCGCTGTGATTGTCCCCCCTTGGGTGGCTGGTGTCGCAGTGTTGTTAGAAAATCTCTATCTACGTCCAAAAATGTTAGCTCAAGGTAAGTCATCTGTAATTGAGTTAGATAATTGACTATGGATAAATAAGTAAAAATTACTAGGCAAAATATTTTAAGTGCCAAAAAAATCACCAAATTCGTGTTTATAAGATGACTTTTGTGTTAAGCATAATAACTTAACCAATCTTTTTATAATTTGCGTTATGTGGTCAGAATTAACAAAAGAGATACCTTCTCTACGAGACGCTACGCGAACGATTAGCTTCGCTCTCGCTCATCTCAATATTCCTGCTGATTGGATCGGTATTCGCGCCGTCAAGGAAACAGCATCCATTCATTTTGTGCGTGATGGTTTACCCAAAAGCAACGGTAAATACTTGACCACAGGAGCCATGTTAGAAGTAATGGTGAATGGTTGTTTAGGTTATGCCGCTACCAACTCCTTATCATTACCATCCTTGCAAACTGCTGCCCAAACAGCCTATAAACAAGCACTAGCAGCTAGTGAATGGTGGATATATCAATTTAATCAAAATACACGTCCTAAGGTTGTAGGCGAATATAAATCACCTTTTCTAGAACCATTTAGTGCTATTAGTCCAGGGGAAATCAACGATTTACTCATTCGGATTTGCCAAAAGCTGAAAATTAACGACAAAATCGTCCAAACCACCGCCAGAATTAACACCAGCGAGAAAGAAACTTGGTTTGTCAGCAGCAATGGATCAGAAGTGTATCAAAAAATCCTTTCCTTGGGAACTCATTTTGGTGCGATCGCTCAAGATGGTGCGATCGTTCAGCCACGCACTAACAATGGCACAGAAGCCAACTCCTATCAAGGTGGATGGGAACTGTTAAACCAAGATCACCTCTGGTCTCAAGTGCAGAAAGTGGGCGAACAAGCATTAGAATTATTAACAGCCCAAGAATGCCCAAATACTCGCACAAATTTACTTTTAGCACCAGACCAAATGATGCTGCAAATCCATGAAAGTGTTGGTCATCCTTTAGAAATTGACCGCATTTTAGGAGATGAGCGCAACTATGCAGGTGGTAGTTTTGTCACCAAAAAAGATTTTGGTCAACTCAAATATGGTTCATCCTTGATGAATATTACCTTTGACCCCACCGTAGAAGGTGAATTTGCCAGCTATGGTTTTGATGATACTGGTGCAGTAGCTACTAGAGAATATGTTATTAAAGAAGGAATATTACAACGGGGTTTAGGAAGTTTAGAAAGTCAGTCTAGAGCAGATTTACCAGGTGTAGCTTGCGCTCGTGCTTCTTCATGGAATCGACCAGCTATAGACAGAATGGCTAACTTGAATTTAGAACCAGGAAATGCCACTTTTGAAGAAATGATTAGCGGTATAGAACAAGGCGTTTATATGGAGTCTAACCGTTCTTGGTCAATAGATGATCGTCGGTATAAATTTCAGTTTGGTTGTGAATATGCAAAGTTAATTGAAAACGGTAAACTTACTAAAACCCTTCGTAATCCTAATTATCGTGCCACTACTCCAGAGTTTTGGCACAGTTTAATTCAGGTAGGAAATGCTGATAATTGGCAAATGTATGGTACACCTTTTTGTGGGAAGGGAGAGCCTAATCAAGCCATTTGGGTAGGACATGGTTCACCTTTTTGTGTATTTGCTAATGTTGAGGTTTTTGGGGGAGGTTAGGAGGAGTTTTTTAACGCAGAGGTACGCGGAGGTTAGCGCGGAGGTTCGCTGAGTTTTTTTGTGTTTGCTAATTGTAGGTTTAGGATAATTATGAAATTTGAAGAGTTATCAGTTTTAGAAAGTAATTTTAATCAGTTGGTAGAAGGTTTGTTGATTAAGAAAATGGCAACTGAACATTTTACTGTGAGACTTAGCAGTGAAATTAGTCAGTTTACTCGCTTTAATCATGCTAAGGTGCGACAAACAGGATTAGTTGCTGATGGTTGGATTAAATTGACTTTAATGGAAAATCAGCGCAGTAGTTTTCGTCAGTTTCCTTTTACTGGAGTTTGGGAAGTTGATTGGCAATTAGGGTATAATGCTTTGCAAGAGTTACGTGAAGAGTTGACTTTATTACCTATTGATCCTTATCTAATTATACCTATAGGAGCTAATACCAGTCGGGAAGTAAATACAGGAAAACTATTAACATCAGAAACAACTATTTCTAATATTTTGGAATCGGTTAATGATTTAGATTTTACTGGTATTTATGCTGGAGGAGTTGTTATTAGAGCTTATGGTGACTCTAATGGGCAGAAACACTGGTTCGCAACTGATTCTTTTACTTTAGATTATTCTTTGTTTAGAGAATCAGGACAAGCTGTAAAAGGTACTTTTGCTGGTAGTAATTGGGATGAATCTACTTATATTGCTAAAATAAATGATGGTAAAGAGCAATTAGTCATGCTGTCTCATCCAGCAAAAGAATTACCAAGAGGACAATACAAAACTTATTTTGCACCGTCTGCTGTTGCTGAATTATTGAGTATGCTTTCGTGGGGTGCTATTAGTGAAGCTGATATTCAACAAGGGAATAGTGCTTTAGCTGTTTTATCACGTCAAGAAAAACAACTTTCAGCAAAATTTACTTTAAAGGAAAACTTTCAACAGGGTTTATTTCCGAGATTTAATGATTTAGGCGAAATGGCAGCACCAGAGTTAAATTTAGTAGAAAAAGGGATTTTAATCAATACTTTAGTTAATTCTCGGACTGCTAAGGAATATAATAAACCCGCTAATGGTGCTAATAGTTCAGAAACCTTACGTGCGCCAGAAATCAGTCCTGGTAATTTAGCATTTGCGGATATTTTAACCAGTTTAGATACAGGGTTATATGTTTCTAATTTGCATTATTTAAATTGGAGCGATCGTCCTGCTGGTAGAATTACAGGTATGACACGTTATGCCTGTTTTTGGGTAGAAAATGGCGAAATAGTTGCACCTATTGAAAACCTACGTTTTGATGAAAGTCTCTATCGTTTCTGGGGTGAAGACAATTTGGTTGATTTAACCGATTTTCAAGAGTTTATTCCCGATGTCGGAACTTATGAAAGTCGTCAATTAGGTGGTAGTTTAGTTCCTGGTATGTTGGTGAAAGATTTCACTTATACTTTATAAAAGTATTGTGCAAAGATGCAAATAAGCTTTCTTATCTTTGCGTCTTTGCGTGAAAATAATCTAAAAATATCTTTACTTATTTTCTATCAATTGTACTAATTACAATATCTTTGATGAGCAAGTAAGTAATTAATATGAACAACAAAAATTGTACAAACTGAAGAATAGGATCTAATCTCCAACCTTGAAACAATAGGATGAATCCACAAAATAGCATGATCAATGGTACAAATATTAATTGAATAATATCAAATACCAATATTAAATTCCTAGGTTTAGGTCGGCGTAAAAATAGCAAAAATAGCATAACTAAAAAGTAAGCAACCGCAAAAAGTAAATAAATAATTCCAATTAAACTAGTGCTGTTTCTACCAAAACTGACTTGAGCTAAAGTGAACATTGATCAAAAATCCTGTGAGAAAACCTGCGGTTGGTACTACTACGAATTATTTTAATCACTTTCTCCATCTACTTCAGCTTGCATGGCTTCCAAGTAGGCATCTAACTCTTGAGTATTGGCAAACACCTCAGAGAGAGGAACAGCTTTAACGATATCAAATACTTTCTTCACTTGAGGAGTAGGATGGGTAAAATATACCTTACCCTCTCTTGATTTCATCGTTTTTCGCGCCTTGGCAAGAATTCGTAGTCCGGCACTGGAGATAAAATTCAATTTCTGGAGATCTAAAATCAGAGTCTGGATGTTCGGTGTCAAGCTGTTGTGAATAGATTGATCCAAATCCGCTGCTGTCAGTGTATCAAGCTGACCGTCCAATGCTAAACACAAGGTAGTGGGGTTAGTAGTTTCTACGTAGATTTGCAATGACATAGATTATTATTTTGTAATTAGTATTTATTTGTAGTTTAGCTGAAATTGGGTGATTTTAAGCTACTTTAGCGATCGCCTATGGCCGGCGTTTCGCGATCGCTTGCCGAACTGTCAAAATGTTCTTACCGTTGAGATAAACATAGTCTACTTGCTCTGCGAGTTCTTGCACCAAAAAAAAGCCAAATCCGCCCAGAGAGCGATCTTCATCATCCATCATCATATCTGGTGAGGCAATTTCAGTTAAGGGATTAAAAGCCTTGCCACTATCTTTAAAAGTCATTATTAACTGTTGATCATTGATTTCAACTCGCAAGTCAATATAACCGCTGCTGTGATTTTCATAACCATATTGAATAATATTGACTAAAACCTCTTCGACAATTAACTGGGCATCTTCAATCAATTCCACAGTCAGACTAGCTGCCTGCAAAATCTTACCTAAGCTTTGTTTCACTGTCTCTAACTCAGTTAATTCGCTGTTGAGAGTCAGGTTCCATTCCATAACATTTACTGCTTGAGAAAAAGGACTTGACGGTAGATACTGCACAGCTAACAAGGTCATATCATCTGATTGCGGTGCATCCCCCACAAACTCCTGGCAAAAATGTACAATTGTGCGAACTGCACGGGCTGGGTTGCTTGGTGGATAGGATGTCATCATCTCAATTAACCGGGTTTCAGAAAATATCTCGCCCTGGGAGTTCATCGCTTCTGTGATGCCATCAGTATAAAGTAAGATTAAATCGTTGGCAGCAAGTACACACTCACTTTCCTCAAACAGAGAATCTTCATACAGTCCCAGTGGTGGACTAGTTTCCAAATCTAGATACTTAACCTGCTGATCGTGTATCAATATAGGAGCATCATGACCGCCACTGGCATAAATAAATTTGCCACTACGTAGATCGATTACACCGCAAAACACGGTAACAAATAAACATTCTTCATTTTCGGCACATAGTTCCTGATTAACGGTGTGCAGGATTTCCCTGGGGGTATGGAAGGGTTTGGTGAGAGTGCGAATTAAGGTGACAGTGCGTGCCATCAGTAGTGCAGCGGGGAATCCTTTATCAGCGACATCGCCAATAATTATGCACAAGCGATCGCTTCCCAAGAGAAAAAAGTCATAGAGATCACCACCCACAATCCGCGCAGGTTTCAATAAAGCAGATATCTGATATGGCGAATTAGGACTGCTATCTACAGTAGTCCGGGGAACCATTGTGCGCTGAATTTGGGCAGCAATAGAAAGTTCGCTTTCTAATTTTTGTTTAGCCGCTGTTGTCTCTTGCAGATTGCTGATATACAGTTGCAGAGAATCGCGCATTTGCCGAAAAGATTGGGTTAACCGCCCCACTTCATCATCGGAAGTAACTGCGGGTAGGATGGTATCAAGGTTGCCCTGAGCCATTTCTTGTGTGCTAGTGTTGAGTTCACGCAAAGGGCGGGTAGTAAGTTGAGAAATAAAGGCAATTACCACACATATCAACAACATATCCTTCGACATGGAAACAATTATCAACCACAGGTATTGTTGTTGAAATTGCTCTAACTTCGCAGCGGGAAATGTGATGCCAACAATCCAATCTGTAGAGTTTACCTTTGTCGTTACTAAAATACCTTGGGAATTATTTCTAGTATTAATCAACCCCGGACTTGATTCCTGATTATTTAGACTATGATTGTGCTGAGATAACGATATCTGAAGTAGTTGAGGATTTTCTGGTTTGACAATCCATTGTGAATTTGATGGTGAAAACACAAAATAATTACCCAATTCTAGACCATGCGATTGATTTTTCTGGGCTAATTTTTCTGCCATATTAGGAGATACCCAATCTAAATTCACTTCCATCGCCAGCCAATTGATAGTTTCTGGATTACTATTAGCAGATAAAGGAACGCAATAAGTGATAGCTGATGGATGATTAAGGGGATAGGGTTGTGTCCAAAACGGTGAGGTAGCGGGGGTATTGCCCTTGATTTGGCAGCGAGTTAGCCAAACTTTGCTTGCTTCTAGATTAAGTTTGGTGTATTTTCCCTGTCGGTCATAGTACCATCCAGTCTCAGAAATATTGCTGGCATTAATGAGTGCAATTGCCTGAATTTGAGGCTGTTTTTCAACCAGAGCTTTTAATATTGATAACAGTTCATTTTGATTAACAGCATTGGAATTTTGTGCAGATTTTTCAATACCATAAATCGACAGCAGAATACTTCTTTCAATGGCTTGCAGTTTCCCTTCCATCTCATTGGCAACACTGTCAATTCGAGACTGAGCTAAATCAATCAACCAACCATCTACACTTTTTTGTAACAGTTTACGTGCTTGCCAATAGGAAACCCCATAAATAGCGATCGCTGCGACAACACAACTAAATATCAAGCGATGGGTAATACTTTTAAAGCGAAATATGGATAGCTTCTTCATAACTAAATTTGTTTATAAAGCGGTGTGGATAAACTCATATTTGATATAACAAGTCCTCTCATAATACAAATATTGTAGTTGTATTTTTTGGGGCTTTGGTAATTCTTGATAATGCACCCATGACTGAACCTTTATCAGTTCCGTTGTCATCCCAACCTGTGACTATATCCCATAATAATAGCTGTCGTGGTGTCTAGGATATTTGGGTGAGTTGTTGGAGGACTTGTTCTATTGGTTCTTCTTCGACTCCGACTATATATAGTAGGGGATAGCGGGCGCGAAGCATTAAGTCTATTCGCTGGATTAGTTGGTGATGAGGGTTATTCATTTGTGTAAATAGGGAATAGTTGTTAATGTATCAATTTTTTGTTAAATAAATGTATTTTGCAGTATAATGTTTATATTCTTTAGATTAAAAGCAATTTTATGTCTACTGGTAAATATATACATCTATTAAATTCAAATGAAATAGAGTTGGTGAAGGAAATATTACTACAAGTTTCGCCAGAGATTTTAAGTAAAACGATTAGTTATTCTAAAAATCCAGAAACTCTAAAAAAATTAATAACTATAGATATAGTTAAAATAAAAAACGAGGTTGAACATTTAGGAACACCAGAACAATTAAAAATCATTGAGAAGTTAGACAGTCTATATCAGCCCAAAGATGCTTTTTTCAAACCATAGTATTTCTGTAGGAAATAATCTCTTGATAAGTCTTAGAAAGTTGCTGTAACCGTTATATATGACCGATTTAGTTGTTCCTCATTTCAACTATATCACCCTTGAGGAGTTTAACTTTAACTATTGTGGAGGCATCCCTTGCCCGCCTAAATCTTTAAATTAGGTGCGTTTTCGCTTACAAGTCTGGATGCGAGTGAACAGATCCATCGACCGCAACGTCAAAGAAGTCAAAGAAGTCAAAGAAGTGGGACGAAGAGATAAAGGCAGATTCTCAATCTCGCTATAAGCCAACCCGTACACCGAACCTGCCAGCCCCCTAGTCCTAGTTTTAGAGCTATAGCAGCTATAGAGATTCTCAATCTCGCTATAAGCCAACACGTCTTCCAAACCAGAACCCTGCCGATGCTTCAAATAAGCCTTCCCTTCACAACCCTTTACTAAACCCCGCGGTATATCTTCCATCTCCATACCAACAATTTCATGATGAACTGACCAAGGAAGTAGACCCTTTGGCCCTTCTTTATTAGCAAATTCTTGTGAGTATGTCATTCTATACAACTCCACCGCTTCTGGAAAAGAAAGATAGTAGTAGTCATCCCACGAGTCTGGATAGAAACTGGGCAAGATATCACTGTATCGGTTGCTCACCCACCCGTTTTTCCTCCATCCTACTTTGTCACAAAAAGCTAAGGCTTCCGAAACTGTCCAATCTTCAGTTCCACCCAAACTTTGATAAATACGCTGTTGAACAGAAAAACCAAACTTTCCATTGCTATATTTTACCCACAACTTGTCAATAGTACGGAGGTCTTCACAGGGGAATTTATTAATACTGTCAATATTTAACCAACCTTCTCTTTCCCGTTTGGCTACTGCTAACATTACCCGTCTTGTTTCTTTGTCAGCTTCTTCCCATTTCCCTGCTGCGAGTAAATCTCTTAAATGAGTATAGTCTGTTGAACATCCTAGTTTTAAATGTGCATCGGAGTTTCTTAATGCCTGATTAACTTTACTTATTAAGATTTGTTCAATATTTTGTTGATTTGGGTGTTTAAAGACAAATTTTCTGATTTTCTCAAGTAAGCTTGGTTCTGAAGATTTATTTTCTTCTTTCCAAAACTTTAACAATAAATAAGCCGCTTTTTGTACTTTTAAAATCTCGTCATTTAAACTTGCAATTACCAAATCTAAACCCTGTTCCCCATAATTTAAGGCTTGCTCAAGTGCAGCAATTCTCACCTGTGCATCTGGATTTTGTAACCGCAACTTTACCCCTTCAATACCACCTAAAACCGCAGCACCTTCTAGAGATGGACTATTACCACCAAGCACAGCATCGTATTCTCGCGGTTGTTGTGGATTATTCATGATTGGTTAATGATTGGTTTCATGTATGCTGTATTAAAAATAGCATATTATTGTCTGAATCAGGATGTCCAGGATTTGAGGATGTACAGAATGTGATTGGATGATTTTTTGTGTTGTGGTGAATGTTGTGGTTGTCATAATCAGGATGTCCAGGATGTAAGGATGTACAGAATGTGATTGAATGATTTTTTGTTAGTTGTTGATGATTGTTATAGAGAAAGGTTAATTTTTATGAAATGACCGTAATAATCAATATATCATTCACTTCTAGTAATCATCCTGTTAATCCTTTAATCCTGGGTATCCTGATTCTGACAATTTTATAATCTGAGTCATTAACCATCAAATAACAATCCTGTAAATCCTTTAATCCTGGGTATCCTGATTCAGACAATATATTACAATGTGATATAGAGGTAAGTCAGGAGTCAGGAGTCAGGAGTAAAACTGGCTTTGTGTATAGGTTTGAATTTAGATTTAGATGTTGTACCTCCTAACTACACAAAATGCTGTATCTGATTTAGACATTTTAATATTTAAAATATATCATCATGAATTTACTAAAAATTGGATGCAATACCAGGAAAGGTAAATGCATCAAGATGATTTTCAACTTCGCCACAATTATGAATTACGAATGATTATCTCTTTTTAGAATTGGGTGAATTACGCTGCTTTGGTATATCTCCTCGCAGTTGTAAACGGCCATTAGTGATAATTCGCAACATTTCTTGAAGATCCTGTTCGATATTTTCCAGGACATTATCGGCATATTGATCGGCACCATCTTCAATTTCTTGAGCTTGTGCGATCGCACTTTGTCTCATTTCCTCCAATTCTTGCATACAAGCACGTCGTTTCTGCTCAATTTCTGCCAGAGTATCTTGCATCATCGCATCACACTCTTGCTGCACTTTTCGCCGCAACTGTTCAGCTTCCCGTTCTGCCTGTCTGATAATATCGCTCTCAGCCAAAATTTGCGCTCTTTTGGCTTGTGCTGATTCCACAACCTGTTGTCCATATTCCTCAGCTTCCAGCATGATTTCCTCCTTTTGTTGGAGGAGTTCCGCCGCTTCCTGAAACACCGACGGTAAAGAAACACGCACAAAATCAAGCTGTTCTAGTAGCTTATCTTCATCTACTAGAGTGCGTCGTACTAGGGGAATTTGTAGACCAGAAAGAACAATATCCTCCAGCCGATTGAGTTCTAGCTGAATATCTACACCTGTTGGTCCAGTAGGCTGCTCTGGAGGTGGTGGGTTGTTTCCGTTGTGATTAGATTCAGGGCGGGAGAGTTTTGGTTGTAGCATTGGTATATATCTAAGGCAATGTGTGGGGGAACGAGATGATCGACAGAGCCACCAAACTTTGCAATCTCTTTTACCACACTACTACTTAAAAAACTATACTCATTTGAGGTTGCCAGAAAAACTGTCTCAATTTGAGTAGAAAGTGTTTTATTAGTGTGAGCCATTTGCAGCTCGATCTCAAAGTCGGAAACCGCTCTTAAGCCGCGTAACAAAACTTGTGCTTGTCGCATTTGGGCATAATTAACGGTCAGACCGTCAAAGCTATCTACTTCCACATTAGGTAAATGTTTTGTAGTCAGACGAATTTGGTCTATTCTTTGTTGTACTGTAAACAGTGGCATTTTGTTAGGATTTCGCAATACAGCCACTATCACCCCATCAAACAGCCGACTACCCCTCTGAATAAGGTCAAGGTGTCCTAAAGTAATAGGGTCGAAGCTCCCAGGATAAATAGCAATCATTCATATATATCAAACGGCTTTAGGTAATTATAGCGACAGAAGCGGCAGGGGAGCAGGGAGCAGGGAGCAAGGGGGAAAAATGAAACATTTCCTATTTTGAATTGATTTCCACCCAGCTTATGATGTTTAGGGTCGGGAACGTAGCAGTAGTCAATCAACTCTTTTAGGTAATTTTGCATGGAACTGGATTTTTTTGCTTTGCCCTTAGGGTTTCAATTTACTTCTCCAGGACCGATTCTGTTAAAACTAGGGCCGATAGTTATCCGCTGGTATGGCTTGTTGATCGCCTCAGCCGTGTTAATTGGCGTTAGCCTTTCCCAGTATTTGGCAAAACGTCGTCACGTTGATCCAGAGTTAATCAGTGATTTATCAATTTGGCTGGTAATTGGAGCTATACCCGCAGCTAGGCTGTATTACGTTTTATTTCAATGGTCAGAATATTCCCAGCATCCAGAACGGATAATTGCGATTTGGCAAGGAGGTATTGCCATTCACGGAGCGATTATCGGCGGTGTAACGGCGGCGTTAATCTTTGCCAAACTCAAAAAGATATCTTTTTGGCAATTAACTGATTTGGTAGCGCCTTCGCTGATTTTAGGGCAAGCGATCGGACGTTGGGGAAATTTTTTCAATTCTGAAGCTTTTGGCAACCCTACGAATTTACCCTGGAAGTTATATATTCCCCCTGAGCGTCGTCCCCCTAGCTTGGCTAATTTTGAATACTTCCATCCCACGTTTCTCTACGAATCTTTGTGGGATTTAATGGTATTTGCACTGCTGCTAACTTTATTTTTTCGCGCTTTATCTGGCAAGCCAAGGCTAAAGGTGGGGACTTTATTTCTAGTTTACTGGGTAGCCTACAGCTTAGGGCGCTTGTGGATTGAAGGCTTACGCACAGATAGCTTGATGCTAGGTCCGCTGAGAATAGCGCAAATAGTTAGTTTAACAGGAATATCCTTTGGTTTGGCTGGTTTAGTCTGGCTTTATTTTCTTAAACGCCCTTTACCTGATGTTGTTTCCCCCTCTAAAGGTAATGGGGTAATGGGGACTGGGGATTAGGGACTGGGAGAGGTTAATAATCCAATGACCAAGGACTAAAAATAAAAAATGCCCCAGAGTTCTCTCTAGGGCTTAACCAGGGTGCATCTACCATTTCTCTCTACTAGGCAAAGGGAGTTGATCCGGAAAGGCTCTGAGCAAATGCCAAAATTTTTTTTGCTGCTGAATTTTTGTGTGAGTTTGTATGAGTGAATGTACGAATGATTTGAGTTACGCCAGTGTGATGCCACATCCCTTAGAATCAGCGGTGTATATTGTGGGTGCAGGGCCTGGAGATCCTGATTTATTAACGGTGAAAGCCCAAAAATTGCTGGCTGCTGCTGATGTAATTTTATTTGCTGATTCCTTAATTCCTGAACAGATTTTAGATATTTGTCGTCAAGATGCTGAGATTATTCGCACGGCAAATAAGACTTTAGAAGAGATTTTGCCGATTATGATTGAGAAAGTGCGATCGCACAAATCTGTGGTTCGTCTTCATTCCGGTGATCCTAGTCTTTACAGTGCTATCCACGAGCAAATGCAGCTTTTAGCCGAGGCAAATATCCCTTTTGAAGTCATCCCTGGTATCAGTGCTTTCCAAGCTGCTGCGGCTAAACTGAAGATAGAATTAACTGTCCCTGGTTTAGTGCAGACTATCATCCTCACCCGCATCAGTGGACGGACAGAAGTCCCCGCGACAGAGGAATTAGCTACCTTAGCAGCACATCAAGCTAGTCTTTGTTTATATTTGAGTGCGCGTCATGTCGCTGATGCTCAAACTAAACTACTAGAACATTACCCACCACAAACCCAAGTAGCAATTTGCTTTCGCATTGGTTGGCCTGATGAAAAAATCCTGGTTGTTCCTCTTGACGAAATGGCAACTTGTACACACAGAGAACAATTACTCAGAACTACACTTTATGTAATTAGCCCCGCACTTTTACCAGTAACAGGTCGCTCTCGTTTATACCATCCTGAGCATAATCATTTGTTTCGTTCATCTCATCTTTAAAGTGCTGAGTACTGAGTACTGAGTGCTGAGTGTGGAGTGTGGAGTGTGGAGTGTGGAGTGTGGAGTGTGGAGTGTGGAGTGTTGAGTGTTGAGTGTTGAGTGTGGAGTGTGGAGTGTGGAGTGTGGAGTGTGGAGTGCTGAGTGTAGAGTGCTGAGTGTAGAGTGCTGAGTGTAGAGTGCTGAGTGTAGAGTGTGGAGTTTTGAGTGTGGAGTTTTGAGTGTGGAGTTTTGAGTGCTGAGTTTTGAGTATGGAGTTTTGAGTGTGGAGTTTTGAGTGTGGAGTTTTGATGTAATTTCACATAGACTTGGTATTAGTAATTGTCAAGTTAAAATTTTTGATTATGCCATTAATTAAAGTCCAAAGTTCTGTAGCTGCCCCAGAGAAAAGTGAAATTGAGTCAATGCTCAAAGGTCTTTCCGCTAAGTTGGCTAAACATACAGGTAAACCAGAATCTTATGTAATGACTGCCTTTGAACCGGAAGTACCCATGACTTTTGCCGGAACTACTGACCCAGTTTGCTATATTGAAATTAAGAGTGTTGGCACAATGAAGCCTGAACAAACCTCAGCTATGAGTCAAGACTTTTGCCAGCAAATTCATCAAGTTTTGGGTGTTCCTAAAAATCGAATTTACATAGAATTTGCAGATTCTAAAGGTTCAATGTGGGGTTGGAATAGCACAACTTTCGGTTAATCAAGAAATTTGACTCTTTTTCAGGTTCTAGATGATTCTCAATTCTTTTGCCTGAATCTTTAATCGTCACGAAAAACTTTTATGGCTTACGCCACCCTATCGGCAACCCCTACAAACTAGGAATTATTGTGAGGGGTGTAGGATAGAGATCCCGCATCAATTAATGATTTTTTATGTCTTCTACACCATTTGTCTCTCAGGTAGATTTACCCGAATCTGAAAACTCTGAACTTGTTTCTCCCCTCCTCGGTGCTTCGGTAACGGAGTTAACTGCTTGGGTTCAGCAGCAGGGACAACCTGCTTATCGGGGAAAGCAATTGCATAATTGGATATATGATAAGGGAGTGCGATCGCTCGCTGATATTTCTGTGTTTCCCAAAAGTTGGCGCGAGCAAGTTGCAGATGTTCCCATTGGCCGCTCATCTCTACATTACCGTTCTGTTGCACCGGATGACACTGTAAAATATCTTTTGAAACTCGCAGATGGGGAAATTGTTGAAGCTGTGGGTATCCCCAGTGATAGGCGGTTAACGGTATGTGTTTCTACTCAAGTTGGTTGTCCGATGGCTTGTGATTTCTGCGCTACGGGGAAAGGCGGCTATAAACGCAATCTTAGCTGTGCGGAAATTGTTGATCAAGTATTAACTGTACAAGAAGATTTTCAGCAACGGGTGAGTAATGTCGTGTTTATGGGGATGGGTGAACCGTTGTTGAATACGGAGAATGTCATCTCTGCGATTAAATCCATTAATCAAGATGTGGGCATAGGAGCGCGATCGCTTACCGTTTCTACTGTAGGCATCCGCGATCGCATTCGTCAACTAGCCGAACACCTTTTTCAAATTACCCTAGCGGTGAGTCTCCACGCACCTAACCAAGCATTACGGGAACAACTCATCCCCAGTGCTAAATCCTACCCTATAGAAGACTTGCTAGATGAATGTCGAGAATACGTAGAAATAACAGGACGCAGAGTTACCTTTGAATATATCCTCCTCGCTGGAGTAAACGACTTACCAGAACACGCTTTGGAATTATCAAAACGTCTGCGGGGTTTTCAAAGTCATGTAAATTTGATTCCTTACAACCCCATTGAGGAGGTAGATTATCAAAGACCAAACCGCGATCGTATTCAAGCCTTCGTTAACGTTCTCCAACAACAAAACACCGCTGTTAGTGTCCGTTACTCCCGTGGTTTAGAAGCTGATGCAGCTTGTGGACAATTGAGAACAAGTAAAAGGTAATTGGTAATTACAAATTATTTAACCAGTTCCCAGTCCCCAATAGTTTACCTTTTTGCGTAAATACCTGGGGCATAAGCCTCAATGACTTTACCAGTACGAGTGCAGGTGATCATCAAATAATCACAACTTGGGCATTGTGTCCGTGTAATTTGACTCTCAGCAATGTAGTGACGTTCAGCGGCACTGCCGCAATTTGGGCAGTGAATTTTTTGTAATACTTGCATTTTAAAACCCCTGGATTTAATAAAATTTTGGAAAAATTTGCAAAAACTGTAACTCTAGTCAGTAAATATTTCAGCCTTAAAATTGGCTAACTTTTCTTAACAAACTTTAACAGAAAAAAATTTTGATATTCTTTCGTCATTATCCTAACCTTTATACTTCATTGCCCTCACACTTTAGATATAGAAATTTACTTTTGCTGTAATTTCTTCTGAGGTTATTAGTGATCCCTGGCTATAAATCTTTGAGACAGTCGTGTTTTTCCTCTTGTTTCAAAATAGTCTGTCTTTGTATTCAACCGTTACAGACTGAGAAAAACTGTAGTTTAAGTCACAAAATTTGTATTTTTATATTTAATTAAGATTTGGTATCCGGTGAGTATCTCACCAAAATGGAATTAATACAGCGCTGTTGATGATTATTGTAGCTTCTGAAACTGAGTAGATAAATATACCACATGATCTCAATTTTTGAAGATGTTGTCTTAAACTTTGCTATAATGTTGAGTCTATTTGTATTAGATACAACTTATTTTATGGAAAAATTTAAACTCAAATTTGCTGATCTCTTCGCAGGTATTGGAGGTTTTAGATTAGGGTTTGAAAAAGCAGGATATGACTGTGTATATTCATGTGAAATTAATGAAGCTTGCCAAAAAGTCTATTTTCATAATTTTGGAGAAATTCCCGCAGACGATATCAGAAAAATTGATTTTAAAAATTTACCTTATTTCGATGTTTTAACGGCTGGTTTTCCTTGTCAACCTTTTAGTATTTGTGGTAGAAAAAAAGGATTTCAGGATACTAGAGGAACTTTATTTTTTCATATATGTGAAATCATTGAATATATAAAACCCCCTGTAGTTATCCTGGAAAATGTTAAACATATATTACATCATGATCAAGGTAAAACATTAGAAGTAATACTATATTCTTTAGAAGATATAGGTTATATAGTTAATTACGAGATTCTTAACTCTAAGGATTTTGGTTTACCACAAAATAGAGAAAGAGTAGTATTTGTTGCCACAAAAGACAAAAAATTTGATTTTAGCCTTCTCAAGAAAACTCATCCATTTCCCAAGCTAAGAGAATTTTTGTGTAGTTCTGGAGAATTTGAATATTTAAATCCCCAAGAATACACAATGATAGATCATCCAAAAGAACAACCATCTGGTTTGATTTTTGTAGGATATCGTAATAAAAGTATCTGGAAAACAGGTGTAAGGCCAAACACAGAACATTTATCAAGAGTTCATCATCAGCCTAATAGAATTTATTCTATAGAAGGAGTTCATCCAACAATACCTTCTCAAGAAACTTCAGGTAGATTTTTTATTTATATCCCAGAAGAAAATGCAGTTCGTAAATTAACACTGCGGGAATGTTATAAAATTATGGGTTTTCCTGATGATTTCAAAACTCACAATAATTTAGCAGAATGTTATAAACAAATAGGCAACTCTGTATCTATACCAGTCATGTATGAACTTGCTAATCAAATTAAAGAACAAGTTTTTTCTGATATAAAGATACAACCTGAAATAATTAACTTCAGAGGAAAATTTCAGCTAAAAACAAACATTTAATGATCAATACCAGTGCTAAATCAAATGAATCACAAAGAAAAATTGTTGCAAATTTATGATGAATTACCAGAATTTGATATTACACAAATTCAAATTCCGCAAGAGTATCAAGATTATGTGATTGAAATTGCGAAAAAATGCTTTGCAAGAAAAGCAGTTTCAACAGTACTAATTACTCTCTTAGTACATAAGATTTTATATCCATTTCAGGATATTAGATATCATCAAGCTGAAATGCCAGGTGGTTTTTCAGGGAGAACTATAGATACAAAGTACATTACTCCTACATTAACAGAGTTAGGCTTACCTGCAATGGCAGAAAGTGGTTGGTTAACTCGTTCTTTTGAACAACCTTATCCTTATACGTTAAATTATAATGGCAATATCAGTCCTAAGTCTCTGAAAACGGCATTTTTAAACATTATTGATTTTGTGCAAACCCATCCTGAACAATCAGAAGATGTGTTAAAGTTACTACTAAAATTTATCCAATCAGCCAAGAATACCAACTTAGTTGAAATTATTAAATTAACCAATACTGAAAAGTTAGATATAAAAAGTTTAGTCGATGCTTTAGAAGAGCATTTTAACTATAACTATAAAACTAAAGGAGGTTCAAAATTACCTGTGATTGCCTTCTATGCCATTTATCAAATTTTAGTGAGAGAAATTTCTAGATATAATTCATACACACTGGGAAAATTAGGCAGTCATACAGCTTCAGATAGAACTTCTAAGACTGCTGGAGATATTGAAATTTTTGATGAAAATAATCATCTTGTTGAAGTTATAGAAATAAAACATGGACAAGAAATAAATCTGCAAATTGTTTATCGTGCTAAAGATAAAATTCTGAAATATAATCCTGGCAGATATTATATCTTTGCTTCGCAAGAAGTTAAACAATCAGAAGCTGTTCAAATTAATGAAGTTATTAAAGAAGTGACATTAGAACATGGATGTCAAATAATTGTTAATGGAATTATACCCACAATTAAATATTATTTAAGGTTAATCATGTCTATAACTGATTTCATGGATATTTATTCTAAATTAATAGAATCAGATACTGAAATTCAAAAAATTCACAAAGATAAATGGAATGAAATTTTAGGTAAATTAATGATTGATGATTAAAGTCAAGATAAAATTAGATTTCTCAACTAGGATGAAAATAATCATAAATCTCTTGTGCTAAATGAGTTCCAATTCCCGATACTTCAGCGAGTTGTGTGAGTGTCGCTTGACGGATATAATCAACAGAACGAAAATGAGCTAAAAGCAACTTCTGACGATGTTGTCCTAAACCGGGAATTTCATCTAAACGCGATCGCGTTAATTTATCACTTCTTTGCTGACGATGGAAACTGACTGCGAACCTGTGTGCTTCATCCCGCAAGCGTCTCAACAACTGTACCCCTGGTTGTTCTGCTTCTGTTTTTAAAGGTTGAGATGAACCAGGTAAAAAGATTTCTTCACGTTTTTTCGCTAAACTGACAACCCGTAAATCTGCTAACAAATTCATTTCTTCTAAAATAGTCACAACAGCAGATAACTGACCTTTACCACCATCAATCATAATTAAATCAGGCCAGTCAGGATTATCCAATCTTGCTAATTTGGGATTTTCGATATATTTTCTAAAACGTCTTTGAATAACTTCTGCTAAACTGGCAAAATCGTCAGAATGTCCAATCTTAATATCAGGATTTTTAATTTTGTAATGACGATAATATTGTTTTGCTGGTAAACCATCAATAAATACGACTTGAGAAGCTACCGCATTAGAACCTTGAATATGAGAAATATCATAACCTTCAATACGTTGGGGTAAATCGGGTAAATCGAGAATTGCAGCTAAATCTTGGGTAGCTTGGAGATTACTACTTCCCAATTTCTGCATTCTTTGTAACTCAAATTGGGCGTTACGTTCCACCATTTCGATTAATTCTGCCTTAGTTTGACGCAAAGGAGCTAAAATTGTCACTTTTTTACCTTTGCGTTGAGTCAAAACATCAGTCAGAATTTCTGCATCAATTAATTCATGTTGTACCAAAATTTCTGTGGGAATTTCTACACTTTCCGCAGTTTGGTAATGTTCTTCTAAAACTCGTTGTAAAATAGCTCCAGGTTCGGCGTGAGCATCCGCTACAAACCCTAATCTTCCGACTAATTGACCTGCACGAATTTGGAATAATTGAATACAGGCGTGTTGATCATCTGCGGCTAAAGCGATCGCATCCCGCGACACGGTATCATCTGGTAAGGAGACTTTCTGCTGTGCATTCAGAGCTTTTAAACCAGTAATTTGATCACGAACTCTTGCTGCTGTTTCAAAATTCAATTCTTCAGCCGCAGCTTGCATTTGTTCTGTCAAAATATCAATTAGTTCCTGACTTCTCCCTTGGAATACCATCGCTACCTTTTGGACTATTTTGCGATATTCTTCGGTGGAAACCAGTTTTTGACAGACACCAGGACAGCGACCAATATCATAGTTTAAACAAGGACGGTCTTTAAATAAAGGTTGTGGCCTTTGTCTGAGGGGAAATATGCGTTTACACAGGTGGACTATTTCTCGCAGTAACCCAGAATCTGTATAAGGCCCGTAATATTTATCTTTGGCTTTCCCTAATTGGCGTTTGCGGGTAATGAAAATACGCGGATATTCTTCTGACCAAGTGATGCAGAGATAAGGATATTTTTTATCATCTTTGAGTAAGACATTAAAATATGGCTGGTGCTGTTTAATTAAATTGGCTTCTAGTGCTAAAGCTTCTACTTCGGTGTCAGTGACGATAAATTCAATCTCTGTCACCAACTTAACCATTGTGTTGATGCGTTCCGTCTTGTTGGTAGATTCCCGGAAATAGGAACGAACACGCGATCGCAATTTTCGAGATTTACCTATATAGATTATGCGATCGCTTCCATCTCGCATCAAATAAACTCCCGGTTCAGCGGGAATCTCTCCCAGACGGTTTTCCAGTCTTTCGGGATTTTTAACTAGTGGTAGTGTTTGAGCAGATAGAGTCACGGTTAAAGTTAGGTAATTTTACAAATATACCCTTCTTTATTTTAAGAAATATTTCTGAGAAATTGGCTGCTGCTATTGAGAATATAAAAAAATTGTTTGCAATACATAGAAATAGTAGAGGTAAAGTACAATCCTCAACCCCTACCTTCTAGATTTATGGTATTGAATTGAAATCTGAGAGGATGTTTGAAAAGTATCAGAATTGATCGAGATCACCCCAACCCCCTTAAAAAAGGGGGGCAAAATTTCTCAAAGTCCCCCTTTTTAAGGGGGATTTAGGGGGATCTACAAGTGTTAGATACCACACGAAAAAGTTTTCAAACATCCTCTGAGTTTTAAGCAGACGCTTTTTTAAATTTGCGTTGTGCAGCTACAATACCAGCAACACCAAGCACACCAAACATTACAGAAGGTTCGGGTACTGCTTGAGGATCTCCTTGGATGGTGACTTCATAATTACCATTGTGGGAGTTAGTATTATCGTTTGAATTTAAACCTGAAGCAGTAGCTTGAAAACTGTAGAGATAGTCAGTGACTCCATCATAGGTGTATTTGACAACTTCACTGGCTTGAAATCCAGCGGGTAGAAAACTTGCAAATGTAGCAAATGGTGAACCTGTTGCAGAATAAGCAGCTTTTAAATTGTAGTGACCTGCTAACCCAATTTTAATTAAGCCAGTTGTATCATCTTGGTTAACATAGGAGATATTAGGGTCGCTAGAGCGTTGAAAACCTTTTAATCCTAAAAATTGGTTGAACATTCCCTTTGCGAAGTTAGTACCAATAAATCCACCATAACCAGCCTTGGTGATAAATTTATTGAACCACTGATTAGCAAGGTTATTTTGTCCATAGGACATATTCAAGGTAGCTCCAAACCAATCCGATGCTGTCAAGCTACTCAGGGTAATCTCTTTGCCACCAATTTGCCCTGACAGAGTTGTATTTTTAGTGAAATCAGTTGCAGTAAAGGTTCCTTTTTCGGTGCTGGCACGTAACTCAACGTTACCAGTAGGGCTTCCAGCGTTGCCAGTTAAGACTGCTGCTGCATTTGCTGAGGTGCTAGGTATTAGAACTGTGTTGTTCCCGGAAACACCATAGACTAAATAATCACTTGCCGCTGTGCCACCAATAGTAGCACCAGTGAGAGTACCAGCTTGTGCAGGGGTAACTGCTACAGCACCCAAACCAATCGCCATTGATGCACCAACTAACAATTTCCCAAAAGAGTTTTTCATTTTTTTAGCGTCGAGTTTAAAGTTATTTCTATGCTTTCGAGCCGAGTTAATTATAGACATATCCATAAAAGCAGAGACGTTCAGTGGAACGTCTCTACAAGGATTCTAGGAAACGTACATTTTATTTTCACTAGATGTCTAATAGGCTTGCTAATTAAGCAGTAGCTATTGCCGACTTAGCTATTGCCGACTTAATAGTGGAACACACAAATATACTCTAAAGGAATTTAGCGGTTTATTTGATAAAGATAGTGTATTTTTTCAATAAAAACATAAAGATTATTACTGTATTTGTCTACGTTAATTTACTTAGAGAAGCTGGAACAGCCTGAATTGACAATTATTTCAGAAACTCTGCAATTCTCTCTACAGCAGTTTCTAAAACATCTGGCTCTTGTACCAATGCAAAACGCACATAGCCTTCTCCAGCTTTGCCAAAACCTGCACCAGGGGAAGCAGCTATACCAGTTTGTTTAACTAGCTCGGTGCAGAATTCAATGGAATTGTTACTCCAAGGTTCAGGTAATTTTGCCCAAATGTACATTGTTGCTTCGGGTGTAGGAACGTTCCAACCAATGCGGTGTAAGGCATTTACGAAAGCGTCACGACGTTGACGGAATGTATCAACGGCAACTTTAACACCATCTTGATTTCCCGTGAGTGCTGCGATCGCACCGTTTAAAATTCCTAAATATTGATTAAAGTCTACTGCTGCTTTTACTTGCCTTAAGGCTTGAATTAGTTCAGCATTACCGATCGCATAACCTATGCGGAAACCACCCATATTGTAAGACTTCGACAGGGTAAAAAACTCAATAGAGACGCTTTTCTCTGGGTCAGCTTGCAAAATTGAGGGAGCGAGGGATTGGGGATTGGGGATTTCGGCTTCTGTAAAGACTAAATCTACGTAGGGGAAATCGTGAACTAGGACGATATGATGTTGTTGACAAAAAGCTACGGCTTCTTTAAAAAACGATAAAGGAGCGATCGCACTGGTGGGATTATGGGGATAGCTTAATACCATCATCCGTGACTGAGCCAAAACTGAAGCGGGAATATCAGTCAACACGGGTAAAAAATTATTTTCTGCCTTTAATGGCATTGCGTAAATTTGCCCACTAGCTAAATAAACTCCTCCGACATGGGAAGGATAGCCAGGGTCTAATAACAAGGCAAAATCGCCAGGATTAAGGATTGCTAAGGGTAAATGAGCAGTTCCTTCCTGAGAACCAATCAGAGGTAAAACTTCTGTTTCTGGGTCAACTTTAATGCCGAATTTTTGTTCATACCATTGTGCTGCCGCTTGACGAAAACCTTGTGTACCTCGAAACAGCAAATAACCGTGAGTACTGGGATCATAGAGAGATTTGGCGATCGCTTCAATGACATGATTTTCCGCCGGCAAATCCGAAGATCCCAGCGACAAATCAATTAATTCTCTCCCAGCGGCCACAGCCACAGCCTTGGCTCTGTCCATATCCGCAAATACATTAGATTGTAGAGGTTGTAAACGCCTAGCAAATTGCATTTTAGTCATTGGTCATTGGTCATTGGTCATTGGTCATTAGTCATTAGTCATTAGTCATTAGTCATTAGTCATTGGTCATTGCTCAATAGTCATTGGTCATTGGTCATTGGTCATTGCTCAATAGTCAATAGTCAATGGTCAATGGTCAAATACTATCAACCACTGACTAAAGATTAATTATTATTTAAATGCTGTTCTAAAAGGCTGAGTAATTTATCTTTGGTAATTACTCCTTCGGTGGATTCTATGAGTTTGCTATCTTTAATTAGCCTTAATGCTGGTACACCTTCCACTTGATATTGTTTAACGGTGACAGGGTTGGGATCTATTTCCATTTTCACAATTTTCAAGCGATCGCTGTAAGTATTAGCAGCTAAATTAATCATTGGCGACATCAATTGACAGGGACCACACCAAGAAGCCCAAAAGTAAACTAATACAGGCTGCTCGGCTTTTAATACTTCTTTGTCAAAGTCGGCATCAGTGATAGTAATTATACCTTTACTCATTAAAGTCTCCATTAGGTGGCATTGATCAAAGTTGACTCACAGAATACTTTATCCCAATCTGTTCCCACTCCACTATTTATAGCAAGCCTAGAGAACTGCGGAGAGATTTATGGACTTAGACCCAAAAATCAAAAAATGCAAGGTGAGTAAAAGCGATCGATTTATTTCTGACTTTTAGTTAAAAGTCTATGATTAAGAAGGGTAAGTAATCTTACATAGGGCTTGCGGAAAAAGACTTTTCGTTAGAGCTAGGAGTCAGGAGTCAGAACTAATCAAGAATGCAGGTGTAGCTCAATTGATGTGGTGAGAGCAATGGCTTTTTTTGCGATCGCACTATTGCAACTAATACATTGATAGCAGAACTAGCTCAAGACTGGAGTAAACCTGAAGGGACACAGTTGATTAAACTTTTATTTCCAGACGTGCTGCCCATTTGATCGAAAATCCCACAGCCAAGAGGTGTAGGATTCTCTCAAAAGATTTTTCTGCAAACGTTACAGATTATCCAATTGCTTGCGTAGGGCTTCCAATTCAGCATCAACTGGTTCAGCAGGTTTCGCTGTACTGGTTGGTTGTGGGGATGCGGTACTTGGTTGTTCTGACGTTAGTAGTTTTGGTTCTGGAGCAGGTGCTAATGATGCTTTTAGGGCTGCTAATTCATCATCTACATCACTACCAGATTCTAACCGTGCAAATTGGCTTTCTAAATCTGCACCTGCCAACTCTCCCATTGACTGAGCGCGAGCTTCCTGGATCATTACCTTTTCTTCCATGCGCTCAAAAGCAGACATGGCGCTACTGGTATTCATCCCACTGACCATACCTTGCAGTTGCTCTTGGGCTTTAGCTGTAGTAATCCGGGCTTTGAGCATTTCTTTCTTGGTTTTAGCTTCAGAAATCTTGCTTTCTAGTTGGATTAAATTGCGCTTCAGGCTGTCTACCTGAGTAACTTGCTGATCTAGGCTGGCTTTGAGTGCAGTACCAGTTTCTGTGTAGGTCTTTTTGCGCTCCAAAGCTTGACGTGCCAGGTTTTCGTCACCTTTTTGCAGAGCTAGTTGGGCGTTACGTTGCCATTTGTTGATTTCATTTTGCCCATCATTGTACTGTTTCTCGGTTCGTTTTTGGGCTGCGATCGCTTGAGCCACTCCCTGACGTAGCTGTACCAAGTCTTCCTGCATTTCCAGGATGGCTTGTTCTAGCATTTTTTCTGGATCTTCGGCTTTACTGATCAGATCGTTAACATTAGAACCAATTACTCTTTTAAGACGATCAAATAATCCCATAAGTCTGTTGTTCCTGTTGAGGTTTACGCGCTTGGTTGGAAAGTGAGCTTTTTTATGGTTTAATAGCTACCTATTTTAAATTTAATCTTTTCAGTTGGGATTGGTATCCTCTCTCCATTCTGAATCATGAAGCTATAATTCAGCTACATTAACTTAATTTGCAATTTAGTCATAGGAGTATGGATTACGCCAAGCTACGTTATCCGTAGTGATGGGAACATCTCCCTCATCTCTCCATCTCCCCATCTGCTTGCGTTTTTTTATCTACCTCACCTAACATCTGAGTTTTCATCGCTGTTAGTTCAGCATCAATGTTATTACTAGATTTCAACTTAGCAAATCTTGTTTCCAGATCATCACTACTAAGTTGAGCAATTACTTCTGTTTGCGCTTCCATCTGCAAGACTTTTTCTTCCATCCGTTCCCAAGCGCTCAAACTTGTTGTGGCAGAAACTCCACTTAGCATTTCTTGAAGTTTATAAGATGCTTGGGCAGAACGAGCGCGAGCAATATACATATCTTTTTTGGTTTTTACCTCCACAATTTTCGACTCCAGTGTCCGCATATCCTGTTTCAGTTTCCCCACAACTACTTGTTGCTGCTCTATTTGCTGAAGGAGAGAAGTCGAAGTTTCTTGGTAAGCTTGGCGTTTGGTGAGAGCTTCTCGTGCTAGAGGTTCATTACCTTGTTGCAGAGCTAATTGGGCGCGACGATACCATTCTTCTGCTTGGGATTTAGCAGCCACTGCTTGACGCTCAGTGCGTTTTTGAGTTGCGATCGCACAAGCAACCCCTTGCCGCAATTGCACCAAATTTTCCTGCATCTCCAGAAAAGCTTTCTCCATAACTTTTTCCGGATCTTCAGCACCATTCACCAAATCATTGAGATTAGAACGAATTACCCGCAGAATACGCTTCATCACTTCCATCTTGACTCTACTCCATTAGGGGGATTGGTGATTGGTGATTGGGGACTGGGGACTGGGGATTGAGGACTGGGGATTGGGGATTGGGGATTGGGGACTGGGGATTGGCTAGAAAAGTATTTATCTTTCTTCCCCCTGCCCCTGCCCCCTGCCTCCTGCTCCCTGCTCCCTGCCCCCTGCCTCCTGCTCCCTGCCCCCTGCCCCCTGCCTACTTCTGTACACTAGCTTTAATTCCCTTTGCTTTTAGTTGTTGCAACCTGAGTTTTACTTCCTCTTTAGTCTTCAACGCACCCAGATAAATATACTTTTGGTTAGGGGATAAATAGGCATCAGGAACTACTTGTCGCGCAGCAGTTAAAGCACCCTTGCCTTGATTATCAACCACCACATAATAGAACCCATCTGATGACGGTTTGATTTCTTCATTTAGCGTTGGTGAGGTTGCCGTTGACTGAGGCTGAGGTGTTGGGGTGACAGGGGTGACAGGGGGGACAGGGGGAACTGAAGTTTGGGGAATTACTGGATTTTTTGGAGTTTGGACGGCGATAGGTTGAGGTATTGCTGTCGGAGTTGGTTGGACTTTAGGTTTCAAACCCACTACATCATTGGGATCTTTCACTTCTGGAAATTCACGAGCAGCCAAATTAGGATATTTGGGTATTGGTGTAATTTCTGGTACTGCTATCGGTGGGGCATTACTCTCAGTTATTTCAGGATTTACAGTATTTGGTGAAGAAGTAACGTTAAATAATTTACTTAAATTCAATTGCGGTAAAGTTTTGGGATTGAATACCACATAACCTAAAGTCAGACTAGCCAATAACAGCAGCAGCATAGAACCAATACCCAAAGGTGATAGTAAGCTGTCACTAGAATTACTTGATTTCTTTGTTGGTGGTTGTTCTTCAGTCAAACTCCGTAGCAGTGCTTCACTAGATTCTAAATAGTCATCTGGCTGTTTAGAAGTATCCTCAGATGGGAGGAGAGCTTGATTTTCAGAAGCTTTAACCTTTGTCGGTACTATGCTGCTGATGGATTTTGGATCTGCTGGAGTTTCTGTTTTGCTAGACTCTTGGCTAGAAGACAGATGGAAATGATCAATTTCTTCCTGTTTGTCTATCCCTGGGGATGGGCTTTCCTGGGGAATTGGGTTAGTGTTGACTTCTACTGCTGACTGAGTTTTTCCCAGTGTTGCAGTCATGCCATTTTGTTGGGGTTGATTACTCATGTAAGTCTCTACACCAACTTGTTTTGGCGGACGAAATCCACTGCGTGTGCGTCGGTATCGAGTTAACTCTTGATCTAGCTGCACTTCTAAACTCGCCAGTGCTGTGGATAGTACTGGCTTTAAGCCAGACTGGTTAGGCGGTTGAGTGCCAGAATCGATTATGGGATTTTGACTCATTACCATGATGCCTCAAACCTAATACTGCTGGATAAATTTTATTAGAATTTTATTAAATTCTATACCAAGCTCAATTTTTGCTTTGTTTGGATTAAAGATGTCATTCAAATCTGTTAATGATATTTTAGGCATTCTGGAACAGAAAGCCAAATGGCAAGAACAACCATTTCAATACGTGCTTAAGTTTTGGGTAGAAGTGGTTGGTGCTAAGGTTGCAGCACACACTCGTCCTGTGTCAATTCAGCGAGATGTGTTGTGGGTAGCAACTTCTAGTGCTGCTTGGGCGCAAAATTTGACTTTTGGGCGCAATGCCATACTTGTAAAGTTAAATAAAAAGTTACCTGCACCTTTGATGGATGTTCGGTTTTCAACTGCTGAGTGGAAGCTCATGCCATTAAAAGGAAATCAACCACCAACGGTTTCACCACCAGAACATCCTAGTTACCTCGGTGCTAAGAGTGGTTCTGAACCTGAAGTTAAAACCTCTGTTGACGATGCTCAGAGTGCATTTGCGGGTTGGGCTAGGGCTATGCAAGAGCGATCGCACAATTTACCCCTTTGTCCACAATGTCAATGTCCCACACCACCCGGTGAACTCCAGCGTTGGCTTGTTTGTTCTCCATGTGCTGCTAAAGAGTGCTAAGAGGGGAGTCAGGAGTCAGGAGTCAGGAGTCAGGAGTCAGGAGTTCAGGAGTTCAGGAG
>NZ_JAYGGY010000003.1:44133-145785 GCF_034931625.1 Anabaena cylindrica UHCC 0172 | reverse complement strand
CCTGACTCCTGACTCCTGACTCCTGACTCCTGACTCCTGACTCCTGAATTCTTACTCCATTTTTTCAATATGCTAAAAAATTTATGGATGCAGGAAAAATAGAATATTATCATGATGCAGTTGAGTGGTGGAAAAAATATCGTACTACCTATTAGACATCAAATCAGCAAGCTGAAAGGAAAAATATTAAACCAGTTGAAGGAAATCCACTATCATCAGTGTAAATTGATGGAATTGTTGAGGCAAAGAGTTATGGGATAAAATGACCCAAGGCATAGATGAATATTAACAACAAAGACACCACTAATTATCATATAATTCAAATAAGCAAATTTTTCAGTGTAGTGCTACAGAAGTGCGAACAATATTACCCTATTTTCAGTCTTTGTTTAAAATAAACCTACAAGCAAAATTCAGGGTTTGCAATTAAGATAATGAATGTTTTACTTATATATCCTCTGTTTCCAAAAAGTTTTTGGTCTTTTGAAAAAACACTGGCTTTGCTTGACCGTAAGGCGATGTTACCACCTTTGGGCTTGGTGACAGTAGCTGCAATTTTACCCCAAGAATGGAATTTTAAGCTAGTAGACCGGAATATTCGCCAAATCACGGAAGCAGAATGGGCTTGGGCGGATTTGGTAATTTTGTCGGCAATGATTGTCCAAAAAGAGGATTTGCTGGCACAGATTCAGGAAGCGAAGCGTCGTGGTAAGCGGGTGGCTGTAGGTGGCCCTTATCCAACAGCCTTACCTAACGAAGTTACAGATGTGGGTGCAGATTATATGATTTTGGATGAGGGAGAAATTACCTTACCATTATTTATAGATGCGATCGCACGCGGTGAGTCTACAGGGCTGTTCCGTTCTGGTGGTGAAAAGCCAGATGTCAGCACCACACCCATTCCTCGCTTTGATTTACTGGAGTTTGATGCCTATGCGGAAATGTCAGTACAATTCTCCCGTGGCTGTCCCTTCCAGTGTGAATTCTGCGATATTATCGTTCTCTACGGGCGCAAACCCCGTACCAAAACACCAGCCCAACTCCTTGCCGAACTTGATTATCTCTACGAATTAGGTTGGCGACGCAGTATCTTTATGGTAGATGATAACTTCATCGGTAATAAGCGCAACGTCAAATTATTTCTAAAAGAACTACAACCTTGGATGGTTGCACATCAATATCCTTTCTCCTTTGCAACAGAAGCTTCCGTTGATTTAGCTCAAGATCAAGAATTGATGGATGCAATGGTAAGGTGTAATTTCGGTTCTGTTTTCTTGGGTATTGAAACCCCCGACGAAGAAAGCCTCGCTTTTACGCAAAAATTTCAAAATACGCGAGATTCCCTCAGCGAAGCGGTACATAAAATTACGCGTTCTGGGTTGCGAGTTATGGCAGGTTTTATTATTGGCTTTGATGGCGAAAAAACAGGTGCTGGTTCTAGAATCGTTAAATTTGTAGAACAAACATCAATCCCCACTGCTTTATTTAGTATGCTTCAAGCCCTACCAGATACAGCATTGTGGCATAGATTAGAAAGGGAAAACCGACTCCGCAGTAAATCTGCCAATATCAATCAAACCACATTGATGAATTTTGTTCCCACCCGGCCTTTACCAGAAATCGCCAGTGAATTTGTCGAAGCGTTTTGGGAATTATACGAACCATCACGGTTTTTAGATCGTGCTTACCGTCATTACCGGATTTTGGGTGAAGCCACTTATCCAAAAAAAGGCAAAAGTGCTAAAAAACAAGTGAATTGGAAGGTATTAAGAGCATTATTAATTATTTGCTGGCGACAAGGTGCTTTACGTAATACTCGTTGGCAATTCTGGCGTAATTTGTGGAGTATGTACAAGCATAATCCAGGTGGTATTAGTAGCTATTTATCGGTTTGCGCTCAAATCGAGCATTTCTTGGAATATCGTCAGATTGTCCGCGATGAAATTGAGGCTCAAGTGGCTGAGTTCCAAAAAGCAGAAGCTCAGGTAAAGCTGGAAGAAGAAAAAGCTCAAGTGTTAGTTTAGCTAACTCCTCAGCCTCTTTTGGGGTAGGCAAAATGTCTACCCGCAAAAGTTTTTATGAGCTATACTAAAAACGGGTTAAAAGTGTCATTCTGAACGAAGTGTTCGCGTAGCGTGCCGTAGGCTCTAGAATCTCCGAGATACTTCCCTGCACTACGTTACGGTCAGTATGACATAAGTCCAAGTTTGACCCGTTTGCAGTATATTTGCGATTAATAGGGAGCGCTTGCGCGATCGCTCTCCCGCTTCATATATCAGCTATCATGAGAAATGAAGTTATATTGTGAATTAAAAATGATGCTAAATAAGTTATTAGAAACTCAGAGAATTATTCACTGCGATTCCGAAATTATGAGTGGAGTTCCAGTGTTTGTGGGAACTCGTGTTCCTTTTCTAGCCATGACCAACAAGGAAAATGCTGAGGATGTTTAACTAAAATAGCGGCGACTAAAACAGATGTATCAAATAATATTTTTACCATGAAATTACTTGATTGATTCTTTCATTTTTGAGTTCTTCAATTATTGTATTAGCATCTGCTAATAATTCTACATCAGAAACTAATACATGACCTTCGTAGTAAAGAGATGGTTCTTCTTTGATAGGGTTTAAAATTAGTTTTCCATCTTGAACTTCTAAAGATAGTTTTGATTCATTATTTAAACCTAACTGTTGTCTAATAATTTCAGGAATTTGCAGATATCCTGATTGATTTAAGGTGACTAATTCCATAATGTTTTTTACCAAAAAAGAGTAACTATTCGTAGTATAGCAGCGATCGCACACCCCACATTCCCCAAATAAGCGATCGCACATCTCCACATCCCCAAATAAGCGATCGCACATCTCCACATCCCCAAATAGCGATCGCTCTCCCATCATCCCAAATAGCGATCGCATACTTACCAAATTGTTTTGACATGGGGATAATTTAAAATCTTGGCATCACAGGTAACAAGGGGAATTTCATAACGTCTTGCGATAGCAACTAAAATTCTATCTGCTGGATCTTTGTGAAAATCGTCTGGTAATTGTGTACTGGCAATTGCATCTATGGGTGATAAAGGTTCTATGACTATACCTGAATGAGTTTGCGCTAACTGATACCATTCATAAATTTGTAAAGGCAAAACTAATTTACCGACACTAGATTTAACTGCTACTTCCCAAACAGAAATAGCAGAAACTAATAAGCCATTTTGGGATTCTTCACGTTGAATAGCTTCTTGTGCTACTTTTGATATTTGACTGGGATCGTGAAGCAACCATAGCCAAATATGGGTATCTAGTAAGATCATTTTGCTAATGCTTCCCAAAGTTCAGGCATAGGTTCATCAAAATCACTAGCAATAGTAATAGGTTTTCCTCTCAGTGGGTAATTCTTTGTAGTTTTTGTTTCTTGTGAAATAAGATCAATGTTTCCTGCTTTAAATTCTAGGAACTCGATAAATTTAATTACTTCATTGCGCTGTTCAAGAGGTAATTTTTGAATTTTAGCGATCGCCATTTCTAATGTGATCATTTATTTATTTCTCCTGTAACTTTAAATTACTTCTATTTTATCAAGCGATCGCACTCCCAACATCTACCAAAAAGCGATCGCATTCCCATACCCCCAAAAAGCGATCACACTCCATCATCCCTAAAGAGATCGCACTCCCACCTCCCCACAACAGCGATCACATCCCATCATCCCAAAAGCGATCGCACTCCATCATCCCAAAAAGCGATCGCCTGTCATTTCCAAATATAATATAAGTTCAGTTTTACTATTCTCAATTAAGGTAAAAATATACGATCAAATGGTTGCTTACGATAACGCCGATAAATATTAAAGTCTTTGTCTAGAGTTGCAATAGCAGAGATATTTAACCTTTCGGAAATAGCAATCAGCGATAAATCCGTAAAATCTCCTGGTAGATCCTGATAAATTGTGTTAAGTTCCTGGATTCTTTCATAGTCGGATGGCAGTAAATGTTCACATAGAAATACTCCCAGTGATAAAGCAGATAAAAATTCGTTCTGCACTTTTGTATTTGGGGCAAGTAACCACATCACTTCTGTAACACAGGCAATTGTTGTAATGAGTTGACTGGTACAGGTACTAAAAAAGTTAATAACTTTTTGGTGATACTTGTCTTTACGGTCATAGAAGGCAACAAGAATCCCAGTATCAATTAATACTAAAGGATAATTATTCATGAGTTCTTGTTTGATGTCTTGCTTGAATTATGTCAGAAATTGCTTTTTTGCGTACATCTCTATCTGACAAATCTCCTGATCCCTCCAGTAAAAATTTGGGATAACCACCCATTCTTTCTAATACTGTTTTAGGTGGAGTTTGATAGTTGCTAACAGATGTTTCTAAAGATGAGATAAATTGTAAAACAAGTGAAATTTGTTGATCACTAAGGTTAGCGATCGCTTCTAGTAGTTTTTGCTGTGGACTGGTGGAGTACATAGAGATTTATTGCTATTGTCATAATTGCCAGTTTAGCAAATAAGAAAAGCGATCGCTCTCACACATCCCAAAAAGCGATCGCATTTCCCCCCACTACAGAACAGCTATCGCACCCATACCCTCAAACAGCGATGCTCATCCATATTCCGAAAATAGCGATCGCACTCCGTCATCCCAAAAAACGATACCTTCGGTCAACTTCGCTATCGCACCCCATAACTCCCAAACAGCGATCGCACTTCCCATATCTCCCAACAAGCGATCGCATTTCCACATCTCAATATCAAGGCGATCACACTCCCATATCCCCCAAAGCGATCGCTCCCACATCTCCTAAAAGGGCGATCGCACTTCCCCACATCCCAAAAGCGATTCCTACGGAGTGCTTCGCTATCGCACCATAATTACAGTTTAGAGGGTTTGTTAATGAAATATCCTGACTCTTATGTGCTTCAAATAGCCGCAAACTCAGTAAATTTCCGTTTGTATGGAGCTTTAAAACCTAAAACTATATCTTGTTTAGGAACTCCAGCTTCTACTAATTCATTAGCCACTCCAATTTCCGTTCCATCACGTTCAATCCAAATTTTGCCATCTTTAATTTCTACGTAAATAATACAACCAAATATTCGCGTTAGCTCTTGCCAACCAATATTAAGAACTTGATAGTGATCGCGCTCCGTATCAAATATCAATTTGACTTCTGTCTGACTATTTGAGCGATTTTTTGCGTGATTTTCAAGAATTTTTTGGACTATTTCTTTGTAATTTAGTCTCTCCATATAACAATCTCCTCTTGATTTGGGTTGAAAATTAGTAATTTTAGTTGATATTCGTCAATAATTCTTTGAATAAACTTCCGACTAAAAAACTCATTATAAACATCTACCGGAATGGCTAAATACAAAATCCGAGTAGGTTCGGTCAACCTCAGTGCTGAACGGTAATTGAGACATTGACCAAGAGCTAGGTGAAATTCAGTTACGTCTGAGGCTCCTAAAAAGGATTTTATTTCTACTGCTATTTTTTTACCAGTTTTTTCAGCAGCTAAAATTCTCTCTGCTGTTAAGTCTATGTAAAAATCAATATCCTCAACTTGAATAAATAGATGCTCGTCAGTAATTGCCCATCCATCTTTTGTCAGGGCTGTTTTAACTGTATTATGAAATAAATCTTTAGCTGGCATACATAAATTTAATTTATTTAACCACTACTCATACTATAACGCGATTCCTACGGAGCGCTTCGCTATCGCACTCCAAACTCCCTACACCAAAACAGCGATCGCACTTCCCTCATCTCTAAACAGCGATCGCACTCCCAACATCCACCAAAAAGCGATCGCATCTCATCATGTCCAAGTTTCCTTTTCGTCCAAAAGGGAATTACCCGAAGGAGGTATATAAACTAGCTTATCTATTGCCCAGAAATCCCCGTTATTATCACGTTTAGCATATATAGTTCCTTCATGTTGTCCATAATTAGCTATCGCTCTGTCTATGAAGTTATCGACATCACCATTGTTATCGTACCAATTTTCTTTTAAATCTGGTAAACCACTAAGATTTGGTAAGGTTAGTTTTCTAGTTTTCAGCGCATAGGTAAAGACATCAACAACTGCACCGTGAAGATCGGTAGGATTAACTTCCGAAATAGGAAAATCAATAATAAAAGATTTATTAGCTGTACTAGCCTTGCTATTATCTCCAGCGATTCCTCGAATAACTTGTGTTACTTGTAATCCATCTATTATGAAATTTCCTGTTACATAAATCGGGAAATCAGATACAACAAAAGCTATAGAATTGTTAGCCACACTCTTGAAATCACCAATTTGTCCACCTGATTGATTGCCATTAATATCATAATTATTACCCGGATAGGCTGGATCTAGAGCGACTAAGTTTTCAACTTTACCTAAACCTTTAACATCCTTGAAAATGCGCCCAATTTCATAACTAACATAAGTTCCTAAGCTATGACCAAATAGAGATAGTTTACTGGGATTAATTCCCAAAGACTCTAAGGTATTAGTTACCCACAAAGCAACTGATGAAATCCAGTTAGCTGTATTATAAGGGGTAATAGTATCAAGTCCAGCTTGCGCTATATCACCCCAATTGACAGCAAGCACCTGAGTATTACTAGAATCTAATGTACTAACAAATCTCGCTAGTCTTCCTATACCGTCAGTAGTATCATTGTTATTCCAACCATGAATCACAACTATTGTGTTTTTATTGGATTCAATTCCTAAACCTTTATCAACATGAGCATTATTAGGATTAATACCTTCCAATCCCCAAGATTTTCCATTGTCATCGTAACGCAACAATTCAACAGTCCGAGACGCGCCATTTAATTGAACTTGTCCAGAAAGAGCTACAGGATTATACTCAAGAGTATAGTTAGTATTACCCCTAAACTGTTTAACGTGAATATAGTAGTCTCCTCCTTCTAAAATTCGAGTGATATATTCTGGAGTATTACCCCCATTGTTTGAGGTAGCTTGTCCACCAAAATTATAAACATTACCACTTCCATCGAGTAATTCTAGATCAGCATCGTTACTTAAACCTGTTAGACGTAGGACAACATTACGTCGCGCCCCGCTAACGGTAAAATGATAGTAGTCATCTGTGTCTTCAGTCCCTACCCAATCAGTATAAGTAGTGGAGTAAGTACCAATATTCCGGGAAGATGATAGACTATTTCCTGCATAATCAGCAGGTGGTGGTGGAAGTGGTGGAGCGATAACTGGGGGTTGAACTTTCAGAAGATAAGAACCTGTTTGAGCAGATCCGTAACTGGTAGCACGAACAATATATTGAATTCCATCCTGTACTGTAAAAGTTAATCGAGAATTTCTATTGCCACCAGAGTCATCGTCTTCGGTAATAACTGCTCCTGTACTATAGTTGATCAGTTGTAGATAGGAATCGTAAGCGCTTGATGATAAGTCAATTTGAAGTTGTTGTCCAACAAAAACGTCTGTCAAATAATAATCATCTTTATATGAACCTGATTTAGTAGGATTAATATCATCTGAATTGGATAAAGATCCTGATTGTGTTTGATTACCAGTAATTGTAATTGTTGGTGCAACATTGGCTGATACAGAAAGAGAGTAGAGAGTATCTCCACTAATCCTATGTACTTGGACATAGTAAATACCTGGTGCTAATGACTGTTCAATTCCTGGATAATCGGCTTGAGAGCCTGTGACTGTTTGCAGGATATCGTCAGTATCTATGACTAGATTTTTATTACGATCATCAATTAACTTTAATTCAACATTGTTTATGCTTCCCTCCCATATAGTGAATAGTTTTAATTTAATTTCAGCTGGTTTTTTAAGATTTAATATGTAGTAATCATCTGCATCATCACTACCAACATAGTGACGATAAGCATTATAGTTATAATATGAACTTCCAGAGCTTAATATTTCTTCTAAGTCTAAAGCAGTATTGAGATTGTTTCCTGGATCATTTGAACTGACATGAAGGAAGTCGAGGGTAAAATCAAAATTGTCATCTGAAATATAAACAGTAGAACTTTGCTCATAAGCCGTGCCTAACTGATAAGCACTATTAGAGGATAAAGTAAGAATGATATTTTCGCTGAAAGATTCATAAATCCTATCATCAATGACATTGATAGGAATTTGAATACTACTAAAACCCGCAGGAATAAAAATACTACCATTTAAGTAGCTATAATCAATTCCATTAGTCGCTGTTCCACTAACAGTATAATAAACAGTTAACGGATTTGTTGTACTTCCTGAACGGGCGATAGTAACTAAACCCGGATTTGGAGTTTCTCCGCTTTGGGTTTCTGCTGCAACAGTATCACTAGTAGCAATTGTGACTAAGGGAGCCGAGGGAGAGATTTCATTATCCGCAATAGAAATAGTAGAAGTGTTAAGTGTGCCGATAGTGTAGTTATTTTTAGAGGATAAGGTTAAGGTAACTGTTTCATCTCCTTCGTAAATTGCATCATCAAGAGGATTTAAAGTAATTATTGCATTGGGAGAATTAGCTGCAAAAATTACATTTCCACTCAGACTGGTGTAATCTACGCCATTTGTTGCTGTTCCAGAAATAGTGTAATAAACTGTTAAAGAATTACTTATATCTTCTGTTCGTGCTAAGACAAATTGACCTATATCTGCTGTTTGTCCACTAATTGTTTCCCCAGCATTAGCATCATTGTTAGCAATAAATATGGTGGGTAAATCATTATCAGTAATAGTCACAGTTCCATTTACTGCACTTCCCAACGCATAACCAGTACCAGCAGTCAAAGTCAGAATAACCGTCTCATTACCCTCAAACGCCGTGTCATCAATTGGAGTCACTGTCACCATAGTGGTTGCACTACCCGCAGAAAAAGTAGCAGTACCACTCAAACTACTATAATCAGTCCCATTAGTGGCTGTACCAGACACAGTATAATTAACAGTTAAAGAATTAGCCGTACTGCCAGTACGAGTGAAAGTAAATTTTCCAGGATTTTGAGTTTGTCCATTAACCACTTCTTCTGCATCACTGTCATTTGCTGCAATAGTGATTGTTGGTAAACTCTTAACTGTAAAATTAGCATCACCAAGGTCATATAAATTGGAATTATTGACACTACCAATCTTAATGGAGTAGTTATTTCCATCAACCAAGTTAGTAGGAACAGTCCAAGTTTCACTGCCATCACTCAAGGTAGAACTAAATAAAGTGCTATTGAAAACCCCTCCTTTAAATAGGTCTATTTTCACATTTTCAGAAAAATTATCACTCCAAGTAATATTGTAACTACTACCTGCTTGGAAAGTATTGCCACCATTAGGACTTGTTACTGTGATAAATGGTGCAGAGTTAATAGTGAAATTACCATTACCAAAATCAAAGAAATCAGGATTATCTACACTACTAACTTTGATCCGATAATCGTTACCAGAAATCATAGTAGTAGGAAGAGTCCAACTTTCACTTCCATCACTCACAGTAGAAGTAAATAAAGTCCGATTGAAAACATCTCCTTTATACAAGTCAATTTTTACATTTTCAGAGATGCTGTCACTCCAAGTAATATTATAATTACTACCCATTTGAAGAGTATTGCCACCATTAGGACTAGTAACAGTTATAGGAATTAATCCTTGTGAAATGGGACTCAATTTCTTAATAAACCCATCAGTACCACCAACATTAGTTAATGCAGGATTGAGTGAACCAGTAGTATCACCAACAACATAAATTCTTTGATTATTATCTACAGCAATATCTCTAGAAACATCATCTCCACTACTACCAAACTGCTCGCTCCATAACAGATTACCTAACGTATCATATTTAATTACAAAGACATCTTTTGCCCCTTGATTATCTCCAGCTATATTACCTGATGTACTACCGGCAATATAAACATTACCGTTATTATCTGTTCTAATACCACCAGCCTCATCAGCAAAAGTCGTACCAACTTGTTTTGTCCACAGACTATTTCCGGAAGAGCTATATTTTGCTAAAAAGACATCTGTAGATATTGATCCACCTATATTAGTGCCAACATTACCATAAATGTAAATATTGCCATTATTATCTGTTGCTAAACTATTTGCTTCATCATCTAGATTTGTCCCGAATTGTCTTTTCCACAAAAGATTTCCTGATGAATTATATTTAGCTAAAAAGAAATCACTTCCTCCTAAATTATTGCCTACTAAATTACCTGTAGTTGTCCCATAAACATAGGCATTGCCATTACTGTCCGTTGTAATTTTTCTTGCATAATCGTCACCATTAGTACCTAATTGTCTTGTCCATAAAAGAGTTCCAGTTGAGTTATATTTCGCTATGAAAGCATCACGATAACCTGCATTAGTTCCATTAAAACTACCATTAGTAAATCCAGAAATATAGATATTATTATTACTGTCTGTATCAGCACTATATACTATATCTTGATATCCACTATCTAATTGACGATTCCAGACCAATGAAGCATTAGTATCATATTTATTAATCACTCCATTCTCAAACGAAAAATCGGGACTAGATACATATACATTCCTATTTTTATCTACAGCTAAACCAGTTGAATTACGAGATAATCCTGTCTGAAACCATGTAGTATTCATTACAGAATCTTGTTTGATTAACAAACCTGCTGAAAATGAATTTGAAGTTCCAGTAATATAAATATTGTTATTGCTATCTGTATCAATAGCAACTAAACTATCATCTTGTTGTGATGCTATTCGTTGAACCCAGTTACGACCAATTCTAAAATTACTATCACTAAAATCAAATAAATTAGCATTATTTACACTACTAACTTTTATTTGATAATTAGATTCACTCAATAAAATGTCAGAAATAGTCCAAATTTCACTCCCATCGCTAGGAGTTGAACTGAAGATATTACTATGAAAAATACCATTTTGATAAAGGTCTATTTTGACATTCTCAGAAATATTATCATTCCAGGTGATGTTGTAGCTTCCATCAAGTAATAAAGCATCTCCACCATTGGGACTACCTACAGTAATGTAAGTTACAGGATCATTATCAACTAATTTAACAGTTGCACCTTTCGCCGTCCCCAGATTATAATTTGCATTACTGCTGAGAGTAACTACCACAGTTTCATCACCCTCAACCGCAACATCATCAATGGGAGAAATATTAATCAAAGCTGTAGCAGAACCAGCCGCAAAACTCACAGTCTTAGTTAATGTATTATAATCAGTCCCATTAATTGCCGTACCACCAATAGAATAATTAACCGTCAAAGATGAACTTAAATCCCCAGTCCTTGTAAGTTTAAATTGACCAGGATTTTTTGTTTCTCCACTTACGGTTTCCCCTGCATTGCTATCACTAGCACTAATAGTAATAGTCGGTATAATAGTAGTTGCAGAATCATTCTCAAGCAAATTAACAGTAGCAGTATTTGCAGTTCCTACTAAATAAGTTGCCTTATTTGCCAAAGTGACAATAACAGTCTCATTCCCCTCATAACCAAAATCATCAATGGGGATGACATCAATTATCGCTGTAGCAGAACCAGCCGCAAAAGTCACATTTTTAGTTAATGTGTTGTAATCTGTACCATTAGTTGCCGTACCCACAACTGTATAATTAACAGTTAAAGCAGCAGTTTTATTTCCTGTGCGTGTAAGAGTAAATTTACCAGGATTTGCAGTTTGTCCAGCTACTGTTTCTGCTGCATTTACATCACTGGCTTTGATAGTAACAGTTGGTTTATCGTTATCAACAATGTTGACTGTAGCGGTTTTTGCTGTTCCTACTGTATAATTTGCATTACCTGCCAAAGTAACAATAACTGTCTCATTACCTTCATAGACAGCATCATCAATGGGAGTGACATCAATTATTGCTGTAGCTGAACCAGCAGCAAAAGTCACATTTTTAGTTAAAGTTTGGTAATCAGTGCCATTAGTTGCCGTACCTGCCACAGTATAATTAACCGTCGGAGATGAACTTAAATCTCCTGTACGTGTGATAGTAAATCTACCAGGATTTGCAGTTTGTCCAGTTAAAGTTTCAGCCGCAGTTGCATCACTGGCTTTGATAGTAACAGTCGGTTTATCGTTATCAACAATATTGACTGTAGCGGTTTGTGCAGTTCCTAAAGTGTAATTGGCACTACTTGCTAAAGTGACTATGACTGTCTCTTTTGCTTCCAAGATAGGATCATTAATCACAGTCAAATCAATGATGGCTGTAGATGAACCAGATGCAAAAGTCGCAGAACCATTTAATTGATTGTAGTCTGTACCATTAGTTGCTGTGCCTGTAACTGTATAATTAACCGTTGGAGATGAACTTAAATCCCCTGTGCGAGTTAGAGTAAATTTACCAGGATTTGTAGTTTGTCCTGTGACAGTTTCAGCAGCAGTGGCATCACTGGCTTTAATAGTAATTGTTGGTTTATCATTATCTGCAATATTGACTGTAGCGGTTTGTGCAGTTCCTAGTAGATAATTTACACTGCTGCTTAATGTAACTATGACTGTTTCTTGCGCTTCCAAGACAGCATCATTAATCACTTTTAAATCAATTATGGCTGTAGATGAGCCAGCCGCAAAGGTAGCATTACCAGTCAATTGATTGTAATCTGTACCATTAGTTGCTGATCCACCAACAGTATAATTAACAGCTAAGTTGGAAGTAAGATCCCCTGTGCGTTTGATGGTGAATTTACCAGGATTTGCTGTTTGTCCTGTGACAGTTTCTGCTGCGTTAGCATCATTGGCACTAATGGTAATTGTTGAGAGAGTAGCTTGCTCAACTGTTAAAAGTTGACCATCTGCAAAGATTTTTGTTGTATCGTCTTCAGTTTTAATCTCTGCAATTTGCTCTGCATTAAGCTGTTTACCTGTAATGACTGCTGCAAATAATTGTCCTTCATCACCAGGAGTATCGACAATATTTATTTGTTTGTCTAGAGAATGTCCAACTTCTTCTAAGACGGTTTCTTTAATTAGTTCAGTATTTCCACTTTTAAGTAATTTTTCGGAGAGGTAGATTTTATTGGTTTCTCCAGCAAAAGCACCTAATGTATTTGTGGGAAATACGGTTGAGTTGAGGACTTCTATTTGCGGCAATGTCTGAAAATTACCAACTAGCCACTGAGAAGTAATTTCTTTTAAGTTCCCAGCATCAAGATTATCTCCGAAAATGAAGTGTATTTGTGACTGAAAATCTGGGGACTGTGCAAACTGCTGAAGCGTTGGGTAGATGTCTTGTTGCAGGATTTCAGTGATAGCAGGTTTCCAGCCAAAAAGATGATCCCATGATAGCGTTTCAGGTGCAATTTTAGACCAGTCTTGTACTGTTTCAATAGTGGGTAATAATGATGGATGAAGACTAATGTCAGTTATATCAAGGGGATTGAAGGTCTTAATATCTAAACAACCGTTGTTTTCCCTTCCAAGAACAGGATTAGGACGCTCTTGGTTGCTATTCGATATGAGTTCATCCATTGCTATTTACACCCTGTAACTATTGAAAAGCTTATATTGTTATCTTCTAAGATTTTGTATAATTGAGTCTATAGTAATCTTACTGAAATCGATCATAAAGTTATGATGAAGCATATTGTCATAGCAATCACTAATCATTTTGCTATGGAGAAGCAGTAAGTATTTAGAAATACTAAACACCTACAGCGTTATATCACGTGTCTATTTATCGTCAAATAAGTATACAGTTTAATCCAAACGAATATTAATTATCCTGACGCACACCATTTACAACTGGCTTAATGTCTCCTTCAGAAAATGGATCAGTACCACCTGTCCAGTTAAAGTCACTAATGCGAATGCTAAAGCCACCTAGTTCTAACACTGGGTTGTAACGTAATATGATTCCATAGGTGCGGCGGTTATATTCTACGATGTAATCTGTACTACTTGCTTCACCTGTATCAAGGTTAACTGAGGTTTGGAAACCTAAGCGAAATGGCCCGTATATTTGTTGCGAAATGCCAGCATTTAGGACTCTATTATCAACTGAGCGATCAAACAAAAATGGTGATAATCCGCTATTGAAACCTTGGGAATAACTAATATTAAAAGCGGTGTAGTCTAAAAATGGTCGAGAAAAATGACCAATTTGGCCGACTACACCGATTGTACCAATCAAGGTGCTTTGATTATCGCCACTAGTATAATAACTTGTAGTACCTGTTACGCCTGCGATCGCTTGCAAGTAAGGTACTACTGGATTAGGTGTATATTTTAATCCCTCAGTAGGAGTGGCTGCTAATGGTTTCCCTTGCCATAGTAAGAAACCCTTATTTAGAGATGCGCTACCTTGTAAACGACCTAGAGAAATGCGGTCATTTTTGCGCTGTGGTTCTAGTAAGTCTTGGCGGTCAGTGTTAGCATTAATATACTGAGCGCCTCCTTGATAATTGAGGTTAATCCCACTTTTTCCTAAAGGGATATTTGGAGAAATAATTACTCCACCCAAGCTACTCTGGACGGTTTGGAAACCAAGAGTACCATTGTAAAGGCGATCGCGGTAACTATATTCTAGATTCAATGTATGTGGGTTAACATCACCCAATAACTGACGTAACCGCAAACTCCCCCGCAAATTATCTTCTAATTTACCGAGATCAAGACTTGTTAATTCTCCCTTCCCTTCAACTGTAGCTTTAGAACTTAAAACACTACTCAGTTTAGTCTTGACACCAAATAAATCTGCAACATTACTATTGTCTGTAAACGCCTTCTGCACAAAAAACTGCGGTGTAATGCTCCAGTTGGTTTTATCTGTAGTTATCGCTGTCAACTGGCGTTCCACAAACAAACCACCACGCTTGCTGCCATCATAACCTGGAGAGACAATAAATGGATTCACTTGTCGCTCTCGACGATCAATTGTTTGGTTATCAATTGGGATCGGTAAAGTAGTTTTTTGGTCAAATACCAAACGTTGATGCTGGGTAGTAATCCTGTCTATTAAAGGTGCTTCTTTCGTCATAGTGACTTTAGAAGCGCGTAATTCTAGTTCTGGTGGTGAAAAAGGATCATTAGTAATCCGCACATTCTCAGCTTGCCAACCTCGCGGATAAAAATCAATGCGTTCAGCTTCAAATCGTAACCGTTTGACAACACCACCTGTTTTGGGTGGGGGGATGTTTGTGGCATCTGCTTGACCACCAAAGGTAACATCAATGCCTCCGGGACTATTGATTCCAGACAGTGGTTGATTAGCACGAATGCGATCGCTCAGTGGGCGACTAGGTACACCACCTGCGGTAATATCTGTAGTAGCAGCAGGCGAAAAAGCCAAATCTGTTTGAGTTGTAGGGACATAAATTTCTCCCCTGCCATTTGCCAACTCCCCACTATCTTGAATGAAATTATAGGTAAAACGTTGTCCTCGCAACACCTGATTACCCCTGGTTAAAGCCACATTGCCTTCACCCACCGCAATTAAATTATCCAAATTTACCTGCAAGCGATCGGCATCTACAACCGCACCATCAAATCTCACCACCACATTTCCTTCAGCCGTCACAATTCGCCTCTGCTCATCATATTCTTGACGGTCGGCAATCACCTCCACCAATCTTTGTCTCACTTGTGGAGTATTCCCAGAAGGTTGATCTGGTGGTAAAACAGATTCTGGAGGAGGGGGAAATTCTACCGTAGTAGAAGTTGATGGTTGGTTATTGGGATTACGTGGTTTGAACTCAATAATATTTTGGACTGGCAGAGAACTCGGCATATTCTGTGCCGTAGATGTTCCCAAAAGATTAATCTTACCTTCTGATTCTTGTAAAGTAACAGCATTCGGCTGTTGTGGTAGGACTGATTTTTTGATCACAACTGGAGAATCAGACAACCATAAACTGTTTTTGTTGCCAACTTCATCAACAAATTGTGGCAGTGTAGCGGCTGGTTTATTGTCACGATCAGAATTTTTTCTCTTGGGATCACCAACTCCCAAGGATGTTCCTAAATCTGAAGCCTTCCCAAAAGCATCACCAGGGGAAAGTTCAGGAGGTAAAATTTCTGGCTGAGGGGATGAAGATAACTCATTAGCAACTACTAAGTCATCTTTATTTATCTGTGTAGGAGTTGGCAGATCATTAGAAATCTCGATATTTCCTGGAGTTGCCAGTTGCTGCACATCAGTCTTAGCCTCTACAACTAAAGCTGAAGAGACAGAATTGTCCGTCCGTAAATATTCGATAATGGGAGGTGAATCAGGTGGCAAAACTGGATGAAGCATATCTCAGGACAATCAAGCTAACAAAAAGGCAGATATTTAAGCCGGAAGGATTCAGTACACATTATGCCTTCCGACTTTCGCCTTCTGCTGACTTGCAGTAAGCCGCCAAGAGGATGACACAGTATCATTTTTCCAGACTTTTCGCCAGATTTCGGGCGTTTAGTGTCTTCCACCTTCCAGCAGTTGCGGATAATTTATTGAGTTTTTACTCTGAATCCCGACGACCAGGGTTACGAGCAGGATCATTCGACAAAAACCCAAACACAAAAATTCCGACGAAGAAAGCAACAACAACATAAACAGCGATTTTTAAAGTCACCATAGAAATATCTCCCAGGGGTATGACAAAACAGTTCTCAGCAATCTGCTACGCAGAAAAGATAGCTCCTCTATCTTACCCATATCTGGTTCCTTTTTGGAGGTATCTCTTGACCGTGCCAATTTTGGATTTTGGATTTTGGATTTTGAATTGAGGTTGTTCGCTCATCCAACTAATCTAACAAATACTGACGTTCCTGGATGCGAGAGGTTTCCCAACTAAACATTTTGACACCCTACTCCCCCCTCCATTCTGTCAATGCTCAGAAAATTTCACTAATTCCTTCGTAACTCGACTTTTGATAACTCGTGCAGGTATACCCACAGCAACGGAATAAGGAGGAATATCTTTATTCACTACTGCGCCTGCACCAATAACACTACCTTTCCCAATAGTTACACCATCTAATACAGTTACTCCATGTCCTAGCCAGCAGTCATCCTCAATGACAATTCCTTGACGAGTAATGCCTTGCTGTCTCATGGGTAACAAAGGATTAGCAAAATTATGATTGTTGGCATATATGCCAGAGTGAGATGCTATCATACAACGTTTGCCAATTTTAATATCTCCAGACCCAGCAATACAAACATTAGGCCCAATGAAAGTTTCCTCGTCAATATGTATGTAAGTGTCTTCCATACAGCCTATATCCACGTTGCGCTCAATTGCTACTCGATTTCCTAAATGAATTTTATTGTTTTGGTGTCCTTGAGCATCTAAACGGACATTTTTAAATATGTGTACCCCTTCACTAAGTTCAATAGAAGAAGTACTGATAAATTCCACCCCATTCTGAATATACACGTTGTCACCCATAGCCCCAAAAATATGGCGATATACTAACCTTCGTAGACGTGGTCCTAGACTAATTGTGGGAATATCTCCTAACAAAGTAGTTATCAAAAGTTCTTGAAATCGCTGTAATTTAGCAGAAACATTCTGGTCAATCATGAATACAAAATCTCTCAAATATTTTTTTACAAGATTGAAATTTGCTCAAACTTGTATGTTTGCTTTTGTGATCTGTTTAGTAATGGCTAATTAACTTACAGCTTTAGTTCAATTTTTATTTTGTTGAGCGGCAAAGATTGCCCAGCTTGTTATGCAACTATAGATAAGGTTATGCGTCTTCTAAACTACTTTTAATAAGACGGTTTCCATACTTATCTTAGAGGATGTTTGAAAAGTGATGACTGATGTATCAAAAACTTTAGATCCTCCTAAATCCACGCCACTTCCTACAACCCAATGCAGTAACGCTCCTTAAAAAGGAGGATTTTGAGCAGGTTATTCCCCTTTTTAAGGAGGGTTAGGGGATATCTAGATACAAGCATAGATTTTTCAAACATCCTCTGATAAATGAAGATGAACAAGCTAAATTTTAAAAAAACCATATCTACCTATCAAGGTTTTTATCACTACAATTACCTTTTGATCTAGCAGATAATGTAATGTGTAGTAAATTTTTATTATTTTTTGAATATAAGTAATTTAAGGTGGATTATCACCAACTTCTGCCATCACGTTAAAGTTTACCATCGGTGTAAACAAGTAAGCGCTTCCCCGACTACTATGACGTTTGTCTGGCAACGAATTTATGAAGTATTTTGCTCTCATTATGTTGCACACAAATGTACGGGCTAATAAAATCACAATTTAAAGTAAATTACGGCTTTAAATAACAGTTAACACCAACGATAACATACTTTATTTTTAATGGTCTATTTTTAATCAAAAATCCGTTATTTCTCTATAATTGGTATCTGTAACAATTGGGATATGGCATATTTAATACAAGCATAATTTGTCATATATTTTTTGGTGATTTGGACAAAATGTCTGATAATAATCTAGAAAAATATTCAATCTGCAATGTATTGTTTTTATCTAAAAAAAATAATATTGTACCCAAGTATCCAATTACAAAGTATTTTTTTGACAAATCCTCCCTTGATAATAAAAGCTCTCAGATTTATCTGTGGAGTCAATTAAGAATTGTTAGACTAAGCTTGGTTTGAAATTCCAAATTTTCTGACATACTAGTTTGATACTTACAGTTGAGTGCAACCTGATAAAAAATGCATTCATTTCTAATGAAGAATTATTTGGCACTACTTTCAAAATCTGTCAATGCAGCAGCAAACTCACTAAAAGCTGTTTTGATAATAATCTCTTTCATTCCTCTCTCAATTGCAGAATTACGGATAATATCTGCTAGTTCTATAAACAGCAAAGAAAACATAAATCGATCTTGGCGATCTACTTGTTTCAAACAACACAATATAAATTCGTAAAGCTCGGTTTTTCTAGGTTTAGTTTGTTCCTCCCAGAGTTGGAATCCAAGTCTGAAGGTTTTTAAACGGATTTCATGAGTATTGTATGCAGAATCTTTGTAACGAATTGATATACGTTGCGGCATTTCCATAAGTTTTGACATGAAGCTTGAAGATAGCAATATAATTTTCTCTTCAGTTATGTTTTGATTTATCCGGATTAAACGTAATTAAAATTTTCTATACTCCATAAATATGAAATGATAAATTTTAAAATCCAGTATATTTTTACCACTCTTGCTGGAAAACTCTGCTTCTAAAGCTCAAATCCGTGATACTATTGAAGATAATTGTAAGTTTTTATTTAAGAAGATGTTTGAAAAGTATCAGAATTGATTGAGATCCCTCCAAACCCCTTTGGAAAGGGACGCTAAATTTTTCAAATCCACCATTTCTAAGAGGAATTCAGGGAAATTTACAAGTATTAGATACCACACGACAAAATTTTCAAACATCCTCTAATATAGATATTAAAAAATCATTTAAATAAAGTCATGAAGCTACCTAACTTAGATTCTGAAACTATAGATCGTATTATTGAAATGGCATGGGAAGATAGAACAACTTTTGATGCTATTGAAACTCAGTTTGGTCTCCTTGAGAAACAGGTCATTGCTTTAATGAAACGAGAGATGAAGCAATCTAGTTTCCATATGTGGAGAGAGAGAGTTAGCAAACGTCAGACGAAGCATCTACATAAACGAGAGTTTATTGCAGGTAGGTTTAAGTCTCAGAATCAAAAAACATAAATATTAATGTGTAAATGTGATTGGAGAATAATCTTACTCATTAAGAAATAATTAAAATTATCGCAATTAGTTAATATATACGATACATAAAACCATTAGACTATATTGGTTGATAGATTCAATGGTAAATATAAGTGAGTGGCAAGATATTTTGTATACAAGGATTAGTAAATAATTAAGTTTTACTAAACTTAGGTAACATACAAAATAAGTCTATAGACCGCAAACTTGTTTTAGTGTAGAGTCTAGCCAAGTATGAGAGAATTATTCTCAATACTTAACAAAGTCATCAAAAATCCACAAACATAGTATAAAGAATTGGCAACATTGCGTAAAGACAGTCAACAATAACCATATCTGAAATTTAAAATTTTGCTACATTATGCAGCCAATTCGCACATTTAACGTTTCACCTTCACTACCGCAACGACTAGAACCCTTGCGGAAACTGGCATACAATCTGCACTTTGATTGGAATGTTGAGAGTAAAGACTTATTTCGTCGCCTAGATACTGACTTGTGGGAATCTAGTCGGCATAACCCAGTGTTGATGCTGGGTACTATTAGCCAAGCACGGCTTTTGGAAGTCGTAGAAGATGAGGGCTTTTTGGCGCAAATGGATCGCGCTGCGCGTCAGTTAGAAGATTATTTGCAAGAACGGACTTGGTATCACAAACAACGCGGTCAGAACCCAAAAGAATGCTACGCTTATTTCTCGGCTGAGTTTGGACTAGTAGACTGTCTACCTGTCTATTCTGGCGGTTTGGGCGTATTGGCAGGAGATCACCTCAAGTCTGCTAGTGATTTGGGATTACCTCTAGTTGGTGTGGGTTTACTCTACCAACAAGGATACTTTGCCCAGTATCTTAATGCGGATGGTTGGCAGCAAGAGCGCTACCCCATCAATGATTTTTATAATATGCCTTTGCATTTGGAACGTAATCCTGATGGTTCTGAGCTACGGATTGCGGTAGATTATCCAGGACGCAAGGTATACGCTAGGGTGTGGCGTGTCCAAGTGGGAACAGTACCACTGTATATGCTGGATACCAATATTGAGCCTAACAAGGCCTATGACCACGACATTACAGATCAGCTGTATGGTGGTGATATTGATATGCGTATCCACCAGGAAATTATGCTGGGGATCGGTGGTGTGCAGATGTTGAAAGCTTTGGGCTATGAAGTCACGGCTTACCACATGAATGAAGGCCATGCGGCGTTTTCTGCTTTAGAACGGATTCGCGTTCTGATTCAAGAAAAAGGCTTAAGTTATGCTCAAGCTAAACAGGTGGTTTCTTCTAGTAATATTTTTACTACCCACACTCCTGTACCAGCGGGGATTGATTTATTTGCGCCCGACAAAGTTTTGTATTATTTGGGTTACTACGCGGATATCTTTGGTTTACCTAAAGAGCAATTTTTAGGACTGGGAAGGGAAAATACTGGAGATTTATCTGGGCCTTTCAGTATGGCGGTGTTGGCCTTGAAAATGGCAACATTTTCTAATGGTGTGGCACAGTTGCACGGTGTCGTCTCACGGCATATGTTCCAAGGTTTATGGCAGAAGGTTCCTGTAGAGGAAGTGCCGATCGCAGCAATAACTAATGGGGTTCATGCTCGGAGTTGTGTTGCGAAGTCTACTCAGGAGTTGTACGATCGCTATCTTGGGCCAAATTGGTCATCCGCACCACCAGATAATCAGTTGTGGGAACGGATGGATTCTATTCCCGATGAGGAGTTATGGCGCAATCACGAACGCTGTCGTTTGGATATGGTGTTGTATGTGCGTGAGCATTTGGTGAAACATTTGCGCGATCGCGGTGCTTCAGCTTCAGAAATCGCCCAGGCACAAGAAGTACTTGATCCTAACGTTCTCACCATTGGCTTTGCCCGTCGTTTTGCTACCTACAAACGCGCTACTTTATGGATGCGTGATTTGGATAGAATCAAACGCATTTTGTTGAGTAACAAACACCGGAAAGTGCAGTTTGTGATTGCGGGTAAAGCCCACCCCAAAGATATTCCCGGTAAAGAATTGATTCGGGATATCAATCACTTCATCCACGAACAAAGCCTAGAAAAACAGGTGGTTTTTGTTCCTAACTACGATATTCACATCGCCCGCTTGATGGTTGCAGGTTGTGATATCTGGTTAAATACCCCCCGTCGTCCCCGTGAAGCTTCTGGTACTAGCGGTATGAAGGCAGCTATGAACGGCTTGCCCAATTTAAGCGTACTAGATGGCTGGTGGGATGAAGCTGATTATGTCCGCACCGGTTGGGCAATTGGACATGGTGAAAATTATGAAGATCCTAATTATCAGGATGAGGTAGAAGCTAACGCCCTCTATGAATTACTAGAGAAGGAAGTTGTACCTCTATTCTATAGTCACCGTGATGAGGATGGTTTACCCCGTCAATGGGTAGCTAAAATGAAAGATGCAATTCGTTTGAATTGTCCTTTCTTTAATACAGCCCGGATGGTGCGGGAGTATGCACAACGAGCTTATTTCCCAGCCAGCGATCGCTATCACACCCTCATAGTTGATAACTACGCCCCAGCTAAAGAATTAGCAGCCTGGAAAGCAAAACTAGGCGAAAACTGGTTCAACATCAGAATCAAAGATGTTGATATATCCGCAGCATCAGACATTGAAGTTAATCAAACTGTGACTGTCAACGCCAAAGTTGATTTAGCTACTTTGAACAAAGATGATGTGCGGGTGGAATTATACCAAGGTTCCATTGATGCTTATGGCGATATTGTCAACGCTGTGCCAGTGGTAATGGATTATCAAGGAGAAGATAATCACGGTTTGGGTATTTACACAGTAGATATCACCTACACAACCTCTGGCTTGCAAGGTTTATCTTTACGTGTGTTACCACAAAATCAATACCTTTCTAGTCCTTATGAACCCAGGTTAATCGCTTGGGCTGAATAGTTTTTGAATCTTTAAAATTAGGCGTTGCTGATGAAAGTTGGCAACGCTTTTTTTATCACTGATTTAACTGATTTAAGGATTTCACGGAATGAAGGATCTGACAGTAAATGACAGGGTTTAATACCCCCACCTCTACAGTCTTTTGTAGGGTGCGTCAGATTCGATGATTTGGTGATAATGAACAGATTTTCAATATCTGACGCACCGGCTAAAATGATGATGATTTTTTGTCTGAATCAGGATTTACAGGATTTAAGGATTAACAGGATAAAATCTTCCGAAATGGGGGAAAATACTATTGAAGCATCATCTAAATGCTACCCCATACCACCCCTAACTCATGGATGAACAGCGTCTCCAGGCATATCAACAGCTAATTCAACAACTGCTTAGTTGTCCCAATGGAGAAGAAGCGGCCATATTAGCAGCTAACACCGAATTACTCGATGGTGGCTTTTTAGAAATGGTGGTAGAGGTAGCAGGGATGTTTACTCAAGAAGGACAGAAAAATACTGCTGACTGGTTGCTGGCTTTAGCATCTCAACTGAGTGCAGCGTTAAATATACCCCTAGATGGGAATACCTCAGAACCAGAAACGCCGGTTAATGAGGCAGATATTGATACCTATTTACAATTTTTATTAGCAGTATTACAAGCAACCGCAGAAAGTCAAGGCAATCCCCAAGGAGTTTACCCCTTACTGGCAGGGAATACAGATAAACTGAATCTGAATTTTGCTCAATTATTGCGTGCCTGGGCAACAAAAACACTAGAGGAATCAGAACCAGATGCAGCAGAATCAATCGCCGTATATATATTTAATTTTAGTAATCTGATTCAGCAATTTCCTTTGGGTAACAAAGCCAATAATATGGAAATTGCCATAACTGGCTATGAAATAACTTCCACAGTTCTAACCCGTCACACATCTCCAGAAAATTGGGCAACTTTACAAAATAGTTTAGCTGTTGCCTACTGTAACAGAATCAGGGGAGATAAAGCGGAGAATCTGGAATCGGCGATCAAGGCTTACTCTGCATCTCTGGAAGTCCTTACCCGCACCGATTTTCCCCAAAACCATGCTGAAACTTTGCTCAATTTGGGGATGTTGTATCAAGATGAATTAAAAGAATTTACCCTGGCTGAGTCTATCCTTGCTGCTGCCATTGACACTGTGGAAAATTTACGTGGCGACATAGTTTCCGGGGAAGAAAGTAAACGCAAACAAGCAGAGGAATGGAATCAACTTTTTAGACGAATGGTGGAAGTTTGTTTAGCATTGGGTAAAGAACCGGAAGCTATTGAATATATTGAACGCAGTAAAACCCGCAATTTAGTAGAATTGATTTCTGAAAATATTACTTTTACACCAATTCAATATCCAGAAATTCAAAATCTGTTAGATGACAAAACCGCAATTATTCAATTTTACATATTTAATGATTGTTTTCGGGCTTTCATCATCACTCACCAAACCGATAAGCCAGTAATTTGGAAATCTAGCAAGGAAGATTTAAATAAACTTGTAGACTGTATTTATAATGAATATCTCACCCTTTATTATAGCAACCGTAATAAATGGCGAAATCAGTTAAATAGACATCTCCGAAAATAGTTAAAGTCGCTTTGTGACTAGCTTCTAAGCTGCATTTTCAAATATTGCAGATTAGCTAGTTAATACGATAAAATAGGTGTTTGAGATATTTATTGATAGTAATAAGGCAAAAAGATGTAGTTATGTGCATGAATTTTAAACTGATAGTACAGGGTTTATTTCTGCTGGTAATATGAGTGAACCAATTCGTAATCTAACTAATCCACAAATTGTTAAAATTACCTGTTCATACTTTTTAGGTTTTAACCTAAATCTTTCTCGAACAACTCGAAATATTTTTATAGAACGAATTCTGTGTTCAACAAATACTCGTTTAGATGCAAATTCCGTATTTTCTTTTTTTTGGTTTGTTGTTAACTTTCCATTTCTTGGTTTTTTAATTGGAGTGTCAATTAAGTCTTCTCCTTTATAACCTAAATCTCCCTTAAATTTTTGTTTTGGGTCAAAGTTATCGCGGTTTTCTCGAAATAAAGTTATATCACTTTTTGGTCCAGGTTCACCAGCTATAATATCAACAATATCGCTGGCATCTGGCAAGATAATTATTTGACTTTTAAATGTATGTTTACTTTCTTTACCAGAGTAATATTTTTCTTGATCTTCATTGTCTCCAGGTCTTTCCCTGACCTGTTCATAGCTATCTACAATTAACTCATACTCTGTGAGTATCTCTTTAACTACTTCATAGTCAGATTCTTTTTTTTTACTTGTTCTATTAAACTAGATGGCAATAACTCTCTCAGTAGTGGCAACCAATAATTAAATGTACTATTTGCTGTAGATTCACTTACACCAAACTGAATACCCAGAAGTTGAAATGTAGTTAGATGTCTGAGATAAACCAAAGTCAAAATTATTTGTTCTGGGAGCGATAATTTAGGTTTCCTACCACCTCCACCTGCAATGATTCTAGTTTTATTTGATTCTAGTAAATCTTGTTTTTCATTGTGTAATTGTTCGAGATTTTGAATTAATTTTTGTAGCTGCTCATAATCTAGACCAATTAATCTTTGTGTTTCTTTATGATTCTCTTCAATGTGATTCAGTATTAAACTCATATTTTCCTGTTAAAAACTAATTATTATATTCTTTTACCACAGAATGTTACTATTTTGGAGATGTCTAATTCTCAACTTACCAAACTTGCAGAAATCCTCCATATCAATCAAGTAATTGCCCAAGTACCAACCCATATCCAAAAAATCATTATTATTCCCCATCGTTATTTACATCTGTTACCTTTTCATGCCATTCCTTTGTCTCCAAACTCAGAATATTTGTTTGATAAATATCCCGATGGTGTTAGTTATGCACCCAGTTGTCAACTTTTGAAACTTGCCAAAAAACCTCTCTCTAACTCTCTCCTCCAAGGAGAAAGAACAAGATTAAGCAATCTATTTGCAATTCAAGATCCTAGTAATAATTTACCTTTTACGAACATCGAAGTTGAAACCATCGCAGCTAATTTCCATCCCCATCAAATCCTCAAACATCATCAAGCCAGCAAAACTAATTTACAAGAAACTGCCACATTTAATAACTTAATTAATTCCCAATGGTTACATTTTTCTTGTCACGGTAGCTTCAATTTAAACTCACCTTTAAACTCGGCTTTACAACTCGCTGACTCAGAAGTTAATCCTTCTCTTGTAAAAACATCCTCATCTCGCTATGTGAGAGTTGATGAATCAACAGCCATTGATTTATCAAAATGCTTAACTTTAGCAGAAATCTTGCAATTAAATCTTACCCAATGTTATCTTGTTTGTCTTTCTGCTTGCGAAACCGGCGTAATTGATTATAGAAATAACAGCGATGAATATATCGGTTTATCCAGTGGTTTCATCAAAGCCGGTGCAGTAAACATTGTCAGCAGTTTGTGGCCTGTGAGTGATTTTCACACTGCTATTTTAATGATTAAATTATATGAAAACATCGCCAACAATCCCCACAACATCACCCTAGCATTAAACACAGCCCAACAATGGTTACGCAAAGCCACCCAAGCACAAATCATTAATTGGTTGAATAATCAACCTGCAATGAAAGCAGAACAAAAACAGCAAATAATAGAATTATTATCCAATCAATATAAACCCGAACATCAACCATTTAATAAACCAGAATTTTGGGCTGGTTTCTGTGCAGTTTCCCCAGTCATGTAGGTTGGGTTGACGCAAGGAAACCCAACAATTTTCACCCTCGTTCCCTGACTCTGACAGGGAATGAATTACAGAGGCTCTGCCTCTACTGTATCATTCTACTTCAAAGATAGCGTCTGCCTTTACTATGTTATTTTACTTCAGGCAGAGCCTGAAAAACTGCATTCCCAGCCGGAGTCTGGGAACGAGGTAAGGAAACCCAACAATTTTTTACATTAATTACAAACAAACATCGCCAAATTAGCAGGGGAATCACCGGAAATTGTCGCGGACACTATCCGTAAATGGTATCTTGATCATGAAGATGTCAGAGATGCAGTTTTGTTAGAAGAAAGGGAAATTGAAAAAGTTGGGAAAACTAAACCAGAAAATCAAGAAAACACCGTAGAAAATCGCTACCGAGTTTTACAAGATGAATTGAAAAAACTCCAAGAGAAAAATACACCACCCCAGAAACCATAACTAACTATGAAAATATATGCACCTAATATTCATGTCTTTGCTTTTCAACTTTATAAAGGCGCAAATATTGATGGTAATCAGTTAGGTAATGATTTAAACTTGATCTGGGAAAGTGGAGACGCTATTGTTAAAGAGACTTTACACTATGATTTAAAACTCAGTCAACGCATTGATGTTAATAAAAAGCCGGAATTTACGAAGGTAGATATTCTCAATGATGCAGAAGTAGTTAATGATAATTATGCCGTAGATTTTGAAGGTAAAATTACCCCAAATCCCAATCAAGACATTTTAGTTAAAGGGTTTGCTTATCCTTTCCGAATTTCTGACAGTTATGGTTTATGGTTGAATTTACGCCGTCCTGAAAAAGAAAATAATCAAGATACTGAAGAGTTAGAAGTTGATTTTTTCCAACTTTTAAACCCTAATAATTGCTTAATTTTCCCTGAACATCCTTTATTTATCGGTCAAACTATCTTAATTACAGCTTGGCTAAATAATGCTAAGAATAAAAATAATAGCAAACAAATAGCCGCTGAATGTTTGCAGCAAATTTTCCCTGATCAAAATACGTCTCCACCTTTTTATCGTCAAGGTGAATTATTTGGTAGTCCGATATTTGAATATGGTTTACCAACTCAATCTAGTAAATATCAACAAGTTTTAATTTGGTTATTTACAGATGCACAAGCTGATCAATTATTCAATCAATGTTATCGAGAATTATTAGATTTATTTTTTTATCGCAATAAGATCATCAAAACTTATCAAGACAGTCGGGTTATCTATCAACAATTAGATGCAGCTTACCGACAAATAGAATCTGAAGTTGATAATATTCCTGAACCAGAAAATACTCAAGGAGTGACAAGCAAGTATTTAAAAGCATTACAAAAACAGTTAAAAGCATTTCCTAAATTAGCATTTCAATATAACCGCTTAGTCTTAAATTTAGAAGATGCTCAAAATACAATTGCGATTAATGCAGATAATTACAACAATAAATTAGAACAAATAAAATCTAGTTTAAACGGTGAGAATTTAGATTTTATAGAAAACTTCCTCAATAAAAGTTGCGTCACCTTTCAACGGCAAATTCAAGCTGATTTAGGCTATTTTCAACATGGTTCGCAGTTGTTAGATCAGGCTATCAACTCAATTCGTGGTATAGTGGAGATAGAACAAACTGAGAGCGATCGCTCTTTAGAAAAAACTATTCAAATCTTAGGAATCGGCTTCGGTGGTGGTGGGATAGTTTCTGGTGTAGTTACTTCAAACATTGAAAAAATTAACCGTCCGATTGCTTTTATCTCTCCTCATAATCCACCTCATCCTTTTTACGCATCTTTGATTTTAAGCATCATTGCTACCTGCTTGTTTATCATTTTCGGTTGGTTGATTACTAAACGTAAATAATATGAATTGTAGAGTTGCTGATTTGAATTATACTCACAATAACTTAATTAGTTGATTCTATAAGTAGGGGTTTAGCACTGCTAAACCCCTACACATCTGGGTTTTTAGTAATTTTACAAAAGTCTATTTCCCAGTAGTCAGTTTCATAGGGAGTCGATGTCATGGTTTAGTTAGGGTGTAAGTTTTAGGTACAAATTCTTTGGGGAATGACTATATAACCTGTGTTTAAGTCTCCTAAAACTAGGTTGCGTTTTTCTCCCCAATACCACCAATAAGCCGCTACATAGGCACAAATTAGGCTATCTAGTTGATCTTCTATGGCTTTGAGTTCTTTTCCTGTGGTGGGAATTTCTGAAGGAAACGAACCACAGAGGCGCAGAGGAGGAGAAAGTGAAGGGAGAATATTGAGGATGTAGTTATATAGTTTAATGAGTTCTGAACGGCGATCGCTAATTCGTCCTTTTTTGTATTTGAGGATGCGTTCTAAATTAAATAGGTTAACTATGGCTGGGTGGGGGAAAACTTCGATTTGATATCTGTTGGGTTTTTGTGGTTCGATGGTTGGTGCGTGTGCAAAACCACGTGTTTCTAATTCTAAGCCAAGGTTGATTGTCCGCTCGGCAAATGGTAAGTTTTGGTTGGCGGGATAACAGCCAGCGTGATATTTGCCAAAGTATTTATGACTAAGTTTATCTGGCAAACGACTCCCTGTGGAATTGGGGATCAGTGTTGGTGCATCTACAGCTATGATAGCAGCTTCATCTGCTTGTACTGTTTTATCTATCCAAGTGAGGATGTCTGCAATGGCATCTTGGTGATCTAAGTTTAGTAGTTGCAGTTGTCCGTCTATTAATTCTAAGCAGCATAGTCCACTGGGTTGGGATTTCCAGCCAAAATCAATGCCGACAAATTTCATGATTTTTCAGCTTAAATATGCATTTATTATCGCATTTGCCAGTAATGTCTAGAGGAAATAAATCTATCTTTCAGACGTTTCGTTTTAGACGCTGATTCTTGTATGGTGTCATAGGTCCCGGATATTGACTGTGTAATTAACAAAAATGATGCTTTTTTTGACAATCATTACCTCTACTAAATTAGACATCTGCGAAAAAGAATGTATCTCCAAAAATCCCTACCAATGGAACGTCTCTACAAGGGTTCTGGGTCATGCATATTTAAATTCGGTCAATGTCTATTAGAAATTAATTCAGAAAAACCAGCAAATATACTTGATATAAATCCCAATTTATGCGCTTACTGGTAAATGGATAAGTGGATAGTAGTGGATTTACGTAAGTTAACAATTGCCAACAGCAATTGTTACTGTAAACATTTTCCAGTGTATTCAGCGAAAACTTAAAATATCGAAAAACCATGAACACAACTTGGCAAGGAATAACCCAGTTGACGGCAGTTGGTTTGTCGAACAGGGTGCAGCAATTTTTAGCACAATCGTCAAGCTTGCAAACAGAAACATCAGAAGTAAGTAGAGGAGTTCCTGATGTTCAAGGAGTTGTTGAACAACTAATTCAGTTTACTCCCCGGTTACTGGGTTCGGCTATGATTTTGTTAGTTGGGTTGCTGATTGCAGCGATCGCATCCAAGTCCATAGAAAAAATCCTCAATCGCACAAACATAGATAACAGGATTGCGGCTGGAATTACTGGTAGTCAAGATGCTCCCCAGATTGAGAAACTCATCTCTGGGCTGATCTTTTGGAGTATATTTCTGTTGACAGTAGTGGCTGTTTTACAGAATCTGGGTTTAGAAGTAGCCTCTCGACCACTTAATAATTTTCTCAATCAACTGATTGGCTTTTTGCCCCAGGTGGTTGGTGCTTGCATAATTTTGGGTGTGGCTTGGTTCTTAGCAACCATCGTCAAGGTGTTTACTATTCGGACATTACGAACATTCCGATTTGATGAACGTCTGAGTCAAGAAACCCAAGATGGTACACCCAGCACAAATCAATTGTCTCTAAGTGAGACTATTGGCAATGCTTTGTATTGGTTCATCTTTTTATTGTTTCTGGGCTTACTTCTGGAGACTTTGGGACTTCAGGAGGCACTATTACCAGTACAAGCTTTAACTACACAGATTCTTTCAGTTCTTCCCAACATCTTAGCGGCAATTCTCATTGGTACAGTTGGCTGGTTTGTGGCCAATATAGTGCAGCGGATTGTCACAAATTTATTACGTACAACGGGAATTGATCATGTAGGCAGTCGGTTTGGACTGTCTCCATCTGCGGGGGTGCAATCTTTATCAAAGATCATCGGCACAATTGTCTATATTTTGATTTTGATTCCTGTAGCGATCGCATCACTCAATGCTTTAAAAATTGAGGCGATTTCTGCACCAGCAATTGTGATGCTGCAACAGGTTCTCAATACCTTACCCAGCATTTTCACAGCAGCAGGAATTTTAATTGTTGCCTATTTTCTCGGTAGATTTGTCTCAGAATTAGTCACATCTATCCTCACCAGCTTAGGCTTTAACAACATTTTCACTGTCCTGGGTTTGCCATCTCTCAACCAGCAAGCAGTTTATTCCGAAGAACCCACAACTTCCACCGCACCAACGCGCACTCCATCAGAAGTTGCCGGGATTATCGTCCTAGTTGGGATCATGCTGTTTGCAACTGTGGCTGCGGTGAATATTTTAAATATTCCAGCATTGACATCATTAGTGACAGGTATTGTCATTATCTTAGGCAGAATTTTAGCGGGATTGGTGGTATTTGCGATTGGGTTATTTTTGGCAAATTTGGCTTTTAGCATTATTAGCAGTTCTGGAAATGCCCAAGCCAGAGTTTTGGCACAAGTAGCGCGGATTTCTATCATTGCCTTAGTTTCAGCAATGGCACTACAACAGATAGGCGTTGCACCTGATATCGTGAATTTAGCCTTTGGATTGTTATTTGGTGCGATCGCTGTCGCTATTGCCTTAGCCTTTGGTTTAGGTGGCCGTGATGTTGCCCAAGAACAAATGAGAGAGTGGTTAGCTTCTTTCAAAGAAAAAGGGTACTAAGGAATAAGCAAAATACAGCATCCACGAAAGTGAAATGAGCGATCGCACAACTGATGGAGTCAGCAGTCAGTAAGAACCGAGATAACTCAACCGTTGAGACTGTTGAAAGAGTTAGCGCTTGTCACAAAATAACTTTGACATTCATTGAGTTAGAAAAGCTTTCTATTTAGGCTTGTTACATAAGTAATTAGGCGTGACTAAACAGAATTATGTAGAGGGTAAGAGGAAAAGAGAAAAACCTTTCTTCTTACCCTTTATCCTTCTCAATATAGTTATGTTTATTTCCACTGAAATTATAATCCTGTAAATTTTTTGTATTTTTTATTACTTTTTTTTAAAAAATAGAGCAGCCAATTTTTACACGACTTTATGTTCATAATTCACTGATATATGTCTAATTATAGATAACATTCCCATCGAAACTGTTTCTATCTATAGATGATATTTAAATATTTTAATCCTAGAATCAAGAAGTTGAGTAAAGTAAAAAATGAATTATAAAATAGATGTTTTGGGAATTTATAGGTTGATCTTCGCTTCCTCAATTCGGCTTTCAGAAACATCCTTTCAAAAAAGTGCTGAACTCTCATCACCTTATATCTGAATAAAAAAGGAAAATTATGTTGAATCTCATCTGGACTGGTGTTGTTGTGCTTGTCCTTCTCTGGTTGTTAGGATTCTCAATTCACATTGGCGGCAGCTTAATTCACCTGCTTTTAGTTTTAGCGCTGATTGGCATTGTCTACAACTTATTTATAGGGCGACGTATTGTCTAATAATTGTTTTAAATAAGAGGATGTTTGAAAAGTGTTTGCTGATGTATTAAAAACTTTAGCTCCTCCTTTTTAAAGAGGACTTTGACTCTATTTCCCTCTTTGTTAAAGGGTTAGCGGGAATGATCAAATGTCTAAAATCACCATCCGAAACTTTTCAAACACCCTCTAAGTTTACTCATAATTTCTGTGCTTGTAAAAACATCAATAAAGAGAGCGATTTCATGGAAAATACATTGGTAAATCAAGTATTTCGGGACAGTGAAGGCAAAATTGTTCTAGCTCAAATGCCAAATCTCCCACTCATTGTCTGGATTGTCGCTAGTTTATTAAAAATCATTTTTACAACAGGAAAAATTAATACAGGATTGGATTTATTAGCTTTTGGCTCGTTATTTACTTGGGCTTGGGAAGAATTATTTCAAGGTGTTAATTACTTTCGTAGAACATTAGGTCTCCTTGTACTTGTTGGTCTGATGGTGTTGAAAATTCAATAATATACCAAACGCAATAGAAGAGGTAATCGCCAAATAATAACTGTATGAGATGAGGCAGGAAAGACTGAGAAATAATACTAAAATAGGAGTCAGGAGTCAGGAGAATATTTTTCTCTTCTGTTGCCTGTTTCTTGCTATATTAAATATTCTGTGTCCTGAATCATTACAAACAGGCAGTAATTTTTCTACCTCAATTATGCTTGAAATGGCTGAACTTTAAACTTTTATAACCTACATCCCATCAGACAACTGTCACACCCCAAAGAAATGGATATGTTTAGTACATAAGAACTAATAATTAAGAGAATTATCCAAAATAGGAATTATTATGATTAAGTTAGATATATAGCAATCCGATTTGATTTCTGAATCACTCGTAGAGGCAAGGGAATGGGGACTGGAGACTGGGAAGAAGGAATAAAGGTGTACTGAGTTTTGTTCAAAAATCAAATATGAGTCCTATACAGTTAATAAACACGACTAAGTACAAAATCTCAGTTGTTAGGCTATTTTGATGGAAAATGTAGTTCAAAATCATTGAAAGCTTTGTCCTCAATGACCATAAAAAGACTAAAAAACGTGTTGACTCAACAGAAAAATGAGAGAATTTAAACAGAGACTGTTGTAGAGTTTCTGTTGCCATGTTTAGTGTTTAGTGCTAAAGACCTTCTAGTGAAGTATATTTTTAAAGCTACTTTTCTTGATGGTAAGGATTTAGACGTACCTCAGTTGCTTGGGAAACGCTATATACGCTGATAACCCACAGTTTTCTACAATAATCAAAAAGACTTTTATAAAAGGTGTAAGTAAAAAAATGTCTAAAACCGTTGCTGATGTGATGAGCCATAATCCCATTCTCGTCCGTCCTGAAACTCTTTTAAAAGAAGCTATCCAAATCTTGGCAGAAAAGCGAATTAGTGGTTTGCCTGTAATTGATGATGCGGGTAAATTGGTAGGAATTATTTCAGAAACAGATTTGATGTGGCAAGAAACTGGTGTAACACCCCCAGCTTACATTATGTTTTTGGATAGTGTGATTTATTTACAAAATCCTGCTACTTATGACCGAGATTTGCATAAGGCTTTGGGACAAACAGTAGGTGAGGTAATGAGTAAAAATCCTCTGACTATTACTCCTGATAAATCTCTCAAAGAAGCTGCAAAAATTATCCAAGAACATAAAGTTCATCGTCTACCTGTGCTTGACAATGCAGGCCAAGTTATTGGTATTCTCACTCGCGGGGACATTATTCGCACTATGGCCGCAGAGTAGGGACTGGGGAAGTTAATAAACCAATTACCAATTTGATAATTTAGGATGATTAAATGAGTATTTCTACTGAGTCTGTGAAAGAATTGCTGAATTCTGAGAATTTAGGCGATCGCTTGCGTGCTGTAAATCAAATCCGCGAACTAGAACCGAAAGTTGGTTTGGAACTACTGCAAATTGCTATTGGTGATGGTAATTCCCGTGTCCGGTACTCTGCTGTAAGTCAGATGGATACACTGGGAGAACAGGATTTAGAGTTATCTTTGCATCTCTTGCGGGATTTACTTAATGATCCTGAAGCGGATGTCCAAGCAGCAGCAGCAGATTGTTTAGGTGCGCTGAAACTACACGCGGCTTTTGAAGATTTGCAGCAGCTTTACCATACAACCCCAGAATGGCTGGTGCAGTTTAGCATCATTGCTACATTAGGAGAGTTGGGTGATCCGCGCGGCTTGGAACTACTCAAACAAGCACTTTCTTCAGATAATGGCTTAATTCAAACTGCTGCTATTAGTTCCCTTGGTGAATTGGGAGATGTAGAAGCGGTTCCCCTCTTAGTTTCCTATGCCACTAATCCAGATTGGCAAGTGCGTTACAGAGTAGTGCAAGCTTTAGGCAATTTAGGTGGTGCGGAAGCTAAATCAATTTTAGAAACTCTGGTGAATGATGAAGTGGAAGCGATCGCTAATGAAGCGAAAAAAGCTTTGCAATTAGCTTAATTGATGACTGGGATCATCCCCTAGACTTGTCTTTATGGCACCTACTGCGGTACGGTGTTTACTGAAAATGCCAAGTAAAAACAATACTCACCAGTACAATTCGCTGGTTCATATTAGTTTTCAGGAAAGTCACTAAATACATTGTATTCTATAGGGATACGGCCTAGCTGTATCTCTTTTTTATCTTACATTCAAACAATAAATGCTAAATTTACCCGGTTTCGTTTATCTAAATAGAGATACAGATTTTATCTTTAATTCCTTACAGGACAAGGATTTGAGACTCTGGAAAATGTGTAATTTTTTAGTATCAGCATACTGTCAGTATAAATTTAATATAAGCAAACGTGTCCTTTTTTTTAAAGATTGTGTAAAGTACACCTGAGTTATATTTACTTAAGTAGATATCTCGGTGATACTGTAATAGTAATCAAACGAGGCAAAAATAACGGCCTCAAAATATGACACCTAAAACAGCAATTAAACAAATGACATCATTCAAATCCTTAGTAACAACAGTTGCATTATCAACCTTGGGCTTAAGCTTATTCGGTGGCGTATCTAAGGCTCAAGCAGCTTTTATGGTTCCGCCTATTGAGGGTGAAATCAAATTAGTAGGTACTGGCTGCGTTACTGATGCCACTTGCATTGATACAAATGCTTACGGTTACACAGTAGAAAGTTTAAATATTGGCGTAACTGGTTACGGAAAGAGTCTGTTATTCAGCGATGACAGCACAACTGCCAATAACCAAAATTTAGGCGCTTTCGCTATTAACTTTTTAGGAATAGATGCTGGAACTAACTCACCAGAAGGTACTTGGTTCCGTCCTGTGGCTGTCAAAGTGAATGGCGATGGTAGTGTTGCTTCTATACCTGAAAATGGTCAATTAGAAGTTGGTAAATATAAATTTGACTTCTTAGGTGAAACACTTTCCAAGATAGTACTAACTTTCTTTGACGTAGAAGACATAGGTACTAAAATTAGTCAAATTAACGGTGCAGGAGCTAACATGACTATTGCTCCAGGACTTGATGGTAATTTCCAAACAGTCACATTAACAAATGTCAGTTCATTCAATGTTAACCTCGGTAAAATTGGTGGTAAAATGAAGCCCGGAGACGGTGTTCGTTTGCAAGTAGAAGTACCTGAACCTACAACGATTCTAGGCTTAGGTGCTTTAGGTATGGCTGGTGCATTTGGTTTACGCAAAGGCAAGAAAGCTTCACCAGTAGCTTAATATTATTTGAGCGCCGAAAATAAAATGATCATAAATTACATTGAGTAGAATTTAGAAACAGTAACTTATTGATTGAATCTGCTGTATCTGAAATCTACTCAATTTTTGTTATGTATCACTGTTGAGTTAGTAATTAAAATCTCTTCCTAATATTGATAGGTGATATTCCTAATCTACGACTTTAATTAATCCTCTTTTTAAAGCATCAAATACTTTATTAATTTCCTTCATGTTTTGCTCACTTAAACCTTCTGTAGCAAGAAGACTAGACATCATTATGTGTTGATCTTGACGTGTAATTCTGCGATTACTAAATATGCGTTCCAAAATTTCTTCTAAATTACTTGGATGAGAATTTACAGTGGCTTGCATATTATTTTCCATTTATTTATATAATTTTTATACTAGTACAGTTCCGCGTAAATAAACCACCTATTTGAAAAGTCTAAAACCTTTACTGAATGGTAATTACGTCGATGTAGATTATTAAGTATCCCGTAAGGGATATGTAGGCTCTATTAAGAATTCCGCATACCCTTCTGTAGAGAAGCGATACTAGCTAATTTCACCTAACTTGACAATAACAAAATTATATCAGGTTTTCAATGGTAGCTTTACGGAAACTAGAAAAACCAGACTAATTACTGCTGTGTAGCTTTGGATTAATAATATTTTCGGTAAAATAACTTAGTGTTGAAAAATTAACAAATTTAGAATTATGGCATTAGCGCAAATTGGAATTATTGGTGGCAGTGGTTTATACAAAATGGAGGCTCTTAAAGATGTGGAGGAATTAGAGGTACAGACACCATTTGGCTCACCATCTGATGCTGTAATTCTAGGGACACTAGCGGGTACTAAAGTTGCTTTTTTAGCTCGGCATGGTCGTAATCATACGCTATTACCTAGTGAATTACCATTTCGGGCAAATATTTATGCGATGAAGCAATTAGGTGTGGAATACTTAATTTCTGCCAGTGCAGTTGGTTCTTTGAAAGCAGAGGCAAAACCACTAGATATGGTGGTTCCAGATCAATTTATTGACAGAACAAAAAATAGAATTTCAACTTTTTTTGGTGAGGGCATTGTGGCGCATATTGCCTTTGGTGAGCCGATTTGTAAAAACTTGGCTGGGGTTTTGGCTGATGCGATTGCCTCTTTGAATTTACCTGATGTCAAGTTGCACCGTAGTGGTACTTATATCTGTATGGAAGGCCCTGCATTTTCTACTAAGGCCGAATCAAATCTTTATCGTAGTTGGGACGCTACAGTCATTGGGATGACTAATTTACCAGAAGCAAAGTTAGCGAGAGAAGCGGAGATTGCTTATGCGACTTTAGCACTGGTGACAGATTATGATTGTTGGCATCCAGATCATGATAGCGTCACAGTAGAGATGGTAATTGGTAATTTACAACGGAATGCTATCAATGCTCAAAAGGTGATTCAAGAAACGGTAAAGCGGTTAAGTGAAAATCCCCCATCTAGTGATGCTCATTCGGCTTTGAAATATGCGATTTTGACAAATTTAGCCAATGCACCAGCTGCGACTAAGGAGAAGTTGGGGTTGTTGTTGGATAAGTATTTATAAAGCAATTGGGAATTATGGCTATACAGCTAAGGGACTTCCAAATAAAAAAATATTCAATTAATTAATTCTTGTGGGGTAGGCATCTTGCTTACCCTTAAACCCGGACAGGCCAGAAGCTCATCCCACAAGATTGGATAATTTATTTCCTGGAAATCCCTAAAACCCACTTATGTGGGTTTTTAATATCAAACAAGAATTCCAGCGTATCAAACTACCTGAAAACTAAAATTAAGACTTGCCCAATTATTGACATCCAAAATATAAGTATCAGTCGTAGTACCATTAATATCAGTTTTGACTTTACTGGCGTTATGTAAGTCTTGTAGCAAAGCTTGTGCAACTTCTAGGGGGTTAACTAATGGGCTGATTGATTGTTCTGCGGTGCGATATTTAGCGGTTGATAAGGCTTTGAAAGTTTGTGTAAAGGGAGAAGTGCTAATAATTAGTTGATGTTCACAAAAGAAAGCTCGCATGGGCAGTATCCAGCCAGTAGTAAGATCATTTTGTGGTAGTTTTAGGGTTTCTCCTGGGGGAATGACTATTTCTTGCAGTTGGGGTTTTGTGTCAGAACCATCTGTTTCTGATTTAATTTGCCAAGGATAAAAAGCGATCGCTTCCAATGCGTCATAGCCGAAGGCACTCTTAGCATTATTTAACCCCAATAAGATTAAATATATCGGGCGATCGCTCAAATTCTGCACTTTGTACTGCATCCGACTACCAATGGGAACAGTGGGAATTGTTGTTCCTGAACCTATGAGTGCTTTATTATTCCCAGATTCCTGAACCAGATTGCGCCGGGTTTGTTGTTGTATAACTATCCGGGGCGCTATGTTGTTAACAATCTCTAAAGTTCCTTTCACTGGTAAGCGTGAAGAACCTTCATTTTCTGTCAATCGCCATAGTTTTGCTGCTAAAAGGGTAGAAAATTTTGGTGTTAATCTCTGCACTGCGACTTTTACAGCTTCCCCAATTTCCCCAGCAGTGTTGAGAATTGGCTCACCACCAAGAGAAAAAAGCCCATAACGACTAGGAATCTGTTGTAGTTTACCAAAGACATAATCAGCGCTTTGTTCTGCTGATGCGATGTTGACCATACGGGTAATTGAGGCAAAAGCACTGGTAGCATCTACTCGCTCAATTCTTTCTAACCCAGAATCTAAGACAACTGTTAAATTAATATTTCGGGGTAATACGCGTACCTTTTCTTGTACTAGTTGCCCAATTTGGGGCGGTTTGCTGGTTTTTGGGTTAGACATTTCTGCTTTTGCAATTAACCCAGTCCGTGACGGCGCAACTACCGCTTTGAGGGATGATCGCAATATTAGCTGTTCTCCAGTCGGTAGAGTGAATCTAGAACCAACACCGTAGTATTCTAGAACTTGAGGAACTAATCCTCCTAACCATAGATCAACTGTTTTACCTTCTTCATCAACAGCTTTGACTACTCCTTCAGCGCCAATATTATTGAGGGGAAAATTATCAACAATGGCACTACTTTGAGTATTTTTTAGCCCACTCATTAACTCTGGTTGCTGTTCACTTCCCAGTCTATACATAGAACTGCTGAGATGAGAGAAGATAATTTGAATTGTTGTTGCTGGTGTAGCTTCCCATAGATATTGGGTTAAAGCATAGGTAAATAAACCTGCACTCCAACCAGAAAATAGTAATTCTCCTGCTTGTTGGTTTGGGTCTGAGGTTGCTTTCAACACCATTGCTTTATTAACGGCTGAGTTTTGCGTTTGCAGTTGTTTGAGAAACTCCAGTTCTGGAAGCGCTAACTGCGTTGCTGGCAATTCTGGACGGGCGCGAATTTGCAAAACTGATGGTTGTAATGTAGTTGGAGTATAGTAACTCGTATCTAAGACTGCGGTTACTCGGTCGGTGGGGAGCGATCGCAATAAAAGTAACAGAGTTTCTTCTAATAAATAGTTGACAAACCTCCGCTCTTGTGGTTTTTTTTCATCAAATGGAATCAGAGCATTCTGCACAGTCTCTGGAAACGTCCCCAATTTGACGCGACTACCATAACCACTAAAGTGGAAAACAACCACATCACCAGCCTGGGCTTGCTTACCCAAATGATCGACAAAAGCCGCCTCAATGAATTCCCGGCTGGCTTGTTCCTCAGTTAAAGTCAGAATATCCGCAGCAGCAAAGCCACAGCGGTGAATCAACACTTCCTTTTGCAATTCCACATCAGTCAGACAACCACTAAGAGCAGGACTTTGTGGATACTGATTAATGCCTATTAATAAAGCCAACTTCCGGGGATTAGGTGCTGCCAAAGCTTGGTAATAGCGATTACCCAAAGTCAACCACTCAGCTTCAGTCAGCCCCAATACCGCCAATATTGAGCCAATCCGTTCTAAAAACGCACGCCGTTTCATAATTAGCAATCAGCCCTCCGCCCATTAGTTAACAGCTTAAAGGGCTGAAGTCTATAGAGTAAAGTTTTTGATTATACTTTTTTGTTAGTTTCCCACAAATTCTAAACCAATACCGTGGGAATACTCATTGCCCGCGCCAATTCTGCTGCCACTTCTGGACGAGAGAATTCTGGTGGGGGTAACTCACCACGACGAAGCATTTCCCGGACTTTTGTCCCCGACAAGTGAACTCGTTCCTCTGGTTTGCTAGGACTGGTTTTAGTTGTCGCCATTTGTTTGGTGCGTTTGCAGTAGAAGGCGTGTTCAAACATCATTGGCACAATGCCCAATTCTCCAGGTGCAAACTCATTAAATATATATTGAGCGTCATAAGTACCGTAGTAGTCACCCACACCAGCATGATCTCGCCCGACTATAAAATGTGTACAGCCGTAATTCTTACGAACTAAAGCATGGAAAATTGCTTCCCTTGGCCCAGCATAACGCATTGCCGCTGGATTAATAGCTAATATTACTCTATCTGTAGGGTAATAGTGTTCCATCAAGATTTCATAACAACGCATTCGCACATCTGCGGCGATATCGTCTTCTTTGGTTGCTCCTACCAATGGGTGTAAAAATAAACCATCCACAGTTTCTAAGGCGCACTTTTGAATATATTCATGGGCGCGGTGGATAGGGTTACGAGTTTGGAAACCGACGATAGTTTTCCAACCTTTATCTCTAAACATTTGCCGGGAAGCAGCAGGATCAATTTGGTAGCTAGGAAAATGGGGATGGGAATCTCGTTGTAATAACCAGATATCACCAGCCAAATTTACAGAACCTTGGTTATAGACTACCTGCACACCAGGATGTTTAGCATCATCAGTGCGATAGACATTGATAGCTTCGCGTTTTTTGTCGTAGGTATATTTTTCGCTCAGTTCCAAAACCCCAATAAACTCGCCATTAGGGTTATTCAGACGCACTACACCACCTACTTGCAAAGGCGCAGCAACTTCTTCTGTAACAGATAGTGTAATTGGGATTGACCAGACAACACCGTTAGCAAGGCGCATTTCTGCTACTGTGCGATCGTAGTCTGCTTGGTTCATAAAACCTGTCAGCGGACTAAAACCACCGATCGCAATCATTTCTAAATCAGAAACAGCGCGATCGTCAAGTGTCACTTGTGGCAAAAAGTCAGCCTTGGAAAGGAATGTTTCCTTTTGTGCCGGTGTAGCAACCCGGTTAACCAACTCTCCACCGTGGGGGGCAATGGCATCTAGATGGTAACTCAACGTAATTTTTCCCTATAATTGTTGCGAACTATGTATTAATTTATCAAATTGTTGGTACACATAGTACAAATTCTGAAAACTTTTTGTCAATTGCCGGTCGGGAAGGGTGAGATTGGGAATTGATAACCTTATGTCAGTAAATGGCATAAATTGCCATATAATATGATGAAGGGACAATTAGGAAATTAGTGCCAGTGAAAAGTATAAATATATCTCTCCCTGACGCAATGCGGACTTATATAGAAGAGAAAGTCGCAGATGGCGGTTACAGCACTATCAGTGAGTATTTTCGTGAGTTAGTGCGTCAAGACCAAAAACGTCAAGCAGATGAACGTTTGGAAAAGATGCTTTTAGAAGGTCTAAATTCTGGGAATGCAACTGAGATGACTTCTGATGATTGGGAAGATATCCGTCAAGCTGTGCGAGAAAAAATCGCCAAGCAGAAAGGGGCAAAACAAGGTTAATGAGCAGTTATTTTTAATCTTATTCAGTTACTGGGCTTTAAAAGCTTTTAATTTATAATCTAAAACCATCTTATAAACATCTACAAAATATTTTTTTAATGGTCTATCCAGCTTTTGGTGTTCATTGATAATTGTTTGCAAGTCACCATCACTTAAATAAGTGATAAATAACAGCCAACCTAGTAAATGAGGTGTAGTTTGTACCATTTTGGCAGTTAAGAAATTAGCAGCTAACTTTCTAGCCTTTTGGTCATCTGTAAGAAAAGCTTTACCTGTTTTCTTTGCATAAGCTATTGATGCTAGTTCCCCTTTATCTATATTCATTCTTCTTTGGAGAATTTCTACATCTTGAAGGTCTTCAATAGTTAAGTGCTGATATTGAAATTTACCATTTTTATACTCTTCGCGAAAACGATTTTGTAAATCTATCTCTTCCTGTTTAGGATTTTTACGAGTTTTGTGCAAGCATTCATAATATACGAAATAGGTACAAATAAAATTGCACCCTGCATTTTGAGCAGTTGCATAAAGAAGTTTAGAAGCAAGAATATTCCAAATAGCACAAGTATCTATAACATTATTTTTATGAAATTTTGATGGATCAATCGCCATATTTTATCATTCTCCCGTATGTACTTGCTATTTCATTTAATTCATATTTGCTAGATAGAAGCATTTCCGCAACTCTTCCACTTGAAATAATACCTTGTTCATAAACATCAAAGCAAAGCCCAACGTAGAAGTTAGATAATCCTCTTTTTAGTAATTCTTCACGACGCTGACGAGAGCCAACTGGTAAAGTTTCTGGTAGTTCTGGATCTATTTTTAAATATTTTGGTACTCTTACAGACTTTATTTCTAATTCTACAGCCTCAGATATAAAATTAGCATTCTTTAGAGCATTAGCTAAAGCAGTTGTACTGACTTTAAGTTTGTTTGCCCACTCGACAGCTTTTTCAGAATTCCAAATCCTCAAATCCGGTATTTGTTGTAAAAATTCTGGTGGCATCAAATAATTTGATGCAAATGTGTTAGCTCTCTTTTCAATTAATTCTTTTGTATTAGTCTTTAAAGAAACAACGATTGATTGATCAGTATCTAAAATTGCGTGTGCAGATTCATGGGCAGCTGTAAATCTCTGTCTATAAATATCTTCATTATAATTAACTAGTACGCAGTTACCTGCGGTGGGATGTTTAATGAATAAACCAGAAATTTTAGAGTTACCTAGCTGACGACGAAATATATGAAATCCTAAAGATCGAAAATCTTCATAAATATCCATAGGTACTGCATTAAAGGCATAACCTCTATGCCTTCTAAGTTGCTTGGCACATTCTTGTCCATGTCCTATATAATAAGTTCCTTCTGTAATAAAATTAAAAGGTTGATAATTATATCTCGGAAGGCAAGTTAATAAATATTGTTCACATTCACATAAAAACAAAAATTCTTGTACTGCCCATCGATCGTCTTTTGAGAATTCATCTCCATATCTTCGGAACAAAATTTCAGTTTGTTCAAATGGAGCAACTTTCTCTTCAGAAATAAAAAACTGGTAGTCGCACAGATAATAGTCTGCAAATATCAAAACTTCGTCACCTGTTGGCATCTTGCTTCCATTTTCTAAAGCAATTAAAATTTCTTCGGAAATTCCTGTAGCTGATTCAACTTCTACAAGTGACTTTTCAAATTGTTCTCGATATTTTCTGATTTTTGAACCAAATAGAACAGAGTCAAAAGGCATACAAAAACAGCCTGATAAACTTAATTTTTAGCTACTAAGTTAATTTTTTTATCTAGTTGGTCAATAATAGCACAATTTTTTGTGCTAAAATATATTTGGTAATTATAAGTAAATTTTATATTTTCTGATGCGTTACGGCTAATTATTACTTTCTTAAACTCCCTAATCTTTGCATAGCCGTAACACACCCTACTTCATATTTACTATAAAAACTTGTTTTGCAGTTAATTGTAAGTTGGGGAAAATTGCAGAAACAAGTTTATCATTATTTTGAAACAGTCGCTTTTGATATTCATCCCCGACTAAAGTACAAATTGTAATAGTAGGTTGCTTGGGTTTACCAATATATTCTCTGCCACCAATACCCAAATAATCTACAATCCAATATTCATGTACACCTAATAGGGCGTAATCTTCAACTTTACGGGCATAGTCGTTTTGCCAATTTGTACTTACAACTTCTGCAATTAGTTTAATTGATTTTCCTGATGTAATTACAGGTTCTTGTTGCCATAATGGTTCATTGATTAGTTGTGTTTGGTCTAACACAATCACGTCGGGACGAAAGGCTGTGTCTGTTCCTAATAGTTTGATTAAGCAGCGGTGAGGAATAAAATATGGTAAGTCCTGACGATCAATTTCTACATTCAGTTTTCGCCCAATTAAAGATGATACTTGCTCATGGAGTCCTGTCGGTTCTATTTCGATTAATTCCCCATCAATGAGTTCATAATTATCATGATCACCGTACTGATTAATAAATTCATTGACTGTGATCAGTTTTAGGGCTGATTGTACCATTATCATTTGTCCCCATGATTAGGTAGATATTAATAACGTAAGTTGCTAGTTAGAGAAAATGTCAGAATCAGGATGTCCAGGATTTAAGGATTAACAGGATAATAACAGCATTTTGATTAGCAATTACCTATTACCAGCCTTAACTAAATAACTAGCAACTTGAAGTTAATAATTAACTAAACTGTTCGATAATTCCCCCACCTAATACCTTATCCCCTTCATACCAAACCGCAGCTTGTCCAGGGGTAATGCTGAATTGAGGTTCATCAAATACCAAACGCACGCGGGAATCTTCTAAAGGAATTACTGTCACGGGTACAGGTGCGGAACGATAACGAATTTGCACTTCTGCACGAATGGGGGTTGCTGGTTCAGCAATGGAAACCCAATTTACTCGGTTTACTGTACATTCTGCCTCAGTTCCTTTAGAGCGATCGCCTACAACAACACGATTATTTACAGCATCTAGTTCGATTACATACAACGCTTCTGGTGCAGCAATTCCCAAACCCTTACGCTGTCCGATTGTGTAATGATGCACTCCATCATGCTGTCCCAAAATCTTACCAGTAGTATCGACAATATCACCTGGTTTAGGAGCTAGATATTTATCCAAAAATGCCCGCATGGAACCGTTGCTTTCCACTAAGCATAAATCTTGACTTTCTGGTTTATCGGCGGTTTTTAAGTTAAATTCAGCCGCCATACGTCGGGTGTCAGTTTTGTTCAATTCACCCAAAGGAAATATAGAACAACTTAGTAAATCTTGAGACAAATCATAGAGGAAGTAAGATTGGTCTTTGTTGCGGTCAACTGCGCGTAACAATTGGTAACGCCCGGTGGTTTCATCGTAGCGAATTTTGGCATAATGACCGGTAGCGATCGCATTGCATTCCAATTGTTCACGGGCATATTTTACCATTGGCCCAAATTTCACCGTCTTGTTACATTGGGAACAAGGCAACGGCGTAATCCCCACACTGTAACCAGTGACGAGGAAATCAACAATTTCTGTTTGAAAGACATCCCGAATATCGACAACTTCATGGGGAACGCCCAATTGTTCACAAATTTGAGCCGCGTCGATCATTCCTTCAGAGCAACATTGCCCTTTGCCTTTCATGAGCCAAAGAGTCAAACCGATTACATCATAGCCCTGATTGTGTAAAATAGCAGCAGCGACAGAACTATCAACGCCACCTGAAAGACCAACGACGACTTTTTTCATAATCCTAAAATCTTTTTAGGTTCAGTAGCTGCTAAGTTTGCAGCCTAATGGTAAATTACATTTTTTCAAAAGTTGGCTCCTGGTACTGGTAGAGGTTTTTCTGACCAGGACAACACTGGAGTAGTAAGACTGTTCAATTGTAGCACACATCCCTGAAAAGCCTTGATAGGAAAGCACTTCGGTTTTGATGATATTTAAATTTCCAGAATCGGCAATTGCTTGATTAAAATGGCTGGTAGAAATTTTTATTTTGCGATCGCTAGTTAAAAAATATGCCTACTTTAAAAACAAGTCAATTTACTCCCGTACCCATACTTTCCTTATTGGTGGGTGGATGCTTGGTGCTGACTTACCAATATAGACCAGCACAAGCCGAAATACCCAACAATGGTTTTTTAATAGCACAGACAGAATCACCTTTTGCTGAAATTCTCCTCAGTCAGCAGTCATTACCGCAGTTACAACAAATGGAACCTGTGGAGTTTTATCAAAAAAACTCAAATTCTCAGCCTTCTTCAACCGCACAAATTAGTCAATATGGTGAAAATTTTGAGCGGTATTTTGTCTACGTTGATGGTGACAACTCCCAAACATTGCAACGAGTTCGTCAGATTGAGAACAGCGCTTATATTCGACAGTATAATGGGCGTAATATTATCCAAGCAGGTGTTTTTAGCAAACCCTTGAATGCTCAACAGCGAGTTAGAGAACTAGAATTAAACGGTATAAATGGCGCTCGTATTGTTAACTTCTCAAACACGGAGGCAGTTTCCTACTATTCTGGTAGTAAAACATCCTATTCTACATCAACCAATGTTAATAACGCTAGTTCCAGTGTTCAACAGAAACAGTCTAATTTTTACTATGCGATCGTTCCCAGCAGCTATAATAATCTGCGCTACCTTAAAGACCAAATTCAACAGAGAATTGGTAGAAATATCAGTGTTTTCATGAGAACTCAGCCACGAGGAGCGCATATAGCTGTGGGGCCTTTTGCAGAACGTTCAGAAGCAGAACAATGGAATAATTATCTGCGAAATTTAGGTTACGGTAATACCAGAGTTTACTATGGAAAGTGATTGGAAACTGGGGACTAGGAACTGGGAAAAAACTCTTACCAATTACCAATGACTAAAGAACAAGTTATCGTTACTGCTGCCCAAATGCGCGATATTGAAGGGCGGATATTTGCCGCTGGTATGCCTGTTGCAGCTTTAATGGAAAAAGTAGCAGGATTGATTAGCGATCGCTTACAGGCTATTATTCCCCAAGGAAAATGTGTAGGAATTTTAGTCGGGCCTGGTCATAATGGTGGTGATGCTTTAGTTATAGCTCGTGAATTACATTTTCGTAGTTATCAAGTTTGGATTTATCAACCTTTTGCTAAACTCAAAGAATTAACTTCTCAACATCTTCAATATGCTCAAAGTTTGGGAATTCCTTGTTATCAAGAATTTGATAAATTACCAAATTGTGATTTTTTAGTTGATGGGTTATTTGGATTTGGTTTAGAAAGAGAAATTACCGAACCCATCGCTTCCGCAATTAATCATTTTAATGAATGGAATCAGCCAATTTTTAGTATTGATTTACCTTCAGGTTTACATACAGATACAGGTGAGGTTTTAGGAACTGCAATTCGGGCAAATCACACCTTTTGCTTGGGTTTGTGGAAACAGGGTTTATTGCAAGACCAAGCATTAGCATATATTGGCAAAGCTGAATTAATAGATTTTGATATTCCCCTAACAGATATCCATGCTGTTTTGGGAGAAGTAATTAAAGTCAAACGCATCACTGTAAAAACGGCACTTGCAACTTTACCTTTACCCCGTCCCCCAATTACACACAAATATAAAGTAGGACATTTATTATTAATTTGTGGCTCAAGACGATACGCAGGTGGAGCAATTTTAACAGGTTTGGGTGCGCGTGCTTCTGGTGTGGGGATGTTATCTATTGCTGTACCTGAATCTATTAAACCTTTGTTGGTTTCCCATTTACCCGAAGCTTTAATTATCGGTTGTCCAGAAACGGCAACGGGTGCGATCGCTCAGTTACAATTACCAGAAAATACCGATTTGAGTTCATTTAGTATAATTGCTTGTGGCCCTGGCTTAACTAAAGATGCCGTGCCGATAGTACAGCAAGTAATTGCTAGTGAAGTTCCTTTAATACTCGATGCTGATGCTTTAAATATCTTGGCACAATTAGGAACCATCCCCACTTTACAACAACGTCAAGCCGCAACCGTACTCACACCCCATACAGGTGAATTTCAGCGCTTATTTCCCGAAATTCCCTACACCAACAGAGTGGATGCAGTGCAGACAGCAGCCAAGCAAACAGGGGCTGTAATACTATTAAAAGGGGCAAGAACAGCCATATCTAATCCCCAAGGTGTCGTTTGGATAAATTCTGAAAGTACGCCAGCTTTAGCCCGTGGTGGTAGCGGTGATGTGTTAACTGGGTTAATGGGTGGACTATTGGCACAAGTCGCAAATAAACAAACTAATATTGAAGATGTTGTGGCAACTGCGGCTTGGTGGCATTCTCAAGCGGGAATTTTAGCAGCATCAGAAAGGACAGAATTAGGTGTTGATGCTTTTACTTTGACGCAGTATTTAATGAAAGTTCTGCTGGTTTGGAATCAGCGATAATTTTAGAGATCCGAACCTACGCACCCAGAGGAATAACAGTGGTTGCGATGCGATCGCTCTGCAAGGAATTCCAGAAGAACATATACTGCAAGATCAGCCGATAATTATAGTGTCAATCCGCTTGATTAAAAATGCGAACCATTGGGGAAATTAACGAAAAAATCAACCGGAAATGCGCCGTAGTGTGGACGGTTGAAGAATTAAAAACACGAGTAACAGAAATCGGTGTCACCAAAGCTGCTAAAGAAGTTGATGTGATTACCACCGGCACCTTTGAACCAATGGAGTCAAGCGGTGCAATTATTAACCTTGGACACACTGACCCACCAATCAAAATTCGGCGTTGCTGGTTAGATGGAGTACCAGCATATTCTGGTTTTGGCGCAGTAGATTTATACTTGGGTGCTAGTTGCGCTGCGGAAACCATTGACGGCGAAGAACTTCGAGAACGCGGTGGTGGTCATGTGATCGAAGATTTAATAGCAGGTAAACCCGTACAAGTCAGAGCATTAGGACAAGTTACTGATTGTTATCCGAGAGCAACATTTGAAACCAGTGTTACCCGTGACACCATCAATCAATTTTATCTATTTAATCCGCGTAATCTCTATCAAAATTTTATCGTGGGAGTGAATGGAGGCGATCGCCCACTTCACACTTATTTGGGTCCCCTCCAACCACGTTTAGGGAATGCAGTTTACTCAAATCCTGGTGCAATTTCCCCCCTACTCAATGATCCCGACTTACAACTGGTGGGGATTGGGACAAGAATATTCTTAGGTGGTGGTATTGGTTATGTAGCTTGGGAAGGTACGCAGCACTTCCCCTTACAAAAACGGTTAGCCAATCGCACACCCATTGGCCCATCAGCAACTTTAGCCTTAATTGGTGATGCCAAACAAATGGATACGCGTTGGGTGCGGGGCTGTTACTTCAAAAGTTACGGGTCTTCTTTAATGTTGGGAGTAGGTGTACCACTTCCGGTTTTGAACGAAACAGTAATTGCACACTGCGCTGTACTAGATCAAGACTTAGTAGCACCAATAGTAGATTTTTCCATCCCCCGTCGCGTCCGTCCCACCTTTGGTTTAGTGAGTTACGCTCAACTCAAATCTGGAAAAATCACCATTGAAGGTAAAGCGGTGCGAGTTGCACCACTAGCCAGTATGTTTCTCTCACGACAAGTAGCTCTAGAGTTAAAACAGTGGATAGAAGCCGGCACATTTACCCTTACAGAGCCAGTTTCCCCCATACCAATGGATCGAGCTTTTTTACCCCAAGACCGCTGGACAGACTTTTAGAGACTTCCAACTAAAAAAATATCCCGTCGTTGTGACTGCAAGGGAGCAGGGAGCAGGGGGAAGAAAAGTCGCTTTGATAGGAGTGAACTTGGATCATCCATCTTTTTTGTGGAGTTCTTTTAACAACAAGTGCTGAGTGGTAATTACACTACTCAGCACTCATCACTCAATCTTAATGACTCAATACTCAGCCCTCAGCACTTAAAACTCGGTACTCGGTACTGAGTACTCAGCACTCGGTACTCAGTACTCAGTACTCAGCACTCGGACTACTCCTCTACTGGTTTAGCCTTCTTGACTGGCTTAGGAGCAGGAGGTTTTGGCATAGGTTTAGATACCGCAGCAGCATCACCACTTGTTTTTTTGATCGGACGTGGAGTTTCTCCATTGCGTTTGGAGGGGAATGGTCGTCTACCAGGTCCACCACTACCACGAGGGCCACCTTTGAATGGTGGTTTGCGTTTTTTGGGTAAATCAGCGATCGCTTCCGCATTATCTATAACTAATACATCAGCTTCTCGTTTGACTTTAAAATCCCAAAACTTACCCACAGCTTTGGTAGTCAGCACACCCCGTAATTTCAACTTAAAATACTTAGCTTTATCAGTTGGTTTCCGTGGAGCCTGCTTAATCTTGACAACCAAACTTCTATCATCAAAAGATTGGAAAACTACCTCACCACGCACAGAAAACTCACCATCAGGTAGTTCTGATGAGGCTTTTGGGGTTTCGGAAATTTCTTCTTTACCAGCGGTAGCGCGGGGGGATTTTTTTCCTAAACCATTTTCTGTCCTTTCTAAGACTAGCGAACTTACATCTTGCTCATCTTCTGAGGAATCTTTGGCCAGATTTTCTGGCTCCCAAACCCCCACAATTTGGATATGTAATGAGTCGTTTTCTTGTCTAGTGCGGGGATAAACTACCCACAGATGTTCTTTTTCTAGGTCTAGGTGATTCTTGACTAAACTCATAATCCGACCTAACAGGACAGAATTGAGTTCTACATTATCAGCAGTTAGTAACGTTCCTTGGGTAAACTGTTCACTGCTGGCACAGTAACGGCCTCGAACTAAACCAATTGCTCGATACTGCATTGGTTCACTAGGAGGTGGAATTGGTTGTAGCCGATTGGCTAAATGCCCATTTCCAACAGTCTCACCAGAGTTAACGGGCGCATGATCAGATTTTGACACATCAGCTTCTGCTGTTTGAACATTAGCAGTTGCATCAATTTTAGTTGGAGCCTCTTGAGAGGCAGTAGAATTGGAAGATTCAGGAGACGGCATCAGGTCGGAATTCATAAAAACTCCTTGCGGCGGAGACACATCCCAATTATGGGATTTTACAAAAGTAGCTGGAAAGAGCGTTTGTATGACTGATAAAAGTATATTTCCTTTTAATCTAGCCATTCCAGAGCGCCCTGTGCGAACAGAAAGGCGCGAAATTTGGCATTTAGAGACTAAATGTGTAATTTAGCGCCTTTACACTAGTTTCGGAAGCATAGCATAGCTACAATTCTGAATGCTCCTCCTAAAGTCATCACTTACTTTAGCAGTGTAGATAGTTATTTGTTATAAAATTCACAGTCGGATGACCGTATTCCGCAAAGTTTTGGAAAAATTTAACTTTGCGATTTGTGTAAATGTTAATGTCGTTGAAATTCACCAGGAGAAAAATATTGTGTCTCAACCACGTAATCGGTGGATAATTCGGATCGTTTTGGGTTTAGCTGTTGTAGCTTTTATTGGGGTTTCCCTGATACCCATACTTGGAGCCTTAAATAATTCTCAACCTACAAGTCAAAATCCTAATAGTAATCCTAATAGTTCTTCTTCACCTGATCGAAAGTCACAATTGGCAGATACAGTTAGGGGTTATGAACTAGTTCTGCAAAAGGAACCAGAAAATCAAACTGCACTAAAAGGACTTGTCGAAGCACGGTTACAACTACTCAGTCAAAAAGGCAGAGGTGAAGTTAAACCAGCTGATATTCAAGCAGTAATTGACCCTTTAGAGAAGTTAGCTAAACTAAATCCACAACAGTCAGAGTATGGTGTACTGCTGGCACAAGCGAAGCAACAAATTGGCGACAAGGAAGGAGCCGCACAAAGTTACCGCTCAATCTTAGCAACAAAACCAGGGGATCTCAAAGCTTTGCAAGGAATGGTAAATTTACAAATTAGTGAAAAACGTCCTGAAGCGGCTATTGGCTTGCTACAGGAAACTTTATCTAATGCTGCTCAAGCTAATACAATTCAGCCTGAAAGCGTTGATGTGGTCGCTGTCCAGGTGCTTTTAGGTAGTGTGTATGCTTTTCAGAAAAACGAACCTCAAGCTATTTCTGTATACGATCAAGCAATCAAAAAAGATCCCAAAGATTTTCGTCCTGTGTTGGCCAAAGCTATGTTGCTAAAGGATCAGGGTAAGGTTGATGAAGCTAAACCTCTGTTTGAGAATGCCACGGATTTAGCACCTGCTCAGTATAAAGATGAAATTAATAAAGCCGCAGCTTCTAATCCTACTCCCACGTCATCACCTACAGGATCACCTACGCCCTCAGACTCACCTACGACTACTCCGTAAGGTGCAAGAGATAGAGGACGGGGAGAAAGAATTCAAAATCAATGATTTGTATCTGGGGTTTTTTAAAATCGTGTAAAAAGGCTGCCATCTGGCATAGTTGTATTGTTAAAGATTGCCTCTCCAGTCCAACAACTATGCCAATTCTTAACATCTAACAGGACAGCATTCGTTAAATTCGCACTGAATAAATTTGTTCCATGAACACGCTACATCTGATGAACCATTACACCACTTGTAAAGCTCATAAATTTCATGAAGAATTGGAAACTGTAAATCTTTGACTAAAGTATCAATATCGGCGTGAGAAAGTCCTGGTTGGAAAGGAGAATGGAACTGTGGTTGATTCTCCCAGTACCATACAGCTATTTTTTCTAGTACTGAAGTCAATTCCGACATCCAAAAATGCTACTATTTCAATGTTATGCACGATATTTTTTCCAAATTGACTTACAGACATTCCAATACTCGCGGTCATCGTTAAAGTAACCTAAATCATCCCAAAACTCACGTTCTGCTTCGATTACATCGGCGATGCCTGTCATCATACTGGTAATGTTGGGAAATACTGGCTTTCCTAATTCATCGTTTAACCAGTCAACGTCCCAAACAGGTGATGATTCCTGCTGTTGATCACTCCCAACTATGACAATAAGACCATTCTCGTGACTAAAGACCGGAAAGTGATACCAAGTTTTAGTGATCTGATCCTCATCGTTGTTCTCAAACCATAAGTCCACTGATTCCTTGAGAGGAATTACTGAGGCATTCGCCATGTAATCAATGTTGTAGAAATATACATCTGTCTGGGGCATCTGACGTGCTGCTGTGGGATTCACTCTTCCATTACACCATTGATAAATTTCATAAACTTCTTGCGGTACTTGAAATGGTAACGCCCCAAGCCAGTTTTCAACATCTTCAAATGGGAGTCCATGCGGGAAGGTTTGTATTACTTCGTAATCTGTATCTCTATACCAAGGCGTAATTCTTTGTAAGGTTTCTATCAGAGAGGACATTTTTTAACAAATCCCAATTTATTAAACAAAAAGTTTTTCAAAATTCTCGGATCAGCACTAAATAAAATGTACTAAATAGAAAGGTTTATTTAATACCAACAATCTTTTCAATTTAACCCACTATATTCACATGGTCAGAGTATAAGGGGCTTTTTGTATCTTAGGTAGGATAACTATTCATGAAACATCCATCTGCTAGAAACTTCCAACCTAGACGTTTAACTTCTTCAGAAGTCATCACATAAAGGAATATATCTGGTGACGCATTATGTTGTTTAAATTGATAGCCAGTTTTAAGAATCATAGGATTAATTTGACTGGCTAAAATTAAAGGATCATTTGGTGCTCCATCAGGGATGAGTGAATACTGATCACCATTCAAAATAAATGATATAGTTCCTGGACTTACTTCTTGGATATTTTGAGGTAGAAAAGCACCGCGAGATATTGCTGATAGCTTTTGAATTGTTTCTACAAGGGAATCAAAGTTGTATGGATTAGGATATTCGGCATAAAGAATATCGGCTGCTGCTCTCAAAACCCGTTTTTTATCCAATGGTACAAGTAGTACATCCCATCCTGGTATGAAAAGCTTGGAGATATCTGTTCGTGTTTCTGCTTGACGCAGACGGATGATCTCATCAGCTAATTCGTCATCTGATAAACCAATGTACTCTTCAAAAAAACCAAAATCTTGATAAAATCTGGTTTTTGCTATTAGCCACTCTCGCGTATACATAAGGCTGCACGTTAGGACTGTTGAGTTTATTTCCCTTCTATAGCGGCGACTATACCGAAGATTATGAATAGAAAGCCGCCTATGAAGGTGATTTGTCGTTCAGATATCTTACCTGCAATTAATTTACCACCGATAACTGCGATCGCAGCACAAATTGCGTGTCCTAATATTGCTCCCGCTGTCACACCAATGGCGTTGTTACTTGCTGCTAGGGCTATTGTGGCAAATTGTGTGCGATCATACATCCAGGATTCTCCGTAATTTAAGCCATATTTATCTTGACGAAGATTTACTACTTCTACAAGAGGCAATAAAGAGTATTGATGAAATGCGATCGCTACATCTGATGAACCATTACACCACTCGTAAAGCTCATAAATTTCATGAGCAATTGGAAACTGTAAATCTTTGACTAAAGTATCAATATCGGCGTGAGAAAGTCCTGGTTGGAAAGGAGAATGAAACTGTGGTTCATTCTCCCAGTACCATGCAGCTATTTTTTCTAGTGCTGAAGTCAATTCCGACATTAAAAATGTTCCTAACTCAATGTTAGATTTGATCAAGATAGAATAGATAGCTATTCATGAAACATCCATCTATCAGCTAGGAACTTCCAAGCTAGACGTTCAACTTCTTCAGAAGTCATCACATAAATGTATATATTTGGTGACGCATCTTGTTGTTTAAATTGATAGCCAGTTTTAAGAATCAGAGGATTTATTTGACTGGCTAAGATTAAAGGATCATCTGGTGGTCCATCAGAGATGAGTGAATACTGATCACCATTCAAAATAAATGATATAGTTCCTGGACTTACTTCTTGGATATTTTGAGGTAGAAAAGCACCGCGAGATATTGCTGATAGCTTTTGAATTGTTTCTACAAGGAAATCAAAGTTGTATGGAGGAGGATCTTCGGCATAAAGAATATCGGTTGCTGCTATCAAAACCCGTTTCTTATCCAATTGTAAAAGTAGTCCATCCCATCCTGGTATGAAAAGCTTGGAGATATCTCTTCCTGTTTCTGCTTGACACAGACGGATGATTTCATCAGCCAATTCTTCATCTGATAAACCAATGTACTCTTCAAAAAAACCAAAATCTTGATAAAATCTGGTTTTTGCTATTAGCCACTCTCGCGTATACATAAGGCTGCACGTTAGGACTGTTGAGTTTATTTCCCTTCTATAGCGGCGACTATACCGAAGATTATGAATAGAAAGCCGCCTATGAAGGTGATTTGTCGTTCAGATATCTTACCTGCAATTAATTTACCACCGATAACTGCGATCGCAGCACAAATGGCGTGTCCTAATATTGCTCCGACGGTTACACCAATGGGATTGTTATTGGCTGCTAGTCCAATTGTGGCAAATTGTGTGCGATCGCCCCACTCGGCTATAAATGTTAATGCAAAAGATTTCAGCAGCATCGACCAAATGCTTTTTTGCTGACTGTCTAAATGTGCCTTTTCTACGGCTTCTTTTGCCTCTTCTATGACTTCTTCCTCAGCGTGAACAGGCATTTTCCACGCATCGTAGAGCAGTTTTAAACCAAAGGCAATAAATAAAGCTATTTCGGCATAATAAACATAAAGTTTTGAACCTTGTGTTAAAGCAGACAATACTTGTCCAAATATCACTGATAAAACTGTCATTGCTGCTAAAGCTGCTGTCACACCAACGAATACTACTCGTCGGGGATGCTGCATTGACAAAATTACGGCGATAAAAAAGGTTTTATCACCTAATTCGGAAATGGTGATTAAAATTAAACCTGCGGTAAATGCTGTTAACAATCTCTCAAGCTCCTGTAGGATTTTTTACCTGTGTGGAGCTTCTAATGAGAGTTTAATGACCTCACTGAAGCTCACACAATCGTTTGTTGTGAACTCAGTGAAGGTCTCGCTTTCAAATATTTTATTATTCGCCATCCGAACCAGGCTCATCGCCAGTATGTTGACTCAGATGTACTAGCTTTTACGCCAGCAGCTACTCCCCTTCTATTCGTTATAAATTATACGTTTATGTTGGTTGGGTGTCAAGGGTTTGGGAATTCAAGAGAAACGTTCGCGGAGCGTGTCGAAGACATACCACAGAGGCACAGAGGACACAGAGGTAAGAGGTTTTAGAGAGATTTTGCGTAAGTTCTGAATTGACTATTGACATTTAACTCTCGTTTTGAGAGAATATATTTATTCAAATTTGTAAAAATATCATTGTCGTTCTGAAAATAACGAAGTGTAATGCAGAATTTCAATTCTACATTTATTGAATGTATTGAAATTCTTCATTCGGCTATTGTTACTTTCATAATGACAGTAATATTTTTGTAAATGTGAATATACTTTGTTTTAGTTTGTTTCGTGTAGTGGAAAGGATAAAACCCATGATTTATATCAATCAATATCGTTTCAAACCCAAAATATATGCACTTAATGTCTATACGCTCCCTCCGCGAAGATGCCGCTAAATATCCCGATATCAAAAAACAAATTGATAGTTGGTATGCAACTGTTAAAAAATTCGAATGGCAAAATTTAGAGGATGTGCGTAAAATTTACCGAAATGCTGAAGCAGTTGGTAATTTTACTGTTTTTAATATCAAAGGTAATGATTACCGTTTAATTGTAGGGATTAATTATGAAACACAGAATGTATACTACAAATACTTGCTAACTCACGCGGAATACAATAAAGATAAATGGAAAAATGACGATTACTTTTGACAATAAAACTTATAGTCAATTACTAGCAGAAATCGCTCCTCAAGTAATTGAAACAGAGGAAGAGTATGAACGCCTTTTAAAAATTGCAGAATTTCTAACTTTTAAAAAGAATCTTACTCCAGAGGAGCGAGTTTTATACAAATTGATTGTCAGACTAATTGAAGATTATGAGGAAGAAAATTATCCAATGGATAAATCTACACCTCATGAAATATTGCAACATATCATGGAATCTAGCGGAATTCGTCAATCTGACTTAGTACGTATTCTTGGTTCTAGCAGCGGTGTGGTTTCAGAAGTTGTCAACGGTAAACGTTCAATTAGTAAAGCACAAGCTAAAGCATTGGGAGAATATTTTAAAGTTTCTCCTAGTTTATTTATTTAGAGTTCGAGTTTCCCCCATTTTTATTGATGTATTTTTTGTCTGAATCAGGATATCCAGGATTTAAGGATTTTCAGGATTTTTACTGATGGATTATTCGAGAATACCAATATAGTCTTCTTGTCTGAATCAGGATATCCAGGATTTGAAGATTTTCAGGATTGCTATTGGTGGATTATTCAATAATTCCAAGATATTAAAGATTTACAATATTTTTATTGATGGATTTTTTAAGAAGACCAATAAATTAAGGAACATTTATTACTAAAAATCCTGTTCGCGTAGCGTGGCGTATGACTCCTAGGTCGTCACGCAAGCTATAGCCATATCAAACAAAAAGAACATCCTGTAAATCCTCAAATCCTGGATATCCTGATTCAGACAAAATAAATATCCTCAAAAACCCAACATAAAACAAAAAATAACATCCTGTAAATCCTGATTCAGACAAATTTATTAATCCTCTCCCAAATTTGTTCTAATAAATTAGGATTATCCATATCAACATATTCCATATTAGGCGCTTGTCTAAACCAAGTTCTTTGGCGTTTTGCAAATTGTCTTGTGTGTAAAACAATTAATTCCTTAGTTTCATCTAAAGAAATTTCACCAGCTAAATATTGCTTAATTTCTTGATATCCTAAAGTATTCAATAAAGGCAAATCAGCACCATACTTTTGAGATAAATATTCCACTTCAGCAACTAAACCATCCGCAATCATTTGTTCAGTGCGTCTACTAATTCTAATATCTAAACGTTCCGCATCACAATCTAAACAAATTTGCAAAATCGGATAATTTGGTGGGTTTTCTCCTTGTTGGTCAGAAATTGGGATTCCGGTAACATAATATACTTCTAATGCTCTTAAAGTCCGCACCAAATCGTTAGCGTGAATTTTCTTGGCTGCGATCGCATCAACTTGTTGCAATATCGGGTAAAGTTGACTTTGACCAAGAGATTCTAATTGCGATCGCAATTCTGGTTGAGGTGAAACTCTCGGAATCTTCATTCCCTGCACAATAGAACGGATATACAAACCAGTTCCACCCACCAACAAAACTGGAGAAACTTCCAAACTACTAATTAAAGCTTGTGTTTGCTCCTGATAATCTGCTAATGTCATTATCTCAGTCGGATCACAGATATCTATTAGATAATGTGGCACTAATTCCTGTTCTGCCAAAGTTGGTTTAGCCGTGCCAATATCAAAATCACGGTATACTTGACGAGAGTCAGCACTCAAAATTACAGAACCCAACCTTTTAGCTAAACTTAAAGCCAAACCCGACTTCCCCGTCGCCGTCGCTCCACAAATTACAATTAATTTAGTCATTAGTCACTGGTTATTAGTCATTTCTTATTTTCCCCCTGCTCCCTGCCCCCTTTCTTCTTCTGGGTTCCATCCCCCATATAAACTTCCCATTAAATTGCTCTACAGACGGCAGCAAGGCTTTTATGTTATAATTTTGGGGTGATTTGACTTTTTTCAGCCTTTAGGCAAGTTCAACCCCAAACATCAGGAGAATTTTCATGACGAGCAGTTACAGTGCCGATCAGATTCAAGTTCTGGAAGGTCTGGAAGCCGTCCGCAAACGTCCAGGGATGTACATCGGTACTACAGGGCCGCGAGGACTCCATCATTTAGTTTACGAGGTGGTGGACAACTCTGTTGACGAAGCTTTAGCAGGTCACTGCACCCATGTTGAGGTAGATATCAACGCTGATGGTTCCGTGACTGTAACAGATGATGGTCGGGGTATTCCCGTCGATATTCACCCAAAAACCGGAAAATCGGCTTTAGAAACAGTATTAACTGTACTCCACGCCGGCGGTAAGTTTGGCGGTGGTGGTTATAAGGTTTCTGGTGGTTTACATGGGGTGGGGATTTCTGTAGTTAACGCCCTATCTGAGTTTGTGGAAGTTACAGTTTGGCGGGATAGTAAGGTACACAACCAGCGATATGAACGGAGTTTTCCTGTTACGGAATTGGTTGCAACGCCTTATAAAGAAGCTAGAACTGGTACTTCGATTACCTTTAAGCCAGATACACAAATTTTTACCACCAGCATAGAATTTGATTACATTACTTTATCAGGTCGCTTACGTGAGTTAGCGTATTTGAATGCAGGTGTCAAAATTATCTTTAGTGACCATCGTTTAGAACTTCTCAAAAGCGATACACCCAGAATAGAAACCTATGAGTACAAGGGTGGGATTAAAGAGTATATCGCCTACATGAACCGGGAGAAGCAGCCCTTACATGAAGAAATTATTTATGTTCAGGGAGAAAGAAATAATGTTCAGGTAGAAGTTTCGTTACAGTGGTGTACTGATGCTTATACTGATAATGTCCTAGGTTTTGCTAATAATATTCGCACGATTGATGGTGGTACGCACCTAGAAGGTTTAAAAGCAGTTCTAACTCGGACTTTAAATGCGATCGCACGCAAGCGGAATAAAATTAAAGAAGGTGAATCTAATCTGAGTGGTGAACACGTCCGCGAAGGTTTAACAGCAGTCATTTCCGTTAAAGTCCCAGATCCAGAATTTGAAGGACAAACCAAAACAAAACTTGGTAATACAGAAGTTCGTGGTATTGTCGATTCTTTTGTCGGAGAAGTCCTCACAGAGTATTTAGAATTTCACCCCGGTATTGCTGATTCTATTTTAGATAAAGCTATTCAAGCCTTTAAAGCCGCAGAAGCAGCCCGTCATGCACGGGAATTGGTACGCCGCAAATCGGTGCTAGAATCTTCACCACTACCAGGTAAATTAGCAGATTGTAGTTCCCGCGACCCTTCAGAATCTGAGATATACATCGTGGAAGGCGATTCAGCGGGTGGAAGCGCCAAACAAGGACGCGATCGCCGCACCCAAGCAATTCTGCCTCTTCGTGGTAAGATTCTTAACATCGAAAAAACCGACGATGCCAAAATTTATAAAAACAACGAAATTCAATCACTGATTACAGCCTTGGGTTTAGGCGTTAAAGGTGATGAATTTGACGCATCCCAGTTGCGTTATCACCGCATTGTCATCATGAGTGTAGCTGGAGATGAACCAACCTTAGTCATGGACAATTCGGGAAAAACAGAATTTGTCCATATTGGGCGGTTCATTGATGACTGTGCAGAAGGACGACGTAACGTCAAAGAATACCAAGTTGTCTGTTTTGACCAAAAAACCCACGCCACCCGCTTCCGTCCCCTCAAAGCCGTCATTCGTCACGGACATGAGGAAGCTATGTACAAGCTAACCACCCGTTACAATCGCTCTGTCAAAGTCACATCTTCTCATAGTGTCTTTGTTTGGGAAAACGGACAGGTTATTCTCAAAAAAGGTAACGAAGTCAAACCAGGCGATACATTAGTCGCTAGTCGTCGCCTTCCTCGTCCCTCTACTAGCCCCACACGCATAGACTTACTAGAGACTTTCTACAATGCTGAGTTAACAAAGTCACTCTATCTCCAAGGTGAAGATGTGCGTCGGGTTGCTAGTCAGCGTTTGTTAGCTAAAGTAGAACGCCCAGACTTATTGAGTGAACCCCGGATTTTGCTTGACTCACAAGCATGGAAACAACTGATCAAAGCCCGACAAACAGCCGGAGTTAGTCAGAAAAAGGTAGCCAGCGTCTGCGGAGTAAAACAGCCTATTACTATCAGTCATTGGGAGAGAGGAATTAATCGCCCAATTTTGTCCCAATTCCTCAGTTACGTTGAAGCAATTGGCTGGAATGACAGTATTACCTATGAGCAGTTACCATCCAAAATAGATGAATTGCTGACTCAAGACGACAGCAGTAAAAATGCTAAATGGAGAGAGATTAGTAACTACAAGCCTTTGGATGAGTTTACATCCCTGGAAATTGCCCAATTAGGTGATGATGTACAACTTGTTCCTCAAGCGCACAGCAACAAGGCATTTGGACGTTATCTGCCTATTACTCGTGAGTTAATGTGGTTTTTGGGTTGGTACGTTGCTGAAGGTACACTTAGCCAGCACCAAGTTAGCCTCAATTTAGGCAAAAAAGATGAGCGTTTTATCCCAGAATTGACAGCAGCTATTGAGTCAGTTTTTGGCGAAACACCACGCCAATATCATGATCCTGAAAGTGATGGGATTAAACTTTACTTCCACAGTGTTGCTGCTGCTAGATTGCTGCAAGCTTATGGTTTAGCCAAACTAGCACATCAGAAACAACTACCTGATCTACTGTTCAGTCTCCCTGAACACCTGCAAATGGCTTTTGTTGAGGGTTATTTCCTCGGTGATGGAACAACAGGTGGTAGTCATTTGTCATTTACGACTAACTCACCAGAGCTAAAAGACGGGTTACTATACCTGTTAGGACAAATGGGTTTGATTGCTGCTAGTAGCCAACATCAGCCCGCAACCGCTCCTGATGCACTAATTCAAACACGCCACCCGTATTACAGCATTAGGATATGTGGTAAGGAGCAAATATCTCAATGTCGCCAAATTTGGCAGCGTCATGGTAATGCTTATAAGCTAGAAGCATTGTTAGCAAGTCCAACTCGCAAAGCCCAAGATTACGTACACATCAGTGATGATTTAATGGGTTTACGGGTGATTCGTGCTGAGGAAATAGAGTTAGTTGGCGACTATGTTTATGACTTCTCGGTTGAGGATGACGAAAACTTTGTGTGTGGTACTGGTGGTTTATGCGCTCATAATACTGATGCTGACGTAGATGGAGCGCATATCCGCACATTGTTATTGACTTTCTTCTATCGTTATCAACGGGCATTGATTGAAAATGGTTTCATTTATATTGCCTGTCCCCCACTGTATAAATTAGAACGGGGACGCAGTGAACCTAGATATTGTTATAGCGATCGCGAATTACAACAGCATATCGCTACCTTCCCAGCCAACGCCAACTATAACATCCAACGATTCAAAGGTCTGGGAGAAATGATGCCCCAACAACTCTGGGAAACCACTATGAACCCAGAAAGTCGCACTCTCAAGCAAGTTGAAATTGAAGACGCAGCAGAAGCTGATCGGATCTTCACCATTTTAATGGGCGATAGAGTCGCACCACGTCGGGAATTCATTGAAACCTATGGTTCTAAACTTAACCTCACTGATTTAGATATCTAACTTACAATCCAGATCAGCGTGAAAATTTGTCATGGGTAATAGGTTTATACCTATTACCCATTAATTTTGGCAGTTCTTATCATACAGAGGTCAATCCGAAAATTCTCTCTATAATTCCTCATTATTCTTCGCAGAAGCAGACAAATACTAACCATAAACATATTTATTTGCCAATATCGTCATATTAAGGTTATGGTAAAAAATAATGTCTGACTTGTCTTTGATGAGCTTTTTCATACATGATCGATCATCAACTGAAAAAGTGATTTATTTAAGAGTTGCCGGAAGAACAGCATAATTGCCTATTCCCCTTTCTTAATTATTAGCGGCGATTCTCCACAGAAGGAACTACTCTGAGCATAAAGCCATCACGAAGTAGTACTTCTGATAGAGCCTAGAGGCGTAAGCCATACCCCTATTTTCCAGTCAGACAAATGATCTAGTATTTTCGATGACAAATTATTTCTCGACTGATTAAAATATCTTTGTATACAATAAGAACAGTTTGTCAAGTTGCATAGGGCTGAAATCTCAGCATTGCGCTAATGTGTTAATAAGACCGAAACGAGTAAAATCTAAATTCATCTCTCAATCGGCTTATTCTGCCACAACCTTAACTCCTTAGTCCAGGTTATTGGCATAACATATACAAGGTTCAGTGTTTGGGAACAAGCACCACCACCGTTTCACGAATATCAGAACAGCCCAGCTTCGCTTTCTCAAAAAAGTAATTTATGAACGACTTGTCAACATGGGTGCATTAATACTACTAATTTGAGTTCATATGCAATGTGCTGTTGCCACAAAACTATTGTTGTGCTTAAAATCTAGAATCTCCCAGAAGCAAGAGTGCCTACCTTTTAATCTAATGAGAATGCCACTGCAAAACCAAAAAGTTTTAGACAAGATTTAATGGTGTGACTACCGTTTTTAATGTCTTTTTGATAAAAGTGGCTTCACCTTGCCCAATGAGTTCATGATTAATACACAAAAAGAGTGCAATTTCTGTGAAACAGGCTACAATCGGAACAGTCTTGACAGGTAAATTTGCTAGCAGTCATATCTATGTATGTCTAAAGTAGTGAATTCCTTGATCAAGGTGCGTCTGGTTGAAAACCAGTCCATCAGAAGTTGTGTACAACGGCGACAGCGATAAATTTTTACTTTCCGAACAGCCAATCACCTCAAAGTGATAGTTGCTACTTTGAAGTAAAAACTCCGCCTCCCAAAGAGGCAATACTACCGGAAATATAGGGAAATCACTCAAAAACCTATTTTTGGTAAGCAATTAGCTCGATAAAAAGAGCAGTAACCACATCTTGAGTAATTGATTCTGCAAGGAGCATGAGGAACGCGGCATGAACCAGGCTAACAACGTACTCGATAGCATATATCGGCCTGACCTAGAAATGATAAATCCGCCTGAGATCGAAGAAGAACTCTTATTGATAGAGGAAGAAGAAGAGGACTTACTCATTACCGATGACGGCGAAATTGATGATTTTTTAGAGCCTCAGTCTGATGAGGACGACGCAAAGTCTGGAAAAGCCGCTAAATCGCGTCGTCGGACACCAACAGCTAAGAAAAAGCATTACACCGAAGATTCGATTCGCCTTTACCTGCAAGAAATTGGTCGTATTCGTCTATTACGAGCAGACGAAGAAATCGAACTAGCACGGAAAATCGCCGATCTTCTAGAATTGGAAAGAGTGCGCGATCGCCTGCAAGATCAGCTAGAGCGTGAACCGCAATTTAAAGAATGGGCAGAAGCCGTAGAATTACCTCTACCAACTTTCCGTTATAGACTACACGTTGGTCGCAGAGCTAAAGACAAAATGGTGCAATCAAACTTGCGCCTTGTCGTCTCAATCGCCAAAAAGTACATGAATCGTGGCTTGTCTTTCCAAGACTTGATTCAGGAAGGTAGTCTTGGTTTGATTCGCGCAGCAGAAAAGTTCGACCACGAAAAAGGTTATAAGTTTTCTACCTACGCTACATGGTGGATTCGTCAGGCAATTACGAGAGCGATCGCTGATCAGTCTCGCACTATCCGTCTACCGGTTCATCTCTACGAAACCATATCACGGATCAAGAAAACAACCAAGCTACTATCTCAAGAAATGGGTCGCAAACCCACCGAAGAAGAAATTGCAACTCGCATGGAAATGACCATCGAGAAACTGCGGTTTATTGCTAAATCAGCCCAGTTACCAATTTCTTTAGAAACGCCCATTGGTAAAGAAGAAGATTCCCGCTTGGGTGACTTTATTGAATCTGACGGTGAAACACCAGAAGATCAAGTTTCTAAAAATCTTCTTCGTGAAGACTTAGAAAAAGTTCTTGACAGTCTCAGCCCCCGTGAACGCGATGTTTTGAGACTACGTTACGGCTTGGATGACGGACGGATGAAAACCCTGGAAGAAATCGGCCAGATTTTCAACGTCACCCGCGAACGAATTCGCCAAATTGAAGCGAAGGCACTCCGCAAGTTACGTCACCCCAACCGTAACAGCGTTCTCAAAGAATATATTCGGTAGTTATTGGTTATTTATTAGTCATTGGCTTTTTGACTGAGGACAAATAATCAATAAAACCAAAAATAAATAACCTGGTGGTTTTCATTAACTACCAGGTTCTTTCGTTTATATACTAAAAACGGGTTAAAAGTGCCATTCTGTAGCAAGATCCCGTAGGGTACGAAATGTGCCACGTCGTGGAGCTTTGCTAACGCGTAGCGTGCCGTAGGCTCTAAAATCTCCGAGATACTTCCCTGCACTACGTTACGGTCAGTATGACATAAGTCCAAGTTTGACCCGTTTGCAGTAGAGATAATTTTTTTTGGATCTTTAAAGCTTACAGGATACCCCAAAAATGTAAGAAGCCTTGACCGGAGAAAAGTTCGATTAAAGCGGCTGATAAAAAGCCAATCATCGCCAAACGACCATTCCAAATTTCTGCTTGTGGGGTGAATCCCCAACGCCAGCCATTGCGATCTTCAGGTATAGAAGTAATAGTTTTTGTTGCGTTAGTCATGATTCGCACTCCGAACTGGATTTACTAAGCTTCATTGCTTTATGTAAACTAATATAACAATATTTCTCAGAAATGCAATGTTTATTTCAAACTACATGATCTGGTTCTAAAACACATGAATGTTCAGAATCGCCGATTTCTATTTGTATAGTCGAGTGTTTGATACCAAAATGCTCTTGAAGTTCATGGCAAACTTCCCACAAAAAAGAGTCGCCAGGATAACCATTTGGCATGACTAGATGGACAGTCAGAGCAGTTTCAGTTGTACTCATTGCCCAAATATGCAGATCGTGAATTTTCAAGACACCAGGCCGCTCAAGTAGGTAAGTTTTCACAGCTAAAGGTTCAATTTCCATTGGCACGGCATCAAGTGCCAAGCTGACAGATTCTCGTAGTAACTGCCACGTCCCAGCTACTACAACTACTACCAGGACTAAACTGACTATGGGGTCAAGCCATACCCATTTGGTAACTAAGATAGCGATGCCTACTAATACCACTCCGAAAGATATTAAAGCGTCAGCAGCCATGTGGAGGAAAGCGCCACGAATATTCAAATCAGTTTTACGACCTGACATAAACATCAGGGCAGTTGCAGAATTAATAATAACTCCCACTACTGCAACCGTAATCACCGTACCTCCAGCAACGGGAACAGGATCATTAAATCGCTGAATAGCTTCCCAAGCGATCGCACCCATAGACAAAAGTAGAATCACAGCATTTGTCACAGCTGCCAGAATTGAGGAGCCACGCAAGCCATATGTATAACGGGCTGTGGGAGGACGACGAGCGATCGCACTTGCACCCCAGGCCAAGAGAAGTCCCAAGACATCACCCAGATTATGACCAGCATCAGCGAACAAAGCTAGAGAATGTGCTAAGTAACCATACGTGACCTCAACCAGGATAAACCCGACGTTAAGAACCGTACCAATAGCAAAGGCGCGATTGAATTTTGCCGGGGCATGAGAGTGATGATGGTGTTGATGATGATGGTCATGGTTCATAACTTTTTCAGAGTAGGACTAAGAAATTTGTGTATTTTACATTCGCACTTCAATAAGAGTCATAATTTTCTCATCACGGTTGAGTTGTAAGATATTCTCACCTTTAGCATCTCTATCTAAGATTGGTACTGAGTCTATAGGGATTCGCACCACTCGCTCTCTATTGGTAACTAGTGCCACTTCTGCACCTGGGATAGCGCGGATCATCCCAGCGAGATTGTCAGTTTTATTGTGGAACTTCAGCATTTGGATACCTAAATCACCACGATTAGCTGCCCTTAAATTACTTGCTGGCATCCGTTTGCCGTAACCTTCTTCCGTAACTAGCAATAAGTGGTCATCCTTGTTAACAATCTCACAACCAACCATGTGCTGATTTTTCAAGAGTCGAAATGCCTGTAGTCCCATTGCAGCACGACCCATGATTGGTAATTGTTCATCATTGACTGCAAACCGCAACAACCGACCACCAGAATTAGCTAAAATCAGATGTTGTCCCGTACTGGTGAACTGAGTAAAAGATAATTCATCATTATCTTTGAGCTTTAAAATTGTCATCCCGCGCCGACTGAGGTTAATCAGTTCTTCTAGAGCAAAACGCTTAATTCGACCTTGTTTGGTCAGGAGAACCATTTGAGTCGTATCTGGTGATTCTGGTAAGACAAAGCGGCTGACAATACCTTCTAGATTGCCTTGAGCAGTACTAGTGAGCATGGTAATTAATGGAGTTCCCCGTGGAGAACGTCCAGTTGTGGCGGGAATTTCTCCTACTGTGACAGGGTAGACTTTGCCTCCAGTACTGAGTATTAATAAATCTTTGTCGGTTTCCGTGGCATCGGTTTGAATAATAAAATCGTTTTCATGCAAACCGTTTTCTGCTTTCGATTTTTTCCCGGTTGGAGAAAGACGACGCACGTAACCCCGCTGGGTAAATTCTAAAATTGCTGGTTCTGCGGGTTGTTCCGATTTGAGATTTTCTTCATCTGCGGCTACTTTTTTGTCACCGCCTTTTTCGGTGTTAATTACTACTTCGTTTGTAGATATTAACTTTGTCCTTCGGGGATCGCTGTATTTGCGTTTGAGACTTCGTAGGTCTTTTTTCAGTACTTTTAATAATTCGTGTCTATCGTCGAGTAATCTCCGCAAAGAGGTAATTTGCTCGTTGAGTTGGTCAAATTCCTGCTGCAAATTTTGCTGTTCTAAACTAGTGAGGCGGCGTAATGGCATGGCGAGAATGGCATCTGCTTGCACTTCACTCAAGTCTAGACGGCTACAAAGTTGCATTTTCGCTGTACTGCCATCAGCAGCTTGCCGTAAAATGCTAATAACTTCATCTAGGTTCGATAGAGCTTTTCGTAAACCTGCGACTAGATTTATTCGGTTTTCGGCTTTACTTAACTCATAACTGTAGCGACGGTTAAGGGTATGTTCTCGGAAACTCAAAAATTCCTGCAACATTTGGCGCAAGCTTAACTGGCGGGGTTGTCCATCTGCGATCGCTAACATAATTGCCCCAAAGGTACTTTGTAAGGCAGTTTGGCGATATAAATGCTGAAGAACTTCTTCGGGGTTAGTATCGCGTTTGAGTTCAATTACCACTCGCATTCCTTCGCGATCGCTCTCATCCCGCAAATCAGAAATGCCGTGTAAGCGTCCTTGATTGACTAAATCTGCTACTTTTTCGATCCAAGCAGCCTTATTCACTTGATAAGGCAACTCTGTAATAATAATCGCCGTCCGCCGCCTACTCCCCCTAGTGGCAGGAATTTCCTCTAATGTAGCCACACCACGCAAAACAATCCCACCTTTGCCTGTGGTGTATGCTTCCCGAATTCCTGAATTACCAACAATTTCCCCACCAGTAGGAAAATCCGGGCCGGGAATGATGTCAAATAACTTTTCATCTGTCAAATCTGGGTTGTCAATTAAAGCAATCAACCCATCAACTATTTCCCCTAAGTTGTGAGGTGGGACATTTGTCGCCATTCCCACCGCAATACCAGAACAACCATTCAGCAACAAAAATGGTAACTGAGCAGGTAATACAGTCGGTTCTTGCTGGGAATTATCAAAGTTGCCAATAAATTCTACAGTTTCTTCACCAATTTCCGTCAGCATTCCCTCATGACCAATGGGTGCCAGGCGCGTTTCTGTATAACGCATCGCCGCTGGTGGGTCATTATCAACACTACCAAAATTACCATGTCCCCCTAGCAAGGGATAGCGGCTGGAAAAATCCTGCACTAACCTGACTAAGGCATCGTAAACTGATTGATCTCCGTGGGGATGGTACTTACCTAGTACATCTCCCACCACACGGGCGCATTTCCGGTAAGGTCTATCTGGTGTTAAACCGAGTTCGTGCATCGCATACAAAATCCGCCGATGCACAGGCTTTAAGCCATCACGCACATCCGGTAACGCTCGCCCGATGATCACACTCATGGCATATTCTAGGTAAGACCGTTGCATCTCGGTGTGCAGGGCTGTTGTGATGACCTGTCCTGTTGAGAGCAGGTTTAACTGTTTTGCCATGAAGCTCTTTTCCCTGAATTTTAACTACACAAAAGTCACTGAAACCTAACACTGTAGAAACCACAGCATAACGGATGAAATAGGATTTTTAACACTAGCTTGATCCTCATAGGATAAAAAGCAGTAGTATTATCCTTGATGTTGGGGATACACATTGATTATTGAAAAGGTGGTAGACCACTGTTTTGATCAGGTGGTCAAACCTCTCACCCTTATAAGTTAAATTCTCATGAAAACTGTTTTAATTGTCGAAGATGATCTGATTAACGCTCGGGTTTTTTCCAAGATTTTGACCAAACGCGGTGGCTTGGGTGTAAAACACACGGAAGATGTGGATGAAGTAATGAAAATTGCCCAAGCTGGAGAAGTTGATTTGATTTTAATGGATGTTTCTCTATCACGTAGTATGTATCAAGGTAAGTCTGTTGATGGTATCAAAATTACGCAAATGTTAAAAGCTGACCCAAAAACGGCTAACCTACCTGTAATTTTAGTGACAGCACACGCCATGGAAGGCGATCGCGAAAACTTTCTCAAACAAAGCGGTGCTGATGGCTACATCTCTAAACCAGTTGTTGACCATCAACAGTTTGTTGATCAGATCATGGCACTTTTACCCAAAACAGAGCCTTGAGAATTGACGGCTGATGTTAGCAAGGTTCACCCATAAATTAAATAATTTGATTTTGGGCTACTTTTACATAGCAGGAGACGGTAGCAGGGGACAGAGAAATCTTAACAGCCGTGAAAGTCTGTTAGTTTCTGGGTGTTGTGATAGCTGCACTCGCCGTTGGCGAAGTCTATCCTCAAGAAGGAGTGCAGCTATCGCCGTAAGTCCTGGGGATAGGCTACGCTTTTTTGGCATCTCACCAGAAGACATCCGTTTTATGTTTATTGCTACCTGGCAACTGCCACACTTATATAGAATATATGTACTATAAATGGGTAAAGGTTAGCAACTATTAACTCAAGTTGCTAGTTATCTAGTTGAGAACGGTAATGGGTCATTGGTCATTGGTCATTAGTGAATAATTTTCTGTTTTAATCCTGTAAATCCTTAAATCCTGGATATCCTGTTCGCGAAGCTCGGCGTATGCCTACGGCAGCTACGCTAAAGCCATATCAGACATTTTCCCTAACTAGCAACTTACGTTATTAATCTGAGTTATTATTTATTGATTCTGAAGGAAGGTCAGAGATAGGGAGATGGAGAGAGTCAGAGTTTTTAGATAACTCCACAAAATAAATTATCTAATTTCATAGAATCAAAACGACTTTTTTCTCCCCCTGCCCCCCTGCTCCCTGCCCCCCTGCTCCCTGCTCCCTGCCCCTCTGCCCTATTTTTCAGGCTGTTGTTCGGTTGCTGGTGTTTCTTGGGGTTCTAGGGCTGATTGAATCTGGGGTAATTCCAAGAATTTTTGCGTATCTAGCAGCAGACGTGTACCCCAGAGATTTTGCTTGAGAAAATCTAAATCACCATAGCGTTGATCTATGCGGATTGCTGCTTCTCCCAGAGATACTCCTTGTTGAGTATCACCTTTATTATAAAATGCTACAGCTAAAGCCAATAAAGGTTCTGCGGCTTGCTTATCAATAGCAACAGCTTCTTGCCATTGTTTAATTGCCCCTTGAACATCACCTTGTTCGTATTTGATTAAGCCGATGTTGTTAATTGCTGGCCAGAATTTTTTATCTTGAGAGACAGCTTTATTGAATTGAGCGATCGCATCGGGTAAGCGACCTAACATATAGAAAGCATTACCCAAATCGAACAAACCTTCTGGATCATTGGGTTTTAACTGCAAACCTGTTTGGTAATGGGCTACAGATGCTTGATAATTTTGTTTCTGAAAATTAGCTGAACCCAAAGCAAAGAGAATATCCGCATTTTTGGGATTAAGCGTTTGAGCTTTTTGCAACGCCGCGATCGCTGCATCAAACTCTTTAGCTTGCAAATGCAAACCACCTAAAAGCAACCATACTTTATCATTTCCAGGAGCTAATTGAGTAGCCAACCTCGCTCGTGGCAAAGCCAAATCAATTTGCTGAAACTGTGCTAATTGAGCTGCTTCCTGAGCCAAACTCAAACCCTGGGTTTCCAACTTAGCTGTATCAAGTTGTACTGTATGAGGTATTAGTGCCTGTGCGTGAACTGCTTTTGGCATACTCCACAAACTACAGACAAACAAAAGAAAAATCAAACGAATGTGTTTTGGCACACTACCGCCTCTAAACCACAAATCAAAGAATCTCTCAAATAGCTTAAACGATATCTGCTCTAGAAGAAAGGTAAATTCTACAAAAAGAGTAATGAGTACCGAGTACCGAGTTTTAAGTACCGAGTACCGAGACTGGGAAGAAAAGCGAAAAGTTGCTTTGATTTCAGAACCAATGGATCATCTTTTTGTGGAGTTCTCTAACAGCCCTCTTCAAAATTGGCGACTCCCTAACTTCCTGACTCCCTACTCGGTACTCGGTACTTAAAACTAGGTACTTTTTTGATGACTTTGGTCATACATGAGTTTATTGTCACTAGTGACTTTGGTCATATATGAGATGTGGAGTACTTGTTCGATAATTGCTTACAGTAAGACTAGGTTAAATTATTAAACGGCTAAAAATTGCGATCGCGCGATCTCTAAACTGTGCGATCGCTACATACGTTAATTTTATACATAAAATTGAAAATGGCAATTGATACATCAAACCCTGTAGATTCATCTCTGTCAGTTCCCCAAGCCAAGAAAAAAAAAGGCAAAAATCAGTGGCTACCTTGGCTAATCGTCCTGGGACTGATGGGTGGAGTTAGCTATCTAGCCTATCGTCAGTTCGTAATTCTTCCCAGTCAACAAGCAAAAGGTCGTGTTGTTACTCGGCCTGTAGAAAGACAAAGCTTGTCAATTACAGTGGCCGCCAATGGCACAGTCAAGCCAGAAAGATCAATCAACCTCAGTCCTAAAAATTCTGGCATCCTCAAAAAACTACTAGTGAAAGAAGGAGATACAGTCCAACAAGGACAGATTGTAGCTTACATGGATGATTCCAACCTGCAAGGGCAACTCACCTCTGCCAAAGGGCAAATAGCACAAGCAGAGGCCAATCTACAAAAACTGATTGCAGGTAATCGTCCCCAGGATATTGCTCAATCACAAGCACAACTGGATGAATCTTTAGCAAATTTACGCAAAATAGAAGCAGGTAATCGTTCCCAAGATATTGCTCAAGCACAGGCACGTTTAAAAAGCGCCCAGGCTAATTTCAGTAAAGCTGAAGATGACTTTCGACGGAATCAACAACTTTTCAATTCAGGTGGAATTTCTCTACAAACTGTTAACCAAAAATTAGCAGATCGTGATAGCGCCCAAGCTCAAGTCAATGAAGCCCAACAAGCACTGGCATTACAGAAAGCAGGGTCACGTCCAGAAGATGTCCAACAAGCACGAGCCGTAGTCCAACAGAGACAGCAAGCTTTGGGACTCCTAAAAGCAGGAACGCGTCAAGAAGATATTGACCAAGCTCGCGCTCAGATGATGTCGGCTCGTGGCTCTCTCCAAAACGTCCAATCCGACATCAATGACACGATCATTCGCGCTCCTTTTGAGGGTGTAGTCACGAAAAAATACGCCGACCCTGGTGCTTTCGTGACTCCCACAACTGCCAGTAGTTCCGTATCCTCCGCTACTTCGTCCTCTATTTTGTCTCTAGCTTCTACTAATGAAGTTGTCTGCAACTTAGCCGAAACCAATATTTCCAAAATCCAAATTGGTCAAGAAGTCACAATTAAAGCAGATGCCTACCCAGGAAAAACCTTTACTGGGAAAGTCAGTCAAATTGCTGCTCAAGCCATAGTTGAGCAAAATGTTACCAGTTTTGAAGTTAGAGTCTCACTCTCAGACCCTCAAAACTTACTCCGGTCTGGGATGAACGTCTCAGCAGATTTTCAAGTCGGTAAATTGGAAGATGTCTTAGTAGTACCAACAGCCTCGGTAGTGCGTCGAGAACGTTCCACAGGTGTGTATGTAGCGGGCGCGGATGGCAACCCTGTATTTACTCGCATCAAAACTGGTGTGACAGTGAATAATTTTACAGAAGTCAAATCTGGATTAACAGGAAACGAGAAAGTATTACTCAGTTTCCCACCAGGATCACGACCACAATCAACACCAAGAGGAGGAGTTTTTCCTGGTCTAGGAGGCGGTGGTGGCGGTGGCGGCGGTCGTTCCAGACGCGGTGGTTCTTAGTATTAATGAGTAATTAATCTCTAATCACCCCACTCTTACTAGTAGTCTGTCAAATAAATTTTGACGGATAAAGGAACGAACCGCGAAGACGCAAAGAGCGCGAAGGAAGAAGGAAGAAGGAAAATTTATTTAACCGTCAATTAGTTCTTGACAGACTACTAGATGCTTTTTCTACTCCAGTACTTACGCACAGATAAAGGAAAATCGTTCGCGCAGCGTGCCGTCAGGCATACCGCAGAGGAATAAGAGTTTAAGAGGTTTTTGCGTAAGTCCTATACTCACCACTCACTACTCGGTACTTGTAATTATGGCTAAAGCTTATTACGCAAATAAAGCGAAGAATACCCGCACCGTTCCATTGCTGGAAATATTTTTAATGGCGGTAGAGACACTATGGAGTAACAAATTACGCACAGGATTAACGATGTTGGGGGTAATTATTGGCATTTCTTCAGTTATTGCCATTACTTCAATCGGTCAGGGGGTGCAAAAGGGAGTTGAGCAACAGATTCAAGCTTTGGGTACAGACGTGCTACAAATCTTTGCGGGTGCAGCCAGAAGTGGGAATGTGAGACAAGGATTAGGCTCTAGTAGTACCTTAACTTGGGAGGATGCGAAAGCGATCGCTACACAAGCACCATCAGCTGAACTTGTATCTGCTTATCTCCAACAGAATGCACAAGTTGTTTATGCAGGACAGAACACATCAACAACAATTATCGGCACAGATTTAAACTATCCAGAAGTTAGAAATACCCACCCCCAACAGGGGAGATATTTTACTCAAGAAGAGCTAGATAATGCTGCCCAATTTGCCATTATTGGGCCGACAGTTCAACAAACACTGTTTACTCAAAGTAGTAATATCATCGGTGAAAAAATTCGCATTCAAGGAGAAGCTTATGAAGTGATTGGGGTAATGGAACCAAAGGGTTCTCAAGGAAGAACAGACAGAGATGACCAAATTTTCATCCCTCTAACTAGTATGTCAAAAAGACTGGTTGGTAATAATGCTTTGGTAGGCGTTTCTGTAAATGGAATTTTAGTTAAATCTGCTAATCAAGAACAATTAGAAGCTGCACAATTTCAAGTTACAAATCTCTTACGTCTGCGTCACGATATCTATCCACCGCAAGCCGATGATTTTCGACTTACTAACCAAGCTGATATCGTTAATACCTTCACTGGTGTTGTGGGTTTATTTACAGTAATGATAGTAGCGATTGCTGGAATTTCTTTAGTTGTAGGCGGGATTGGTATTGCCAACATCATGTTAGTGTCTGTTGTAGAAAGAACGCGAGAAATCGGTATTAGAAAAGCAGTTGGAGCGACTAATTCAGCCATCCTCAATCAATTTCTAGCCGAAGCCATCGTCATTTCCATTTCTGGAGGAAGCATTGGTATTAGCAGTGGCATCATCATTGCTTTTATAGCAGCAACTATATTTAAATTTCCGTTTATTATTTCTTTTTTATCAATTATCGTCGGCTTCGCACTTTCACTGAGTGTTGGTTTAGTAGCTGGAGTAATTCCCGCCAGAAATGCGGCTAAATTAGATCCCATAAATGCCCTAAGAAGCGATTAAATTAAACCTCCGCGTACCTCTGCACTAACCTTTGCGCTCCTCTGCGTTTAAAATTAACTCCTCAATGATATGACAACGATGATTTGGCTGGAATCTATTACTAAAACCTACCATTTAGGAGAAGTTGATGTTCCCATACTTAAAGGAATTCAACTTTCTATTGAAGAAGGAGAATATGTCTCAATCATGGGTGCATCAGGTTCAGGTAAATCTACCCTCATGAACATTTTAGGATGTTTAGATCGTCCCACCAGAGGAAACTATATTTTTGAAGGGAGAAATCTGACTACTTATGATGATGATGAATTGGCATATATTCGCAATCAAAGAATAGGTTTTGTGTTCCAACAATTTAACCTTTTGGCGCGTTCAACAGCTTTAGAAAATGTGATGTTACCGATGGTTTACGCCAACTTACCCAAGCCAAAACGCCGGATTAGGGCTTTAGAAGCTTTAGAAAGGGTTGGTTTAAGCGATCGCATTGCTAACCGTCCTAGTCAACTTTCTGGGGGTCAACAACAACGAGTGGCGATCGCACGCGCTTTGGTTAATAGACCTGCTTTAGTTCTAGCAGATGAACCAACGGGAGCTTTAGATACTGAGACTTCCCATGAGGTGATGAATTTGCTCACAGAACTTAATCAGCAAGGAATTACCATTGTCATTGTTACTCATGAACCAGATATCGCTGCTCAAACTCAAAGAATTATCAGAGTTCAAGATGGTTTAATTGTTAGTTAATTCAGAAAAATTATGTTATTTAAAGTGCATTCTACCTGGGTTGGAATAGTTATTGCTCTCATGCCCACCTTAGCAAGTGCTGCAACTCCACCAATATCTGACTCCAATCCCAATCCTTTACTATTTCCTACCCGTCCAGAAGAAGTTAAAATTCAGGAAAATGTACCAATTACATTAATCCAAGCTTTGGAATTAGCACAGCAAAATAATAATGATTTACAGGTAGTTAAATTAGAATTAGAACGCAGTCGTTCGGCATTAAGAGAATCTAAAGCTGCTTTATTTCCTAACATTGGTGTTAATGGTCGCATCACTAATAATGGGGATGGTTTTATTAACAATTCATCTTCATCATCTAGCACTTCTTTTAATGGTCAAGGACAAATTAATTATAACCTTTATACCTCTGGCAATCGCCAAGCTAGTATTCGAGCAGCCGAGGAACAATTAAGAATAGATGAATTAGACCTGGAAACCCGATTATTAGATATTCGTTTAAATGTCACAACTGAATATTATGATTTGCAACAAGCAGATGAACAAGTCAGAATTAATCAGTCATCTGTAGAAAATTCCCAAGCTAGTTTGCGAGATGCTCAAGCTCTACAATTAGCCGGAGTAGGTACAAGATTTGATGTTTTACAAGCTGAAGTTAATTTAGCAAATTCTGTCCAAAATTTAACTAATGCTATTTCACAACAACAAATTGCTCGTCGTCAATTAGCAACTCGATTAAATTTATCACAGTCAATTAATATCACTGCGGCAGATTCTGTAGAATTAGCTGGTTTGTGGCAGCAACCACTGGAAGAAACTATTATCCAAGCTTTTCAAAACCGTCCAGAATTACAACAGTTTTTGGCACAACGCAATATTAGTGAGCAACAGCGACGACAGGCACTTTCACAACTAGGGCCACAAATTAGTTTGAGTGGTAGCTACAATTTACTAGATCGTTATAACGATAGTACTAGCATTAGCGATGGTTATTCTCTCGGACTGCAAGCAAGTCTAAATCTGTTTGATGGGGGTGTAGCAAGGGCGCGAGCGGCTCAATCAAAAGCTAATATTGCGATCGCTCAAACTCAATTTTCTAACCAGCGTAATCAAATCCGCTTTGACGTTGAACAATACTACTTGCAGTTACAGTCCAATTTGGATAATGTGCAGACTTCCACTGTAGCTATAACTCAAGCTAAGGAAGCTCTAAGCATAGCTAGACTCAGGTTTCAAGCTGGTGTCGGTACTCAAACTGAGGTGATTTCCGCCGAAAATGACCTGACAATATCTGAAGGTAATCGAGTTACTGCTATTTTGAATTACAACCGCGCTTTGGCTAATTTACAAAGAACAGGCAACAGAAGATAAGGAAATCACTATAACTACACAATACCTTTACCAATTTATGAGGATGAATAGACTATGATTTTGGGAAAGGTATTGAATTCTAATACAAAATTCTTTATAGAATAACCTGACAAATTAAAGTGGGTATATACAAATAGACTAAATGATGTAACAAAATGTAAAATATTAAAGCCCCTTGCGTTCATGGAGCTTGACTGCTTCGCTCTATTAGCAATGACATAAGTGGATTATCATGGTAACGAGGCAGAAGGGAAGAGATTTTGAGACAAATTTATTTTTTGTTAAATACTTCTATTTTTTTGAAAATAAAAGATGAGTTCTCATATACCTCAATATACTATATATAAAAATAAAAAAATGCCTTTTTTTTATAAACTTAGATTTACTCCTTCTCAGTTAGTAAGTGTGACAGTATTGCTAACATTTTTATTGTTTATCCCTCAAGTTTTGCTCAACTGGCAGGCATTTTACAACTTTAATTATATTACAAAACAAGAATTTAACCTCCAAAGACTAAGTGATAAAATTACTTATTTTGATGAAGTATTAACTATGTCAGCCCGGATGAATGCAGCGACAGGTAATACTTTTTGGGAAAACCGATATCGCGAATTTGAACCTCAGCTTGATTTTGCTATTAAAGAAGCTATTAAACTTGCTCCTGAAACATATAAAGATACAAATGCTCAAAGAGTTGATGTTGCTAATCAGAAGTTAGTTGCAATGGAATATCAATCTTTTGATTTAGTTAATAACAATCAAAAACAGGCTGCACAACAACTATTATCCAGCCGTGAATACGAAATACAAAAACGGATTTATGCTGATGGTGTTGCTAAACGGAACCAGAATATATCCTTGGGATTGCAACTAAAAGTTGCTGCGTATCGCCAAAGAATGATTTGGGCTATTTTGGGTTCTATTATAAGTTTAACAATACTTATACCAGTCTGGCTTTCAGTATTACGTTTATTGCAAGAATACTTAAAAGCCAAAAAAAATGCTCAAGCTGCATTAGAAGAAACTAATTCCATGTTAGAAATACAAGTTGCAGCTAGAACAGAAAAATTAAAACAAAAAAATATTCAATTACAACAGACATTAGTAGAACTACAGCAGACGCAAGTGCAACTGATTCAAACTGAAAAAATGTCTTCACTAGGTCAGTTAGTTGCTGGTGTTGCTCATGAGATTAATAATCCTGTTAATTTCATTTATGGCAACTTGATACACGTTAAGGACTACACTCAAAAATTATTAACTCTGATTACCCAATACCAGCAAGAATGTTCTCATTGCCATCCCCAACAAAATCTTGTGGATAAGGATATAGATTTAGATTTTATTATTGGTGATCTCCCCAAAATATTATCTTCAATGCAAGTAGGTACTGAACGTATCAGTGAAATTGTCTTAAGTTTAAGGAACTTTTCGCGTCTTGATGAAGCAGAAATGAAACCAGTTAATATTCATGAAGGTATTAATAGTACGCTGTTAATTGTACAAGACTTAATTAAAGGTCATAAGAAACAGCAGGAAATTACAATTATTAAAAACTATGGAAGTTTGCCTCTAATTGAATGTTATGCAGGAGGATTAAATCAAGTATTTATGAATATAATTACTAATGCTATTGATGCTCTCCGCCAACAGGAAGTAGATGTGCATAAAAATATTAAACAGCACTTCAGTTCAATTATTATCAATACTCAAGTAAAAGATGAAGACAACATAATTATCAGTATTAAAGATAACGGTACAGGAATCAGGGAAAATTGTAAACATAGATTGTTTGAGCCGTTCTTTACTACTAAACCCGTAGGTAAAGGTACTGGATTAGGATTATCTATTAGTTACCAGATTATAGTAGATAAGCATAAGGGCAAAATAGATTATATTTCTGAGCCTGGAAAGGGAACAGAATTTTTGATTGAGATTCCTATTAGGCAAATAAAGCCAGCAAGTATATAGCAGATAAGAGTGATCATTACTTCTTTTGGCAAAGGGTACATCAGCCCTCTTTTTATACTCTTTTTTGGCTACAGCATTTCATTTACATAGTGTTTCATAAATAAGCAGCTTGATTATTTTTTCTTCTTCTTGACATTACCATCAGCAACAGTTAAATTAATAAGTGAATACACACTTATTTATGGCACGCACACCAAAAATCACTAATGAACAAATTTTAGATGCAGCCCGTGAAATCTTTCTGCAACAAGGATTTGGTGCTTCAACCTTGGAAATTGCTCAAAAAGCCGGAATTTCCGAAGCTTCCATCTTCAAGCGATTCTTAACCAAAGAAAAATTATTTTTTGCGTCAATGGGAATTCCGGAAAGACCTCCTTGGGTAGAAGAAATAGATTCTCTAGCTGGGAAAGGAAATCTCAAGCAAAATCTTATTCATTTGTGTCTGCAAACTTTAGAATTTCATCGTCAAGTGATGCCACGATTGATGATGTTGAAAGCTTGCGGGAATCTGCTTCCAGAAACAGCAACTATGATCAGATCAAAACCTATCCGTGAGGTTAAAGTATTCACTAATTTCCTGGCTCAAGAAATAGAAAAAGAACGGCTTCGCCCTAGTGATCCTCATACTATTGCTATGATATTGCTAGGATCACTAATGAACTATGTTTTCTTAGAACAGATGCACCCCACAGAAATTATCAAAACAGAAGAAGCGAAATTTGTCGAGGATCTCGTAGATATTGTTTGGCAGGGAATTGCACCTATTCAAGAGTAATTACATAGACTAAATTTTTTGGAGAATTAATAAGTAACTACTTACATTTTAATTTTTAATGTTTAGGGAACCTACTCCCCAAGTTTGATTTTTTTAGCACAAATAGATCAAGTTCACCCGATCAGATGATGGCTAATTTTATATTTAATTGCTAGTATAAAAGGAGAATCAGTAATCAAAATCTATTAATTACAAGGGTTTTTGCAAACAGTATTTTTGAGTATTCAGTTCAAAATAAATTAATAACTTTTAATTCTAGTAATCACCACCAAATAATATGACTACTCACAAAGAAATTCCCCTAATCGGCAAAAAAATTAAGTACCCATTTCGCTGGTTAATGGGGTTGGTGGCATCTGGTATTTTGATAATTGGCACAACCACAGCCTTAAAAATAATAAATCCAGAAAACCGTAAACAAGACATTACTAAACTCACTGTTCCAGTTGCAGGAAAAAGTGTCACAGTGCGGATTACTGCTAGTGGGAAAGTGCAACCAATACAAAGCGTGAATATTAGTCCTAAAAATCCGGGAATTATCACCGAATTGGATATTGAACAGGGAGAAAAAGTCCAGAAAGGGCAAATTATTGCTCGTATGGATAACTCAGAAATTAAAATGCGAATTCTCCAATTTCAAGCTAATTTAGAACAAGCTAAAGCACAATTAGCAGAGAGTCAAGCCGGGAGTCGTCCTGAAGAAATTGCTCAAGGAAAAGCGCGTGTAGCCCAAGCTGTAGCCCAGTTAGCTATCATTCGGGAGGGGAATCGTTCTCAAGAAATTGATCAAGCGAAGGCTGCTGTAGACTCAGCTAAAGCGCAAGTAGAACTAACCCAAGCTAGGGTAAACCGTTATCAAGGATTAGCGAAAGAAGGGGCAATTTCTCAAGATTCTTTAGAACAATATATCAGTGAAAATAAAAGAGCGAAAGCTAGTTTAGAAGAAGCTCAACGGCGATTATCACTACAAAAAGTGGGTAGCCGCGATGAAGAGATTAAAAAGCAAGAAGCTGTAGTAATTCAAGAACGAGAAGCGCTTCAAAAGTTAAGAAATGGTAGTCGTATTGAAGAAATTGCTCGACTCAAGGCTTCTGTAGCGGCTGCATATGCTCAGTTACAACAGCAGCAAGTACAGTTGGCAGATACCGTTATTCGCGCTCCTTTTGCGGGGATTGTGACTCAAAAATACGCGAATATAGGGGCTTTTGTGACACCAACAACTTCGGCTTCTACAAGTACGTCAGCAACTTCTAGTTCAATTGTGGCTTTAGCGACGGGTTTGGAAGTTTTAGCTCAGGTTCCAGAAGCTGATATTGGTAGAATTAAGCAAGGACAGCAGGTAGAAATTGTTGCTGATGCTTATCCAGATCAAGTATTTAAAGGACGTGTCCGTTTAATTGCTCCTGAAGCGGTGGTGGAACAGGGTGTGACATCTTTTCAGGTGCGGGTTTTGATTGATAGTGGTGCGGATAAATTGCGCTCTGGATTAAATGTGGATGTGACATTTTTGGGCGATCGCATTAACGATGCTTTAACCCTACCAACTGTAGCAATTCTCACTGAAAATGGCAAAACTGGTGTACTTATCCCAGATGCAAATAATAAACCTCTATTTAAAGAAATCACAATTGGAGCGCAAATCAAAGATGAAACTCAGGTTTTAGAAGGCGTAAACAAGGGTGATTTGATATTTGTAAATCCACCCAAAGATTACAAAATTGAAAAAGCCAAAGCCGAAAATAAATAATGATCAAAAGTTAAAAAATAATTTCGATAAATGAAAAGCTGACATAGCAAAAATTTCACAATCTAATAAAATTGTATGAACTTTTTAGAAAGCGTCCAAATGGCAGGTAAAACCCTGCTGGCTAACAAGTTACGTAGCGCCCTCACAATGTTGGGTATTGTCATTGGTAATGGTTCAGTAATTGCGATGATTGGGATTGGGGAAGGGGGACAAAAGTTTGTAGCCAATCAACTAAATTCCTTGGGGCCAAACGTCTTATTTGTGATTCCAGGTAACGAGGAAACTCAACGGGTTGCTAGAGATGTGACTAGAACGCTGGTTTTAGAAGATGCTAATGCGATCGCAACTCAAGTACCCACAATAGCAGTAACTACAGCAGAATTGAATAGTAGACAGGTGGTGACATATAAAAATAGAAATACCGATGTCAATATTATTGGGACAACTCCCAGCTTTTTGAAAGTTCGAGATTTTGAAGTAGCCACAGGAAGGTTTTTCACCGACATAGATATGAAGCGCAGCAACCAAGTTGTAGTGCTAGGTGCAAAATTGAAAGAAAAACTTTTTGGTAATACTAACCCCATTAGTCAGCAGATCAGAATCAAAAATGCCAGCTTTCAAGTAATTGGGGTGCTAACAGACAAAGGTTCAAATTTAGGTGTAAGTTATGATGATGCAGTATTAGTCCCAATTCTCACATCAGCAAATCGGCTAGTGGGAAGAACCTCTCCATACGGATTAGAAGTAACCTACATTGTTGCCTCTGCGAAAGATGCCGATAGCGTGGATGCAGCAGAGTTTCAAATTACCAATTTACTACGACAACGCCATAAATTAGTTGGTGAAAATGACTTTACGATTCGTACCCAAAAGGATGCTTTGCAAACAGTAGGTCAAATTTCCGGTGCGTTGACAACCATGTTAACTGCGATCGCCGGAATTTCTCTTTTAGTCGGTGGTATTGGTATTATGAATATTATGCTGGTTTCTGTCACCGAACGCACCCAAGAAATTGGCTTAAGAAAAGCAATTGGTGCTACCGAACAGGACATTTTACTTCAGTTCATTATTGAAGCAGTGATTGTTTCTATAATTGGTGGTTTAGTTGGTACTACAGTTGGAGTCGGCTGCATAGTTTTAGTATCAGTCTTAACTCCTTTAGAAGCAAGTATTTCCGTCGTTTCCATTACAATGGCTGTGGGTATTTCTGGGGGAATTGGATTATTTTTTGGCGTAGTTCCAGCCCGTCGTGCGGCACAACTTGATCCGATTGTGGCTTTAAGAAGCGCCTAAAGAGTAATAATTTCCGAGTTCTGAGTTTTGTGAAAAATTAAAAATTCAGAAAATTTTATTTTCATTAAAATAGTTTATACCATGATGCGCTATCAGGAAAAAGGAGGATGTTCACCCATTGCATATAGAATACGACGTAAATTGACTAAGCCTTCTCGATTTAAGCGTAAAAGTTCAACAGTAGCTCTTCCTATAGGAGTTAAACCAATAATTAGAGTATAATTTTCATTCCAACTGAAATGTTCTTGCCAATTTTGTTGTTGGGGATGATAAATAGGAACAATTTCTCGGCTAACTGGGTCTTGAATTTCAGTTTTGTTATATTTATAGTTATTACATCCTTGACAAGATAAAGCTAAATTATCAAAATTACTTTCACCTCCTTTACTTAATGGTTTAATATGTTCAATAGAAAAACTATGTGTAGCAAATTTTTCTTGAGAATAGCAATATTCACAGCAACTTTTGGCTCTTAATCTCACTTCTTGTTTAAGTTGATTTGTGAGTTTACTGTCAGTCATTATTAATTGGTTTAATACCCATTTGTGTGATTAAAGTAGTGAGAGGAAGTTGACGTATTTGAGCTAATTGAGTTAAATATTCTAAACGTTGAGCTTGATGATTTTCTACTTGTTCTGTTAATTTTAACAGTTGTTGATATTCTGATTCTGTTAAAATTTCCTGATTACGTTTTCCAATTAAATTTTGATACAAGTCTTGCAGTTCTTGAGGTAAATCTTGATGAATATTTTCCAATAATTCAAACTCCTTTAGCGATAAACTAGGAGCTATTCTTTGAGCTTTAATTTGGAGAATCTGCTCAATAAACTGCTCTAACTCAGGCTGAGTTAATTGCTGGGCTGCTTGAAGTAAATCTAGTGCAGACAGTTGGGCATCAACTTTAACCGTAGGCATAATGCTATAATAATAAAAATCATATTCTATGAACATATTGATTATAACTGATTATTGAGAAATGCAAAACACATTAAGAAATATTGTTTTTTATGAATGATTCAGAAGTAGTAGCAATCACTATTTTATTGGATATATCTGACACTATTAATTTAGATCATGGTAAAAATTATTAAGTGACAAATGTGACACACATTCTTGTTAATGAAATGATAATTAATTTTTGTAAAAGGATAAATCTCTGTGAATAATACTCTTTCTTTAACTGATGCAAATATTCCTAACTCTGAACCAAAATCAGGAATTATCCGGCTTGAAAACATCTTTAAAGTTTACGGTAGTGGTGAAACAGAAGTAAAAGCACTAAACGATATCAACTTAACTATAGAAGAAGGCGAATATTGTTCTATAATGGGGCCTTCTGGTTCTGGAAAATCTACAGCCATGAATATTATTGGTTGTTTAGATCGTCCTAGTTCTGGACATTATTATTTAGACAATCTTGATGTAGCGCAAATTGGTGATACAGAACTGGCGCATATTCGCAATAGAAAGCTAGGATTTGTATTTCAACAATTCCATTTATTAAACCAATTGACAGCAATGGAGAATGTGATGCTGCCAATGGTGTATGCTGATGTTAAGCCTGGGGAAAGAAAAGAACGGGCAATTGAAGCATTGATAAAAGTAGGTTTAGAAAAACGTCTCAATAACAAACCCACCCAATTATCAGGGGGACAACAACAAAGAGTAGCGATCGCTCGCGCCATTGTCAACCGTCCTGTTGTTCTCCTTGCTGACGAACCCACCGGCGCACTGGACTCCCACACAACTCAGGAAGTTTTAGATATTTTTGAGGAATTAAATGCAAGTGGTATTACCGTAGTTATGGTGACTCACGAAACAGAGGTTGCACGTCGAACCAAGCGGATAGTTTGGTTTCGTGATGGTGAAATTGTCCATTCTCACATTAAGCCAGAGGAGTTACATCAAGTTGTTGTGTCTTGATCATACTCCCTCAAAAATTCTACTCAGTATTCAAAAAGTACCATGTTACAAATCACCAATAAAACAGTTATTCCTCTTAGCGAAATCAGCATTAGTGCAATTCGTTCCCAAGGTGCAGGTGGTCAAAATGTCAATAAAGTGGCTACAGCCATTCATTTGCGCTTCGACATCAACGCCTCCTCCCTATCACCGCTTTACAAAGAACGTTTGCTGAATTTGGGAGATCAACGCATTACTAAAGATGGGATAATTGTCATCAAAGCCCAGCAACATCGTACTCAAGAACAGAATAAAGAAGACGCACTCAAACGTCTCCAAACTTTAATTAAAAGCGTCACCATTACCTCTCCAAAACGCAAGCCCACAAAACCCACACGCAGTGCTAAAAATAAACGCATTGACAGCAAAACCAAACGCGGTGAAATTAAATCCCTACGGGGCAAAATTACAGAATGAGCCGCGCAACTAATTTTTATAATTACCTCCTACCACCAAAAGAAGGATATTTATTAATTAGCTAATTTATCTTTTATCTATCCTGTTATAGAGAGTATACTCTATCTTAAGAAACAAGAATTTAGTAAAAGATTTTGATAAACTTGTACCAGTGATGTAGATATTAATTAAGGTTTTAATTATGCCTGATAAAGTGAAGCCTAGCTCGAATGAAGCAACTACTTATGATGCACAATTAGCTGCTGAAAATATAATTAGTGGTAATGAAAAAGCACCAAAAGTAGATTTTGAAGCTGATTATGCAGCTGCACAGCAGTTCAGTGTCAGTGAAATTGATCGCACAGGTGAAGGCAAAACTGCTGCTGAAGCGGCTACTGCACCTAAAGATGAAATCTCTGAACCAGAAGAGACAAAAACTGAAGCGCAATCAACAGGTAATCCTGATGATTATATAGAGATGAGTAAGGAAATAGGTGCTTCTAAGACGGAGGGTATCACTAGTGTTAGTGATGAGTTAGTACAACAAGCTTTGCAAAAGGGTAAAGCCCCTCAGAAGTAATTCCAATTACAGCACTTCCCGGTGTTATGAAGTACAAGAATGCCTCCGGCACGCTACGCGTTAGCAAAGCTCTCGCGTTGTGGCACACCAGTCGCCTACGCTGGTAAACCCGCCTACAGCGCGATGAGGGGGCTAAGATGTACCTCATAAGAGTGGAAAACGCTATATTTAACATCAAAAACTTATTTTTTGCCAATGCTCAATCTTGATTAGGTTGGGCTTTTAACAACTTTTGATCACCTCTAATAATTCACTAGGATGATCAATTAAAAAATTCGGATGTTCTTTAGCTAGTGCTTCTGCTGAATTGAACCCCCAGGTGACTGCAATCACTTTGATATTCGCTTTTTTTGAAGCTTCAATATCTCTAGTTTCATCACCTACATAAATAACTGATTGCGTTTTAATTTGCCTTTGCCTTAAGACATTATTAATTATTGTAGTTTTTCCAAAAATTGTTACTCCTGAATGGATAAATTCAAACAGATAATCTAAATCATTGCATTTGAGAAATTCAGTTACATTCTCTTGAGAATTAGAAGTAATAATTCCCAGTTGATATCCTTCATTTTTGAGTTCTATGAGGGCTTCTGGAATTCCGGATATAGGGTGAAATTCTTTAATTTTGTTTTTTAATTCTCCTTTGACTTTTTTCAGTAAAAAAGGAATTTTGAAGACGGAAATACCTGAATATCTAATAATTTCTCTAGAAGTTAAATTTCTCAATAGAGCTAGTTCATCGGGGGTAATTTGTATATAACCAAACTCTAAAGCTAAACGATTGGCAATAGTTACAAGAGCATCTACTGTATCCGCAATCGTTCCATCAAAGTCAAATATTATTACTTTTTGGGTCATTCTTTAGCCTAGATGCGTCAAGATTAGCACGAGCATTCCGTCGTAACATTTCTGGTTTAATCCGTCGTAAGGCTGATGCTGGAAATTGTTTATCCCACTCCTCTTCTGAGATTTGCGCTAATTCTACCAGCTTGGGTGCTAAATTCCCAGGATAAGGTTGAAAATCTGTTACATCTGTTTCCTGAGCAAAACGCTGATTCCAAGGACATACATCTTGACAAATATCGCAACCGGCAACCCAGCCATGTAAGTGAGGTGTAAGTGTTTCTGGCAAGTTATCTGCGCGGTTTTCAATGGTATGATAGGCGATGCAACGATTGGCATCTACTACAAATGGCTCGGTAATTGCCCCGGTAGGACAAGCCTGTAAACAACGGGTACAAGTTCCACAATGTTCTGTAGCTGGGCGATCGCTCTCTAGTTCTATATTAGTTAATATTTCTCCCAAAAAAACCCAAGATCCATAATCTCGCGTAATCACATTACCATTCTTGGCAATCCAACCAATACCAGCTTTTTGCGCCCAAACTTTATCTTGCACTGGGCCTGTATCTGCGTAATATCTGGCTTTTACACCTTCACCCCATGATTCTAGCCCGGTAGCTAGTTGTTTGAGCTTTTTGTGCAGAATTTTATGATAGTCCCGTCCCCAACCATAACGGGAAATTTTTCCATATTCTTCACCTTCTGGGCGTTGATCTGGTGTGTAATAATTTAGCGCCACACAAACAAGCGATCGCACTTCTGGCATCACTAAACGAATATCCTCACGCTTAGGATTAGCCATCCATTGCATATCAGCATGAAAACCCAACTCCATCCATGCTTGCAACCGTTGCGTTACTATGGCATCTAGCCCAACTACAGATGCAATCCCAACTTTATGAAAACCCAACTCCCTGGCTTTCTCTTTTACCTCGCTGCTGGTGAGTGGAGACTTATTCATCAAACTTTATGGGTTGAGGGAAATTCAAATTGGAAATTTTATCGAAGTAAATAAGGCTAAAACCCTTTTTCACCATGCTCCCTGCCTGATCCCAACGACAATTTTTAACGCCAACCTACTTAGTACCCAAAAGAGACTATGGGTGGGAAAAAGCAACCTTGCATTACAGTATTTTATAAAAAAAACTAATAAATCAAATAAATTTAGCAAAAGTTATAGCTTAATTAATATTTCTTAACTAATTGCTTCAATCTTTGGGCAGAGTAGCTTCTAGCTTGAGACAGTTAGCACCATTAGTCTGCAACCGATACTCTACCTTGTCCATGAGACGATTCATAATCAGCCAGCCATAACCACCTTCTTTTTTTTCCGTCGGCTCAGGAGGAAAATAGGTAGACATATCAAAACCTTGTCCATAATCCCAAATTTCCAACAACAATTTGCGTTCTTTGAGTTCTAAACGCAGCAAAATTGGCAAATTAGGCTGATCTTTGTGAGCATGACGTACAGCGTTAGTATATGCCTCCACCACCGCCAAGCGCAAACGACTGGATTGTGCTGACCAATCCACTGATTCTCCTAGATGGATCTTCAAGCATCCTAGCAACCAAGCTTCAACGATATTTACAAAAATCAAGTCACTTGGTACGTGAAGCTCACTTTTCATTACTTATATAACCTCCAGAGAGAGGATAGTTTGGTCATCTTCTTGCACATGGTTATCTGCTTGAATACGAGTTAATAAATGTTTGAGAGACAGTGGCTGAGGTTGCTCTTGGATCAGTTGCCAAAGACCTTCCTGATTTAGCATGGTAGGCTGAATAGATCGACTACTACCATCAGTATTTTTAGGTAACTTTGAATACAGTGATACTTTGGCTTCCGTAATACCATCACTAGCTAATAGTAATGTGTCTCCAGAATTAAGTTTCAATCGCTCAGACTGTGATTGCCACTTTGGTAGGATACCCAAGGGGACACTGCGGATTTTGAGGTAATTTGGTTGAGTCACCAAATTTTCTGACTGTGACCACAACAGTGGATAAATATGGCCGGCATTAGCATAGACAAGTTCCTGAGTAGCCGGGGTGTAAGATGCAATAACAAGAGTAATAAAGTAATTGTTACTGATTAAGTCATCAGATAAAGCATAGTTAAGATTCTGCATGACAATATTCGGCTCGGCTGGTGATTCTTGGGATAATTCCCGACGTAATAAAGAAATAGCACTAGCCATAAATAGAGCTGCTGGAACACCTTTACCGGAAACATCACCGACTGCTAACCATAATTCACCTTTAGGATGAACAAACACTTCAAAAAAATCTCCTCCTACTTCCCTTGCTGGGTAACAGCAGGCTTGTACCTTGAGACCGTCCAAATCAGGTAAAGTTTGACGGAGCAGATTATTTTGAATTTGGCGAGCTACTTCCAATTCCAGGTGGATTTGCTGTTGTTTTTCTTGCAGGCTTTGGTAGAGTTTGGCTTGGGAGAGAGCTAAAGCTGCTTGTTCTGCCACACCTGTAATGAGTTGAATGTCTTCCTCTGGCCAAGGATGCTCACTGCCCCATTGATAGAGAGTCATTACAGCTAGTAAGTGCTGTTGATAGGTAAATGGTACAACTAAGCAGTGATAAGGTTTGCCATGATGTGTATCTTGAATTATTTGATAGTGTTGAGTTTGGAGAACTTCTTCAATTAGGGAGATAGGGTTGAAGGGTAGACTAAAATCTGGGTCTTGGGAATCTTGATAGGAAAACTGGTTTTGTGTTAGGAGATCGTCCTCTACAAGTCTTAGTACACAACTAGTAGCAGAAAAGGTTTTGCCAATAGTACAGACAATTTTTTTTAAGATACTGTCATAATCAAACGATTGCCGAATTGCCGTGGTGACGGCGTTAAATAAAGATTCTCGTCTTAGGGCATGACGTAGTTCTTTTGTCCGCTTTTTTACTAATTTATATGTATCACAGCCTTGCTCGACTAATGCCTTTAACTGTTCAGGCTTCCAAGGTTTAGTGATGTATTTAAATACCTGACCAGAGTTAATTGCATCAACTAAATCTTCGACATCAGTAAAACCTGTTAATAAAATCCGGATTGTATCGGGAAAGCGTTCCACTGTGCGACTGAATAATTCCGTGCCGTTCATATCTGGCATTCTTTGATCAGAGATAATTACGGCCATCTCCCCTACTTGATCTAAGATTGCCAAAGCATCATGGGCATTATTTGCTTTATATACTTTAAAATTTCGCCAAAAAGTGCGGTAGAGTAAGTCCAAGTTATCTGGCTCGTCGTCTACGACCATGAGCTTGAGTTTTTCTTTATCTTTCTCGGTCATCTTATCCAACAAGCTATCTTCCCTCCACCAAGACTGCTTTCTTGCATTATTAGCCCACGATTCCAGAACGCAAGGCACGTACTGCTGCTTGGGTACGGTCATCAGCACATAGCTTGTTCAGAATATTGCGAACGTGAGTTTTTACAGTTCCAATTGTGATGTAAAGTCTCTCCGCAATAATGGCATTGCTACAGCCTTCCACTATTAATTGTAATACTTCTAATTCCCTTTCTGTGAGAGAGTAGGCTTCAATAGGCTGCTGAGTTTCTGATGATTCTGAAGAATTGGCAGAAATTTTGGTATCTGAGGATATGGATGTTAGTCTCTGTGGACTTTGTTGTGCTTGTTGCAATACTATTCGAGCGATCGCTGGATCAATCCAAGCATTCCCATTGTAAGTTACTCGCACTGCTTCCAGTAAATTATCGAACTTGATATCCTTCATGCAGTAGGAATCTGCTCCGGCCGCAAAAGCTGCCAATACTGCCTCTTTATTATCCCTTAGAGTCAAAATTAACACTTTTGTGTCTAACTCTGCACTACCAGCAATAGCTTTGAACTCTCTTGTTAGCTCAATACCATCCTTATCTGGTAAACCAATATCGACAATCGCGATATCTGGTTGTAGTTTTTTTAACATTTTTAGCCCCTCAGCCGCATTGACAGCTTCCCCCACAACTTCAATCTCTTCCTTTTGCATTAGTGCTGTCCGAATACTCACACGAGTGAGATCATGATCTTCAATTAGCGCGATCCGAATTTTACTCATAGTCAACTTTTCTTTGATTAACACTTAGTTTTACACTTTTCATGACCAAAAAAGCATAAAAATCTGAGCTTAAGTTCTTGAACAAACTTCCCTAACCTGTTGGAAATGCCTTCAGGAGCATCTACACAGAATATTTAAGAGAAATTGAGCAGTTAAGTAGTCGGATAAAATTAATTACACACATTGTCTTTCTGCTTCCTGTTCCCTATTGAGAAATATATTTGATCAGGGGGATGCCAAAAACCTTAGAATGTGCTTTCGGCTCAGGAAGAAACACCTGTGATTTAGACAAGAAATAAAGGCTAAAAGCAGGATGAATTCTGCTTTAACACTAATTAATTACGCTGTTGTCGAATATATTTTTTAACTATTTCTCTGGCACTTAATTATTGTATTATATACATAGGTTAGGAACTATATACAAGCTATAGTAAATCAAGCCGGATTGCTAAATTTAGTAGCTACTCTAAACAAAATAAAATATATCTATTAAAAATTATGTTGGGATTAGAGAATATCTTTTTCAATTCAGATCAATTCATAGCACATGGACACTGCTATCTATGGAAAACTAATTTAGTTTTACTACACGTAATATCAGATGCCGTAATTTCCCTAGCTTATTACTCAATTCCCATTACAATATTTTACTTTGTTATTAAGCGTAAAGATTTGCCATTTTCGCGGATTTTTATGTTATTTAGCGTCTTTATAATTGCCTGTGGTACTACTCACATCCTACAAATTTGGACTCTTTGGCATCCAACTTACTGGTTGTCAGGGTTAGTTAAAGCTGGGACGGCGATGATATCTTTAATTACAGCAATAGAACTTTTGCCTTTAGTTCCACAAGCAATAGCTCTTCCTAACCCTAGTCAACTAAAACAGATAAATGAAAATCTACAAACAGAAATATCTGAGCGGATACGTGCAGATCAAGAACTCAGAAAATATCAAAATCATTTAGAAGAATTGGTTGCTCTCCGCACTCAAGAAATTACTAATACTAACGAGCAATTGAGACAAGAAATAGCTGAACGTGAACGTATTATGGAAGTTCTCAAACAAAGTGAGGAACGCTATCGTTATTTAATAGAAGCAATACCTCAACTTGTCTGGACAACTGATGCAGAAGGTCAGTGTGATTATTTCAATACAAATTGGACTAAATATACGGGATTGAGTTTTGAGGAATCATTGGGTAATGGTTGGCTAAAAGCATTACATCCAGATGATGTAGAAAGTTCTTATACAGTTTGGTTAAATGCTATGGAAAGTGGTACTAAATACGATAATCAATATCGCTTTAAACGGGCTAGTGATGGATATTATCGTTGGCAATTAGCTCAAGGATTACCACTTAAAGATGAGCAGGGTTGTGTAGTGAAGTGGTTTGGTACCTGTACAGATATTCATGAATATAAAGAAATAGAACAAGAACGCGCCCACTTACTGGAATTAGAACAAGTAGCACGGACTCAAGCCGAAACAGCTAATCGAATTAAAGATGAATTTTTAGCTGTACTTTCCCATGAGTTACGTACACCTCTAAATTCGATCTTAGGCTGGGCGCAGTTATTGCAAACCAAGAAACTCGACGAAATCAAGATATCTCAAGCTATAGCAACAATCGAGCGCAATGCCAAATTACAGGTGCAACTGATTGAAGATTTACTTGATGTTTCTAGAATTTTACAGGGTAAATTGAAACTGAATACAGTAAAAATCAACTTACAATCTATAATTGTATCAACTATAGAGACAATAAGTTTAGCCGCAGCAACTAAACTTATTCAGATCAATACAGTGTTTTCAGAAAATGTTGGGGAAGTGATGGGTGATCCCACTCGGTTACAGCAAGTTATTTGGAATTTGCTTTCTAACGCTGTTAAATTTACACCCAAGGGAGGAATGGTAGAAATTCAGTTAGAGCAGGTTAATGATGATGCTCAAATTACTGTTAGTGACACAGGTAAGGGGATTAGTTCTGAGTTTTTGCCATATATATTTGATTACTTTCGGCAGGCCGATAGCAGTTCTAATAGAAAATTTGGTGGATTAGGTTTGGGTCTAGCAATTGTGCGGAATATAGTAGAAGTGCATGGAGGTATTGTCTTAGCAGAAAGTCCTGGTATAGATCAGGGGGCAAGATTTACTATCAGGCTACCGTTAATGAAAGATAACTATTCTGAGATGATTGATGAAGAGAATAATTTTTCACTCTTAACTGACAACTCTTGTTTGTTGAATGGAATCAAGGTTTTAGTTGTTGATGATAATATTGATGCTCTTGATTTTGTGACGTTTGTTTTAGAGGAAGATGGGGCTGAAGTGATCACAGTATCTTCAGGATCGGAAGCAATAGAAGTGTTATCAAAATCACAGGTAGATGTGTTAATCAGTGATATTAGTATGCCAGAAATGGATGGTTATATGCTGATACGCCAAATAAGAAGTTGGAAGGCAGAAGCAGGTGGGAACACTCCAGCGATCGCACTGACTGCTTATGCTGGAGATTATAACCAACGTCAGGCCAGAGCCGCAGGGTTTCAGCTACATCTGACAAAGCCCATAATGCGAGAATCTTTAATTAGTGCGATCGCACAAGTCATGAATTTACCGCAGAGTTAATCAGAGACTTAGCAAAAGTATGAATAACCTTGAGTATTAAACAGCAACAGATGGTTCTTTAGGTGGACGTTCTTCCGAATAAATCTTCTTTGGTAAAGTCTCTACTGGTGCTGCTGGATATTCAAAAAGCCACTGATTTAGCAGAATGAGCGATAACCTTGGCTATCTCCCTTCTACTTCCCTGAACGGTTAGCACTATTTTTTGTTTTCTAATTTCTCTATTTCTTTCTCTGTCCGTTCGTAGGGTTTTGTCTTTGGTTGCCAGGAGGGAAACAGGTTAATAACAAAGTTGTTCATAGCTGTACGAGTCTGGGTACTGGCTTTTCCTAAAGCACCGGGTAACACCTGATCTCCCCCTGCTACAAACAGTAGAAAGCCAATGAGTATCAAAGGCATATATCGTTTCATATCTAAATTACCTCACAGACAGCACTATCACAATTAATAAATATCTATCTCACCAGTATGCTCAAGGATTTAGCTAAATGACAACTCCTCTTTGATGTCAAAGTTAGTATCTATGTAGTTATATTGAGTTATTTGCATATATTGTCTGCAATGAGAATATGAAACTAAATTGTCTTAATTTCTCAATGTGAAACAAATTATTAACTTAAAATTTTCAGGGGAATTTCAATCAAAAACTCACAACCTTTACCAACTTCAGAAACACACTTAATTTGACCACCATGTTTTTCTACAATAATTTGATAGCTCACAGATAAACCTAAACCAGTACCTTTTCCTGGTTCTTTAGTGGTAAAAAAAGGTTCAAAAATACGTAATTCCATCCCTTTCTCAATACCACAACCATTATCAGCAATGCAAATCAAAACAGAATTTTTCTCTGTAAGTTCTGTCCGAATCCAAATTTTAGGCTGGCCAGTTAATTTTCCATCTGCTGTTGATTTTTCTAATGCCCAAATTGCGTTATTGATAATATTCAAAAACACCTGATTTATCTGGGCTGCATAGCAGAATATAAGAGGTAAATTACCATACTCCTTAATGACTTGAATGGCTGGAAAATTTGTCTCTGTTTGCAGTAATCGATTTTGAAGAATTGAAAGTGTACTATCAATGCCTTCATGTAAATTAATAGGCTTCTTTTCTGCTTGATCAAGGCGAGCAAAAATCCTTAAGGAAAGAACCAGTTCACGAATACGGTTAGCCCCACTCATCATGGAATTGAGCATTTTTGGCAAATCATCAGCAATAAAATCTAAATCTAGAGATGCTATTTGCTGTTGAATTTCTGCTGTTTGTTGAGGATAGCTTTTTTGGGAAAGATGTATGAATTTAAGTAAATCTTGAGCATAATTATTAACATAGGGTATATTACCATAAATAAAACTAATTGGGTTGTTAATTTCATGGGCTACTCCAGCTACTAACTGTCCTAAAGCAGCCATTTTTTCACTTTGAATTAACTGGCTTTGGGTTTCCTGCAATTCTTTCAGAGTTTGAGCAATTTCTTCTTTTTGACGTTGTGTCTGTTTCAACAATTCTGCTTGCTGCAAAGCTACACCAAATTGTGAACTAACTTGGGTGAGTAAGTAGACTTCATCTTCTTGCCAATCACGGGTTTCTGCGTTTTGATAAACTGCTAATAAGCCCCAAATTTTATGCTTATAAAGGATAGCAATAATTACATAAGCCTTGGCTTGATAGCTTTCTAAAACTTTGATATAACAGTCGCTAAATCCGGCATTATAAATATCATTACAAACACGATATACTTCACCTTTAGCAAACTGACCACCTCCTGTATCTTGTAGATATGTATCAGTAGAAGGTTCAATTAAATCTTTTAATAGGCATTCACTGATATTTTCTCCTAATTCTGGTTGTTTGAACTGTTCTTCCATGAGAGTAACCCAACCCTCGGTGACAGCTTCAAATACGAATTCACCACTCCAATCGGGATTGAAGCGATAAATAGCAACGCGATCGCTATTCAGTAACTTTCTGAGTTCTTCGGTAGTGGTGCGGAAAATGCTTTCTAAGTCTAGGGACTGGCGAATTTTTTCGATGGTTCTAGCTATGGTTTTTTGGCATTCTGCTGCTTTTTCTCTGGCTTTAGCTTGTGCAAGTTGTGCAGATTGCAGTTTCATCTTTTCTATGTAATCTGCTTGCTGTAAGGCAACTCCCAGATGTTCAGCAATTAATTGCACAAATTCAATTTCTGATGCTTCCCATTGCCGAGGTCCACTACACTGATGAATACACAGTAAACCCCATAAATCCTGACATTTCATCAGGGGGACTGTTATATTGGCACGGACTTGGAATTTTTCCAACATTTTCACATGGCAATCACTAGCAACATCTTGATAAATATCCGATATTGCCTTAATCCTCCCTTCCCGATAAAGTTTGGTATACTCCTGTGCAAAGCAGTGATCATGCAGTTTAGTAGCTAAGATGGAAACTGATTCTGCACCTACATCTTCATAGATAAATTCGCCTTCCCATTCCAATTCAGGATAAAAGCGAAACACCCCAACCCTATCTGTGTTAAGCAACTGACGAACTTCTGTAACTGTAATTTTGAAGATGGCGTTTATATCTAAAGACTCACGAATGTGGGCAATTACTCTAGACAGAGCTTTTTGTTTTGCATCCAGATTCTGAGAAGATGTTATATCTAACTGATATTTTTTTTTGGATTGTCGTGGTGTCAGTTTCATGATCAAATATTTTTCTATACCCCACAGAAATTTATATATCGACAAACAATTTTTAGATTGATACTACAAATAAATCTAAGGGTTTTTACCAGTAAGAAGACATTTTAAAAGTTCTGAGTGATGTATCAAATACTTTTAGATACCCCTGAATACCCCTAAATCCCTATTTAAAAGGGGGACTTTGATTCCTGTTTGCCCTCCTTAAAAAGTCAATACGTGCCTAAAGTCACAGATCACTACTTTTAAAACAACTTTTAAGAAATTATTGCTCAGTCTTCTCTAAGGTAACAATAAATATGGGTATATGTTGAGTATATACATATAAATATTGTAGGGACACGATTTTGATCGTATCCCTACAACAAGATTTATCACCGCAGAAAACAGCACTATATGTGCTGAAATAGAATCATCTCCGCTTGACAGTGCTGCGTCTAAGTTCGCGGGTTTCGTCTTCTCGACGACGGCGATCGCGCCAATCTGCTAATGTCAAATAAACGACACCGCCTGTAACTGACACTAACAGCACTACGGCAACCAAAGCTAAAATACTCAAAAATGGACTTTCCACGATTCCTCTATAGTCCGTTGCGTCCCCAAACTACCATTGAAATCGACCAAGTGAACACAACCAAAAGTGATACCCAACCCAGTGTCAAAATCATAGTTCCACTTTTCACATAATTACAAAACGGCTCTAATATTTATCATACCGGGAAAAGGCAGTTGATTCGTTAATGGACTTGATAGCAGATTTGGCAAAATTATGGAACTAATGGCAGAACGGTTAGAATCGGTAAAAGCGGGAATCATGGGCAGTATATCTCTGGGTTTAGCTTTCCTGATTACCAGTCTTTTCAATGGGTTTGTGCTAAATGAGTATCTTTCGATACTTGTTACTCAGGAATTGAATTTAGTTAATTTAGAAGTATTGGCGAGTGGTGTAATAGCAGGTTTTTCTGGATTTCTATTTGGTGTCACCTACCGCTATATCATCCGTACAGATACAAACCCTCACCTGAAAACTGGTGGAATTTGGGCTTTTGGTTTGGTGCGAGGATTAACTCAAATAGAAGTTGGCTGGAATTATACTGATACCATTTTCCCTTTTTTGATATTTGCCGGGGAAAGTATATTATGGTTTACCTTTGCCGCTATTATTCTTGACACAGCTATTTTAATGGGTTGGCTCAAACCCTTTTCATAACTTATGAGTAATAATTATTTTCTGATAGTCGATCTTGAAGCTACTTGCTGTAATCAACGTAGTATACCGCGTCACGAAATGGAGATTATCGAAATTGGTGCGGTAATGCTGAATAGAAAAACCTGGGAGATTGATTCTGAATTTCAACAATTTATCCAACCTGTTCGACATCCCCAACTTACAGCTTTCTGCACGGAATTAACAAGTATTACTCAGCCACAAGTTGCAGCAGCACCTCTATTTTCAGAGGTAATTACCCGGTTTAAAGAATGGATTGATTCATTTCCTCATAATATATTTTGCTCTTGGGGTAATTACGACAAAACGCAATTTATCCAAGATTGCAAATTTCATCATGTCTCTTATCCTTTTGGTTCTGAACACAGAAATATCAAAACAGAATTTTCTGAATATTTGGGTGTATCTCATAAGTTTGGTATGGCACAAGCCCTTAACCATTTAGGTATGGAATTGCAAGGCACACATCATAGAGGGATTGATGATGCCCGTAATATAGCAGCTATTTACAGATATATGCAAACCATTAAGTAGTTTGGTGTTCAAAATAGTCATTGGGGCAAGGGTAAGGATTCAGGATACAGAATATTTGATATAGCAGGGAACAGAAGAGAAAAATATTCTTCTTCCTTATTTCCTATTCCCTGTTCCCTGCACTCACAGATAACTTTTATGGCTTACGCTACGCTATCAGCAAACCCTACTTAAAAGAAGTGGATGATATGATCTGAAGGTTTGACGATGTACAATAAAATAACCATTTATATAACATCGGGCTAAAAACAGATCATATTGATAATGTTATCAAATCTAAAATTATCGGTTTTGAGACTTTCTTAAGACTTAGAAACAGTATTGATGGTTTTTTCTAATGACTGCAATGCTGTTAACAACTTATCTTTTTGGGGTTTAGAAGCTTTAAGTTCTCCACTGATTTCATCCATACTTTTTTCTACAGCTTCATAATTAGCAAGAGATTTAGCTTTGATCCCGTCTTCTACTTCTTTCCAAGCATCTTCAAATTGATCAAATTCTTTTTTAGCTTGGACAAAATCGCCTGATGTGACTGCGGTTTTCGTTTTAGATACTACAGATAACAAACCATCATTACCTTTGGTAGATGTTGTTGTCGGGGCTGCTACGGTAGAATTGGTGATTGGTGCAGGTGTAGTTTCGGTGGTAGCTTTTTCGGTATCAGTACAGCCAATCAAAGTTAGTAAGCTGATACTTGAAATAATCAAAATTGACTGAAAACGCTTCATTGTAAATTCCTTGATTAATTAAACGGTGAATATGCGACTTATATCTTACTATTTCCTAGAGTTAAGATAAGAAAAGTAAAAAACTCGGAAAGATTGAGCAGAAAGGCAACAAATCTGATATATTCTCTGGGGTATGTTTATACTATCTCATACCACACTCATATAACCAAGATGATTTTTATGGAGGATTACTTATGAAACGGGCATTTCGCAAATATCACCGCACCCTTGCCATTATTATTTGTCTACCACTTCTATTAACAGTATTGACGGGAATGTTGACGACAATTGTGAAAGAATGGCCGATTAATACGGGAATGTCGTCTAACCTGCTTTTGAAAATTCATACAGGAGAAATCTTACATTTAGAAGCAATTTACCCGATTTTGAACGGATTGGGACTGATTGGGTTGTTAGTGACAGGAATGAGTATGTCGGGATTATTTGATCGAAAAAACCGGAAAAATGTCAATAATTAATAAAATTGAATTATTTTACGTCAGTTACCCGCCAGCTTAATTTGAGGTTAACCCAGAAATTCCAGATTGTGGCAACTGCGATCGCTATAAAGTTAGCAATGTAAGTTTTGTGAATCATAATATTAAAGTTCAGAACTACAAATTTAATAGGAATATCAACGACATTGAAAGCCGGAAAAATAAACTTCAAAACTAAATTCAATACCAGGAGATTCAACACCAATCCTGCCAAGCAAATCACATTAAACTTCAAAAATCTCTTTAATCTTGGCTTCCAACCTTTTTGCTGCATCGAGACATCCGCGAATGTCCAAGCATCATTCCACAAGAAATTATTGAAAATAGCAGTTTCACCAGCAATAATCTTACTGGGGTTTAGAGGTAAAGCGAGAGTTGTAGGATCATTCAGTAAGTAAAGCAAAGTCATATCCACAAATACTCCACTTAATCCCACTGCACCAAAGCGGAGAAATCGACCAACAGGGAAATTAACTTTTCTCCTAATTTTGCCTATGCGTCCAGTAGATACCCGTAATCTGACTAGATGATGGATATACTCTAAATATTGCTTCCATGTTACCTTGCTTTCGCCTTCTGTTCGTTCGCGGAAGACATAACCAGCTTCAGCAATTTCACCCACTTTGCCCCGGCCGATCACCTCTAGAAGAATTTTATAGCCTACAGGATTAAGAGTGGCATTAGCGATCGCACTCCGCCTCACCATAAAATAACCACTCATCGGGTCAGACACTCTTCCCAGCACCCCTGGTAATATAATCAATCCCAATACTTGCGCCCCACGAGACAAAAAGCGCCTAATCACACTCCAACTACTAACACCACCACCATCTACGTGACGACTGGCTAAAGCCAAATCTGCCCCATCTTCTATCTTCCCTAAAAGTTGCGTCAACACCTCTGGTGGATGCTGTAAATCCCCATCAATCACACCTAAAACACGCCCTGTAGCTACTTGCCACCCACGAATTACTGCCGAAGACAGTCCCCGTTCCTCTTCTCGTCGCATCACCCGCAACTGAGGGTAATCTGGTATCAGTGATTGTGCTACTTCCCAAGTCCGGTCTGGGCTATCATCATCCACCACAATCAGTTCATAATTACCAGGGATAGCCTCATCCAGTAAGTGACTTAAAATATTGACCACATTTTCGATATTGTCACGCTCTTTATACGTAGGAATAACTAGAGATAGAAAAATTGAATGATCTACAGCCACATCAACGGGTGGATATTCAGAAATCTTTAATACGCCAGTGGGAACTGATAACAGAGAGTTCGACGAGTTGGTATTCATAAATTAAAATTTGGATACCTAAGTGTAAAAATTTACTTTTAATGCGAATAGTCTTTCCGTGTAGGATTCACTATACTTTTTATACATCTTTTTTATCCTCTTAGCAATTGTGCAGTTCTAATGTGAAGTATTGGAAAAGTTTTTTGTTCCAGTATTTTCATTTAGTTCATCGTAACTTTATATTTAAATATTGATTTTTATGTAATACTACTTAAAAGATACTTAGTGATAGCACATTTAATCATTCGCAGTCAACATCAACTGCTCATAACTTAATCTTACAAACCTATATTCAATTCTAGAAAGCATGAACAAAATCTCTAGAATTCTTCCTCCTAATTGGCTAGGATCTTTAATGATAGTATTATTAATACTAGCCATATTTTTCCGCTGTGTTAATATTGACAGAAAAGTTTACTGGCATGATGAAGCATACACATCACTAAGAATTTCTGGATATACTAAATCAGAATTAATCAATGAAGTATTTAATGGAAAAATTCTACCTATTGAAACATTAAAAAAATTTCAGCGCACAAATTCTGAAGCTGGATTAACAGATACAATCAACTCTTTAGCTGTAGATGATGCTCAACATCCCCCACTTTATTACGGAATGCTGAGATTATGGATGCAACTTTTTGGTAATTCAATTACCAGTGCCAGAAGCCTATCAATTCTAATTAGTTTATTTTCTTTACCTTGCGTTTATTGGTTATGTTTAGAATTATTTAAATCACCAATAACTGCATGGATAAGCGTTGCCTTGATGACAGTATCACCCTTTCATGTCTTATATGCCCAAGAAGCAAGACAGTTTGCTTTATGGATTTTAACCACATTATTAAGTAGTGCAGTTTTCTTGCAAGCAATCAGGATTGGTAGTAAAAAGATTTGGGGATTCTATGCCTTAACCGTAGCATTAGGACTGTACACATTTTTATTTTCTGGACTAGTAGTAATTTCCCACGGCATTTATCTATTATTCATAGAAAAATTTAGGTTTACCAAACAATTTAGAGCCTATTTAGTCGCAGCTATTATTGGTTTCATATCTTTCATACCTTGGCTTTTCAATATTATTAACAACCTATCTGCAATTGAAAGTTCTACAGCTACTGCACAAATAAGACAATCTTTATCAGTTTTAGTTTCTACTTGTATTAAAAATATCAGCTATTTGTTTGGGGACTTTTGGATATATGAACAATTTATCCCAGATTTAGATTTACCAATTTTGCGATTGGGAAGATTTTTAGTTCCTTTATTTTTAATTTTAACCATATATTCATTCATATTTATTTATCGTCGAACCTTACCGCAAGTATGGTTATTTGTTTTTATTTTGAGTGGTGTATCTGCCTTAGCGCTCATCTTACCTGATGTGATAATTGGGGGTAAGTTAAGTATTCGTCCTAGATACGTAATTCCTTCTTACATAGGTATTCAATTATCTGTTGCTTATTTGTTAGCAACTCAAATAATTACTCCTAAAGACATAGTTCGCAAATTTTGGAAATCAGTATTAGTTGGTTTAATTTCTGTTGGTATTCTATCCTGTGCAGTTAGTTCTCAGGCAGATGGATGGTGGACTAAAGGGAGAAATACCCATTCAGAAATAGCTCGTATTATCAATCAATCAGCAAATCCACTTTTAATTAGTAGTACCTATTCCTTAAATATTGGTAACTTGATGTCCTTGAGTCATCTACTAAATGAAAAAGTGAAAATACAACTAGTATTAAATTCAAAACCTGCTGTGCCTGAGATTCCTGAGGGGTTTAGTGACATATTTTTATATAGTCCCTCACCAGAATTTCAAGCGGAACTAGAGAAAACATATAAATTAGATACTGTTTATGAAGATGGTAAGCTGTCGCACCTGGAGAAAAAATTTAGTAAAGCTGCTTAAATTAATTTAAATTTCCCCAATAACCTTCGCCAACCCGAAGTAATTTTTCAATCTCAATTCCTTCTGAAAATCTTTAATTGTCTGAATCAGGATATCCAGGATTAGAGGATTTACAGGATTTTTTATGAATATTTATCTGGGAATATTTC
>NZ_JAYGGY010000003.1:0-44033 GCF_034931625.1 Anabaena cylindrica UHCC 0172 | reverse complement strand
TAAAGATGAGTTTTTTTCTTCATCCTGAAAATCTTTAATTGTCTGAATCAGGATGCTCAGGATTAGAGGATTTACAGGATTTTTTATGAATATTTATCTGGGAATATTTCAGGTTTTAAAGATGAGTTTTTTTCTTCATCCTGAAAATCTTTAATTGTCTGAATCAGGATGCTCAGGATTAGAGGATTTACAGGATTTTTTATGAATATTTATCTGGGAATATTTCAGGTTTTAAAGATGAGTTTTTTTCTTCATCCTGAAAATCTTTAATTGTCTGAATCAGGATGTCCAGGATTAGAGGATTTACAGGATTTTTTATGAATATTTATCTGGGAGTATTTCAGGTTTTAAAGATGAGTTTTTTTCTTCATCCTGAAAATCTTTAAATCCTGGAAATCCTGATTCAGACAGTAGGGTGTATTAGCGAAGCGTAACGCACCAAATTTGATTAAATTTAATCTCATGAATTAACGTGCGTTACGTCGCACTCATAATTTAATGTATGTTTTATGATATTTTCTCGCTCCTAACGCACCCTACAAACTACAAAGACTTGTAGAAGTAAGAAATTATGATATTTTGTAACAACTTTTGTTATTTCAAAATAAAGTAGTAGAATGTTGTCCTACTCTATTTTTATCTTAACTAAAACTATGGATTATACTTTATCAGAAGCGCCTGAATACGTTATCAAAAATATTGAAATTTTAAAACAAATATGGGAAGAAAGATGTGATGCAATTGAAAAAAATGTGAAGGGAGATTATAGTCGTCATTTATTATTGATTTTAAACGATTTACGTGAAGAGATAGACAATAATAAAGACCGTTTTTCTAAAAATGCTTATGCTAAAAAATTTTTTAAAATTCAAATTGCTACTTATTGTACTTTTAAAACAGAGCAGATTGAAGAATTAGACAAAATCAAAAGAGAATGGACAAAAGAAGTCAATCAAGAATTATTTTTTATTGTTGAATCTTTATCTGATGAACACAAGAAATTTGAGTTAGATGATATCCCAATACTAATTCAACGTATAGAAAGCAAATTAATATCAGAAGATAGCTTTGGGCAAGGTATTGAAATTTTATATGATAGGTTGACTAAAGAAAAAATCAATCTCAATCATATAGAATTTCTTGTAGATACAATAATTTTATTGTTTTATAATAGGGGAATACTGGAATTAAAGTCAATATTAAATGATCAATTACAACAATTTAATAATACATCAATATTTCCTGATAAAGATAATTTATATCCAACTGTATTTGGTTCTCCATCCAGAGAAACAAAATCTCTTGATGAGCATAAGGAAGAAATTAGAGAATATTATGAATCTTTAACTATTAAAAAGAGGCTGAGTTTATTAAAAAAAATTTATGGCTTAGAACCTAAAATTTATAAAGTTATTTTCAGAATCACAGGTGTGTATTTAGAAAACAAAGTCAAAATAGAAAATATTGAATTATATTCTCCTAAAAAACATGGTAAATATATTGAAGAAGATGATAGTTTAAGTCAATATATCGAAAATACAGAAGCTAATTGTGTAGCAGTTGACATTCAAGGTGTAGATAGTAAATACATGGCCATTAAAGCCAAACAAATGGCAGAAAGAAGCATCGCAGTTATTTTTGGAAGATATATAAATATAAAAGAGACAAAAGTTATATTGTCAAATTCTTGGGCTATTTGTGATTTACAGGGTAAGATCCAAGCTTTTCACCATCGAACAAATGATAATGATATTAGGATAAATACTCCCATTAATGCTCCCATTACACAAAATGACGAGCGTATTTGTAAATGGATAACATCTGAGAATGAATGTCATCCAACTGTAGAAAAATGGTTATCTTCTGTTGATTGGTATAGACAGTCAGTCGAAGCTTCACAAAGCTCACAAGAAATATTAAATTCATGGTTTGCTGTAGAAAAATTTTCTGAAGATTCTAGAATACTGTCTAAGAGACTTCCTAAACTTTCTGATAAATTGTCAAAAAATAAGACTTTTAACGAAACTATAGATTTATGGTTGGAGGGAGATGGTATTAGAACAGTACAATTACTTCTAGTTTTGAGTGAACTAAAATATCATTTATTTAATAAAATAATAAAAACTGCACATATTTTTGTTTCACCTTTACATTTTTTCTTTGATGAATTAGAGGAAATAAGAAAGTCTATAGATAATGAATTACGCGAATATCTATCTGCTCATAAAAATACAATGGATTTTTTAGATAAATTTATAGAAAAAATTCCCGAAATCAAGAGGCAATTAGATACTCAAAACCAAGAATTAAATGAATTAAATGAATTAAATGAGATTTTGTATAACAAAGATTATGGAGAAAAATACTTAATTAAAAAAATTATTGAACTCAAAGATGATGTTTATAACATTTATCGTATTCGTAATATGCTTGTTCATTCCAGTAGTACCAAAAGTAAACTTTTAGATTACTATGCAAAACGTAGCCGAGAATATTGTTACTCTTTATTAGATGCTATTGCATATAAAATTTATCAGACTGCTAACGATGATGAAATTATGCCTTTAGAATTTTATTTTAGAGAAATAGTAATTAATGCCAATATCGTTTTAGAAGCAGTAAAAGAGAATCAAATGGAAAAATTTAGAAATTGGATTTTATCGTAAATTTAATACCCTCTTTTCAACCCTAAACCTCAGTTTCTCTTACCTTCTTTATTCCTCTTCCTTTCTTCCTTCGTGTTCTTCGCTTCTTCGTGGTTCAATAACTTTGCTCCTTAGCGCCTTTGCGCGAAACCAAATCCCTCTCTGCGACTCTGCGCCTCTGCGTGCAAAAAAAACAATCTAGGGGCGGACAAACGCCCACCCCTATAAAAATCAGGTAACACCAAAAACGATTACCAAGCCCAAAACAGCCCCAAATACAATCAAGGCATAGAATTGAACCCGACCATTTTCTAGGTATTTCAACCCTTCTCCACTGACAAGAGTAAAGATACCTGTAAGATTAACCGCACCGTCAACAACGCGGAAGTCAACTTCCATCACTTGTCTAGCAATACGACGTAAACCAAGGACAAAGACACGATGATAAATGTCGTCAAAGTACCATTTGTTCAAGGATAGTTCGTAAAGAGGCTTAATTTTAGATGCGATCGCAGCAGGGTCAATTTTCCGGGCTAAATACATCAGCACCGCCAAAGTAATCCCCACCACAGAAATAGCAATTGAACTACCCGCCATGATGTAAAACTCATGGGGGTCAAATTCAGCCGCTTTTTCCATCACTTCAGCCAAACTTTCGTTAGGAGAATAGATGAACTGCTCAAAATAATTGGCGTAGGGAGTACCCACCAAACCAATCAACATCGAAGGAATTGCCAACACCAACAACGGTAAAGTCATTGTCCAAGGGGACTCATGGGGAGAGGTGCTGTGGTGTCCGTGGGAGTCATGTGCAGCCAGTTCTCCTTTTTTCATCGCCCCAGGTCCGAAATTAGGCTTTAATGCTGCTACACCTAATTTTTCAGCAGCAGCTGCCGCCGCATTTTTGAGTTGGGTTTTGATTTTTTCGTCATTACCCCGGAATTGCCCTTCAAATGTCGAGAAATACATTCTGAACATATAGAAAGCGGTAATTCCGGCAGTTAGCCAACCAATCAACCACAAGAAGGGGTTAGCAGCAAAAGCCGCACCTAGAATTTCATCTTTTGACCAAAAACCAGCAAAAGGAGGAATCCCAGAAATTGCTACGCAACCAATAAAGAAGGTGATACTAGTTGCGGGCATATACTTCCGCAGTCCGCCCATTAAGCGCATATCCTGCGCCAAAACAGCATCATGGCCAACAACGCCTTCCATGCCGTGAATTACCGAACCTGAACCCAGGAATAGCATCGCCTTGAAATAGGCGTGGGTCATTAGGTGAAATAATCCGGCACTGTAAGCGCCTACTCCCATCGCCATCACCATGTAGCCGAGTTGGGAAATGGTGGAATAAGCCAGTCCTTTTTTGATGTCGTTTTGGGTAATAGCGATAGTCGCACCTAAAAACGCCGTAAATGCCCCAGTGAAGGCAATCACGTTCATAGCTGCGGGAACGTTTTCAAATACTGGGTACATCCGGGCAATCAGGAACACACCTGCTGCCACCATTGTTGCCGCGTGGATGAGGGCAGAAATGGGAGTGGGGCCTTCCATCGCATCTGGTAACCAGACGTGGAGGGGAAATTGAGCAGATTTAGCAACTGGGCCGAGGAAGACGAGAATTGCTAACACGATGGCGAGGAAATTGCTCACAGAACCGGTTTCTACTAGTTCAGATAAGCGATCGCCCATAATCATGAAATCAAAGCTTCCTGTCGCCCAGAACAGCCCCAAAATGCCAAGTAATAGACCGAAGTCACCTACCCGGTTAGTGACAAATGCCTTTTGACAGGCATCTGCTGCTGCCTTGCGATCGTACCAAAAGCCGACTAGGAGGTAGGAACACATCCCTACCAATTCCCAGAAAATGTAAACCTGTACCAAATTGGGGCTGACCACCAGACCCAACATTGAAGAACCAAACAAACTGAGATAGGCGTAAAACCGCACGTAACCTGGGTCATGCGCCATGTAGCCATCAGTGTAAATCATGACTAAGAAGGCTACTGTCGTCACAATCACCAGCATTAAGGCTGTTAGGTGGTCAATAGTGTAGCCCATTGTCAGGTGAAAATTACCTGCTGCTGCCCACTCAAAGGTACGGAGATAAGGCTCATGTCCTTGAAATTGACTCCACAGCAAGGCCAGCGACAGACCCATAGCTGCTCCCATCAGGGAGATGATTACCACAGCGTTAAGCTGACGCAGGCGATTTGTCACCTGATTTAACGAGATTAACCCTAGACCGACCAGCATTGCTCCTAAAAGAGGTAATACTGGAATCAGCCAGGCATACTGATAGATTACTTCCATCACTGACGCCTACTTTTTATAATTCTTGACTAAGTTAGGATAGTGCTGCGGAAGCTTCCTTTGCAGCCAACTTTCCAGGTTGGAACTGTTAATAATTGTGACACACACCCTAGAGGATAAAATACCCCACCTATGAAGCTCTTGGTGGGGTGTTAAGCATGGTTTTAGATTTGGGGACTTTTTACTGAGGATTGGGTATCGGAATATCGGTGAAGATCAAGAATTATATATTTTCTGCCCCTGTTCCCTGGCCCCTGTCCCTAATCAAACTGTGCGGCACTCCAGTTCTGCTGTTTTGGGGATATTGTAGGTTTTATGGTTAGTGATGTAATTGAGTTTTATTTCTTCTAAGGCCAGACGTAAATCGTCTCTACTGCGAAAACCTTCTAAGCGCTGTCGGACTATACCTTTTTCAATCAACAGTAAAGTTGGTAGTGACTTAAGTCTATAAGTGGTAGATAGCTTAAAATTTTGGTCGGCGTTAACCCCCACAAGTTTAATTTCGTCAACACATTGAGCTTGAAATTGTAGCAACAAAGGGTGGATGATGCGACACAAGCCACACCAAGGAGCCTCGAAATTAACTAACACAGGAATGGGAGATTCTAAAACTTCTTGAGTAAATGTCCGCTCACTGACCGACAACACCATGACGCCTCTTGATTTATAGGGTTTTTATATCAAAGTAACTAGCATTAGCAGGGATTGGCAAGTCAGTCTTTAGGAATATTAGCGCTTATAGTTACAGTATAGATATGTAATAATTCAGCGCTTTTATGGTTGTGCTGACAAAAAAGCCACCGTGAATGTCGCGCTGGCTTTTGTTGATGTTTAACTCCTGATTGCCGTTTCCTCCCCAGGAAAGTAACTTGACCAGCAACTACCAAATATAAAATCTCAAACTAACGGAGGAAAACCCCACTGAAAGCTATTTGAATTTATCCTACATTGATTTGGTGGTAATTGATAACCGGGAATTTTTATTAGATTAGTATTTATTGTGATCTTGGGGATCACTAAAAACTACCATGCTATCCTACTAGTTGCTACGACTAACAAGGGGTGTGACCACCAAAGCACAGCGACAAAAATGGCAACTCCCAAGTAAGCAGGACGCAGAAATTCTTCCCATTTGAGAGATTGACGACCATCAAAAATTGCTTGAAAGGGAATAATTGAAGTCCGCTGTTTCATAACTTCAAAAGCTTCTCCATAGCGATCGCGCAAACGACGATCGCCATGCCAAACCCCAAAGAGGTGATGTAGCACTAAACCCAGTGATGTAACCAGGGTAAAAGTAGTCCCTAACCAGAGGGTATGGGCAACGCACCAAATCACTTGTCCTACCATTTGCGGATGGCGAGTAATCCGCATAATTCCTGTTTCATAGAGATGGACTTCTGGCTTTTGAATAGCCGCAATTTCTAGTAAATTGAAGGTAGCAGGGTATAAAAACAAAAACGAAATCGCTGATAGCACCCAAACTACTGCTTTTACTCCCGGTACACCTTGTACTTGCCAAAGTTGCAAGCCATCATAACGGTGGTTAAAAAAGTAAACAATTAATACTCCTGCTAAGGGTAGGCTAACTAATGCAAATAAAATGCGATAAAGCCTTGGTCCGATGTATTTTTCTGCCCAAGGACGAAGGGCTGCGCCTCCGCTGTGAGCGATCGCAAAAGCGAATAGTAGCCCCAGCATGACAAAATAACTGGAGGTAAACCAAGGATTCGGCATCATAGACACAAGTGAAGTAATCTTAAAGAAAACTAAATTCAGTACCACCAATACCACAAAGTATGCACAAGGGGACTTTAGTCAAGATGTTGTGGTAACGTCTTCTTGGTGTCAAGCCTCGAAGTTGAAAATGCAATACAACTAATACCACCTAGTGTTTAAAAGAGAACTTTATTCAAGATGTTGTGGTAATGTCTTGTTCAAGTAAAGCTTCTACCTCGAAGATGCAATAAATTATACTCAGCTTATAGCTGTAAAATTTGATTTATTGCCAAATCCGCTCCTGTCAAAGTTTGTGGGTTGAGCCTTATGTCTGACCTTCCTTTCACTTTAGATCAGTTACGCATTCTCAAAGCGATCGCCGCAGAAGGGAGCTTCAAACGCGCCGCTGATAGTCTTTACGTCTCCCAACCAGCAGTCAGTTTGCAAGTCCAAAACCTGGAACGCCAACTGGATGTCCCCTTATTTGATCGGGGAGGAAGACGCGCCCAATTAACCGAAGCAGGGCATCTACTCCTGAGCTACGGTGAAAAAATCCTCAGTCTGTGTCAAGAAACTTGTCGCGCTATTGAGGATTTACAAAATCTTCAAGGTGGTACTTTAATTGTCGGAGCTTCTCAAACTACCGGCACTTATCTTTTGCCGCGCATGATTGGAATGTTTCGACAAAAATATCCAGATGTGGCTGTGCAATTACACGTCCACTCTACCCGTCGCACAGCTTGGAGTGTGGCTAATGGACAAGTTGATTTAGCGATCATCGGTGGCGAGATTCCCGGTGAACTGGCAGAATCTTTAGAAATCGTTCCTTACGCTGAAGATGAACTGGCGCTGATTTTACCCACATCCCATCCCTTTGCCAAACTCGAAACCATTCAAAAAGAAGACCTATATAAACTACAATTCATCGCTCTAGACTCCCAATCCACTATCCGCAAAGTCATTGATCAGGTATTAGCACGCTGTGAAATTGATACCAGACGTTTTAAATTTGAAATGGAACTAAATTCCATTGAAGCTATTAAAAACGCTGTGCAATCTGGATTGGGGGCAGCTTTTGTCTCTACTGCTGCGATCGCTAAAGAATTACAAATGGGTGTGCTACATCGTGTTCCTATTGAAGGAGTTATCGTCAAACGCACTTTGTGGTTGATTGTTAATCCCAATCGCTATCGTTCTAAAGCCGCAGAAGCCTTTAGTCAGGAAATCTTACCTCAATTTGCCACTCCTGGATGGGATGGAGATATGTTAAAATTATCACACAAGGATTTAGTGGTAGCTACATTAGATACACTAACACCCAACTTATCTGACGCAGAATAAACATTTTGTCAAAAGTCAATAGTCAGTAGTCAAAAGTAAATATAGCAGGAGTCAGAATTTAGGGATAAAACCCTTTTTTAGTACGAGTTTCATCATTACATTGATATCCTAATCACGCTGTCCATTGCTGTAGCTAATGACTAATGACTAATGACTAGTGACCAATGACTAAAAACTAACATGGAAGTTTACTGCACTCGTCCACGCTGCCCGCGCCCAAAAAACTATTTTGCGGATTTAGATAATCTTACAAACCTAAAAACAACACAGCAAAAATATTGTACTAGCTGCGGTATGCCACTGTTGTTAGATGGTCGCTATGTTCCAACTAGTCTACTAGGCAGAGGAGGCTTTGGAGCCGCCTTTTTAGCAAGTGATCGCCGGATTCCAGGAATGCGTTTATGTGTAGTTAAACAATTCCAACCAGCAGGTAATTTAACATCAGATCAACTACAATTAGCACAAAATTTATTTGAAAGAGAAGCAGAAGTTTTAGCTCAGATAGGTAACGAACATAAACAAATTCCTGACTTATTTGCTTTCTTTCCCGTCGTAGTTCAGAGTTTACAACCAGGATATGAAGACCAGTTTTTCTATTTAGTCCAGGAATATATTGATGGACAAAACTTAGAAGAAGAATTAGCTCAAAATGGCAATTTTTCTGAAGCCAAAGCACTAAAAATACTCAGAGAAATTCTCCCAGTACTGACATTTATCCACGATAGAGGCATTATCCACAGAGACATTAAACCCTCTAATATCATGCATCGTCGAGATGGCACTCTATTCTTACTAGATTTTGGTGCAGTTAAGCTAGTCGCTAATGCTCCTTCTGGTGCTGCTAGTTCCACAGGAATTTATTCTATGGGGTTTGCACCACCAGAACAAATGTCAGGAAGTCAAGTATTTCCCTCTACGGATTTATATGCTTTAGCTGTCACTCTCATCACTTTAATGACAGGACAAGAAGCAAGTAAACTTTTTGATGCCTACAGCAACGAATGGAAGTGGCGTTCTCAAATCAAAGTCAGCCCCAGACTGGCTGATATTTTAGAAAAAATGCTGTTACCTGCTGCTAGTCAACGCTTTCAGTCAGCCCAGGAAGTGTTAGAAGCCCTTTCTCCTCGCCCGATTCCCCCAACAGCACCACCACAAATCCAACCACAAATCCAACCACAAATCCAACCACCCCCATTAATATCACAGCCACCACAACCACCAGTACCAATACCAATTCGACCAGCCTTTGCTACTTGGGAATTACTAGCTGGAGCGGCTTTTAGCGGTTTTGAAGGGGCATTAATAGCGATCGCACTTTTGAGTTTAGTCAAAAACCCAATCATTACTTTGGCTGTTTCCTTTGTGATTTTGGGGATTCTCATTTTTAGTCAAACTAAGCGCTGGTTAGAAAAATTTGATTTGTTAATTATTGCGGGCATAAGTTTTGCAATTATTCTTTTTCTCCCTTACTTACAGGGAGGTATTGGTATTCAACAAGTAATTATTTTAGCGATTGCTGCTGCCTTAGTAAGCATTGCTATGACAGCAATATTTCGACTAATGTATAAATTATTATCTTCAATACTTTAAACACAATTAGCCTTGAGAAAGCGAATTATGTCTCAAAAAAATGAAACGCTTCCACTGCTTTTATCTCTTATTATTACTATTGGGTTAATTTTTGGAGGCCTATGGCTTCTCATGGGGCGTTGGGAGAAAATTCTTAACAATCAAAATAGTTCTAATTCTATTGCTACCAAAAAAGAAAATCAATCTCAAACAGTTATTAAAGCTAATACAGCTAATGCACCAAGCAATTGTGATGTAACCAACATCCCACAGGGAATATTTAGTTATGGTGGCAGTACAACCTGGGCAACCATACGTAGAGACGTAGATTCCGTACTGCAAGGAATTTGCCCTCAGTTTGTTTTACGTTACATCCAACCCATTAACGAAAAACCAGGCTCTGGAACTGGGATTAAAATGTTGATAGCAAATCAACTAGATTTTTCTCAATCGTCTCGCTCTATCAAAGAAGAAGAAAACGCAAAAGCTCAACAAAAAGGATTTAGTCTCAAAGAAATTCCTGTAGCAATTGATGGTATTGCCATCGCTGTTAACCATAGCTTAAATATTCCTGGATTAACAGTTGCCCAACTTAAAGGTATTTACACAGGCAAAATTACTAACTGGAAAGATTTAAATGGTGACAATTTGCCTATTGTCCCTTTATCTCGCAATAAAGAAGCTGGTGGAACAGTAGATTTTTTTGTCGAAAATGTTCTTAATAAAGATGAATTTGGTAAAAACGTTAATTATCCTAGTACAACCACAGAAGCTCTCAGAAAATTAGCCATTACTCCTGGAGGAATTTACTACGGTTCTGCACCAGAAATAGTCCCTCAATGTACAATTAAGCTTCTCTCTTTGGGAAATAAAAGTGACCAATTAATAGCTCCCTATCAACAACCATATATACCACAAACTGAATGTCCTGCCAAACGTAACCAGATAAATACTCAAGACTTTCGCAGTGGAAATTACCCAATCACCCGCAAGTTATTTGTAATTGTCAAACAGAATGGTCAATCAGACCAACAAGCTGGGGAAGCCTATGCAAACTGGCTCTTAACACCTCAAGGTCAAGAACTGATTGAAAAGGCTGGATTTGTCAGAATTAAATGATCCTAATTAAGCCAGCAGAATTTTGTCAAAATAATTAAATACCAAATTTGACTTGATTAAAAATCACTTATGACACAAAAAAATGAAATTAAAATTTTAGTTTTATCTCTACTTTTGACAACAGGTTTAGCTGGTGGAGGTATTTGGTGGTTTATTCATCATTCCGGGGTTAATTTTGGTAATAATACCGCTGCCAATCAAACAAATAACAGCAACAAATCAATTAGCGAACGAATTAGTTTTGGAGATAAATCCTTAACTACTGGAGAAATATCTTCAGCGAAAAAAGATGGGATACAAGCAATAGCTAATAAAAACTATGAAAAAGCAATTGCAGATTTAACAGCCTCGCTAAAAAACAATCGTAACGACCCAGAATCACTGATATATCTGAATAATGCCCGCATTGGCTTGGCAAAAAGCTATACCATAGTTGCATCTTTACCTATTACCACTGACCCTAATGCAGCATTAGAGATTTTACGGGGTATTGCTCAAGCTCAGAGTGAAATCAATACTGCTGGGGGAATTAAAGGAGTACCTTTAAAGATAGGAATCGCCAACGATGAAGATAATCCAGAAATATCTAAACAAATTGCAGCCACTTTAGTCAAAAATTCTGAAGTATTAGGTGTAGTGGGTCCTAATACAAGTGATGTAACTTTAGCCGCAGGTACTGTTTATAATTCTGGAGAACTTGTCGCTATTTCTCCTACCAGCACTTCGGTAAAAATATCTAACTTTAGTCGCTATGTTTTTCGCACAGTTCCTAGTGATTTTATGGCCGCTAGAACTTTAGCTAACTACATGGTAAAAACATTACAGAAAAAGAAAGCTGTAGTTTTTTTCAATTCTCAAAGTAACTATAGCCAATCTTTAAAATCTGAATTTGTTTCTTCCTTAGCATTGGAGGGTGGACAAGTATCAAGCGAGGTAGATTTATCTCAGGGGAATTTTAGTGCTGCTAAAAGTGTCGAACGCGCAATTCAGGACGGAGTAGAAGTGTTGATGTTTGCCGCTAATACTGAAACTTTGGACAAAGCACTGCAAGTAGTTCAAGCGAATCAGAAACGCTTAACTTTACTGGCAGGTGATGATGTTTATAGCCTAAAAACTTTAGAAGTTGGTAGAGAACAAGCGACGGGAATGGTAGTAGCAGTTCCTTGGCATATTGATGGTGACACAAAGTCAGATTTTCCCCAAAAGTCTCGCAAGTTATGGAGTGGTGATGTGAGTTGGCGTACTGCCCTTGCCTATGATGCCACAAAAGCCTTCATTAAAGCCCTAGAAATCAATCCTAATCGGTCTGGAATTCAACAAGCTTTACTTTCGTCAGATTTTTCCACTACGGGTGCTTCTGGCGCAATTCGCTTTTTGCAATCAGGCGATCGCAATGCCCCAGTCCAACTTGTGCAAATTGTTCCCGGTAAGCGTTCCCACACTGGGTATGATTTTGAGCCGATACGAGACAATTTAAAATAATTCGTAATTTGTAATTCATAATTTGTAATTAAGTTATGTGTTGGGGCTTGATACTTTGACATATAAGTTAGTGGGAATTAAATCACCAAACTGTTGTTCAAGAGAAAAATCATGGAAAAACTAGCTAATCCCCAATATCCAATTCATCAGTTGCTGCAACAACGCTGGAGTCCCTTAGCGTTTTCCAACAAACCCATTACAGCAGAAACACTTTGCAGTTTATTAGAAGCGGCTCGTTGGTCTGCTTCTTCCTATAATGAGCAACCTTGGCATTTTATTGTTGCCACTCAGGAAAATCCAGAAGAATTTAGCAAGCTGCTGAGTTGTATAGTAGAACCAAATCAAGTATGGGCAAAGAATGCTCCTGTTCTCATGATCTCGGTAGCCAAACTTAGTTTTGAGAAAAATGGACAACCTAACCGTCATGCTTTTTATGATTTAGGAGGAGCAGTTTGCAGTCTTGCTATTCAAGCAACCTCTTTAGGCTTGTTTATTCACCAGATGGCAGGATTTGATGCATCTAAAGCGCGGGATTTATATAGTATTCCAGAGGGATATGAGGCAGTAAGTGCGATCGCAATTGGTTATCCAGGTGATCCCCAAGCACTACCTGAACAATACCAACAGCGTGAATTTGCTCCACGTCAACGCAAACCCCAACAGGCATTTGTATTCACAAATACTTGGGGTAAAAATTAGAACCTATGTTCTAGATAGAATTCAGGAGTCAGGAGTCAGGAGTCAGAATGCTTATGAAATGAAGAGTAGAGAGAAGAGAGATTTTATCAAAATCATCAAAGTTGACTAAAAAAGCTTTATTCTCCTGACTTTTGTATTCTCTATCCTGAATACTTACTAGAATTCAGATAATTCAGATTGGTAAATCCAATCTGAACAAAGTTTTATGAGAATGTTTGAAAAATAAATTAATACTTTACTTTGTATGACTCAAAAAAATGAAACGCTTATTCTCGGCTTATCTTTGTTAACGACAATATCGCTCATAGGTGGCGGTTTTTGGTGGTTTACCAGAAAATCAAATGTTAACCTAGATCAAATTATTAGCTCTAGTAATCAAAATCAACCCCAGAGTACATCAAAAAACTCTCAAGGTACAACATTTGCTAATGTCCAAAATGTTCCTACAGGATTATTCAACTACGGTGGTAGTACTTCTTGGGCCCCAATTCGACTGGTAATTGATCCAGCACTTCAAGCAGCAAGACCAGAGTTCCGGCTACGTTATGTACAGCCCAGTAATGCGGCTCCAGGCTCTGGTACAGGGATACAGTCGTTAATTGATGGTCAACTGACTTTTGCTCAGTCCTCACGACCGATTTTAGACCAAGAGTTAAATCGCGCCCAGCAGCGTGGATTCAAGCTCAGTCAAATTCCTGTAGCTATTGATGGGTTAGCTGTAGCCGTTAACCCTAATCTGAATATTCCAGGATTGACCATAGACCAACTTAAATCTATCTACACAGGCAAGATCAATAATTGGAACCAGGTCGGTGGTCCCAATTTGTCAATCCAGCCGTATTCTCGTCGTATCAGTGATGGTGGTACAGTTGAACTTTTTGTCCAAGACATTTTGGGTGGTCAAGCTTTCAGTCCTCAAGTAGAGTTTATCTCTACGACCACCCAAGCCTTAAAAAAGGTGGCTGATAGTCCTGGTGGCATCTATTACGCTTCTGCCCCAGAGGTTGTTCCTCAATGTTCCATTAAACCCTTGCCTTTGGGGCGAATGCCAGGGCAATATATTGCTCCCTATCAAGAACCATTTGTTATCCCTAATGAGTGTCCTGATAAACGGAACCAATTGAACATCAAGGCTTTTCAATCAGGAAAATACCCGATTACCCGAAATCTGTTTGTGGTGGTCAAACAGATTGGTCAAACTGAGGAGCAAGCAGGTGTTGCTTATGCTAACTTACTACTAACAGAGCAGGGACAGGAACTAATTACCCAAACTGGGTTTGTTAAAATCCGCTGACTCCTGCTGTTGATGGCTTAAACAATGGCAAATACCAAACTTACACGCTTCCAAAGTGGCTTCTAAGTGCGCCTTAGTTGGTTCTATTAATCGACTCTGCTGGTAGGCAAATCAAATTATCCCCTTGGGTGAGGATTAGTCCGCGTTGACGCAATTTACCCATTAAGCGGGTGACAGTGACGCGCGTTGAACCAATAGCGCTGCCAATTTGAGCATGGGTGAGTGGGAAGGGTAGGCAATAACCGCGAATTACATCGGGATCGGTTTCGCTCATTGCCGGTTCTCCATATTCCTCAATTAACAAGGTGAGAAATCCTAGAAGTCGGTCAATTGTGCGCCTTTGTCCCAAGGCACTTAGCCACAAAAGCTTACGCTGGTGTTGATACCTAAAGGCATCCATAACTTCACGACGGAAATGAGGCCAGTTATCTAAATCATGCCAGTACATCCATAGCACCGCAGTTTGGTCAACGTGGGCGTAAGACTGGAGTGTGAATGGTGACTGAGCAACAATTTCAAAAGGTTGCCCTGCTCCCACGAAACCCAAAAAAGCTTCTTCTGGAGTTCTATTGATGCGTCGTGATGTTAGCTGGCTGGCAGTGGCACTAACTTGGGCGGTTCCTACCATGCGGATCGCACCTCTCTGGACTAAATACAGCAATCCGGGTCTGGCGGGAATGCGTTCATCTTTGCTGAAGGTGCGGCAGCGGTAGTGTTCTTGAGCCCAATCAAGAATTCGTTGCCAAGTTAAAAAAGGCCGTGATGCCTCGGAAAAGGAGGATTGAGATTGCATAGGTAACAAAGAGCGTTCGGCTGAAGACAAAGACTAAATAAAAAGGTGCAAGGAGTGTCTTTGTGTTAACAGGGTAGGCTTAACGCCCAACAGCGTCAGCCATCTGAAGTGTAGAAAGTAAATTAACTCTCTACTCTTTCGTTATACTTCTTACTGTACAATGAGGGTAGTAAAGTTTACTAATCATTTATCGATTATTCATGAAATTTTATCCTACTCTCATTTTTCTTTACCTAGACTAAACTTCTACCTAAAGGTGGATGGAACAGGATAAAATGGTGATAATCATAAAAGTTATCCAAACTACTACGTGCATCATTGGCTACTCTTAAAAAGTATACCTCAATTAAACATTTAGTATATATCCATTTAGGGAATTTTCTAAGTGTTTATACTAAGGATGAGAAAATTCTTGGCATAGGAAAGAGAAAATTTCCGTTATACCAAGGTGGAAATAGTGGGAACATTTTATATATTTCCAGTGTAGCGATAAAGCTTTCTCTATCTAATCATTCAAAGGGTATGCATATTGTCAGGGAACTTGCTACTTATTTATCCGCAAATTGTGGTGAGATTTTTAGCATGAAAATAGTTCCCCCGGCTTTGATTCATATAAAACTAAATGATCCTACCGTAGCTGCTTGGTTGGATAGTTTAACTAAAGATAATGGGGAAGAAGAAAACTCTTCTCTTTCACCTTCTTCTTACCTTCTAGAAAATAAAAGTAAATTATTATTTACAATTCAATATGCTCACGCACGCTGCTGTTCATTGTTACGATTAGCTGATCGAGAGGGATTGATTCAACTTGTAGATCATGGTGTTGATGATCGATGTTTTATGTCAGCACAGTCTATATCCTGGTTAAATTCTGAGCAAAAGCTACGCCTTAATCAAGCAGATGAAGTGCATCTGATTCACCAATTGGTAAAAATTGTAGATGATTTGGTATTCCCTGATTTTGATAATTCTGTTAATTGGGAAAAATCAGCACTGAAATTGAGTCAAGCCTGGGAAAGTTTTTGGTCTAATTGTCGGATTTGGGGTGATGTAAAAAATAATTCTAGGGAGTTAGCTCAAGCTAGATTGGGATTATTGATAGCGACTCAGTTGGTTTTAAGGTCTGTATTGGAAACAAAATTGGGAGTTTTTGCGCCTTTAGAGTTATAATTGGGCTTATTTAGCTAAATATTATTAAAATTTATAATTACGACTCTTGACGAAATAACTATCGTCGGCTATATTATGAGGTGTGTGAGGAGCGAACCAGCAAAGACACCGAGACGAAACACGGCCAGTCGTCGGTGTCTTTTCTGATGTCTATAGTAGTGATGGAACGAATTTTTCTAAGAAAGCAAAAACTTTTCTATGGCGATCGCACTTCCATGATTTTCTACGCTTGGTGCTACCCAATTAGCGATCGCTTTAACTGCATCTGGAGCGCTACCCATAGCCACACCAAAACCTGCATATTCCAGCATTTCTACATCATTAAAATTATCCCCAATAGTCATCACATTGTCTCTTGTTAACCCCAGCAGTTCTTCTGCGAGGTAACGTACAGCCGTTCCTTTATTCACAAATGGATTAGCTGCTTCTAAGAAAGTAGCCACAGATGTTGTCATATAGAGTTCTGCTGGTGTGTATTGAAGACGTAAATTACCCAAGAGTTCTTGAATTAAATTCGCGTTGTCACACAAAGCTAAAACTTTGGTAGGTTCATCACTCAAAACTTGACGTAAATCACCCACAGGAATAGGATTGACACCACAACGTTCCGCATAAAGTTCAGTTTCTGTGGTGATTTCCCGCACATAGAGTTGATCCTTAATATAAAAATGCACAGAAAGAAGTGTGCGTAATTGCGGCTGTTCAAAGTAGTCTAGTAATTGCTGGGTAATTTCTCTAGGAACGGCTAAATGACGATGAATTTTGTGGTTTTTTGGGTCTTGAATCCAAGCTCCTTGATAGGCTACAAGTGGTAAATTAGATTTAATGTCTTGATGAAACCGCAAAGCTGAACAGTACATCCTACCAGTGGCTATAGCTACATGAATACCTTTTGCTTGTACTTTAGCGATCGCATCCTTGACAGTTTCACTCACCTGGTTATCGTGACCTGCGATCGTCCCATCTATATCTAATACCAGTAGCTTAATATCTTTTCCAACTTGAGCTAGATTGCTAGTCGATGATAAATCAGTAGCAGATGCGTTGTGCATAAATTCCCCAGCATTAAACTTCCAGTTAGAGATTAACAGGCTCTAGCACTAGTTAAAATAGGTATGTCCCAACATTCAGTTAATCAGTTGATTTCAGATTCCCCAACCACAACCAGTCCCACCATCATCCTCATAGATGGACATTCACTAGCTTATCGTTCCTACTTTGCTTTTGCTAAAGGTAAAAATGGAGGACTACGCACAAAAGCGGGAATTCCTACCAGTATTTGTTTTGGCTTTCTTAAATGCTTGCTGGAAGTAATGACAACACAACAGCCACAAGCAATGGCCGTAGCTTTTGACTTAAGTTTACCAACTTTCCGTCATGAAGCTGACGAAACTTATAAAGCCGGACGAGCAGAAACACCAGAAGACTTTATTCCCGACTTAGCAAACCTAAAAGAATTACTAAATAGCTTAAATTTACCAATATTAACTGCTCCCGGTTACGAAGCAGATGACGTTTTGGGAACCTTAGCGCAAAAAGCTGCTGCGGCTGGGTATCGGGTGCAAATTCTTTCGGGTGATAAGGATTTATTTCAACTAATTGATGCTGACAAAGGGATTACTGTTTTAAATTTTAGTCCAGATGCTTTAAAACGTTCTGCAAATAGTATCGCTGAATTTAGAGCAGAACAAGTTAAAGAAAAATTAGGAATATTACCTACACAAATTGTTGATTACAAAGCACTTTGCGGTGATCCATCAGATAATATTCCTGGGGTCAAAGGAATTGGCGAAAAAACTGCGGTAAAACTTCTAAATACTTATAATTCCCTTGATAATGTTTATGCAGAATTAGAACAACTTCAAGGTACAGTTAAACAAAAATTAATTGCGGGAAAAGAGAATGCAGCTAAATCTCGATTTTTAGCGCAAATAGTTGTTGATGTTCCCATAGAAGTTGATTTAGAAGATTGTAAATTAACAGGATTTGATAGTAGCATCATCACCCCTATTTTAGAAAAATTAGAATTTAATAATTTTTTAGATAAAATCAACGAATTGCAACTTAAATTTGGGGGAAAAGTTGCAGAAATAAAGACATCTGAATCAATTAATAATGAAGATGATGATTTGTCTTTTTTCAGTGCTGCTGAAACAGCAGAGGCTAAAAAGCAATCTGCTTCACCAATTCAACCACACATCATTAATACAGAAGCTAAATTAATTGAGTTAGTGAACCTATTAAAAACATTCACTGATCCAAAAATACCAGTTGCTTGGGATACAGAAACCACTGCGTTAGAACCACGAGATGCAGATTTAGTCGGAATTGGTTGCTGTTGGGGATTAGAACCTGATGCAGTAGCTTATATTCCTTTAAATCATAAATTTGGATATAGTTTAAATCAAGATTTGGTATTAAACGCATTACGTCCAATTTTGGAAAGTGCTGATTATCCTAAATCTTTACAAAATGCTAAATTTGACCGTTTAATTCTGCGGTGTCAGGGAATTAATTTAGCAGGAGTGGTATTTGATACCATGCTGGCAAGTTACTTGATAAATCCAGATAGTAGCCATAATTTAACTGATTTATCACAACGATATTTAGGATTAACTGCAACAAGTTATTCAGATTTAGTTCCCAAAGGTAAAACCATTGCTGATATAGATATTGCTGCTGTTGCTGATTATTGCGGAATGGATGTTTATGCAACATTTGGGTTAGTACCAAAATTGCGAGAAGAATTAGCAAAAACTCCGGCTTTAGATCAACTATTGCAAGAAGTAGAACAACCGCTAGAAGCAGTTTTAGCAGAAATGGAATATACAGGAGTGAAAATTAATTCAGATTATCTAAAAGACCTTTCTCAGCAGTTGGAAACAGAATTAGCGAAGTTAGAAATAACAGCAACTGGAATTGCAGGGGAAAAATTTAATTTAGGTTCTCCCAAACAAATGAGCCATATTTTATTTGAGAAGTTGGGATTAAGTACCAAATATTCCCGCAAAATTCAAACTGGTTATTCTACAGACGCAGCGACTTTAGAAAAACTCCAAGAAGTTGATGAAACTGGTTTTGTTGATGCGATTCAAGAATATCGGACTTTATCAAAATTAAAATCTACCTATGTGGATGCTTTGCCAGTATTAGTACATCCAAAGAGTCAACGCTTACATACAGATTTTAACCAAGCTGCAACTTCAACGGGTAGGTTATCTTCTTCTAACCCAAATTTGCAAAATATCCCTATTCGTACTGCTTTTAGTCGTCAAATTCGCAAGGCATTTTTACCTGAATCAGGTTGGTTAATGGTAGCTGCTGATTATTCTCAAATTGAGTTAAGAATTTTGGCTCATTTGAGTCAAGAACCTATATTACTAAAAGCATATCAGCAAAATGAAGATATTCACACTGTCACAGCAAAGTTAGTCTTTGAAAAAGAGGAAGTCACATCAGAAGAAAGACGTTTTGCTAAAACAATTAATTTTGGTGTAATTTATGGAATGGGTTCTCTCAAGTTTGCACGCTCAACGGGTATAGATAAGAATGCTGCAAATGAGTTTATTAAGCGATTTAATGAAAGATATCCTCAAGTGTTTGCATATTTGGAGGAAGTTAAAAAACAAGCTATTTCTCAAGGTTATGTAGAAACAATTTTGGGTAGACGGCGTTATTTTGATTTTACTAGTAACAGTTTACGTGGGTTAAAAAGTAGGAATATAGAAGATATTGATTTGAGTAAATTAAAGAATTTAGGCGCTTATGATGCGGGGTTATTACGCTCTGCTGCTAATGCACCAATTCAAGGTTCTAGTGCTGATATTATCAAAATTGCAATGGCGCAATTACATAAGGTTTTAAAACAATATCAAGCACGGTTGTTGTTACAAGTTCACGATGAATTGGTATTTGAAGTTCCTCCACAAGAGTGGGAAGAATTACAACCACAAATTAAATCGCTGATGGAAAATGCTGTTTCTTTAAGTGTGCCTTTGGTAGTTGATGTGCGTGCAGGTGATAACTGGATGGAAACAAAATAGTACGATTGCGTATTTGTACAGTCTATACACGAATAAATACGTAATGACGTTGAAGCGAATTAATCGTATTTTTGAGATAAATTTTATGATAGCAGCAAAAACTACGCGAAGACTACATAAAAATTACATAGTTTTTATACCATTTTAAAAAATTTACTTTAAACTAGCCTAATAGGCATTAAGTGAGCTAGTAGCAATAAAAGCTGCTTGTTAACGTGTCTAGGACTTATGCAATATAGAAATTAGACATGATACGAATCAACGATAATTGGTTATTACAAGCTTTTGGGACAACATATTAGCAGAGTGTGTCAGATTGAAAAAATCTGTTAATTGTGCCAAATTATCGAGTTTATGGAAAATTAACGAGGTGTACATGACAACAACCAATGTTTTTTCACAATTGTCTTGTCCAACACTATTGGAGACAGAAAGTAATGCGACTAGGCAATACTTGCAGGCAATGGAACGTTTATTATTAGTAGTTCAAGAGCTGTCTCTTGCCCGTACTTTAGATAGGATTATGGAAATTGTGCGGGTTGCTGCACGAGAATTAACGGCATCAGATGGAGCCAGTTTTGTACTTCGAGACAATGGTTTTTGTTACTATGCTGATGAGGATGCGATCGCACCACTGTGGAAAGGTCAGCGATTTCCTATAAATATTTGTATTGGTGGTTGGGCAATGTTGAACCATCAACCTGCAATTATTGAAGATGTAAGTGTTGATGAGCGTGTTCCTTATGTTGCCTATCAACCTACATTTGTCAAAAGTATGGTTATGGTTCCAATCCGCACTCAAGAACCAATAGGAGCTATTGGGACTTATTGGGCGACTTTCCATCAGCCTACTTTAGAAGAAATCAAGGTGTTGCAAGCATTGGCGGATATTACATCCATAGCGATTGAGAATGTAGAAGTCTATTCACAATTAGAAAAGCGAGTAAAAGAACGTACTATTGCTCTAGAACAAGAAATTGAAGAACGAAAAGCTGCTCAAGCTGAGGTGCTGCATCTATCTCTAACTGATGAGTTGACAGGATTATACAATCGGAGAGGATTTTTTGTATTAGGGGAACAACAGTTAAAATTAGCCCAACGAACTCAAATTCCTACTTGTTTAATGTTCATTGATTTAGATGGACTCAAACAAATCAATGATCAATTGGGACACGAATTTGGTGATTTTGCTATATTGGCATCTGCAAATTTAATCAACCAAACTTTTCGTAGTTCCGATACTTTGGGTAGATTAGGGGGTGATGAATTTGTGGTACTTTTCCAAAGTCACGACCTCAATGTTGAGGTAATGATTCAGCGACTACAATCTTCTATTGATAAGTATAATCAGTCCGGTGATAAGCCGTTTGTTGTGTCAATGAGTATAGGGGTGGTGGATTATAACCCTAATGAACCAGTTCCTTTAAATCATTTAATTACTTTGGCTGATGAACTGATGTATAAACATAAACGTGCCAAGAAAAAAGTTGTATAACTAACAACGTGATTTCAATTATTTAATTATTCTTACCCTGCCTTTAAAGGTGCTTGTAATAGTTCAATATCTCGAATTAACAGTATCCCTGGACTTTCAAATTTAACACTGATCTGAATGTTCATAGGATCTGTTTCTTTCTTAAAATAAGCACGTACTTCATAAAAGCAGAAATCGTCAGTCACTGAAACGCCTTTAAACCAGCCTTTTGTTGTTGTCCACCCTCCTTTTTTGCTGAATCCTAAACTTACATTAATTGATTGTGTTGCATTTACAGCTTTAGCAGAAAACTGACAAGCAAGAACACATTCTTTAAGATTGGGTTCTGGGACTTCAAACAAGATCACATTCCGTAGAGTTTCTGTTGTATTGAAAAAACTTTGATTTTCATCTTTATAGGCTTCTATTTGCAAATTTTCTCCTGCTACAGCAATACCTCCTTTTGTAATTGTAGGTTCTGTAATCGGAAATTTATAAATCGTTGTAAAAGGTGCTGCGGGTTCGGGAATAGCAAGAAGTTTTTCTAATTCACCAACTCCTTCCTTAACTTTAGATTCAACAAAATCTTTCAAATTGTTAAATAGTTTGTCAAACATAGTAAAATTCCTCTCAAAAAGATATCATTATTTGCTGGAATTGGTATTACTAAATAACCAGGAAAGAAGATTGGCAACTGTAGCCGCACCAAAGGAAAATAGGGCTATAATCATCATCAGTTAAACTCTTCCTCGTTGTCGCTCTTGCTCTCTCTGGGTAATCTGGAGTTGAAGGCGATTATATAAATTAACTTGAGGATCAGAATGGCTAATGCAAGCAACTAAAGCATAACGTTGCATTTCAATTTCATCTGGATTTGCCCATTTACGGTTACAACTCACCACTAGAGTCATGTTTCCGTCTTTATATTTTGTGGAGTTGGGAAATATTTGTACTTGCCCCCTTTGCACTGTTCCTTTCTTACGAATAGTAGACCCTGGGGATAAATCGACCAAGATGCCAAAACCATGTTTTTCCTTTAAGTTGTCCAGTGAAATTTCCGTAAACTTATCAGGTGAGCTTGTTTTACTAGCATCTACATAAGCACTCACGATTTTTTCATAATCAATTCCTTTGAAAAGATTAAATTCCATTGTGACTCCTAAATATGAGTCTCCACGAGTTGGACGAGTTGGAGGGTCAAAAGCCAAGGTGGTTGATAGTGTGCGAGTACCTTTTACATCAAAAAATTCAGGTGGTAATTGGGGAATTTCATAAATATGAAACTTGCCTACTGGAATCAAGATATTATCTTCTGATAGAACAACGTAGTTCTCAGCAGAATACATTGCACGTTCTAAATCAGTTTGTCCATAGCCATAAATTGCTAACTGCTTTTCAATTTGTTTTGTCTTTTCACCCTGAGATTGTTTACTGTTCCATTGAAATTGGTCTGGTATTTCTTTAGGAAGAACCACAGAGTTGACAATCAATGCTCGAATGAGGTTAGAACTGGCATTTGGATATTTTGTAAAAAGTTGAGCAGCAATGTTAGCCACACGAGGTGCAGCAAAACTTGTACCACTACAGATATGAAATAAAGAGCTTTGGAAATTTTTGGAGAGAGTGACAACAGAAACTCCAGCGACAGTATCTCCTAATTGACTAACTTTAGGTAAACCTAAACTTTCTCGATAACTGAGGTCTAATACCAAATCTCCACCAAAATCTACAACATCAGGTTTAATCATTCCATCTACTCCAAAACCAGTTCTGGTAAAGGGAGAGGGGTATCCTGGTAATTTGGCGATCGCCTGACGACGAACATCATCAGGTTCTGTCATACTACCGCGACCATAAGATAAAGAACCTACAGTTAGTGCGATCGCAGAAGTTGCTGGATCAATAATTCGAGCAGTTTTATTCAGTAAATAATTTGGGTAGTCAGTCAGTAGTTGCTCATCTGATCTTGCTTCTTCATGAGGTGGGTTAGTATTTCCTGCTGAAATTACAAAAATAATGTTTTTGTTTTGGTATTGATAAGCAATTTCATCTATCTTTGCAGCTAATCGAAACTGCTTCATTCCATCTATATAAAATTGATCATCATCACCCAGAGATATATTGATAACTTTACAGTTAGGGTAATTATCCACAAAAGCCTTAATTGCTTGATCCAGTTGATTTTCTAAGAGAATATCTTCATAGTATTTGCAGTTTTCATCTGTCACACGAGCAGAAAATAACCAAGCAGTTGGCTCAAATGAAAGTTGTTTAATGCAGCTTTCAATATTTCCATAAATGGCAATGCCAGCAACACTTGTACCATGTCCATGTACATCATTTGCACCACTTTTTATTAATTGCTGTCCTGGATCTGGAAATACATCAGCTTCACCCAGCACTGGAGCAATTAATGGATGACCACTCTGTACACCTGAGTCTATAACAAGAATGCCGCAATTCTCTTGAGGTGGAGAAACAACTTCAGGGAAACTAGAAATTGGTAAATTATAATCAGCATTTCTTTCAAATGCAGGTTGAGAAAGACGATCAATTTCTTTGACGATTTCTACTTCTAACAAAAGCTCTAAAGCTTCCTGAGTGACTTTAATTCGAGCTATACATAGATAATCACCAACGTATCTATCACTCATTCTCATAGGAGCAGTATCGCTGGGTAAACTCTCTAGCACCTCGGCAATATCATCTAAATACTTTTGCATTTCCTTGCGATCCCCTGTGTGCCAGAGTTCCAAATCTAAAGCAACAAGTTCATCTGCTTCTACAGGCTTTATTTCTAACAGACGACCAATGCGATCTTCGCGTTCGAGGGGAACTAACTCATCAATTGCCCCTAAATATGAATATTCAGGTCCTGCCGTAATTTGACTGTAATTTTCTAAACGTTTCCTAAATTCTTTTAGCTCACTGTCAGAAGAGAAAACGACAATCGCTTTGTTGGGTTCACGTGCTAGAATATTTAGTCCTGTTTTAGTCAAATTATCGTCTGAAAAAGATCCTTCTTTAGCAACTTTGATCTTAAAAATCAATTTTGGGTCAAGATGGAAAGGGTTGCTCTTTTGCTTGATAGGTTCAGTCAGGCTATAAATTTGATCTAATAAATTCTTACCATGTTCAATGAAATCAGTGCGTTTTTCACCACCCCCACCACCACGAGGTCGTCGTCGTGGTAATTCGATGTTAATTCTTCTCGGCAATTTTAGGTGTTCAAATTGACTTACCATTAGGACTCGACGTAAATAATTATTTTGAGTTTGCTATTATACTTTGCCTTTCTAAAAAACGCCCTATCGCAACGTCTAAATCATCAGCAGTTAAGGTACGCTCACTCCGCAGAATCACGGATTTAATTGCATCAGAACAGATACGTTCTATATCTGCTCCAGTAGCATTCTCAAGCCGAGTAGCAAAGACAGATAGATCTATAGCAGTATAACGGATACCAGACAGATAGCGACTCAAAAGAGCCGTTCTTAGTTCAACCGTTGGGTTATCGAAGAAAATTACCTCATCAAATCGTCGCCAAACTGCACTGTCCAATAGTTTCTCATGATTAGTTGCTGCAACAAATATACTTTGATTCGTTGCATTATCAATGAGTTGTAACAGGCTATTCACTAAGCGTTTGACTTCACCATGTTCATTTAAGTTATCTCGATCACGAGCGATCGCATCAAACTCATCAAACAAAACTAGCCATTCACCTTTTTCAATATATGTAAAAATTTTCTGAAGATTGGTTGCAGTTTCACCCAAGTAAGAAGAAAATACGGCTGTTAAATTCACGTAAACCAGTGGTAGCCCCAAAGCACTGGAAAGGATTTTTGCTGTTTGGGTTTTACCACAACCAGGTGGTCCACAAAAGAGCAATTTGTTTTTGGGCTTGAGGTTATAGGCTGCAAGGATGTCCTGTTTACGGTTTTCGAGGACTATTTCTTGCAAAATATCGAAAATTTTCTCACTGAGGACAATGTGATCCCATGTCAGATCGAACTTCTTTACCTCAAGTAAGGCCAGTCCAGTATCCTTATCTTTAGGCGGTTCAGGAAACTGATTCCAGGAAGTTATGTTAGCGGCTAGAGGTTTGGTGTATCCATTCCCATTGTGAAGCAGTTTTTCCAAATCTCTAGCCAGCAGGATATGGTTTTTATTTTTTTCTTCTTCAATAAGTTCCATAGCCGCAGCCAAAAACTCCTCTCTCTCATTGCGGGAGAAGCTTCTGAAGAGCTTTCGGAGGGTTTCGCCACGTGCCATAGTTTAGAATCAGTATGCATTAGATACCCTATGTACCTAATCTAGTATAGAACTTTTGTACTAATAAAGATATCCGGGCAAACAGCTTATAGTAGCACTGAAATCTTACACTTGAGAGCAATGATTTCTCAAGCTTAGATTGCCTGACTAATTTTTTGATAAAACAGTTCTTGAATTGTTAGGATATTCGTTAAAATCCGCTACTTAGTAGTAATACAGATAAATATGCCTATTTACGGTGCTGATGCGATTAATGTTGAGGGTGTGAATGGGGAAAGATACTGGTTCCATGAGCCACACTCTTACACTGGTGTAGCAGATATTGATAACCGATTAAGTGGGTTTCCCGTGGCTGTTTTTCTTCCTAGCCATCGACCTGTACAGAATACACCCTTAATAATTGGCTTACAGGGAATGTGTGCGCCATATAGCTGGAATAATTTTATTGTCCCAACGCTGACACAGATGGGCATAGCCGTGGCTTTATTTGATACGCCCTTTGCAGGTGAACGTAGTTTGGTGCGGACATCTACTGCGGTGGTGGAAAACGAAATTAAGCCTTTAGTTGACAGAGGTATCCCATTTAATACAGAACTTTTATCAAAAATATTTCAACAGACAGCTGTAGATATTACTAAAATTCATCAATTTTGCGGTGAAAGATATGGTCTTAATAGCCGTTTGGGTTTGTTTGGGGTGAGTATGGGAGTTTTATTTAGTTCCTATGCTTTTACTGCTCATGGCATTGGGGAAAGGTTATTAGGTACAATTGGTCATGCGAATCTCCAAACTTTTGCTAATAGTTGGGGTTATTGGATTTTGCCAGATTTAGCTGCTTCTGGTTTGGGAACATTAGCAGAAAATATTTTGGCGCGAGTGCAACCACAATTAAAACCGATGGTGCAGATGCTCAAATTAGCGAAAGATTTGAAATACTCTGATAAATATGCTCAAATTTGCAATCCGATGACTTATATTGAGCAAGTGAAATCACCGCGACGGGTGAGATTTTTGGTAGGTGCTAATGACCCGATTGTAAATGTTAAAAACGCTCAAGCTTGCGCTCGATGTTTCCCAGATGGTGATTGTTATGTAGTTCCGGGTTTAGGACATGGAAACAGACAATCTGGTCCGACATTTGTTGATCATGTGCGTTACTTTTTGGGTACGCAATTGGGTGATTGGTAGTTATTGATTGCGGCAGAATTTGCGATCGCCATCATGTTCAGGATATTGCCAAGAATAAGCAAAATGACTCACTCCCTTCAGTTGAGGCGAAAATTGGCGTAGTGCTTGCATTTGCGCTTCTAAGGATGGACGATTACTAATTGATTCTCCCCATTTACCAGCTAAAGCTGGAATCACATTTGTACCTGGTTGTGCTGCACTTAAAACCCGTTGTACTTGTGCCGCAATACAACTAGCATTATTATTTCCACAGTTTGCATAAGCCATAGGATGCCATTCCAAAGAACTAGGGAAACGATCCCAAGGTTGTAAACGGGAATCATAACCTTGACCTACAGCTTGATTACCATCGGAGAAAAACACTGCCCCAGCAGGAATACTTTGCTGCTGTGCTGGATAACTAGCTAAAGCCACAAAATCTATTATTCCTTGCATAGCATGGGCTACAGTCAATTGCCACAACTCCAATTGCAGAATTTTTTGTCTGTCGGTTGCTGATGATAAAGACTTTGGCTCTGGGGGAAGATTGCGTCCTTCCCAAAGCGGTTCACCTTCTTGAGGATAAAGTTTATCGACTTGACCTATATCTCCTGCGGTGATGTATCCCCTACTTAAAAAGCGGCGAATTAATTCCAACCCTTTAGCATTTTTAGCGCGACGAAATAAAGCTTCTTGAGTTGCTGGAGTAAATAACCATAAATCGGAAACTTTAGTAGCTATGGAATCGCTTCCAGCTTGTCGGGGATAGCGCACATAGTCAAATAACATCCCATCTGGCCGACGACGCAGGATTTCTTGTACCATGCGGTAATAATCGGTTTTTGCTTGGGTGTTGTAGGGGTCAATAAATATTTGAGAACGGTTATCTACAACATCTATACTGTTTTGGCCTTTACCATTGCGAGCGATCGCTTCTTGTCTACTAGGAATCTGGCTGTAAGTATAGCCAAAATTCATGGTAAACATCCAAGCGTAAACCTTCAAACCACGCTCTTGCCCTTTTTTAATCGCTGCTTCTAGCAAATCAACTCTTTCTGCGCCCACAGTCCGAATTACCGCCGGCCAAACTGTCGGATTAGCTGCTGCTGGCAATAACACCTGTCCGTCATAAAATGCTTCTAAATAAACTTGGTTATAGCCACGACTGACAATTCGATCCATAATCTGATCAATTGCTCCCGGCTGAGTGTCACAGGGATACAAACGTAACCAAATAGCTTGAGTTTGAGGCCAATTACGTGTGCGACAAGTTTGTAATTCTTGTGCGTGTTGTTTGACCAGTTTTTGATAGCGATTTTGTTGATCTTTCTTGCCTCTCAGTGCTGACAGCCTGAGGTTTTCTTTTTCTTGGATTGCTTTGGCAGATAATTGACAATATTGACTTATTTGCGCCCTTGCTGGTTGAATCCCCACGCTGGGAATTAATAGACTACTGCTAAAAATGACAGTTAACAGACTTCGACAAAATAATGTTGGTTTTGTAAATTTCAAGGGACGTTTAGATATATACGACAGTAAATTGACGAAACAATTATCGACTCTAAATAATTAATTAAGAGCCATATTTCTCAAATTTTCTCTTTGAGTAATTGGGATAAAATCTAATTTTTATAGACTTATAAATTCTTATTTTTGTTGCCAAATTTTTGATAAAAATACAATTTCAAACCTATATTTAACTAAATTTGTCATCAAGTAGTCAAGAGTCAATAATGCAAAGTCAAAATTTGTAACTTTGAATTTTTGGCTCTTGACGATAAGATAGGCGATGGTTAACTACCACGCTTTAGTGCTATTTCTACGAGGTTTAACTCCTTCTCTAGACGAGTTTTGAGCTTTTCAGGGACGGGACGATTTGGGTAAGAACTGTAGTGTCCAGCTAAAGCATTGAGGGCTGTTCGTATAGTTGTAAATGAGCTAAGACCTGAAACAGAAGAATTAGCTCGTTGGTAGCGAGCCGAAAAGTCATTAATTTTTTGACGTGCGGCTGCTTGAACTTCTGCTTTATTTGGGGAATCTGGCGATAAATCTAGAGCTTGTCTCATTGTATTGACTACTGACAAGGTGTCTTGACGATAATCCCCACTCAATCCATCAGGAGTACCAGAACAGCCCATTAAGCCGATGCTTAGAACCAAAACTAGGGCAAGTAGACGCGACCAATAACGCTTCATATGCATTAATCAAAACAATACGTAAATTAACGTCCATCCTATCTCGGATTGGTATCCTGAGGATAGGGTAAGAAGAAAGGGAGCAGGGAGCAGGGGAAGAGTTTTCCCAATTACCCATTACCAATTACCCATTACCACTTTTCTGATATAAAGTATTCCGTTCTTGGTAAGGTCTTTTTAGGGAAGCGTTGCCTGCGGCCAGCGAAGCTATCGCATTTTGTAAGGTTTCAACTTCCATACAAGTGCCACCTATAGCACCGGCCATGGTGGTGATATGTTCTTCCATCAATGTGCCACCGATATCGTTGCAACCCCAAGTTAATGCTTCTGTCGCTCCATCCAGCCCTAATTTTACCCAACTCGGTTGATGGTTAGGTATGCAATTTCCTAAATAAATTCTCGCTACAGCAGTTAGTAATAGTGCATCCTTTAAAACTGGTTGATCTCTTCCCACACGACGACGTAAGGATTTGGGTGCTTCTTGTCCCACAAATGGTAAGACAATAAATTCTGTAATTCTGGCTGGGTGTTCTTGCGCGATCGCATTTTGTTGGAGCGATCGCAATTTTTCTAAATGTCCAATTTGTTGTTCTGGGGTTTCAATATGCCCAGATAACATGGTGCTGGTGGTAGGTACACCTAATTTATGCGCCGTACTAACGATTTCTAGCCACGTAGCCGTATCAATTTTTTCTGGACATAGTACCCTGCGTACCTCATCATCCAACACCTCAGCGGCTGTTCCTGGCATGGAACCAACACCAGCATCACGCAAAGCTGTAATCACCTCTGCATAAGTAATTCCGTCTAATCTGGCAATAAACTGGACTTCTTGGGGGGAAAATGCGTGTAGATGTAACTGGGGAAACTCCTGCTTGATGGTTTCTACTAGTTTGAGGTAATAAGGCAAAGATTTTCCATTAATTTGCGCTTGTGGGTGTAATCCCCCTTGCATACAAATTTCTGTTGCTCCTCGACGCACTGCATCTGTGGATTTTTCCAGAATCTGCGCCCAATTTAACCAGTAAGCATCCGTGTCACCATCATCCCGCCGGAAAGCACAAAAACTACAATGCTGCTCACAGATATTGGTAAAATTAATGTTGCGATTAATTATGTAGGTGACTGTATCACCAGCTTGATTGTGACGCAGTTGGTCAGCAGTAGCTCGAATAGCAGCGATCGCTTCTGGGTCATTTTGTTTCAATAATATAACCCCATCAGAGGGTGATATATTATACCCCATTAAAGCTAAATTAAGAATTTCATCAATAGTTATAGTAGGCACAGTTGATCAAAAGTAAACTACTTATTTCTTTTTCGTAATAAATTAAAAAATTCAACTTGTAATGTTATATTAGACACTAACCTTTTGATTATGCTAAGTCTTGTACAAAATTGACTATTTTAAGTCTATAGGACTAAAGCTGCGTGTCACACCAAAAATCTATGGTAGGGTGCTTCAGATATCAAAAATCTGTTTATTTACCAGATTTATCCAGTCTGACGCGTCTTATCAATGCGCCATTTGCGTAAGTCCTGGTCTAATCATAATCCACTAACTTTACTATTTTGATAGATTCAGTACTAATTTATCTTTTGCTTATAAATTTAGATGTTTGTAACCAAGACTGAAAATAGTTGAATTTGCTAGACATTTACAATAATCATCCTTTTATTAGCGTATGTATAAATTAAAAGTAAATGCGCCATTATTAATAATCTTATCTGGTGTCACTTTTTCCCTATACTTACTATCGCAAATCCCAGATGAAATTTACTACAGTGGTGATGGTGGACTCAAAGCATTGTTAGCCAAACAACTTAGTTCTGGTAAACTGCACTTTAATTTAGATCTACCTGCACCAGAATGGGTGCATAATCTCTGGAATAATGGACTATATCCTTTTGAACCACCATTTAGCTATAAAATTTCCAATCTTTATTATATAACATTTCCCTTTACATTCCCCCTCGTCACCGCACCTTTTTATACCTTTTTCGGTTTTAGAGGTTTTTATATAATTCCTCTAATTTCTACATGGTTAATCTGGGTTAGTTTTTATCAACTTTGCCAATTTTGTAAACTAAATCAACTGATAACAGCCATAGGATTACTCACTCTCATATTCGCTTCTCCACTAACTATGTATAGCGCCATGTATTGGGAACATACACTTGCAGTATGTTTAGCTTTTAATGGATTGCTGATTTTGTTAACTAAAGGAGCAAAAGATTTTTCCACAAAAAATGCAATTTCTAGTGGCATATTAATTGGTTTATCAGTCTGGTTTAGACCAGAATTTCTGGCATTAGTAGCTATTGTAATTAGCTTAGTTATTGCATCATACATAATTAAACTCGATTTAATAACCGTCATCAAAAGTAAACAAATAATATTTCTAGCCAGTTTGATATTAACTGTATTGTGTTTCTTTGCCTTAAATAAACTTATTTATAACCATCCATTAGGCGCTCATGCCTTCCAAGTAGTAGAAAATTTTTCACTGCAAGCAAGATTATTAAAATCGGTGAAATTTTTTAATGTACTTAACAATAAATTACTCCAATATTTCCCCGTTATTTATTTTGCAATTGCAGTTTTAGTGATTTCCTTATTGAGAAAAAATAATAATTTTACTATAGAAGTTAAACAAGTATTATTAATATCAATTTTATTTCTTTGTCTAGTACCTATACTTATTCCTAGTCACGGGGGTAAACAATGGGGACCGAGATTTTTATTAATCCTCATCCCATTACTTAATTTCATAGCTATATCTTGTTTGGATAGAACATGGAAGATTAAAAAATTTGGGATGAATTATATTAGCAGCAGTATTTTTATAACTTTATTTATAATTGGATTTCACCTCAATACAATTCAAGGTACTATAAATTGTTACCAACAAGGCAAAGTAGAAAATCTGGCCGTACTTGATTTTTTGCGGAAAGATAGCAATAAAATTGTAGCTGTTGATAACCAGTATGTTGGACAAAGTTTTGAAGCCACCTTCAAGCAAAAAACATTTTTTCTGACTAAAAAACCTGATGATGTGAGTAAATTAGGTTTAGCATTGCATGAACAAAACTATGAAAAATTTATTTATATATGTCCTGTTTATGATAAATGTTTTTCTTCCCCTAGAATACCTGATAAATTAGAATTGTCTGCCAACCAGAAAAATTTAACTATTCAATTCAAAAAAATCATCCAAAATAAAAGATACAGAATAGAAGAAGCAACAATTATTGAAAATCAACAAAAATCCTAATTTATAAAAATAAGTAAAACTAAAAAATGAAAACAGACTCACCAGTTAATCACCTAAAAAATATTTTATCTGTAGAAAAGATATCCCTGATTGTTATTGCTTTAGCAGTTTTGCTGCGAATTATCAATCTAGGAACTAGAGAATTTTGGTATGACGAGGTTTTATCATTATTGCTTTCTACCAGTAAAAATAGTGCCTATAAAATGCCTGGAGATGCACCAGTAGTATTAGCAGAATATACATCCTTATTGCGTTTACCTATTGAGTCCAGTCTCCATGACTTTTTCCTAACTATCAGGGATTTAATTAAAAGTCTGATAGGAGGGGAACCTCATCCACCAATATTCTTTTTAAGTCAACATTTTTGGCTGCGTATTTTTGGCAATAGTGAAGCAGCAACGCGGAGTTTGAACACATTAATTAGCATTGCCGCTATGGGTGGTGCTTATGGTTTAGGAAAGCTTATTTTAGGACATCGTGGTGGATTATTTTTGGCAGCACTGTTAGGAATTAGTCCTTTTTACTTATTTCATGCTCTCAATTTCAGGATGTATGCGCCTCTGGTATTATGGGCAGTATTAAGTGCATGGTCACTACTGCATATTATTGAACAAAAAAATTCTCAAAATTCCCAAAGTCGTCGTAGTCAGATCATCTGGAATGGACTTTTAATTATCTCCAGTGCTATTGGTTTGATGACTTTTTATTTATATGCCTATTGGCTAATAGTTTTAGGAGTATTGGTACTCTATTTAGATAGAAGACATTGGTTACAGCATGGTTTACGCCTAGGTGCTGGAGTTTTATTAACCATACCTTGGATGTTGTGGGGTACAATCAAGCAACTACGTAATGCTGATTTAGATCGTTTTGGTAACGCCAAGGCTACATTACCTCCCTTATTAAGACACTTACAGGATTTTACTAACACTTTAGGTACTGACGTACTTATAGGAGACTGGGCAATTAGTTTAGATCCCATGATCATCACTGTAGCTGGTGGTTTGGTAATCTTGCTATTTTTAGCCTTTAGTATTCATCTCTGGCGAAAAGGTGAACAGAAAAACTTAGGTACAGTTTTAATATTAGGAATTTCGCCGTTATTACTTGCTTTGTTAGTAGATATCGCTACTAAAAAGTTTACTTTGGGTTTTGGGTTTGGACGGACAATGATCATTATTGTCCCAGGCTGTTTATTATTAATAGCTTTGTGGGTAGAAAAAGCAGTTGCTAAACAATGGCGTACCTTGGTAGCTGCTGGTGTGTTGTTGGTGTATCTAACTATTAGTGTTGGTGACTTGAGTTTGCGACATCGTTCCGTTTTTCGTCCAGTTGCCGAATTAATTGCCCAAGATGCAAATCAGCCCACATTAATTGCTATGAATTCCAAAGCTTGGGGTCATGTTATGCGTGTTGCTTATTATATTCCCACCCAGTATCCTGTCATGCTTCTTTCTCAAAAGCCGTCAGAACTAGCTGCTGCGTTAGAAAAAGTTCTGAGGGAAGAACCAACAAAATATTCTCGGATCATTTGGTTAGACAGTGCGAATCCTTTATGGTCACGTTTAAAAACAGAAGCGGAAGTAGAAAGGGAACAACAAAAAATTCAAAAAGTTTTGTCATCTCAATTTCAGTTAAAAAATACTCAAAATCTATTAGGTACGATGACCCTTGACCAATTTACTGCCAGGCTTTACACTCGTTCTCTGAGTCAAGATAGCTAAAAAATATTAGGCGATTTGAATTTGGCGATCGCATTTAGAGAACTCCACAAAAAAGATGTACTGCTTGCAGCAGCGCCTCGCTATCCAAGTTCACTCCTATCAAAGCGACTTTTCTTCCCCCTTCTCCCTGCCCCCTGCCCCCTGCCGTCACAGCGACGGGATATTTTTTTAGTTGGAAGTCTCTTAGTCAGAGTTTGCAGACCACGTTGGCAGGCGTAACACGAACTTATCCTGTGCGTAAATGCCAGTTTAGCGGCTTTTTTCGGATAAATTTTTGACTGGGCGGGTAGTATTCCAACCTACATTCTGCACCCTTATATGTCAAAAAAGACTCCTCCGCAGAAAAATTGGGGATTGCCAATTTAATTAAATCAACCTAACAATGAAGAGAAAATTGCCAAAAAGCTGTTAGTTAATAACTAGTGACTTTTTGCCAAACAAGATTTTAATTGCAGACTGATTGTGATGAATATAGCTAATTTCCCGTGGCTGACGACGATTATTTTGTTCCCAATAGCCGCGTCACTACTACTTCCTATCATCCCAGATAAAGACGGCAAAACAGTGCGCTGGTATTCCCTGATTGTCGGGTTGATAGATTTCGCACTGATTGTTTACGTTTTTTGTACTGGGTACGATTTCTCCAATCCCAACTTGCAACTAGTGGAGAGTTACCCCTGGGTTCCACAGCTAGGTTTGAACTGGTCAGTAGGGGCAGATGGCTTGTCTATGCCCCTAATTCTGTTGACTGGATTCATTACCACCTTGGCAGTTTTAGCAGCTTGGCCTGTCACCTTCAAGCCGAAATTATTTTTCTTCTTGATTCTGGCCATGTATGGTGGTCAAATTGCTGTATTCGCTGTCCAGGATATGCTGTTATTTTTCCTGGTGTGGGAATTGGAACTTGTACCGATATACTTCCTGCTGTCGATTTGGGGAGGTAAAAAGCGCCAATATGCAGCGACGAAGTTTATTTTATACACTGCTGGCGGGTCGCTATTTATTCTGCTGTCTTCCTTGACAATGGGATTTTATGGCGATACGGTGACTTTCGATATGCGATCGCTCGCCCTCAAAGACTACGGACTCAATTTACAACTTTTACTCTACGCTGGCTTCCTGATTGCCTACGCTGTCAAGTTGCCTATCATACCCCTCCATACCTGGCTTCCAGATGCCCACGGTGAAGCTACAGCGCCCGTGCATATGTTACTAGCAGGTATTTTGCTCAAAATGGGTGGTTATGCCTTAATTCGCATGAATGCCCAAATGCTCCCCGATGCCCACGCTTACGTTGCACCAGTCTTGGTGGTTTTGGGGGTAGTAAATATCATCTACGCTGCCTTAACATCCTTTGCCCAGCGTAACCTCAAGCGAAAAATTGCCTATTCTTCAATTTCCCACATGGGATTTGTTCTCATTGGTATTGCCTCCTTCACCGATTTAGGTTTAAGTGGGGCAGTTTTACAAATGGTTTCCCACGGATTAATTGGGGCAAGTTTGTTCTTTTTAGTCGGTGCAACTTACGACCGTACACACACCCTAATGTTAGATGAAATGGGTGGTGTTGGCAAAAGAATGCGGAAGATTTTCGCCATGTTTACAACTTGTTCAATGGCATCTTTAGCATTGCCAGGAATGAGTGGCTTCGTAGCAGAATTAATGATATTCGTTGGTTTTGCTACTAGCGATGCTTATAACCCGACATTCAAAGTTATCATTATTTTCTTGATGGCAGTTGGTGTAATTTTAACGCCAATTTATCTGTTATCAATGTTGCGAGAAATTTTCTACGGTCAAGAAAACGAAGAGTTAGTTTCTCACCAAGCTTTGATAGATGCCGAACCCCGTGAAGTATTTATCATCGCTTGTTTGTTGATACCAATTATCGGCATTGGTTTTTATCCCAAATTGCTAACACAAATGTACGACGCTACAACTGTACAACTGACAGCAAGATTGCGTGATTCTGTACCCACTTTGACTGCTGAGAAAGCATTGGAAACCGTCTCTCTTAGTGCGCCAATAATTGGTAATTAATTCGTAATTACAACTACGATTTATATTGAGGGTGGGTTTCATACCTGCCCTTTTTTATCACGGATTTAACAGATTTAAGGATTTCACGGCATGAAGATTTTAGTAACAGAAAAGGTCTAAGATCCCTAATATGTGACGTGTTTGACATAAATATTTTTCTAGATAGATGCGTTAGCTACACAAATAATTAATATATATTGCTTTGCATAATTTTTGAAATTTAAAATTATCTAATCGAAAATTTGGATTTACTGACATACACCTCTTTATTGCCATAACTGTTTCTAGAGAAACAGTAACTTGTTTTCCAAGTTAGTTAGAATCTATGGAAACCATCTAAATATTCCTAGGAAAATTTTAGAAATATCTGATGAATATTCAAATGTCTCTTTACCATTGACACAAACTTATATTTGTGTTCTATAAAACCGTGATAATTACTAGATTTTTTGTAAGGATTCAGGATACAGAATATTTGATATAGCAGGGAACAGAAGAGAAAAATATTCTTCCTTCTTCCTTCTTCCTCCTGACTCCTGACTCCTGAATTCTTACGATTTTTATTTAAGTAAAAGTTATAAAACCAACTAATCGCCTTAGTATAATTTACCTTAAGTATGCAATACTGTGCCGCTATCATGCAGATGGATTGGATTAGCTTACTCAAAGCTCAACAAACTGACTTTCTACAACGTGTGAAAAAACCTAAAACTGCTGATCTTTCTCTTCTAGAAGGACAAGTAAAAGGTTGTCATAGTGAAATTGTAGCATTTTGCGGTGAGCCATTAGCCAAAATAGTAGAATGTTCGCGCCAACAAGCAGAAATTCTCGCCAAAAATCCGCCACCAATGCCACCAGAATATCCTGAACCACCTGACTGGATAATTCCCTTTCCTAAATATTTTCAACTGCAAGCAGAGGATTATCTAGTTCGAGAACAAATTGTCGATCAATTGATGATAGAAAGGTTGGGTAAATTAGTTAAAAAAGTGCCACAAGACACTTTAAAAAATATGGTCTTAGATGACGAGGGAAATTTACGTGGGGAAAGTAAATTTACTTATTGGTTAACTAATAACCCCAAAATTAGTATTCAAGTTCATGTAGCAGATGGAGAAAGTTTCAACGGCATTAAAAAAGATAAAATTCGCTGGTCAGTTACTCAAGAAGATGTAAAAAATTACCAAGTTTTAATTTTTCTGTGTTTGTTGTATCCAGCAACAACTAAATTAGGCTACGAAAAGCAAACAGTCATGGCTGGTTTTTTACCAACACATCAACTAAAATTTACCGAACCAAAACTGTCTATAACTCCTAGCAATTTATTATATGCAGGAGGATTAAATTGGTATTTAGAATCGCTAAATTGCAAAAAAAATGATCTGCCTATAGCAGATGAAATCATCATAACAGAGACTATTCAAACTTTACCATCAGACCATCCGCAAAAGAGTATTATTGGTGAATGGGAATTTTGGCAGACTTTGAAAGGACACACTAGAGGTATTAACTGTCTAGCTTATACTGTTAAAACTGTGCCAATAGAAAGTTCTGGATATCAGTATGCTAAAACTATACCCATATTAGCTAGTGGTAGTCGGGGAGAAACGAAATTATGGGATCTAACTAAGGGTGAATTAATAGAAACTTTGTCAGAATATCCTTGGGTAATATCAGGGTTAGTAGATGAAGTAAATTCTTTGACTTTTAGTGCAGATGGACAAACTTTAGTTAGTGTAGGTGCAGATTCTACAATTAAAATTTGGCATACTGGCGCACTAGATTTAATTGATATTTTGCATAAACATAATGGGAGTGTGCGTTGTGTTGCTTTTACTCCTGATGGCAATATGATCGCAACTGGTGGTGATGATAGAAGAATCTTATTTTGGGATTTGTGTCATCGCCAGGTTAAAAAATCCCTATCTTTAGATGATACCGCAGCTCATTCAATGGTTTTAAGTCAAGATGGGCAAATTTTGATTACAGGTAGTTACCGTAAAATTAAAATTTGGCATACATCTTCTACAGTTAGTAATAAAAATGTTGAAGATACACAACCTCTGCATATTCTCATGGGTCATTCTCACATTGTTACTTCTTTAGCAATTAGTGCTGATGCTAAATTTTTAGTGAGTGGTAGTCGCGATAAAACTATCAAAGTCTGGAATTTGGAGACCGGGAAATTAATTCACACTCTCAAAAGTCATAGAGATGGTGTATATGCTGTAGCCCTCAGTCCTAATGAACAAATTATAGCTAGTGGTAGTGCTGATAAAACTATCAAATTGTGGCATTTAGAAACGGGTGAATTATTAGGTACGTTTATCGGTCATGCTAATACAGTTACTGCTTTAACTTTCACAGCTTCTGGAGAAATGTTAGTTAGTGGGAGTTTGGATAAGACTATTAAAATTTGGCAGAGAAGTTAAATTTAAATCCAGAGGAATTTCTCCGCATTCCTACGGAAATTAGTAAAAAACGTCCTTGTATTATAGTTAATGATAATGGAATTGGTATTTTACCTTTAAAGGTAATTGTTCCAGTTACGGATTGGAAAGAACGATATTCTATTAGACCTTGGATGGTAAAATTAGAACCAAGTACAAAGAATAGTTTGTCAAAAGTTTCTGGTGTTGATACTTTTTAAATCCGTTCTGTTTCAGAGACATGATTAATGAGAAAATTAGGTCAACTTTCTGAATCAGAAATACAGCTTATTTCTCAAGCATTAGCTGTGGTGTTAAGTCTTTCTCTGTCTACTTGAGATTGCACCCCTTCAACTCCCCAAATCTCTTTTTACCTCATGCAATGTCAAAAAAATGGTATGATTGATTGGTAAGATGAATGAGTCATACATAATGATGAAAGTCACAATTACTTTAGAAGAAAACATTCTCCAATTTATTGACCAACAAGCAAAAGGTAATCGTAGTGCCTATATCAACGCACTATTAGCAGAACAAAGACGCAAAATTTTAGAAGCAGAAATAATTGCTGCTCTCCAAGAAGATGCGAAAGATTTAAAATATCAAAATGAGCTTTCTGCTTGGGATAATTTAGCTGGAGATGGTATTAATGCCAGAGAGTAATTTAACTTATAAACGGAGAGAAATTCGCTGGGTAAATCTTGATCCAACTATGGGAGCAGAAGCACAAAAAATCCGTGCTTGTTTAATAGTTCAAAATGATATTATGAATCAATATGGATTATTAACTATTGTGATGCCATTTCGACCAGGAAGTAAGCAAGCTCCCTATATCGTCAATGTCAAAGCAACAGCAACTAATGGATTAGATAAAGATCGTTTTATTGATGTTGCTCAAATTCGTTCTGTAGATTATCGTCGCGTTTTAGGGTTTGTGGGTATTTTAGAAGCTGAATATTGGGAAGAAATTCGTACTGCTTTGGATGTGGTTTTAGGTTTTGGGGTTTAAATTTGCTATCGCACTCCCTCACTCCCCAAACAGCGATACCTTCAGTCAGCTTCGCTATCGCATCCCCTTAACCTCCCAAGCAGCGATCGCACCCCTCCAACCTCCCAAATAGCGAATCACATCCCTCCAACCCCTCAAACAGAGATCGCACCTCTCAACCTCCTAAATAGCGATCGCATAGCTACACAATATAATTGTACTATTGAAATTAATCTGTGTTTACTCAATATTATCAAGAAAACAATGCCAGCAAAAGACATTTACCATGATGCCGTTAAAAACGCTTTAATTAAAGATGGCTGGACAATTACCGCTGATCCTTATAAAATTAAGTATAAAGATGCTGAATTGTTTGCCGATTTATCCGCAGAAAAGCCGATTGCCGCAGAACAAAGTGGAAGAAAAATAGTTGTTGAAATCAAAAGTTTTCTTAGTCCTTCTCCCATGAGAGATTTTGAACTAGCTTTAGGACAATATATTTTATATCGTAATTTAATTAACCTCACAGAACCAGACTATAAAATTTATTTAGCTATTAAAGAAAGTACATACGAAAACTTTTTTACCAGAGATTCAATCAAAGAGATTATCGAATTAAATCAAATTTTAGTGATTGTAGTTAATGTTGAAAAAGAGGAGATATTACAATGGATCAACTAGAACAATATCAAATAGCAATTAAACAAGTTCTCACGGAATATCATAATTGGGTTTCTGGTGCAGCAAATTTAACTGATGAAAGCTGTTTGATTTTTGATGATAGTAATCATCACTATATTTGGTGTTTTTTGGGCTGGGATGGAAAAAAAAGAACCAATAATATCCAAGTTAATATCAGAATTAAAAATGATAAAATTTGGATTGAAGAAGATTGGACTGAAGAAGGAATAGCTAATGAGTTAATGAAGTTAGGTATTTCTAATCTTGATATTGTTTTAGCATTTCATCCTCCTGAAGAAAGGAAATATACTGCATTCGCTACTGCTTAAATAGTATAGCGATCGCACCCCTCAAACTTCCCAAAAGCGATCGCACCCCTCAAACTTCCCAAACAGCGAACTGACAAGTCAGTGCTTACGCTATCGCACTCCCTCAACTCCCAAACAGCGATACCTTCGGTCAGCTTCGCTATCGCACCCACATCCCTACAAAACATTTGACAAAAATTGACAATATTTGCCATAATTAAAGAATCAGAAATATAAAGACTTATTAGCTATGACTACAGTAAATATTTCTCTTCCCGATTCCATGCGGGACTTTATCAATGAACAGGTTGCAAAATGTGGCTACAGTACCACAAGCGAATATATTCGACATTTGATTCGTCAAGATTTAGAAAAAGTGGCACAAGCACGACTAGAAACATTGCTATTAGAAGGCTTAGATAGTGGTGAAGCGATTGAAATTACGGATGAGTGGTGGCAACAAAAACGCACTCAGCTTCTGGAGCGACTCCGCAAGTAATAGCAATGACTAGACGAATTGTAATTAGACCAAAGGCTAGTGTTGACCTTGATGAACAGTTTGCTTATATTGCTGACAGTAATTTTGATGCAGCATTGAGTTTTTTTGATGCTACGAGGCAGACTTTTTCACAATTAGCACGACTACCTGGTATTGGTAGTGTTTATAATGTTAAAAATCCGCGTTTAGTTGGTTTGCGGAAGTGGGGAGTTAGAGGATTTGAAAAGCATCTAATTTTTTATTTAGAAGGGGATGAGTATATTGAAATTGTTCGGTTAATTCATTCTGCACGGGATATTTCACAGATTTTAACAGAAGAAGAATAGCTATAGTCATCAGCTATGCGATTCCTAGGTCGCGCTAGTTCCCTCCGGGACGCTTTGCGAACGCTATCGCACTCCACAGGAATCACTTAGATCACCGTAGTTATCACATTTTATAAATTTCAGACATTGCTCATTCTGATCCGATATACTGATAATATGTAAAAATAATCAAATCTAGTATTTTATGATTAATAATCACCAACTCATCACAGAAACATCCTCAAATACACCTTGGAATGATTTATTATTAGAAATTGCCCAAACTCCAGAAGAATACATACCAGAAATATTAGAAATTGTCCGTTTATTTCGTCAAAATTTGATCAATAAACCAACAACTTTGATAAACACAGAAAAACACAAATTAAACTGGCAAGAATTTATTAATCAAACAGCAGGAAGTTGTGCTGATGATCCAATTATTCTGGATGATTTAGGTATTGATGATAGCTTAGATGATAGTTTAGAAGAAATGATTAATTGTTAGGAATACAAACTGATGAAATATTTATTAGATAGTAATGTTTGTATTCAATATCTTAATCAAAGATCAGAAAAGATTATTCAGCGTCTTCAAGATTTATCCGATACAGATATAGTAGTTTGTTCTATTGTGAAGGCTGAATTATTTTATGGTGCAATGAGAACAAATAATCCTGCGAAAACTCTGCAAAAGCAGCAGGAATTTTTAAATAGTTTTATTTCTTTGAAGTTTGATGATGAATGTGCTGTAATTTATGGTGAAATTCGTAGTAAATTGGCTGCTAAAGGTACTCCTATAGGAAATAATGATTTACATATTGCTGCTATTGCTATAGCTAATAATTTAACTTTAATTACTCACAATACTAGAGAATTTAGTAGAATTGATAATTTAAAATTAGAAGATTGGGAGATTTAGTAAACAGCGATCGCATCCCCTCAACTCCCAAACAGCGATACCTTCGGTCAGCTTCGCTATCGCATCCCTTCAACTCACCAAACAGCGATTCCTACGGAGCGCTTCGCTATCGCACCCTTCAACCTCCCAAACCGTAGTTATCACATTTTATAAATTTCAGACATTGCTCATTCTGATCCGATATACTGGTAGTATGTAAAAATAATCAAATCTAGGATTTTATGATTAACAATCACCAATCCATTACAGCTAAATCATCAGCAAAACCCCGCAATGATTTATTACTAGAAATTGAACATACTCCAGAAGAATATATACCAGAATTATTACAAATTGTCCGGCTATTTCGTCAAAGTGTGACGATGAAACAGACATCTTTGAAAAACTGGGAAAATGCCATTAATGAAATTAATGAAAGTGACGCAATTAAAAAAGAACACAGAAAAACTAATATTAAAAGATTGTTCGAGTCATGGAATGAATCAGATGAACAACAACAAGAACAACAAGAAACTTTGGAAATTATTGAATCAATGAATGGTATTTTAATTTAAAATAAAATGAGTAAGGTTATTGTTTTAGATTCTGCACCTGTGGGATTAATTACTAATCCCAAAGCAAATCCTCTAGCTGTACAATGTCAAGAATGGTTTTATAGTCTTTTTGAAAGAGGTTATGAGGTAATTTTACCAGAAATTATAGATTATGAAATTAGACGGGAATTATTAAGAGCAAATAAGTTATCAGGAATTAGAAAACTGAATCAACTTAAATCAGAAATTATTTATCTTCCAATTACCACAGAAGTAATGTTAAAAGCAGCAGAATTATGGGCTGAAGTGAGAAATAAAGGTAAATCTACAGCAGATAATAAGGCTTTAGATGGTGATGTTATTTTAGCTGCTCAATCTATTTTAGTTGCTAATTATGGAAATGAGGTAATTATTGCCACGAGTAATAAAAAGCATCTTTCTCTTTTTATTGATGCTAGAGAATGGGGAGAAATTTAAAATGTGAGAGCGATCGCACCCCCTCAACTTCCCAAACAGCGATTCCTACGGAGCGCTTCGCTATCGCACTCCCTCAACCTCCCAACATCCTTTTTTAATGAACCGCGAAGACGCGAAGAGCGCGAAGGTAAGAAAGAAGAGAACAGCGATCGCATACACTCTATTAATATTGCAAACTACTCCGTATCAATTAGAGTAATCCAAGTATCACTTATAATTAAAAGAGTACAGCGATACCTTCAGTGAGCTACGCTAACGCCTGAGTATACTATATAATTGTTCTATTAAGATTAATGTGTGTTTACTCAATGTCATCAGGAAAACAATGCCGTCAAAAATACTTTAATTAAAGATGGTTGGAGAATTACGGCAAAATTAAGTTTTATTAACACTCTAGAAAATTCGCAATACCTATTAAATTTATTAAGTCAAAGAATGGTTAAACGAAATAAGTCTGGAAGATGTGTACATTGTTTAAATTATGTTGATTCCTTAACACCTGGAGTTTAGACTAAGGCACGACAAAATGACCCAGAAGGACTGAGTTTACAAAT
>NZ_JAYGGY010000002.1:0-155911 GCF_034931625.1 Anabaena cylindrica UHCC 0172 | reverse complement strand
AGTTTATTAAACTGGCACTTTAGTATTAATTCTCCATAAAAGAGACGCAAGAGCCAAAATAATTAGGCGATTGCTGTAGAGTATACTATATAAAAATTCATAAATACAAGAGTATTACCTTATCCAAATTTGTCATTTTTAGATGAAGTTTTCTTTGCAAAATTAGCCAGAGACTCATTCTAAGCAAAGCGCGAATTAAATTACTATTCCTAAAGGATTATCCTTACAGATATGCGTGACATAAATTAGTTTAAATCTGCCTAAATCGCAGGATTAAACCATTCAAAAGGTAGAGGTTATGTTGATCGAAATTTGTAACCATTAAATGTGCGGCTAAACAATATCAAGAGTAAATTCAATCTTAACTTGATAATATATAGAGCCAAGCTTAAAAAATTCAACATACTAGAGTAATTATCATGAGTGCTGCAATTGATAACTTCACTAAAAACGCAATGAAGCAGGGACTGGCGGACTGATCACGTTTAAAGACTCAAATTGGCTGATGTCCATTGTCCTCGCCTATCAACCCCACTTTATCAACCAGCCAGCTGATGTCCAAGTCTTCTGGGGATATTCCCGTTTAGGCGATCCCTACGGGGGGCTACGCCTACGCGTGGGTAACTTTGTTCCCAAACCGATGAGCGACTGCAACGGTGAAGAAATTCTGCGAGAACTCTGCGGTCATTTACGATTCGATTTGGACATTGTGGAATCGGCAAACTGCATTCCTTGCAGAATGCCGTACATCACAAGTATGTTTATGCCTCGTTTACGTAGCGATCGACCATTGCCGATCCCTCGTAGCTCCAAGAACCTCGCTTTCATCAGCCAGTTTGTGGAAATTGCTGATGATGTCGTCTTTACAGTTGAATATTCGGTGCGATCTGCTCAGATAGCAGTCTATGAATTCCTAAATATCGATCGCCAGATCCCACCTATCTCGCCTCATGATAAGTCACTGCAAGTCCAGTTTATTTTTATTGTTCTAGGAACTCTCTTATGAAACCGGATTACCTGATTGTCGGTAGTGGTTTATCAGCATTAGTCTTTGGCGCTTTGATGGCAAAATCTGGCCAGACTGTGCAAATTCTCGAAGCCCATGAGCATCCCGGAGGTTTTGGGCATACGTTTACAATGGCTAAAAAGTATACGTTTAACGCTCAATTTCACTACGTTTGGGACTGCGGTGAAGGGCAAACCGTCAATCGGGTACTCAAAAAACTAGGGTTAGAGCAAGAAGTAACTTTTGAACGTTATGACCCAGATGGCTTTGATCATATGCGATCGCCAGAGCATAAGTTGGATATTCCCTCAAAGCCAGAGGAACTAATCCAGCGATTGTCTAATCTGTTTCCGGCTCATGGCGTTGGCGAAGCCTCTCGATCAGAGAATCGCATTCGCAAATTCGTCAACGAAGTGGAAAAGACTGGTGAAGGTTTGAAAAAACTCTCTCCACCGATCAAGCCAATTGAACTGCTAAAACATCCAAATCAGGTATTTTCTGCCGTCCAGTATCTCAACAGCACACTTCAGGATGTCTTTGACAAGTTCCAACTACCCCAAGCTGCTCAAACCTTATTAGCCTTGCAATGGCCTGATTTTTTGCTGCCTCCCAATCAACTCTCTTTCTATGCTTGGGTGATATTGTTTCGAGGCTATCAAGCGGGCGCATTTTATCCAACTCAGCATTTTGAATATGTGATTAATTCCTTGGTTAAGATCATCGAATCACATGGGGGACAGGTATTGCTCAACCATGAAGTCACCAATTTTAGAGTCACAGACAGAACAGTTACGGGAGTCCAGGCGATGGATCTCACCACCCATCAAACCCATGAATTTACAGGCGACACCGTAATTTGCAATATTGACCCCAAAAAAGCCGCCAAGATGATCGGGGAATCGCAGTTTTCTAAAAGTGTACGCCGAAAACTCAACTATGAATATTCGGCATCTAACTACATGGCTTATTGCGTCGTCAAAGATATCGACCTCCGAGACTATGGATTTGGCAAGTGGAATCTCTTTCATACAGGGCATCACGATTTAAATGAAGCCTTTGCACAGATGTACGATCGCAATGACTTTTCTAATCCTAGTTTTGCGATCACAACGCCTACTTTATTAACTACAGCAAGTCGGGACTGCCCAGAAGACTGCCAGATTGTGGAATTTCTCACCGTTGCTAATTATAAATACTTCCAGGAATTACGGGATAATGACCGCAAAGCTTACAACCAGAAAAAACAAGAAATCTTAGATTCCATCCTCGATATTGTGGAAAAAAACTATGTACCCAACTTCAGAAAATACATGGTCTTCCACATCACAGGTAGCCCCACTACTAATGAGCGTTTTTGCTGGTGTCCCAATGGGAATTCCTACGGCTCTAGTATGACACCAAAGAATATGGGACTGGGGCGACTGAATCACGAAACCTCGCTTAATCATTTCTATTTCTGCAACGCCTCATCTGGCTATCCGGGGTTTGCTGCCACATTTTGGACAGGTGCATTGCTGTATCAACGATTATCAGGCGACGTGATTTTAGGCTAAGGCTAAACAGGCGATTTCTACAATGGGCTATGACGCTCATGGACTCGCTAACGCTTCGCACATTTCCGTTCTTTTCATTCTTTTCTTTGCGTCTTTGCGCCTTTGCGTGAGGCAAAAAAATATTTATGCAACTTGAGAGGTAAATCATGAGAATAGCGATCGTTGGGGGGGGAGCCAGTGGCATGGTGACAGCTTACCTGCTAGATAAAAAAGGGCATCATGTCACTGTGTTTGAACGGCAACCTACTTTAGGTGGACATATTCGGACACTCAACAAGAATGTTCAGCCGAACCAATCCGATTGTCAGGAAATTTTAGAAAATGGAGTTCTGGAATTTCCGACTGTGTTTCACAACTTCATCGCCCTCATGGAAGAGTTAGGGGTGGAATTAGAACCCGTCAAGATAGGTTCAGCGCTGTTTCTCAAAAATGGCAGTCATTATCTATCGGGAGTCACAATCCAGAAGAACTTCACAGGTATTCGCCGCCTGATCGAATATTTACGCCTCGATACCCTCTATGCCCGTTCTGCTGGATTATGGCTAAGAATGCGATTTGCTCACCAGCAAGATTTTTATAATCAACCTTTGTCGCAATACTTGAAACGCGCCTGTATTCGCAATACTTGGCTAAAATTGCTAGTCATGTATAGCTATTCAATGCCGTTGGAACTGATTGATGATTTTCCGGCAGAATTAGCGATGCCTGTTTTACGCAACGATGTCGCAGTCAACTGGGTCAGGATTAAAGGCGGTGTGTATTCTTACATTGAAAAAATTCTGGCGCGATTCCAGGGTGAGGTTGTGCTGAATGTAGAGATTGACCGGATTTTCAGAACCTCGGATGCTGTGAAAATTGTGCGAAGGACGGGTGAAATTCAGGAGTTTGATAAAGTCGTGTTTGCTACGCCACCAGACCAAGTAATGGCGCTGTTAGCAGATCCAACTGATGCCGAAATCAAACGGTTTTCTGCTTGGAAAGCCAATTATGCGACTACCTTACTGCATACAGATAGTTCCATATACAACCGCTATGGCATTAAACAACCATCAGAATTTGATTTTTTTCAAGCAAAAAGCCGGTGGGGTTATAACAGTTGCCTGAATCAGATTTGTGATATTTCATCGCCACCAAATTATTTTCTCTCGTTCCAACTAGAGGAGTTAATTTCTAGGGACAGGCTCATTCACATTGAAAAACATCACACCCCGTTATATACCACTGAATCTTTTAGATATCGAGATGAAGTAGTTGCTACTAATGGCGAGAACAACACTTACCATGCAGGAGCTTATCTTGGTGATGGCTTGCATGAAGGAGCTATAACTTCTGCCTTTCGAGTCGCTCAACTGGTTGGGTTAAGCCAAGGCTCGATTGATATCACAAATCCTAAATTGTTACCACAATTTGTACAAAATTGAACAATCAAATTCTTTATATAAATTTAAAAGGAGATGAACATGAGAGTTATTGAGTCTGAAATATCTCGTTCCTATGCAGAGCATGGGAATGCCCCTCGTTGAGGCTCTACCTCCAGTCTGGCATTGAGTCAGAGACTCAATGAATGCATTCCCATTCGGAGACTGGGAACGAGGAAAGTCTTACCAAGCTAGGGTTTTAGGACTTGTGTGTACACCGTAGCCTTTATAAGGGGAGGGTTAGGGTGGGGTAAAGAAATATTGGATACATCAATTATGACTTTTCAAACATCCTTTAAAGCTTTGAACCAACAAATAATAGGGAAAAACTTTAATGCAGCTTAAAACTTCAAACCCGAACGCTAAAACAGAAAGAGAAAACAATCAAGATACTCAAGAAATTCAGCCGTTTGGCACACTTCTCAATCTATCAAGTCCACAGAATTTGTTATCAACTCTGCAAGAACTTCGCCAGATTGTTAAAAACGAGGGACAAGCCACCTTTAATCAGTGGAAATTGCACATTCAGCGGACTGAGTTTCTTTCTAGTGCCTTGAATTTAGCTGAATATCTAGCTTTACGTCGGCATGATCTTCGCTCCGTCCAAGCTGCACTAATTCCTTGGGGTTTATCCTCATTAGGAAGAATTGAAGCACGGGTGATGCCTAATCTCGATGCTGTCATCACTACCTTGGAACTCATTTGTGGCTATGAGTTTGCCCAGTATCTCAACCGTCCACCCATCGAGTTCTTTTTTGAGGGCGATCGCTTACTACAACAGCATACCGAAGAATTGTTTGGTCAGTCTCCATCCCAGCGTCGGGTCAGAATTATGGTGACACTACCCACGGAAGCTGCCACTGACTATGAAATGGTGCGAGAAATTATCCAACGCGGGGCAACCTGTGTGCGAATTAACTGCGCCCACGATACAACCGAAGCTTGGGAAAAGATGATCGATCATACCCGTCGAGCCGAACAGGAAACAGGAAAGTCTTGTAAAGTCATGATGGACTTAGCTGGGCTGAAAATCCGCACGGGACAGGTACTTGCACCACTTGATAAAAAACGGGTATTTAAAGGAGATCATATCCTGCTGTCGCGGTGTGAGCCGGAACTCGAAAGTAAAGCAGGTACATCACCTGTAGACATTTTCCAAACTTGCTGTACGGTTCCCGAAATTCTCGATTTGTTAACGGTTGACACCCCCGTATATATCGACGATGGCAAGATTCGGACTTGTGTAGTTGATACCCAGTATCCAGTAGCCGATGGACAACCAGGGCTTTTACTAAAAGTAACGAATGCCAGCCCCAAAGGAGTTAAACTCAAATCTGAAAAGGGGTTGAATTTCCCAGAGACAGTGTTACCTCTTAGTCCACTAACTGAAAAAGATTTATCCGACTTGGATTTTGTCGCCCTCCACGCAGATATTATTGGCTACTCTTTTGTACAACGTGCTGCCGATATTGAGTTACTCCAACAAGAATTGGACAAGCGATCTGAGGGACGAGTAACCCGACCGGCGATTGTGGCAAAAATTGAAACCGCGATCGCAGTTTCTAATCTACCAGAGTTAATTATCTATGCCGCCGGGAAGCAATCATTTGGTGTGATGATTGCCAGAGGTGATTTAGCAGTTGAAATTGGCTACCAGCGTTTAACAGAGATCCAAGAAGAAATTCTCTGGATTTGCGAAGCGGCTCATGTTCCTGTGATTTGGGCAACCCAAGTTCTAGAAAGTTTAGTAAAAAATGGCACGCCTTCGCGGGGAGAGATGACGGATGCGGCAATGGCTGAACGGGCTGAGTGTGTGATGTTAAACAAAGGCAAGTTTATTGCCGAAGCGATCACTATTCTAGATGATGTTCTCACACGCATGGAAGCCCATCAATTGAAAAAAACGCCACAGTTGCGGGCGCTCCATTCGTGGTAATTTTTTTAACCAGCAATACAAACTATGAAAGTTGCTATTTTTAGTACCAAGTCATACGATCGCCAATTTTTCACAGTCGCCAATGAGCAGTATCACCATGAACTGATATTTTTAGAACCACGGCTGAATCGTCAAACTGCCCTTCTCGCCACAGATGCAATCGCTGTTTGTATCTTCGTTAATGATCAAGTCGATCGAGCCACGTTAGAGGTTCTTGCTAAAAATGGTATACGCCTCATTGCCTTGCGCTGTGCCGGGTATAACAATGTCGATGTACAGGCAGCAAAAACGCTAGGCATCAAACTAGTGCGAGTTCCAGCCTATTCTCCTTATGCCATCGCCGAACATACCGTTGGACTAATATTGGTACTTAACCGCAAATTGCATCGGGCATACAACCGCGTCCGCGAGGGCAATTTTTCATTGGCAGGATTACTCGGATTCGATCTACATGGACGCACGATTGGCATTATCGGTACAGGCAAAATTGGACAAGTCGTCGCCCAAATTATGACGGGATTCGGCTGTAAAGTTATTGCCTACGATATCCACCGCAATCCCGAATGTGAAGCGATCTCAGTCGAATATATGGATCTGCCCCAACTATTTTCCCAATCAGATATTATTACCCTCCACTGTGCATTAAATCCACAGACCTATCATTTAGTCAATAAGGATGCGATCGCTCAAATGAAGCCTCACGCGATGCTCATTAACACGGGTCGGGGAGCATTAATCGACACAGAGGCAATCATTACTGCACTCAAATCATCACAAATCGGGGCATTAGGGCTAGATGTATACGAACAAGAATCAGAACTATTCTTTGACGATCACTCAGATCAAATTCTTCTAGATGATACCTTTGCCCGACTGATGACCTTCCCCAATGTGATGATTACGGGACATCAGGCGTTTTTTACTGAGGAGGCGATGCACGCGATCGCTGAGGTGACATTATCAAATATCACGCAAGTAGAACAAGGACAGACCTGCGCCAATGAAATTTAGAATACAAAAGCGAATCAAGGAATCAAATGATTAGTCATCAATCTCAAGCGACGCAACCCGTCGAAAACCAAAATAGTGAGCGTGTTGCAGTTTTACTTGCAGGGTATGGTGAAGTCCAATCTTACCGCGCTCTGAGTATTTACAACCAAGCCGCAACTAAATACATTGCATCTCAGTTTGTGCCGATTCCAGAATGGCTATATCCTCTTGCTGGTTGGTTTCTTTCACTTCAAGATTTATACAATTTTGGAGTCAAGCATGATCATTTTATATCACCCGAAAATGAGATTTTTGAGAAACAACGTTTTGGTATTGAGGAACAGTTACAAAACCAATGGGGAAATCGGGTAGAAGTGTTCAAAGGCTTTTATTTCTGTCAACCCTTTGTGCAAAAAGTTGTCGCAAATATCATTGAGCAAGGTTTTCAGAATTTGCTAATTTATCCCATGCTTGTAGTCGATTCTGCATTCACAGGAAAAATAGCTGTAGAGCAAGTCAATGAAGTGATTGCTGCAAAAGTAACTCATAATGAGCCTCAATATTTTCCATTCCAAGAAATTCGATATATTCCAGCTTTTGCAACTGAACCTGCTTACATTGATTTGATGGTGCGTCGGATTAAGGAAACTCTGAATCAGCTATTTGTTGATCGCTTTATGAAGTCTCAGATTGGCATTATATTAACGGTTCATGGTGGCCCAGAAAAAGCGCAAGGACTGTTAACTGGAGTAATTGATGGACAAGCCCTTTATGATGCCGTGGCAGCACAGTTGCAACATGAATATCCCCTAGTCTCCATCGGTTGGGTGAATCATGACACACCTTTCATTAATTGGTCACAACCGGATCTAAAACAAGCCGCTAAAAGCTTGATTAAGGCAGGGGCTAAAACCATTTTATTTAAACCCCTTGGTTGGGCAACTGAGAATTTTGAAACCATTCTTGATGTCGAGGATGCAATTCAATCTTTACAGCGTCAATATCCAACGGTGACTTACACAAGACTCGATTGTGTCAATGATGATCCTGATTTTCTGAAAATAGCCGCAGAATGGGCAAATCCTCATATTGAAGCCATGCTGTCAGTGCCGCAACACCATGAGCATCTTGAAACGAGAAGACTTGATTTTGATTGAACTTGATCGTGATTCATCTAAAAAACAGGTGACAAAAATCCGGCGGAATTGTCCGTAATATCATGTCCGGTTAATCTCAGATGTTGATCGTTCTGGAGGATGAAATCTATGAAATGGCAACAATTAATTTTGGTTTTTATAGCCAGTATTTGCTTAATATTTGCAGGCAATGCCCTGGCGCAGACTGATATTAATATCAATAACACCAACCTGATTCGCTTTGGTGGAAGTGTAACTGTACCAGAGAATCAAGTTGTGGAAAACGCTGTGGCTTTTGGGGGGAATGTTACCGTATTGCCTAATGCGAGAGTTTTAGACACTGCGATCGCTTTTGGGGGAGATGTCATCCTCAAAAAAGGAGTGCAGGTAGAGGGTGATGTTTACTCCTTTGGCGGCAAAATCGTCAAAGAAGAAGGTGCGAACATTGGTGGTAGATATACAACCAATGATCGACCAGGGATGATGGATAGTTCCCATCGAGGTAGAGGTAGCTTTTCCTACACTATTTCTTTCAGTCCCATTTTTAGAATTGGTAACGCCGTACTAGCAGCTATTCTCGGACTGATTATTTTACATACCAATCCACATTTTCTGCCAAATTTGGCTACGAAATTGCGTCAACAACCCACTTTGGCTGTTTTCTGGGGAATGGGGGCGTTTGTCGCCATTATCTTTCTCACGGTGTTTCTGGCGATTACGCTTATTGGTATTCCTCTGATTCCACTACTAAGTCTGACTGTGATCATTACTTCTCTAGTCGGATCATTAGCCGTGGCACTTTCTGTCGGTCAACGCCTATTTAGTAATCGTAATTGGTCGTTACAGCAGCAATTTTTAGTAGGTTTAACAATCCTGACAGTTCTGACACTAATTCCATTTTTCGGAGGGTTAGTAATTTTCTTAGTCAATCTCTTCGGCTTGGGTGTCGTCTTGCTGTGGAAATTTGGTAAAGAAAAACCTCAAATAGTTATCACTGATTGAACTGATTTAAGGATTTCACGGAATGAAGCGCAAAGTGCGGTCTTGGGGTCTCCCCAAGAGGAGCAACTTTGTAAGACAGGATATGACAGTAAATGAAAAGGTTAAATCCCCATTACGTTAGCGTTCGCGTAGCGTGCCGTAGGTATAGCTCTCCCGAAGGGAGCATTACGAATTATTTAATGAATGAGTAGGGTGACATGAATATTCATCCTGCATTTGACCTTAATTTAAGTTTAAGAAAAGCCATGATTTACTTGCCTTTGATTTCAATCTTGTTCCTTGTTGGACCAGCACTTGCAGCGATCGCCATAACGCGATCGCTCGCCACCCGTGGACATTTAGTTTTGTTGGGCGTGTGTATCCTCTACGGAATTTTTCCATTCTTGGTCACTTGGGGAGGGATGGGTTTAGCTGAACGCTTTGGTTGTTCATCGGAAGCAGTTCGCTTTATTTGTCCTTCCTCATCTTGGCTGGGAGATGTGATTTCCGGGATGTTCTTAGCTCACTGGCTGGCGATTTTCACGATTCCATCAGCCATTTTAGGTGCGATCGGACTCCTGATTTCTTTGATTATTAAGGCCAAGCCATCGGATGCCAATACTCCCGTCATACCAAGGATTGTATTTCATCGCAGTCGTCATAAAGTTTTCGCCGGGGTGTGTTATGCCCTTTCTCAGCTATGGAATTTACCAGTCATGGGTGTCAGGATCGTTACCGTTATTTTAGCGATCGTCATCCCTGGATTTATTTTTCTGTACTTTTGGTGTTGGTTGGCATTCCCGATTGAGCAGCGATCGCAACAACAGCCTGTAGGAGATGCCTAAATATGAGTTTACGCAACGATCATCAAATATCCCACCTCCCAAAAACCACCTTTGCGGGAAAGTTAGTTTGCCCCCATTGCCAAACTGCTTTTCCCGTTACGTGGCGGCGATATTGGTCTGCACCGTGGGGAAATTACCGATGTCCTGAATGTCGGCAAATATCCCAGGCCACAGCAAATTTCTGGTGGGTATTGCCCCTCACGATCGTCGCCATGATGACGGGTGCAATCCTTGGTGTTGTGTTCGCCGCTTACGTTTTTCATATCGGATGGACGGGGATAGTTTTCCTCTTAATCGGTGGCTTGGCCGTTGGTTTACCACTTGATAAATGGATGGATGGGCATTTAAGACGGCTTGAACCAAGGGAGGCAAATTCTGCATCGGTACTTATTAAATATTTAAAGGCGCTTCTCTTTTTCCTGATAACGTATTTATTCGTTGCTATATTTTGCAGCCTCATCATCACTTCTTTATTATTCGGCAGACTAATAATCTATGTTGGTACCAGTGATGACTGGCGCATTTGGCCGGCAAACATCTTAGGTATCTTGGCTGGCATCTATGCGGCGGAAGCAGCACTTAATCCAAAACCAAGGAAAAACAAAAATAGAGGGTAAGGAAGTTTTATCATGGGTCACTTTATTTAGCTCCTGACAAGAAAGTTATATCGACTATCCAAATTGAAAATTGTGCGGACGTTGACGTAGCCTCTCTCTTGGCGGAGCGTTCCCCAGGAAAAGAGAATCGCGCCCAGTTATTTAAATTTCAGTTTGAACCAAGGGAGGCAAAACAATGAGATCAAAGCTATACAGTTTGGCTGCGTGCTTGGCAACTTTGAGTATGCTTTCAGGCTGCTATTTTAACTTGGGTAAGCTCAGAGGATCTGGAATCGTCAAAACTGAATCTAGAGAAGTGGCTGAATTTTCATCCATCTCCTTTAAATCTGTGGGTAGGGTCAAGGTGCAGCAGACGGGAAAAGAGTCTTTGACTATTAGTGCTGAAGACAATATCTTGCCGCTTTTAGAGAGTCGCGTGAAAGATCGCATTCTGTATCTGGGCATTGCAAATGATTCGTCTTTAGCTCCAACCAAGCCGATTGAGTTTGTTTTGCAGGTCAAGAGTCTGGAAAGCTTGAACGTGGATGGAGTCGGCAGTATTGAAGCTAAGGGTATTCAAGGCAAACAGTTATCAGTTTCTCTCGATGGCGTGGGTAGTACGACGATCGCAGGCAGCGCTGATGTACTAGACCTTACCCTTTCTGGGGTCGGAAGCTTTCAGGGGGAGAAATTCAAAACTAAACAGGCTACGGTTCGCAATAGTGGCGTGGGGAGTGCGGTGGTCAATGTGAGCGATCGCTTAGATGCAACTGTATCTGGTGTGGGATCAATCGAGTATATTGGTTCTCCCCAAGTTCAGAAGTCTGTGAAAGGGGTGGGATCAGTCAAGAAACGGTAGCTAAAAAATATTTACAGCCGAAGGGTTTGAACTCAGAAAATAATTATTACACCTGATTAAAAGTTCAGGAGAAATAAAAATATGAACCAAAAGAAGCAATCTTTAAAGCAAATTATACTTTTTCTACTTTACACTTTTTCCATAACATGGTTTTGTTGGTTAACTATTATCATCGGCAACAAATATTTTAATACTCTTTGGTATGGTGAGTCTTTATTTTGGATACCGATGTTAATTGGCGGTTTAGGACCAACCATTAGTTCATATATTATTTACCGCCAATTCAATGAAGATTTTAGTGAAAAATCTTTTGTGAAGTTTGTCTTTGGTAAAAAAATAGATACAAAAGTGTGGCTGATATTTGGATTGTTTTTAATTTGGCGTTTATTTATGGTTTGGATTGCTTTTGGCATCAAGAATCCTATATCCATTCTCTATATATTTATTAATTTACCAGGACTTATAATTGCAGGTGGATTAGAGGAATTAGGTTGGCGTGGGATTTTGCAACCTAAATTAGAAAAGGTAATTAATTATTTACCTTCTGTCCTGATTGTGGGAATTATATGGAGTATATGGCATTTGCCATTATGGTTTATAAAAGGGACACTTCAAAGTTCATTCCCATTTGGATTATTTTTATTTTCAGTCATAATTGTAAGTTCCAGCTTTACAACTCTCTATAAATACACAAATAACTTATTTTTCTGTGTATTAAGTCATGCCTGGTTTAATGGATGTATTGGGTTAGCTTTATATATAGGTAATAATGGAGTCTTGCAGCTAAATTTGAATTGGAAAGGAATTGTAGTTTTTTCCGTTGAGCTAATAGTGTCTATCATTTTAGGAATAGCATATAGTCGTAGAAAATCTCTTCGGTTTAATCTGTAATAAGTAATATTTGCAGAACGCAAAAAGATATTTTCTAATAAAAATTATCAAAAATATTGAAGGCAAAGCTCAAGTATGAACAACCTCAAAAAACCTTTTTCGCTGAGAACTTATTTATTGGTTGTTGTTGCGGTATCTTGGCCATTTCAAATCGCCTATTTGCTGTGGGCAAAAACACTATTTATGCGCTATGCCTTAAGCTCGTTACCAATGATTATGGTCGCAGTTGGTACATACATTGCAGGTCGCTATATATTCCGTGACGGTTTCTCTAAAGCAGGTTGGAATTGGGGTCAACCAAAACATTATGTAATAGTCTTTTCACTAGCAATCTTTGTCTGGGTTGTTCCCACAATCCTCGAATTAGTTTTAGGAATGCGGAGTATTCCTAAAGGAGTTATGGTTCTGGATATTCTCGGAAATTTTCTACTTCGTTTTGTCGGTACTTTAATTCCAGCCTTTGGTGAAGAGTTTGGTTGGCGCGGCTATCTGCTACCGCACCTGGTCAAACAATACGGACTAAGAACAGCACTGCTACTTCATTCATTTATTTGGTGGGCATGGCATTTGCCTGTACTGATTGGCATGGGTATAACAGAAAAACTTACTGATAATATAGGGACTTCAATCGCCATTATGCTGGCAGTAAGTCTAATTCCTAGCATGATGCACGCGATCATTTATGCCTATATTTGGACTTTTACGCAGAGCCTTGCTGTTGTAACTGTCTATCACGCTGCATTTGATGAAATTCGGGATGCGATCGAAACCTCAATTGGGTTTGGTTCTCTGGTACAGATCTGGCAGATGCTGACGTTGACAATATTAGGCGGACTGCTGCTGTGGAAGGGGAATTGGAAGCAGTTAACGGTGAGGAAAACATGAGAAATTTACTGCTTGCTTCTCCCACAAACGAACAACTGGGAATCCCTTTTACTACCGAACAATTTTTTCAGGTTTTCGAGAAATACAATCAAACTATATTTCCAATGCAGTTTGCACTAATTTTAGTAGCTATCGCATCGGTTGCACTAGTAGTAAGTCGAAAACCATTTGCAAATAAAACCATTTCGGGTTTACTCGGTTTCCTCTGGCTATGGGCGGGTGTTGTTTACCATTTGACTTTTTTTACAGAAATCAGTCCACCTGCTTATCTTTTCGGCGCGTTGTTCGTTTGTCAAGGCTGGTTATTTTTATACGAAGGTATAGTGAGAAATCGTTTAAGTTTTTGTGCTAACCAGAAAATTTACGGTATTCTCGGTGCAGTTTTAATTGTTTATGCCCTAGGGATTTATCCGTTAATCGGTTACGCGCTAGGACGAACTTTTCCTTCATCACCAACATTCGGCGTACCTTGTCCAACAACCATTTTCACCTTCGGTTTGCTGATCTGGACAAACAAAAAATTTCCGTCGAGTTTATTGATTGTTCCGATTTTATGGTCGCTCGTCGGAACTTCAGCGGCGTTAAATTTCGGGATTAAAGAAGATTTTGGATTGCTCGTTGCGGGAACGCTCGGAACGGCTTCTATCATTTGGCGCAATTTAACACCAAAGATGGAGAAATTATATTGAAACAATATGGAAAATGAAACTAAATTAACGCTGATTAAAATTATTCACACGTTGATATGGGTATTCTTCAACTTTGTGATTTTCTATATGCTTTATGCTGTAATCGCAAATAAACTCGATGTCTGGCTCTGGATTGGTTATGGATTTGTATTTCTAGAAGGTATAACCCTACTAACGTTTAAATTACATTGCCCATTAAATCTGCTTGCCCGAAAATATTCAAATTCCCAAAAGGACAATTTTGATATTTATCTGCCAAGTTGGTTAGCCAAATATACCAAGTCGATCTATACCTCTATTTTTGCAATCATTTTTATCATCACAATCTATCAAATTCTAAATCAACAACTATAGGATAAGTATCATGTGGATTGCAATTATTGGTGTTTTAATCATAGTATCCATTGGACTTGCTGCAATTTATGGTAGGTATCGCTGGCAGTCAGATACTGATAACTTACGAGCCAAATTAATAAATGGAAGGCGAACAATTAAGCCCCAAATGTATGACCAAAAAGAAATCGAAGGCTTACCAGAACCCGTACAGCGATTTTTTCGGACAGTACTCAAGGATGGACAAGCGATCGCATCTGCGGTCAAACTATCTCAGCAAGGACAGTTCAATCTGAATGAAACTGAAGATAAGTGGAGTCCGTTTACTGCCACTCAGCTTATCGTCACTCAACGTCCAGGGTTTGATTGGGATGCACGAATTCAGATGGCTCCAGGAGTGAATGCCTTTGTTCATGACACATACCTGTTAGGAGAAGGCAGTTTGCACGCATCATTGCTAGGTCTTTTTACTGTTGCCAAAATGCACGGTGCGCCTGAAAACAATCAAGGTGAATTATTGCGGTTTTTTGCTGAGGCTACTTGGTATCCTACTGCCCTATTACCCAGTCAAGGTGTGCGCTGGGAAGCGATTGATGATACCTCCGCTCGCGCTACTTTGACGGATGGTGCAACAACTGTTTCCCTAGTGTTTCAATTTAATGCTGAGGGAGCTATCGCTACTTGTCGGGCTGAGGCTCGTTATCGTGACAAGCTGACTGCTATGCCTTGGGTTGGTCGATTCTGGGAATATTCAGTTTGTAATGGGATGCTTATTCCCTTAGAAGGCGAGGTGGGATGGGAGTATCCAGAAGGCATTCGGCTTTATTTTAAAGGAAGAACTACAGAGATTCACTATGAGTTCGCGTCTTGATGGACTGCAATCGAAACAAACATCAAAAAGTATGTTACGACTAGCGGAGCATGACTATGCAGGAATTTCTATTTGCTCTCACATTATCAGCTTTGCCCGTTGTCAGCAACTTCATGGGAGCAATGATTGCTGAAGCTTTACCATCATCAAAACAAACATTAGGACTTGCACTGCACGCTGCTGCTGGGGTGTTGTTGGCGATCGCATCTACTGAACTAATACCAAGAGTTGTAATTGCTAAACCTGTTTGGGCAGCTATTCTAGCATTGTTTTTAGGTGGAGCTTTTTTTGTCTGGATTAATCAGCTTCTCAATTTAAGCAAAAATCGACTGCGTGGCGTTGATCATAATAGTGTTAGTTGGGTCATTTTTCTGAGCATTGCCATCGACTTATTTGGTGATGGCTTAATGATTGGCACTAGTTTGACAATCGCGCCTCATCTAGGTGTAGTGCTGGCATCGGGGAGAGTTGTGGCTCACATTCCCGAAGGATTTGTCACCAATGCAGAGTTTAAAAGTCAAAATATGCCGCGATCGCAGCGATTTTGGTTACTTGCGGCGTTTCTGATCCCTGTTTGGCTGGGTGCGACGCTGGGCTATTGGGGGTTGCGCGGACAATCTGATCTGCCCAAATTAATTGTACTGGCATTTACAACAGGCACTTTGATGGTAGCGATCGTTGAAGAAATTCTACCGGAAGCCCATCAAACTCAAGATACAAACTTATCTACATTGACGTTTATCGGGAGTTTTGCACTTTCAATGCTGTTCTCATCTTATCTTGAATAGCTAAAATTTGTAACGTAATTTATTTAACTTTTTAAGTATGCTTTCTCTACCTTCAGTAGGATGTTTAAGTTATAAAATGTATCAGAATATAAGTAGTCGTAATATATGTACCGCACATCTCACCCTTTTAATCAGGACATAAGGGATTTCTAAATAAAATAGTAGTGAATATTCAAGTGGGTGCAATAGGATTTGGTTAGCTAAAAATTGGTAATGATTCAGAATACAGAATATTTGATATAGCAGGGAACAGAAGAGAAAAATATTCTTCTTCCTTCTTCCTCCGTTCGGCTGACGCTCACGGCGAAGTCTGACTGGTCACTGAGCAGTTCGACAGGCTCACTGTATCACTTGTCGAATCTATTAGGAGATTTAATATGAACAGCCTCTTCTTTTTACCTGTTACTTTAGTGTTAGGAATTTTGCTGGGAAATCTCTACTTTCGTAGCTTGTGGATGACGGTGCAGAAATTACCTACAGCCGAAAGTCCAATTCTATTAACATTAGGCAGCTTTTTTGGAAGGTTTGCGATCGCCATCAGTAGCTTTGCTTTCGTGCTAGTGATCACCCAAGAAAACGCAATTTGGCATCTGCTCGTTTGCTTAGGTGGGTTCATTTGGGTACGCAATCGCACCATTGAAAAGTTGCCGCAGACATGGATAAGGAGACTCCATGCACATTAGTCTTAGTCCAGATGATATCGTGTTTTGGCAGTGGGAATTTGTATCAATTAATGCTACTTTGGTATTTACATGGTTAATCGTGCTACTGCTGGGTATTGGGGCTTGGTTAGTGACGCGCAAACTTTCCACTGATACGCAAATATCCCACTGGCAAAACCTGCTGGAAGTTTTAGTTGTCAATTTACGCGATCAAATTCAGGAAACTAGTGGACAAAATCCCGATCGCTATTTACCCTTTGTCGGCACTCTGTTTATTTTTATTGCTACCTCGAATATATTAGTAATCATTCCTGGTTATCATCCGCCCACCGCCTCACTTTCCACCACTGCTGCCCTCGCAATATGTGTATTTTTTGCCGTCCCCGTTTTCAATATTAGTGAGCAAGGAATCTGGAAATATCTGCACCATTACCTAGAGCCAAATCCTCTCCTATTTCCCTTTTATATAATTAGCGAACTCTCCCGAACTTTAGCTTTAGCAGTGCGTTTGTTTGGGAATGTGATGAGTGACGGAATGATTGCGGCAATTTTAATCTCCATTGCGCCATTTTTCTTTCCAGCAATTATGCAGGCTTTAGGTTTATTGACAGGCTTAATTCAAGCATATATTTTCGCAATTTTAGCAGTTGTTTATATTGGTTCTGCCAGGAATGAAAACTATGAATCAGAATGAATCGCTTTCACTTTTACTTGGCATTATTGGTCCTGTGTCAATCTTAACAGCAGGGCTGACTATGGCGGTTGGCTCCATTGCCCCATCCCTTGGTGAAGGTAAATCTGTTGCCCAGGCACTTAGCTCGATTGCCCAACAACCAGACGAAGCTAATACAATTACCCGCACCTTATTTGTAGGATTAGCATTTATCGAATCCGTTGCCATTTATTGCTTTGTAATCGCGCTTATTCTCCTGTTTGCCAATCCATTTTGGAACTATGTAGTTGGTGCGATCGCCAAAGTGGGAGTCTAATCAAGTGGAGATTAATTGGTTTACCTTCTCTGCCCAAATCCTCAACTTTTTTGTGTTGATCTTTGTGCTGCAACGCTTTCTCTATAAACCGATTACGAAGGCAATGGCACGCCGCGAGCAGACAATTAGCGATCGCTTGTCATCGGCATCTAAGCAAAAAGAAGCAGCACAACAGGAGGTTAAGCATTATGAAGAAATGCAGCAGAAATTCATAGACGAAAAAACAGAATTGCTCACTCAAGCAAAATCAGAAGTAGAGCAAACCCGCCAACGCTTGTTAAAGGAAATGCAGGAATCAGTAGCGACAGAGCGATCGCAATGGCAAACCAGTCTGCAACGCCAAAAAGATGATTTTTTCCACGATGTGGGCGATCGCACCATGCAGCAATTACAAGTAACTGTACGGCGGGTGTTGACAGACTTGGCGGAGTCAGAGCTAGAAACACAGATTGCCAGGGTGTTTTTGCAGAAGCTGCGCGATCTCAACGAAACAGAACGTGTCGAACTGGTGACAACTTTAACTGCTGCGACAAAAGATAGCATTCCCTTAACCTTGGTCAGTACTTTTACCCTATTGCCGGATATTTGTGCTGCGATCGCTTCAGTTTTGCAAGACTACTTTAACGCCGTAGGTTCAGGGAACATCGAATTGAGCTATGAAATTGAACCTAATCTAATTTGTGGGATTGAACTACGCGGCACAGGCTACAAACTAGCGTGGAGCATGGATGCTTACTTAGATAGCATCACCGAAAATTTGGTTACGGTTTTTGCAGAAGAAACTGGGTGAATGAACTACATTTTTTTGTCTCACGCAAAGGCGCATTAGCGAAGCGAAGTACGAAGTACGTTAGGCGCAAAGGAAGAAAGGAATATAGAAATCAGAGTGTGGTCTAAATACATGAAAATTGCTGTAAATTTTGAATCCTCAATCCAAAATCCAAAATTTAAAATCTAAAATTCGCTCAGAGGAAACATGATGTGAAGAAAGAAGAAGGTTTACAGACAGTTGTAGAAAATAATTTTGCACTTTATACTCAAGTTCTTGATCGGCAGGAAGCGAAATTGCGATCGCACGAGATTGGAATTGTCCAATCAATTGGGCAAGGAATTGCCAAAATTATTGGTTTGCCCAATGTGCAGTCAGAGGAAATTGTTCGTTTTACTGGCGGTAGTCTGGGGTTGGTGTTTAACCTCGATCCCGAAGAAGTTGGAGTAGTTTTACTGGATTCTAGCGATCAACTCCAGTCAGGTACTGAAGTGCGGCGGACTGGTAAAGTGCTTGATGTGCCTGTGGGCGAAGCACTATTAGGAAGAGTGATCGATCCTCTCGGTCGTCCCCTCGATGGCAAAGGTATAATCCGAACTTCACAACGCCGCCCCGCCGAGCGCAATGCCCCAACGATTATGGATCGTGCGCTCGTAAATGTGCCTTTGCAAACAGGTATCAAAGCCATTGATGCCCTGATTCCCATAGGACGCGGACAGAGAGAATTGATTTTAGGCGATCGCCAAACGGGTAAAACTGGTATTGCCCTCGATACGATTATCAATCAAAAAGACAAAAATATTCTCTGTGTCTATTGCGCCATTGGACAGCGTAGTGCGGCTGTTGCCAAGCTAATTGCTGACCTCGAAAACCAGGGGGCAATGCCATACACAACAGTTGTCATGGCAGCAGGAGAAGATCCACCGGGATTACAATATGTCGCTCCTTATGCGGCTACGGCGATGGCAGAATATTTTGCCGATCAAGGGCGCGATGTACTAATTGTTTACGATGACCTTACTAATCATGCCCGCACCTATCGAGAAATATCCCTCTTAATGCGTCGCCCACCTGGACGTGAAGCTTATCCAGGGGATATTTTTTATATTCACTCGCGCTTACTGGAACGCTCTACGCATTTTAATGATAAACGAGGTGGTGGTTCCTTAACTGCGCTGCCGATCATCGAAACAGAAGCGCAAAACATTGCTGCATATATCCCAACAAATCTAATTTCCATTACCGATGGACAAATTTATCTTTCACCAATCCTCTTTCAAAAGGGAGTGTTACCTGCGATCGATATCGGTAAATCGGTTTCGCGGGTAGGTGGCAAAACTCAACTTCCTGCTTATCGCGCTGTTTCTGGAGATTTACGTCTTTCCTATTCTCAATTTGAAGAATTAGAGGCTTTCTCTCGCTTTGGTACGCGCTTAGAAGAATCCACCCGGCTGACTTTAGAACGCGGGCAACGGGTGCGCGAGATGCTCAAACAAAAGCAATATGCACCAATGCCGGCGGCTGTGCAAATAGGGGTGATGCTTTCGGTGACAGCAGGATTGCTCGATGCCGTCCCCACCGCTAAAATTGCCATTGCCGAGCAAGCGATCGCTCAAGCCATATCCACCCAGTTAGCCGATCTTTGTCTGCAAATCGAAAACGGATCTGTATTAACTGATAGCGATCGGGATCTCTTATTAAAGACTGCCAAAACAGCAATCTCTATAGTTGTAAAAGATTTACCAAAAGATTCAAAAGATATAAAAAATTCAAAAAATATAAAGGAGTAGCTATGCCATCTATTCAGCTTCTCCAACGCAAAATTCACACTGCCCAAGAACTGCAAGCCGTGGTGAAAATGATGAAAGTATTAGCGGCGCTGAACATCCACCAATATGAACAAGCGGTTACTTCCCTGGCTGAGTATAACCATACAATCGAAATGGCTCTGCACGTCGTACTGAAGGCAACACATGAGAGGCAGGGGGCAGGGAGAACGGAGCAGGGGAGACAAATATGGGGACTTGATACCCCTACATTGCCCTCTACTTCCTGTGGTGTGATTATCTTCGGCTCTGATCAAGGAATGTGCGGTCAATTCAACGAACAAATTAGCCGCTATGCGATCGCAGAATTAGAAAAATTAAACATCTCACCCGAACAATTGGCAATTTTTGCTGTTGGATCAAGAATTATTTCCCATTTAGAAACCGCAGGTTATGCAATCAAGCAAACTTTCCCTATGGCAGGTTCGCTAACTGAGATTACATCAATGGTTCAAGAAATCTTACTACAAATTGCCGAATGGCGAGATAGCCAGCAAATTGTGCGAATTTTCTTATTCTACAACCACTTACATTCCAATACCTTATGTGAGCCGTACAAACTGCAACTGTTGCCACTTGATCGCCGATGGCTACAACATATCGAAAGCAAAAAGTGGCGATCGCGGACTCTACCAACATTTACAATGCCGAGCGATGTTTTGATTGCGTCTCTATTACGACAATATTTCTTTATTCTGCTATATCGTGCTTTTGGTGAATCCCTCGCCGGCGAAAATGCCAGCCGCCTCGCTTCCATGCAAGTTGCCGAGAAAAACATCGCAGAACGACTCACAGAATTTACTAGCCAGTTTCAGCAACAACGCCAAACTGCCATTACAGATGAATTACTAGAAATTACTTCAGCCTTTGAATTAAGCCATTAAAAAAGGGACTGGGAAAACTTGCAAGAGGATGTTCTAAATACATAATTTCACAAATTCCTAGCAAAAAGAATTGCCTTAATTAAACCTTTGCGTTCCTCTGCGTTAACCTTTGCGTTCCTTTGCGTTTAAATTTCCACCCTCAATTCGCCACGAATTTATGCAAAATTCTACATCTTCCCAAGAGCAAAATATTGGTTCCGTCCTCTCCGTGCGGAGTAGCATCATTGATATCCATTTTCCTAAATGGTTGCCAGATATACATACACAGTTACAAGCAGGGAAAACAGGTAATATTGCCATCGAGGTGGTTTCACATCTGAGCGCCCAAGTAGTGCGGGGTGTGGCACTTGTCCCTACCGCAGGTATGACACGCGGCGAGATTGTTATTGATACTCAGCAGCCATTACAAGTTCCCGTAGGCGATCGCCTTTTAGGGAGAATGTTAAACCTATTTGGCGAAGCAATTGATGAAAAAGAAGCGATCGCAGGTGGCGAATGGCGATCGATTCATGCCACGCCCATCGCTATGTCAGAGCGAGTCACCAAAGCCGAAATCCTCAAAACTGGCATCAAAGTCATTGATTTGCTCACACCTTTGGAACGGGGCGGCAAAACAGGTTTGCTTGGCGGTGCAGGTGTTGGCAAAACCGTGCTAATTACCGAAATGATCCATAACATGGTTAAGCAGCACCAAGGCGTAAGTTTATTTTGTGGCATTGGCGAACGCTGCCGCGAAGGTCTAGATTTATATCAAGAAATGGCAACAACGGGCGTTCTGGAAAATTCCGTCTTAGTCTTTGGACAGATGAATGAACCGCCAGGAGTCAGATTTTGGGCAGGACACGCAGCACTGACAATGGCAGAATATTTCCGCGATCGCTCCCAAAAAGATGTATTGCTTTTAATTGATAATATCTTTCGCTTTATCCAAGCGGGTTCAGAGGTATCGGGACTGATGGGAATTATCCCTTCGCGGGTGGGATATCAACCAACTCTCGCTACTGAACTTGCTCAACTAGAGGAGCGCATTTGCAATACATCGGCGGGGGCGATTACTTCCATTCAAGCGGTTTATGTCCCAGCCGACGACTTCACCGATCCCTCGGCTGTGGCTGTATTTTCCCATCTGTCAGCAGCAATTGTATTGTCACGCAAACGGGCGAGTGAAGGGTTTTATCCCGCCGTGGATTTGATGCAATCGAATTCCAAAATGCTGATGCCTCATATTGTTGGCGATCGCCATTATCAGATTGCCCAAGCAGTCCGCAAAACCATCACCACCTATGAAGAACTGAAAGATATTATTGCCATGTTGGGCTTAGAAGAATTATCGGTAGGCGATCGCCAAGTGGTATCCCAAGCGCGACGTTTAGAACGGTTTCTGACTCAACCTTTCTTTTCCACTGCTCAGTTTACAGGTTTGACAGGGAAATTAGTTGAATTAGACGATGTACTAGATGGATGCGATCGCATTCTCAATGACGAGTTTGCTGAGACACCAGAGCGATCGCTCTACATGATCGGCTCAATTGATGAAGTGGTAAATAATTCGTAATTAAGTTTTGTAATGGCTATTAAACCCTTTAATTTACCGTCATAATCCTGTCTTACAAAGTTGCTCCTCTTGGAGAGACCCCAAGACCGCACTTTGCGCTTCATTCCGTGAAATCCTTAAATCAGTTAAATCAGTGATCAAAAATCATGACTGAGCCATCCTCAGAAATGCGGTTCAAAGTTGTCTTACCCACCAAAATCCTGATCGAAACAGCCGCGATCAAAGTGATTGCCGAAGCGGAAAATGGGATATTTTGCTTACTACCTCGCCATATAGATTTTGTCGCAACCCTAATACCAAGTTTGTTATCCTTCGTCTCGCCACAAGGACAAGAACAATTTTTAGCGATCGACCAAGGAATTTTAATCAAACATGGGGATAAGGTAACAGTTGCCACTGAAAACGCCGTCCAAGGTGGCGATTTGGGAATGTTGAAAAAAACCGTTGAGGAGCAATTTTACTTAATTGATGAACGCGCAAAAACAGCACGTTCCGCTTTAGAAAAACTAGAGATAAACACCATTCGGCACTTTATTCAGTTAGGTGAAGATGTATGAAAACTCCCTCCCGCAAGTCACAATCGCAAACTCATCTTGTTGCTAAAGCGATCGCTAATAAAGAACGTCGCAAACTTTATGCCCGTCAAACGAAACCTTATGGTAGCGTTTTGCTTGGTTTAGGTTTTGCTGGCTTAGTCGGTTGGTCAATCACCGCACCAACTTTATTAGCGATAACACTAGGCATCTGGATCGATTTCCGATTTCCCAGTCCGTTTTCATGGACATTAGCCTTGATGCTGGCAGGTTTAACCATTGGTTGTTTGATTGCCTGGGAATGGGTATCGAAGGAGCAGAAACGTATGGCAAAATCTCAACCACCCGATGATTTTCCTCAATCTCCAGCAGATTCTCCCAACCAGGAAGAAGGAGAATAACAATTCAAAATTCAAAAATAACCTGCAATCGAGAGGTCACTGATGCCAACTGCAACAGACTTTAAAGACTACTATGCCATCTTGGGAGTGAGCAAAACTGCAACCCCTGAAGAAATCAAACGGACTTACCGCAAATTTGCCCGCAAATATCATCCTGACCTCAATCCTGGAGATAAGGAAGCAGAAACAAAGTTCAAAGAACTGAATGAAGCGAATGAGGTATTATCTGATCCAGAAAAGCGGCAGAAGTACGATCGCTTTGGTCAGCATTGGAATAACCCTGGTTATACTGAAGCACCCACACCTAGCGGAACTAATGTTGGTACAACTGACTTCGATCAGTACGGTGATTTTGATTCGTTTATCAACGATCTGCTAGGTCGAGCGAGACGTAAAAACTCCACTGGTGGCTATGATAATTTTAATGGGGGATTTCGTTCTCAAGCACCTGCACCGGATACGGAAGCTGCGATCGCTCTCACATTTTCTGAAGCATTTCACGGAGTCCAAAAGCGGTTAAAACTCGACGACGAAACCATCAACGTCCGCATTCCCGCAGGTGCAAAACCAGGTAGTAGAATTCGGCTCAAGGGTAAAGGTCGTCCTAGTCCGTTCTCTCAACAGCGCGGCGATTTATATTTAACTATTGAGGTTTTAAATCATCCTTTCTACCGATTTGAGGGCGATAACCTCCTTTGTGACATTCCCATCCGACCGGATGAAGCGGTTTTAGGGGCAGAAATTAGCGTGCCTACCCCCGATGGTAGCGTGATGATGAAAGTTCCTAAAGGGGTGCGATCAGGGCAATCGCTGAGACTGCGCGGTAAAGGCTGGACATTGCCAAAAGGGGGACGAGGTGACTTATTTGCCAAACTTCAGATTGTCATACCAAAAGACCTGAGTGCGATCGAACAAGAATGCTACGAAAAAATCCAGGCAAATACAAGTTTTAACCCACGTACCCAGTTAGAGGAGATTAAATTATGACCTTCAGCCTTTCAAAAACCGTCGTTTCCCTCGAAGGTGAACAACTTTACAGCTTTGAATATGCTGCGTTAATCACTAAGACTTCGATTACGGTTGTGCAGGTTTACGTTGAGTTAGGTGTAATCGAACCCATTGGTGATTTGCTGCATTCCCGCGAAATTACACGAATTGCTCAAATTCAACGCTTGCGTCAAGATTTGGGGCTAAACTTAGTCGGAGCCGCAATGGTGCTAGATATGACGGCTGAAATTGCCCAATTACGCGCACAGTTAAAGGTGTATCAGTCTCATTGAGAGAACTAATAGACGCGCTGATTTATCGGCTGACTAGTACCGCAGGGTGGAAGTCAAAAGTCAAAAGGAAGACAGCATAAGATTGTCGGAGATTTAGAATGGTTGGTTTATTTACGCCGTGCTGTACTAGAGGAACAATAAGGTATGACATTTGTATAAATCCTAAATTATACTAAAAACGGGTTAAAAGTGTCATTCTGTAGCTTGCTTCCCGCAGGGTACGAAGTGTTCGCGTAGCGTGCCGTAGGCTCTAGAATCTCCGAGATACTTCGCTGCACTACGTTACGCTCAGTATGACATAAGTCCAAATTTCACCAGTTTGCAGTATAGTCTAAACTTCAATGGCATAACCTGATGCTGAAAGATTAACAACAATTTGATGATATTTTTTGAGAGTCGGGCGATGTCCAACACTAATAAAAGTTGTCTCTATATCTATCAGCAAATTATAAAGTTTTTCTTCATTGTTAACATCTAATGCACTGGTAGCTTCATCTAAGATGGCATATTTGGGTTTAGTGATTAAAAGCCGAGCAAAAGCTAATCTTTGTTGTTCTCCTAAAGAAAGAATTTCACTCCAATCTTGCTCTATATCTAAACCATCAAATCTTGTGGTTAAGTCTGATAAATTCACTAACTTGATGATTTGCTCAAGTTCTTCATCACTAATATTAGCATTGCTATGAGGATAGATTAACTGCTCTCGCAGAGTACCTAAAATCATGTAAGGACGCTGAGGTAAAAATAGTATTTCTTCTAATTCTGGACGGACAATTACACCAGTTCCTGAATTCCATAACCCAGCTAAGACACGCAACAAAGAACTTTTCCCACAACCACTATCTCCCATAATGAGTAAGCTTTGACCAGATTGTAATTCTAGAGAAAGGTTTTGAAATAGGGTTTTTTCATGGTTAGGAGTCTGAATAGTGAGGTTTTTAAATGCCAATCTGTTTTCTTTTATTATCTGAATATTACTGTTGTCAGAAGTTGATTTTTTGGATTTTTGGAGATATTCATGAAAGACATATAACCGATTAATAGCCGCAGCAAATTTTGTAAATTTTTCAAATTGATACATAATTAAATTCACTGAAAAAGCAACTTGTCCAAAAGCTCCTCCGGCTTCGGTGACTTTGCCTACTTCAGTTTGTCCTGACAAAATTTGGTTTCCTAAAATTAATGCTGGGATAATCCAAGGGAGATAGCCAAACTGATATTTAAATACATTTAAATATACTTCTGACCAGAGAATTAATTTTTTGAAATTATTAAATACTTGATTAAATATAAATTTAACTTTATTCTCTTCCTGCAATATGCCATTATAGAAGGCGATAGATTCAGAATTTTCTCGAATGCGAACTAAACTAAAGCGAAAATTAGCTTCTTTTTTGAGTTGTTCAATATTGAGGTGTGTTAATTTTTTACCATAAAAAACAATAGTGATTGTATAGGCTAATATAGAATAAATTATTAAAGCAATCACTAAATTGGGAGAAATAGACCACAGAATAAAACTAAAGGCAATTACTACAAAAATTGATTCCAGACAATTGACCAAAAAAACAATAGATTGCTGGCAAAAGTTAGCAACATCTTCAGAAATACGTTGGTCTGGGTTATCAATTTCTTTATCGAAATTACTCAATTCATAAAAAGCCCGATTTTGAAAATATTGATTGAGTAAATCATGGGTTAACCATTTGCGCCAATATAGACCAATCATCTCTCGTAAATAGCCATAACCAGAGTTTAAGAACCCAAAGATCACAATTCCGATAAAAGCAACTATTATCCCTTGCCAAAATTCTGCACTATTACGAACCGAAAGAGCAGAAATCAGGTTTCCTTGTACGGTATTTAGAAAAACCTTAACTTGGGTATTAGCGAATAATAAAACTGCCAGAAGTACCAGTAGACTGATTGCACCTCGTTTTTCATTACCTAACCAATAGAGTTTAGCGATCGCCCAAAATTGGGATACTGCGCTGAGTTTAAATCTAGTCATCTTCGTATGGTTAATCAGTGCTAATGATTTTAGTTGACTCCAGGTTTTTTGGTGAAACCCAGATGTGTAGGGGTTTAGCAGTGCTATATCCCTTATATCGTAAGCAGGAGAGAAAAGAGTAAAATCTTAACTCAAACAATAGAACTCACATTTGGCAGGTATTTTTGGAATTATCCACAATCCAATAACAACAAGGCTTTCAGTTTATTAAACTCAACTCCATATTACGGTGATTACTGCCCTACCTAATCTAGATGTATAACTTGGCTACAATCATCAAAATCTTAATATTCAAGTAAGACTTCTGGATAGTTTCCCCACAATAAATGAGAATGCTGGAAGCTGAATTTGTATTTCCTCTGCTACCAATTTGAGTAATCCACCTGACGTAGTAATTAGGATATCAACTGTACAAAAATCTCCATAGCAGCTAGGAATCTTGACAACTTGCTCAGATACAGGATTAAGTCCCAAATTCATTACTATCAAAAATGGTTGTTGATCACCAGCACCATGAATTAGCACACACCACATACCATTATTATGAGAACATAATAGAGTTCGTGTTCCATTCTGAATCAGTTGATTTTGCCTACGAATTTCGGCAAGTTGATGAATTAGTAAAAAAGTTGGGTGATCTTGACTATATGGCTGAAAATTTTTGCGGTTAATTGACCCAAACTGCCAAACACAAGCAGGATTTTCAAACATATCCTCCCGCACATAGCAATCATGACCTAGCCAATTTCCTGTATTCTCACATTGATATAGTCCTAAAGCACCACAAAATTCTTGCTCTGTTCCTTGATAGATAAAAGGTATTTGTGGACCTAAGATTAAACAAGCTAGGGCAAAATGTAACCGAACTCGCGCTTCATCACGATTTTCCATCCGACATAAGAATTGATGAAAAATTCTGGTTGTGTCCTGGTTATCGAGGAACATCAGATTGTTTTGCCAACCATGATGATATTGGTACGATGGTTCTAGAGAACCGCAAAAATAATCTGCAAAACCCCCTAACCAATGACCATCAACCAGACTATTTTTAATAGAATAATAGGTGGGATAGTCAATCAAACCAGAAAATTTGGCACTATTATATGCAATTACCTCTGCGTGGGTACTTCCTGCGTGTTCTGCTATTTGTAGAAATTCTTTTTTCCCCAGATAGGTTGTATATCTCAATATTTCTTCTACACAAGATTCCCAAAAATCAACACCCACATGACGGGCTGAATCGTAGCGAAAACCATCAATATCTGTTTCGGCAATCCAGTATTTAAGGTGTTGAATCAGTAACTCACGGACATAGGTTGTCTCCGTGCGCCAGTCTTCGAGAAATCCAAAGAGTCTTTGATTCACCATATCGGTGTATTCTGGCCCGTGAAAAAGTGAGGTATTACGTGCCTCGATAGGAAAAGGCATGACGGCGGATTCTTCACCTTGCACATACTTGAATTCTCCCCCCGCTGGACCGCCATATTCTTCCCAATTAATACTATCTGCAATGTGATTGACAACTACGTCTAAAATAACAGCAATATCGACTTCATGAGCTTTTTTCACTAAGTCACGCAGACATTCAAGTGTACCCAGACGAGGATCAACCATTAATAAATGAATAGGATGATAGCCATGATAACCATCAGCCGCGTTGACATAGACAGGACTCAGAATAATGACTCTGATTCCTAGTGCTTTTAAGTATGGAATCTGGTCAGTGACACCGCGAATTGTGCCGCCATGACTGGCATGGGGAGAAGATGGATCATATTTAACGGCACTTAAACCAGTGTTATTTTTGTGGATACTACGAGCAAATCGATCAATGATGATTGAGTAAAATAAACGAGAATTCCAATTATCAGGACCAGGTGTGATGGGTACTGATGGTTTGGGTCCGTATAGGGGCTGATTATTGACAAATCCGAGAAATAGGGAGGGTATTTCTGCCATGGAACGTGGTGCTTCATCGCAGACAAAGAGAAATTGCGATCGCTCACTTGTATGTTCATTCCCATCAGTATCCACGTACCCCAACCTATATTCATATCCTCCGCCATTGCTAATAGACGGTAAGACGACTGAAAACATTTTAAAGCCATTTTCAATCATGCTTTCTGGTTGTGCGCTGATGCGGTCTACATCTCCATACCCTTGTCCATCATTTAACTCATAGGCTATCTGTCCAAAATCTGGATGTTTAGATAAATGAACACCAAATCTGATGCAGATTTTTTCGTTAGTTCTAAACACCCATGTATATGGTGCAATACTAGGATCTAAATGTATTTCACAGTATTCATCAAAATAGCGCATATAGCATTCCTATGAGTTAAATATGGTACGATGGAAAACTGAGTATCATCGGCATTGTCAGCAGTGGAAACGCATCTAATTTTTATTGGCAAAATACCGTTTTAATGTATGAACCAATAAATCCCAATTTATCGTTTGATTTATTTTTTCAGGGTCATAGTGATGGATTAAAAGTTAATGCGAATATTTTGGTCATTATTGAGATTTAATTGCCCTTGTCAGCATTTGTTGTTGACACTTAAAAAATATCAGGGTTCATTTTTATTGGCGACTACGACCATATCAATCAAGTGCATTTTCTTCAAAGTTTCATTTTGATTAACTTGATGTTCAAGTTCTAATATTTCTGCCACACTTTCTATTGGTTTAATTGGTAGATTAAGACGGGCTTGAATTTGTGGATATTCAATATATGTTCCTACTTCCATAGTTTTATGGATATAAAACTCAGAATGGTAAGCTTCCCATTGCTTAATGACAAATAGCGGTGTAGTGGGAAGTTGATAATATTCTGATTTGGATTTAAATTCATTTCCAAATGTCTTTTCTAATGTAGGATTAAACGGATTGTTTACGATAGTTTGGAACAAATCGAAGGGCATATATCTAACTCCTAAACCAGCAGAATGTCCACTTCTACAAATTTCCGTAAATTCTTTCTGACTAATTAAAATATATTGCCGATCAAACTCTTTAGGGGCATGAAAGTGGTAGAGCATGGGAGATTTACAAGCAAATATGACTAAAGTTCCCTTAGGTTTCAAAAATTCATAAAAAGCGGCAATACTTTCTTGGATAATGTCTAAAGAAATATGTTCAAAAATGTGAGAACAAACGATGAGATCAAACTTTCCATATTGCTCAATAACTGGACTTTGCATGACATCATTCAGAAGATGAACTTTATCACTTTTAACTGGTGATGTATTTGCTTCTTGGAGTAAACCATCATATTCCTCAGTTTGCCAAAACCCGTCATCTTTTAATTTTTCAAATAATTCTTGGTCTTCATTAAGTAGACATTTAGCTACTACGGAAGCGTGCAAAAATCTCTTGCGGTCAGGTTCGACTAAAACAATTTTTTTAGCTGACCAAAAACGAGGAAGTAATCTTCCTAGTCCACATCCAGCATCAAGAATGACTGCATCAGGTGTAATCAAGTCTTGAATGTTGTTAGCCCAAACCTCCTGATCTCTAGTTTTCCAAGCTTGATGAGCTATATCTGTCACCCATTGGTATGGGTCAACTGTGTTGTAGACTGTAGCGGTAACTTTTTTCATGATATATACCTGAATGAAACTAAAAGAAACAAAATTTATTTACAGTAGTTATACTATCAAAAACGCAGCCTTACTAGGTGCATTAAATACTCTATATATTGTCGCCAAGTGACTTTGCTCGATCCTTCTTGACGCTCTTGAAATATATAGCCAACTTCAGCGATGTAATTAATCTGACATCGCCCTAATATTTCAATTAAAATCTTGTAGCTCAGGGGATTCATTAATTGCTGGGCGATCGCTTCTCGACGGACTAAAAAATAACCACTCATGGGATCAGAAACACGACTAACGACACTGGGTAAAATCATCAATCCCAAGAATTGCGCCCCCCGTGACAAAAATCGCCGATGCCATTGCCAATCACTAGTGCCGCCGCCTTCTACATGACGACTAGCAACAGCAATATCTGCTCCCTGGGCGATCGCATCTAATAGCTTTAGTAATACCTCTGGAGGATGTTGTAAATCCCCATCAATTACTCCTAATATTTGCCCTTGCGCCACCTGCCAACCTCTAATCACGGCAGTAGATAAGCCTCGTTCTCCCTGACGACGCATCACCCGCAGATGAGGATAATCTCTTGTTAGTCCCTGAGCAATTTCCCAAGTGCGATCGGGACTATCATCATCAATCACAATCAATTCATAATTATTTGCTAAAGCTTTATCGAGTAAGTAACTCAATAAATGCACCACCGCTAAAATATTTTTACCTTCGTTATAGGTAGGGATAATCAGCGAAAAATAAACAGAATCATCAGATTGCGTAAGTTCTGATAATGCCGGAATTTTCAACACTCCTGAAGGCACTGATATTAACTCTTTTAAGCTATTAGCGATCCTATTAGCGATCATGATTCTGTCGTCTCCTTAACTTGCCAGTTCCATCTCAGATTAATGCCGAAATTCCAAAAAATTACACAAACAATTGCTACCAATTTTGCCAGATATTCATTCATTTCAAATTTATAAACTAAAAAATTTACAATTAAAATATTTAAAATTAGTCCGAAAAAACAGATGAAATTGAACTTAAGAAACCTTTGTAATTGCTCATCATCTAACTGTTGTGAATCAGATATGTCACCAAATGTCCATATATCATTCCAAAAAAAATTATTAATAATTGCCACTTCTGTGGAAAGCATTCCACTTGGAGTTAATACCCAACCTAAGAGTGTATGCATAAAATAAAATACTCCCAAGTCTACAAATACGCCACTTAAACCTACAACACCAAAACGAATCAGACGACTAAAAAAAATCCAAGAAGGACTTAATTGTAATCTATTAATTAGATTGTTAATTTCCAAAAAATAATTCATTTGCCTTTTCTTTGATAATTTTACTTTCAAAACTACCGTTTAAGATTGCTGATTTTTTTCAAATTCCCATAAACCTCCCGGTGGTATATCCAATACTATTATTGCTTTTTCAACATACTTTTCATCCTGTTCCATGTGATGGAATAAACTACTATTATTTTGTATGAAGAAAATCTGATTATAATTTTCAGAAATCTTCATAATTTGAGTATCTGCTACTGGCAGTAAAGAAACTTTCGGCGAAGAATGACTTAATGCTAAGATTCCTCCCAAATTTATAGGAGCATTATTAATTATCAGTAAAGGTTTTTCTGATTCGTTGATAGCTTGAACAGTTTGAATTATAAATGTACTGCTTGATTGTGTCCACCAATTCTTAGCTTTAAAAAATGTAACATCAGAAACTAATCCAGCTAAAAGAAATACAACCATCATCACTTGGGCTATTTTTATCCGCCAAGCTTGCTCTTGCAGAATTTGAAAAGCAAAACTTAGCAGATAAGCTACCGTAATTTCCAAACAAAGATATAAAGGCAATTGATACCGGACTTGAATAGATCGACTTCCTCCAGCAATTATGTCATATACCATCAACAATAAACTAGGAAATGCTCCCAATAGAAAAATAAATAAATAAGCTTTATTTTGATAATTCTTGACAAGAAGAGATAGGGAGTAGATAATTAAAATCAAGCTGAATACTAACGAAATACTACTATAGTAAAGAGGATTTTCATCATTTAAGCGACTTATCAAACTTAGACTTTTAGTAAGATTTAGATCAAAAAATATGCGGGTAACTCGAACTAGGAAAATAGCGATTAACTCGAAAGGATTATTGATATATTTTATTCCAAACCCTGTATTTAATGCTAATGCTGTGTGAAGATGGGTAATAAATACAATTAACCAAGGTAAAAATATCAAAAGGGAAACGATTATACTAATAAAATAATTAACGAACGTTTTGGTAAAGCGAAACTGTTGTTGAATAATTATATAAATGCCATGAGATATAATGATCAAAACCGTGAATAAATGGGTATATAAACCCAAGACTAAAGAGAGGCTATATAAAGCCCAATTAATTTTATTTTCTTGCCTCATAGCTCGCAATAAAGCAGCACTTGATCCAAGAATTTCCACCATCCATAAAGCATATTGACGTGCCTCTTGAGCAAAATATAATTGTAAAGGAGAAACAGCAATTATTGCCATTGCTATCCATCCCACAACGGCTGAATCAAATAACTCTAAACACAGCCAATATACACTAGGAAATATCAACAAACTGATCACTGCTGATAAACTCCTTATTTCTGTCGGAGAATCTCCAAATACTTCCGCCCATAATCTGACCATGACGTAATAAAAGGGAGGATGCTGTGGATCTGAGGTGATTAAATAATTTACTGTATCAGCCACACCGCGATCTGGATTAATATGTTGATATTTGTCAAAATTACTAATGGGAATTATGCTTTCGTTCTGAGAAAATTCCTGTTTTAACTCGTCTAATGTGTGTCCAGAAATTGCTACAGATGTCCAATTTTCATCACTGGAATAAATTTTTTGCCCTAAATTGGTAAACCGACAGAAAATGCTTAATCCGATGAGGATGATTATTGAAATTTTTAACCAACTGGGGGGATTTGTTTTTGTAATTGATTGTGGCTGGTTCATTTAATGATGTTGGAATTTTTTTCTGACTAGAAGCTAACGGTTTTTTAAGCGATCGCTCAGATGCTTACCCCAGGAGATTTCGCTGTGAGCGGCATTGGTTTCTAGGTAGTAAAAAAGGTCAATGTTAGGCACACAACCTTAAGTAAATAGCTCATCAAAAAATTCTCTGACTGGGTGGGTATAAATTCCTTCCGCTCATAAATTCTCTACAGTTTTTCCATCACCAACTAACAACTCCTCATCAATATGTCGAAAGTAAAAATAATTGAACAAAATGATGGACACAAATAATATCAGCACCCCTTCTATAATCATCAAAAACCCAATTCCCCGACCAGGTCCTGTTTCAATGAATCTACCAATACTGTTAGCAAGTATCCCATCAAAATCCAGCATAGGTTCTAAAATTGTGTCAGTGAGTGGACTAGCACTGAGAGTACCGAAAGCTGCCCCCAAGCCTGTAATAGTGTAAAATAGTGACAGTACACGCCCTTGAACATTTGGATGTACACTATTTTGCCAAATTGTGGCATTAGTGCTGAGAATAATTGGCAGGGTAAAAAACGAAAGCGATATACCCAGTGTGATGAGCAAAATCGAAGGTTTGAACCCAGTAATCATTAAAGCTATGCCATTTAAAGCAGAAAATATAAATAGGGGAGAAATAGATTTCTTCCCTCCTCCCCAGATACTCATAAAAATACTGCCAGCAAGCATTCCACAGCCAGCGATTGACATGATACTGCCATAGGTTGTTGCTGTGGAAAAGGATAAAATAAGGGGATTAATTAAAACTGTAGTCATACCATTCACAAAAGAATTCATTGTCATGAATGCCAGCATGATCATCAAAAAAAGGCGAGAAGAAATATTTTCCCAGCCGTAAAAGATGTTATTGAAGATAGCAGTTATTCCTGTTATTGGGATAATGCTAGGCTCAGGCTGAGGAATATCAATAATTAATAACGTTAAAAACCCAATCAAATAGCTGCATAAATCTATCATTAATAAACCTTGAAGTTGGAAATTAACGATGATGATACCTGCTAATACTGGTGCTGCTAATTGTCCTACCGCTGAACTAAAATGTATCAAACCATTAGCTCTCCCCATCTGATTACTAGAAACCATCATCGGTAAAGCAGCAGCCTTTGCCGTCATTTGAAAAGAACCGCAGACTGAGGTAAAAAATGCAGCAACATAGGTATGCCAGAGTTCTAGATTGCCAGTCAGTAGCAGTAATGCAAGCATGAGTATAACAGTGGCTGCACCTATTTCACTGATAATAATTGTTGATTTACGATGCCATTTATCTACCAATGCACCAACAAAAGGAGTAATTAATACACCTGGTAATGTCGTAAAAAATAAAACTAGGCTTAATTGGGCAACGGCGTGAGTATTTTGATAAACCCAAATACTTAAACCAAATCCTGTGAGACGATTGCCGATTTCAGACAGAGACTGCCCTAACCAGAAAATAATAAAGTTACGGAGTTCACGAATCGTTTCAATAAGTTGATTAAAATGTCTCATAGTTGGGACTTATATTTAGTGAGTTGTAAAAATTGGTTCTTTCAGTTAATTAAGGTCTACAAACTCTCTTCTCTACCCTTCTAATATATATGTAGCTTAAAATCGCGCCCCTCCATCCACGTCTATAATGCTACCAGTAAAGTAGTCGCATTCAATAATAAAACGTGCAGCTTGCCAGATTTCATAAGGTTCAGCAATACGCCCCAAAGGTATATTAGCAGTCATTTCCGCTAGAGCATCTGGGGATACCCGACTCAAAATTGGCGTATTTGTTAACCCTGGTGCTATACCTGCTACTCGAAAACCGAAAGCAGCTAATTCCAAAGCCCATGTGCGTGTATCTGCATCTAGTCCTGCTTTGGAAGCACTATAATTAGACTGACCAGGATTACCTGACCTAGTCACAGAAGAAATATTGATGATTAAAGCAGGGGAAATATTTTGCTCAATTGCTAAAGCTGCAAACTCTCGTGCCATGAAAAAAGCACCAGTCAAATTTACATCAATCACCCGCTTCCATTGAGCCGTTGGCAGTTTACGTAACCACCCCTCTTCATCTTGTGTAACTAGTAGACCATCCCTAAGTATACCTGCATTATTAACTAGGGTATTAGCATATCCAATTTTTTCGTATGCTAAAGGTATAAAATCTTTAACGCTTGATTCATTGGCTACATCAAGATGCAAGCCGTAGATTTCTCCGGGCAGTTCTACGGCTTCTGTTTCTAAATTTTTTAGCCCGTCCATATCTAAATCACCACCAACCACCTTAGCCCCAGCACGCGCCATTTCTAGCGCGATACAACGCCCAATACCACTGGCTGCACCAGTAACTATAGCTCTAATATTTTCTAATTTCATAGTCCATTTATTTCCATTTTTAACTACTTTTAACTACAGATGCCTTCCAGGTATACATTTCCTGGATTATGTATCAAGATTGATTGGATTTTTGTCAGGATTATACAGTGTCAACTGTACTTTATAATGAACCTGAGAGTTTCTGCTGTCTGGAAAATTTTCCAAAAAAATATTTTTTACACATCAGGTCAAAATTTTGAAATTTATGATATTCTGCTATCGAAGGAAATTTACTGGCATTATTGCAAACTAGAAAATTAAAATACTGAGATATGTTTTTTAAATCTAGAGATTTTGAATTTATTACACCTTTAGAGCATAACTGGTTGGTGGTTCGCACCGAATTAGAACAACTTCAGCCAAAGAATTTTATTGATTGGCCGGAAAAAAACATTTATAACCAAGGTTGGGAAGTTTTTGGGTTGTATGCCTTTGGACAAAGATTAGAGGAAAACTGTAGATTATGTCCTGAAACAACCAAACTAGTTGAGAATATCCCCGGTATGATGTCAGCCGGATTTTCTTCTTTAGCACCAGGGACATATATTGGGCCTCACTTTGGGGCTACTAAGGCTGTTCTTCGTTGTCACTTAGGTTTAGTTGTACCGGATGATTGTGCCATTCGGGTAGATAAAGAAACCAAAAGTTGGCAGGAAGGAAAATGCCTAATTTTTGATGATACTTATGAGCATGAAGCGTGGAACAAATCTGATAAAACAAGAATAGTTTTACTTATTGACTTTAAGAGGCCTGATTCAACTTTAACAGAGCAAATAACCAACAATCAAGAAATGGATGAAGAATATTGGTTAAATATTTTATCTCAAACCGAATTATCACAATAATTAATCATTCAGTTAGCTTTTAGTCTATTACACAATAACTATTCAAAATAGCCAGACAGCCCCAAAAAGCCTATTATATAAGGTTTTTCACCTTTAAACATTGCTGGCTATTGCTTCATTGAAATTGATGCTGCCTAACTTTGGTGATTTGATTTATGGAAGTTTATGTATTGCCTTTGTCTCTCTCTCAAAGACAACTATGGTATCAGGAAATATTATCTCCTGGCAATATAGCTTATAATATTCCTATTGCCTTAAAGTTAAGAGGAAATCTTAATCGAATAGCCTTAGAAAATAGCTTTCGGGAAATTATCAACCGTCATGAAATTCTCAGAACAACCTTTGCTGTAGAAAATGCGGAACCTGTTCAATTAATTTATCCAGAATGGGAATTTAATCTCGAATATAAAATCATAAAATCATCTGTAGATGAGCAATCTGATCATCTTAAAATCATCTTAGAAACAGAATCGCGTCAACCATTCAATCTAGCCAAAGACCAATTGATGAGAGTAATCTTGTATCAAATATCAATACAAGAGCATATTCTTTTAATAAATTTGCATCACATTATCAGTGATGGTTGGTCATTAGGAATATTTATTCAAGAAATAACTCAATTTTATAGTGCTGCTGTTAAAGGTTCACATATTTCTCTGCCAGAACTAGCAATCCAATATGGAGATTATGCCGAATGGCAAGAAACTTGGTTGCAAACACAGGCAATTCAACAACAATTAGCATATTGGGAACAAACCTTAGCGTCTCCTTTGCCAATTCTTGATTTACCTGTAGATAAAATCCGTCCAGCATCACAAACTTTTGATGGTGCAGTGTTGCGTGAACCGCTATCAGCATCTATTACTCATTCTTTAGAAGAATTAGCTAAAGCTGAAGGTGTTACCTTTTTCATGGTGGCATTGGCAGTTTATCAAGTTTTATTATTTCGTTATTCTGGTCAAAATGATATTGTCGTCGGTAGTCCTTTTGCTAATCGCCAACGGAGCGAAATTGAAAACTTAATTGGTTGTTTTGTCAATACTTTACCCCTACGATGTGATCTTTCTGGACAACCTTCATTTCGACAATTATTGCAGCGAATTTCTGGAACTTGTGTAGATGCTTACGCACATCAAGATGTTCCTTTAGAAATAATAATTGACAAACTGAACATCAAGCGTGATCCCAGTCGTTCACCAATTTTTCAGACACTTTTTGCTCTACAAAATGCCCCAATTGGCGAAATTCAATTACCAGAAATTACAATTACACCTATCTATCTGGATAATGGTGGTGCTAAGTTTGATCTGAGTCTAATGTTGGAACCTGCTGCTGAGGGATGGATAGTAGCACTAGAATATAATACTGATTTATTTACAGCCGAAACTGCCCAACAAATACTCACACATTATCAACAATTGTTAATTACTGTTGTTAGTATTCCTGATGTTGATATTAATGTTTTACCTTTATTGACAATCAGTGAACGACAAGAACTTTTAGCATTAGGCTCTAAATTAGAATATACAAAATCAGAGACAACAAATTTAGTTGAGCTATTTACTAAAAGTGCTAATATTTATAGTGATAAAATAGCTGTAATTGACTCAGAAAAAAAATTAACTTATCAAGAATTAGACGAACGTTCAAATCACCTAGCTGCTGCTTTACAAAACAAAGGAGTGGGTACAGAAACACGAGTAGGGATTTTTCAAGAACGTAGTGTAGAGTTAATAATTTCTATACTGGCAGTTTTGAAAGCGGGTGGAACTTATGTACCGCTAGATCCTCAATATCCACCAGAAAGACTAGGTTTTATTGCTCAAGATAGTGGAATTCATTTGTTGTTAACAGTAAAAAATTTACTATCTACAATTCCTAGAAATATTGAGGAAGTTCTGGTAATTGATAAAATAGAGTTGGCAACAAATGTAACCATTACTACTCAAATTCTCCCTCATCAAATAGCTTATATTATCTACACTAGCGGTTCTACTGGACAACCAAAGGGTTGTTTAGTCAGTCATAACAACGTTGTTAGACTCATGGGAAATACCCAAAAATGGTTTGAGTTTAATCACAACGATGTTTGGACAATGTTTCACTCCTTCGCTTTTGATTTTTCAGTGTGGGAAATATGGGGAGCATTGTTATATGGTGGTAAATTAGTTATAGTTCCTTATTTAGAAAGTCGTTCTCCCGCAGCTTTCCGCACTCTTTTACAACAAGAAGGCGTTACTATTCTCAATCAAACTCCTTCTGCTTTCCGGCAATTAATCCGGGCTGATGAAGAATTTGCCGATAAATTAAATAGCTTACGAGTAATTATTTTTGGTGGAGAAGCATTAGAATTACAAAGTCTTAAACCTTGGATTAAACGCTATGGTGATAGTTATCCGCGTTTGATTAATATGTATGGGATTACGGAAACTACTGTTCACGTTACTTACCGTCCTATTTTAGAAGAGGATATTTTAGAAAATCGCGGTAGTGTGATTGGTGTACCTATTGCAGATTTATCTTTGCAGATATTAGATTCTGCCTTTGAACCTTCACCTTATGGTGTTCCTGGGGAAATGTATGTGGGTGGTATGGGGGTATCTAGAGGTTATCTGAATCGTTCTGCTTTGACAGCCCAAAGGTTTATTCCTGATCCTTTTAGTCAACAACCGGGTGCGAGGTTGTACCGGACAGGAGATTTAGCAAGAAGGTTGAGAAATGGTGATATTGAATATTTAGGACGCTGTGATTTACAGGTAAAAGTCCGGGGTTTTCGCATTGAACTGGGTGAAATTGAGGCAGCTTTGTCTGCACTTCCACAGGTGTTAGAAGCTGTGGTTATTGTTTACTCAGAAATTGAGGATGATCAGCGTTTGGTGGCTTATATTGTCCCAAATGGTGAGATTGATCTGCTTACAGCAGCGCTTCGCTATCAAAATCAGTTGCGGACGGATCTAAAAGAGCGTTTACCAGATTATATGATCCCGGCGGCTTTTATGGTGGTGGATGCGATGCCATTGACTGCTCAAGGTAAGATTAATCGTCAAGCATTACCTAAACCAGATTGGAATAAAGCGGCGGTTAGACGCACTTTAATAGCACCAGAAACCGAGGCTGAAAAGGTAATTTGTCAGGTTTGGGAGCAGGTTTTAGGTATAGATGCAATTAGCATTGAAGATAATTTCTTTGATTTGGGTGGTGATTCTATTTTGGCGTTGCGAGTTGTTACAGAAATGCGCCGTCAAGGTTGGATATTAACACCGAAGGAAATTTTTCAAGAACAAACTGTCAAACGCCTGTCTACTGTAGCACAAAAGCAGAATTTGCCAGTAGAAACTACTGCTATAGTTGCCGGGGAAGTGCCTTTGACTCCTATTCAAAGATGGTTTTTTGATCTAAATATTCCTAATCCTCACCATTGGAATCAAGCCTTATTTTTGGAAGTTAATCAATCTCTAGAACCGTCCACAATTGCAGATGCAATTCAATTAATTTCCGAATATCATGATACTTTGCGGTTACGGTTTCAACAAGAAAAAGGTGTTTGGAAACAGTTTTATGTAGAAAAAACATCTATCCAAGGAGAGAATTTAACTTGGGAAATTGCGGATTTGGCTCTGAAGACAGAGTTAGAACAAAATACTATTATGAGAGAAGTTGGGGAGAGAGTACAGCGATCGCTAAATTTAACTGATGGACCTCTAGCTCGGTCAATTTGGTTTAATTTAGGAGAAAATCGCCCTTCTCGACTTTTAATAGTAATTCATCACTTGATTATTGATGGGGTTTCTTGGCGGATTTTATTGCAAGATTTAGTAGAAATCATTAGTGGTAGTCAACTTTCTCCTGCTACTTCATCTTTCCAAGAATGGAGTCACTTTCTGCAAACCTATACGAACTCTACAGATATGCAAGCAGAAATACCATTTTGGCTCAATACTATTCAAAAAGAAACAGCCAAAATACCCCTAGATTTCCCCCATGTGTTGACAGATAATTTAGAGTCTTCTGTGAAAACAGTTGCTTGTAAATTAACCGCAGCACAAACTCAGATTTTTTTAACAAAAGCCAATAAAACTTACCGCACTCAACCCCAAGAATTATTACTTGCAGCTTTGGTGAAAACTTTGGGAAATATCACCCAAAAATCAAATCTCCAAATTATGATGGAAGGGCATGGTAGAGAGGAATTATCTTCAGATTTGGATATCACCCGTACCCTTGGTTGGTTCACCACTCTTTATCCCCTCAATTTAGAATTACCGGATATTAATTTAGAATCAGAAATTATTAAAACTGTCAAAGAACAACTCCGTGCTATCCCTAAACGTGGGTTTGGTTATGGACTTTTAAGATATCTTGAAGAGGGAGAAAAGCCGAAATTTACCAATTATCAATCACCGGAAATCAGTTTTAATTATCTTGGTCAAGTCCGCAGCGAAAGTGGTAAAAATAAATTATTCCGCTTATTGAATGCAGAAATAGAACCAACTCGAAATCCTGAAGGTTTGCGTCCCCATCTTATTGATATTAACGGTATTGTTGTGGAAGGGGAATTGCGGGTTGATTGGTTATATAGTTCTAACTTACACAAAGAAGAAACAATTACTAAATGGGTGGATGAATTTCAGAAAAATCTCCTGGAAATTATCAATTATTGTACAGAAGTAGGTGTGGGAGGATATACACCATCAGATTTTCCTTTGGTGCAAATTTCTCAATCTTCTGTAAATATTCTCCAAGAAAAATATGCCAAATTAGAAGACATTTATCCTCTGTCTCCTTTGCAGGAAGGAATGTTATTTCACTCAATCTATAATCTAGAAGATGGAATTTACTTTGAACAGGTAACAGGTAAAATTATTGGTAAATTTGATGTTGATAACTTTAACTTTGCTTGGCAATCTGTTGTAGATAGACATCCAATTTTGCGGAGTGCCTTTGTTTGGGATAACCAAGATATGCCCTTACAAATTGTGAATAAATCTGTTAAATTCTCTATTTTACAAAAAGATTGGCGTGATTTATCACCTATTCAGCAAGAAGAAAAACTTCAACAGTATCTAGTTATAGATAGACAACAAGGATTTATCTTAGATCAATCTCCTTTAATGCGGTTTAGCGTCATTCGCTTAGATAATTCTACCTGGCAATGGGTGTGGAGTCATCACCATATTACCCTTGATGGTTGGTCATTACCAGTTATTTTCAAAGAAGTTCTGACTATTTATCAATCAACCTGTCAAAGAGTTCCCCATTCTTTGTCACCAGTTCCTCCTTATCGCCATTATATTCAGTGGTTAGCAACTCGAAATTTGCAGGAAGCAAAACTGTTTTGGCAGGAAAATTTAGCAGGTGTTTCTACATCTACTCGTCTGTCTTGGCAGATACCAGAATCAGAATTTGATGTTAATTTACCTGCATATCAAGAAGTAGAATTACGTCTGAGTCAAGATGAATTTGCTTTGTTGCAAAAGATGGCACAAAACCAGCGATTAACATTAAATACTGTAGCTCAAGGTGCTTGGGGACTGTGTTTACAAAAACATGGAGCAGGGGAAGATGTATTATTTGGTGTTACTGTTTCTGGTAGACCTCCAGAATTAGCAGAAGTAGAAAGTATGGTAGGGTTATTTATTAATACTTTGCCCATGCGAGTCCAAATTAATCCTGGTTTATCTGTTGCTGCTTGGCTGCAAAACATTCAACAGCATCATGTCGAAATGCGAGAATATGAGTATAGTAAATTAACAGATATTCAAAAAGAGATTCAATTAGGGTCTGGGGAGTCTTTATTTGAGAGCATTTTAGTATTTGAAAATTATCCTGTTGACCAAAGCTTAAAGGAACAAGGGCAGGATTTTAGAGTTGATGATATCCAGTTTTATGAAAGAACAAATTATCCATTGACGGTGGGGGTAATTCCTGATCAAGGATTGTTGTTAAAACTGAATTATCAAACTCAATTTTTATCGCCTATAGCAGCTAAAATAATGCTGTTACGCTTGCGAAATATCATGATGAATATGGCTGAACAGCCGAATGTGCCATTAGGAAAAATCCAGGCGTTATCAGCATCAGAGCAAGAAAAGATTATTAATAGTAGTGCAGTTAATATTATTACCTGGGGAGATTTTCGTCCCGCCCATCAATTATTTGAAGAATGGTCTGATTTACAGCCTGATGGTGTGGCTTTAGTTTGTGGTGATAGTGAGATTACTTATAGTGATTTGGAAAAATATGCCAATAATTTGGCAGCTAAACTCATTGCTACAGGTTTTGGATTTGAGTCCATAATTGGCTTATATTTTGATCCTTCTATTGAATATATTATTGCTCTCCTGGCTGTGTTAAAAATAGGTGCAGCCTTTTTGCCTTTAGATCGCAGTTATCCAGAAACGCGACGGCAATTTATTGTAGAGGACAGTCAAACTCGGTTGATTTTGACAAAAGCAGTTTCTGCACAGGGATTATTTCCAGATGATGTGAAAGTTATTGCTATTTCTGAACTAGATTTAACTGCAAATGTTCCTCGTCCTTGCTTAAAAGTTAGACCAGAAAATCTGGCTTATGTTATCTATACATCTGGTTCCACAGGTAAACCAAAGGGTGTTTTAGTGTCTCATGTAGGGATAGAGAATCTGGTACGGAATCAAACTGCAAGTTTCGGTGTCACAGCCGAAAGTCGCGTTTATCAATTTGCTTCTTTGAATTTTGATGCGGCAATTTCCGAGATTTTCATGGCTTTGGGTAGTGGTGCTACTCTATATCTGCAAGAACAGGCAAATCGTTCTCCTAGTGCTGCCCTTTGGGATAAATTGACTGCATGGGAAGTCACTCATGTTACTCTGCCTCCTTCCTTAGTGGCAATTATCAGCACCGCAGATTTACCCCAATTGCAGACTTTAATTGTGGCAGGAGAAACAGTTTCTGGGGATTTATTGCGGCGGTGGAGTAGTAATAATCGCACTTGTTTTAATGCCTATGGACCAACAGAAGCTACAGTTTGTGCCAGTTTGATGAATTGTAGCAATTTATTGGGAGAACCGAGTATTGGCAGTGCGATCGCTAATGTGGAAATTTATCTCCTCGACTCATTTTTAGAACCAGTAGCACCGGGGGTAACTGGGGAAATATATATTGGAGGCATTAGTTTAGCGCGGGGTTATTTACACCGTCCCGATTTAACCGCAGTCGCATTTATTCCCCATCCCTTTAGTAAAACACCGGGAGCTAGACTTTACAAAACAGGCGATCGCGGTGTATATGATTTACAAGGTAATATCCGCTTCATGGGTCGTCAGGATGCCCAAGTTAAACTTAATGGTTATCGCATAGAACTAGGTGAAATCGAAGCTGCCTTAACCAAGCATGAAACCGTAGATAGCGCGGTAGTTCTTTTGCGCCAAGACTTACCCGGACGGAAACGCATAGTTGCTTACGCCCTAGCACCGCAAGACAACCCACCAACTAGCCAAGAACTAAAGGATTATTTAGCAGAAATTTTACCTGCATATATGGTTCCCAGTGCAGTGGTGTTAGTTTCCTCTTGGCCAGTCACCCCCAACGGAAAAATAGATCGTCGAGTCCTACCTGCACCGGAAATATCAACCACTCCAACTATCGCCAAAACCCCCACAGAGGAGATATTTGCCCAGATTTGGGCAGAAATTTTAGGGATAGAAACCGTTAATCCCGATGATAATTTCTTCGAGTTGGGAGGAGATTCGATTATCAGTTTGCAAATAGTTTCTCGCATTCGTGCTGCTGGTTGGGAAATTAACCCCAAAGATATCTTTGAAGCTCAAACTTTATCACGACTAGCTGCGATCGCTACGGAGCGCTTCGCTATCGCTCAACCATTAGCCCAGAAAATCGAAATTACCGAACCGTTAACCGGCGCAGTGGATCTTTCCCCTATTCAGCATTGGTTTTTGAGCAAAAATTGGACTCATCTCCACCACTGGAATCAAGCAATAGCCCTGAATAGCAGTGAACCTTTAAATATAGATGCCTTGATTGTGTCCTTAAACGCCTTAGTTGCCCATCACGATGTTTTTCGCCTAGGATTCTCCCAAAATCAAGGACAATGGCAGCAATTTTATACTGGTGCTGCGAAAACCACACCTTTGCAGATTGCAGACTTTAGCAACCATTCACCCCAAAGCCAGCAAGAGGCTTTAACCGCAATGGTCGAAGCAGAACACGCAAGTTTTCAATTAGATAATCCGCCCCTATTCCGGTTATTATATGCGACTAATCTTAGCGAGTATGGTAACGTTTTATTTCTCTTTGCCCATCATTTAATTATAGATGGTGTATCCTGGCGAATTTTACTAACAGATTTAAACCAAGCTTATCAACAAACCATAGATAATCAACCTATTTCCCTACCATCAAAAACATCCTCCTATCGAGAATGGACTGCATCCTTGCGAACTTTAGCAGATTCTGATGCGATCGCTAAAGATATTCCCTTTTGGCAAAACATTCTCTCAACTCCCGTCGCCACCTTACCCGTTGATTATCCAGTTATCAACGATAAAAATACAGTAGACAGCATAGCCATCATATCTTACCAATTAACCCCAGAAGAGACAAATATTCTCCTCAAACAAGCAACAATAAACTATCATGCTAACATCCAAGAAATCATGTTGGCAGCATTATTTAAAACTCTTTGGGAAACTTATAAATCTGACAATTGGCTCATTGATTTAGAGGGACATGGTAGAGAACAAATAAATGATCAATTAGATATTTCTAGAACAGTAGGTTGGTTTACCTCTCTTTACCCAATTCTGCTACAACAACCAGCAGCCAATACCCATGAGGATGCATTAATTAAAGCAATTAAAACCCAATTGAGAAGCATTCCCCATCATGGCATCAGTTTTGGATTACTACGATATCTCAGTCAAAATAAAACCTTACAGGAAAACCTTAATCATGCTAATCAAGCCGCCATCAGTTTCAATTATTTGGGGCAAATTGACAACAAATCCCCAGATAATCACCTATTTAAAATTAGTCATGCACCCACAGGAACAGGGCTATTTGCTAAACAAGAACGTCCTCATCTATTAGCAATTAATGCCCATATCCAAAATGATTTTCTGCAAATAGAATGGTCATACAGTCAAAACATACATCAAAAACAAACTATCGATCATCTAGGAGAAAAATATGTAGAAAACCTGCGTTTATACCTCACAGATGCAACCTCTAATAATTCATCATTTTATAGTGCTACCGATTTCAACCTAGTTGACTTATCTGAAAACGAACTAGATTCGATTTTAGAAGACTTAGAATAAAAAAATCCTAATAATTAATTCAGGTAAGGCGATAAGATACTTGACTTCTTTTATTTATTGTGTCCATAAATTATAAATTGATGTCAGAAGTTGGGTATCTAAGTGTGAACAAGTTCTATAGCCTTTTAACCCTCTGCTTTTAATAAAACAAAAGGATAATTATGACAAATCTCAAAGATAAAATCCAAGATATTTTTCCTCTTACTCCCTTACAAAAAGGATTATTATTTCATTCCCTCTACGAACCAGAATCAGGGGTTTATTTTGAACAATTACATTGCCAATTACAAGGAGATGTATCTATAGTTGCAGTACGTCAAGCTTGGCAAACTTTAGTAGATCGCCACCCCATTTTGCGGACTGCTATTGTTACCAAAGGACAAACAGAACCAGTACAAATTGTATTCCGTAATCTCGTATTTAACATAACAGAAGAAGATTGGCGGGGATTAAGTAAAACAGCACAAAAAACCCGACTCCAAGAATTTTTAGAAGCAGATAAACGACAGGGATTCATTCTCAATCGTCCCCCCTTAATGCGAGTTAGTTTAATTCGACTAGAGGAAGATTCCTGGCATTTAATATGGAGTCATCACCACTTAATTTTAGATGGTTGGTCTTGGCCTATTCTACTTCGAGAATTTTTGATGTTGCATAAAGCAGCCAGAGAAAATAAAAATATTTCCCTACCTAATGTCCGCCCTTACGGTGATTTTATTGCTTGGTTAAAACGGAAAAATCCTCAAGATGGTGAATCTTTTTGGCGTGAATATATGGGTGACTTTGAAAGTGCTACCCCATTATTAATGACTTCTAAAACCAAAGTCAGTCACACATTTAAAGGTGGAGAAATCAACCAAATATTATCGCCAGAAAATACCGCATTTTTACAAAAATTAGCCCGTAAATGTAGCGTCACTCTTAACACTGTAATTCAAGGAGCTTGGGCAATATTACTGAATCGCTATAGTCGGACTACAGACATTGTTTATGGAATTACAGTAGCAGGAAGACCTCCAGAATTGCCAGGGGTAGAAGGGATGATTGGACCCTTTATTAATACCTTACCATTTCGGGTTTTGATATCTGGAGAAGAAACTCTGGAATCTTGGTTACAAAAATTGCAAACTAGAGCAGCTTTAATGCGTCAGTTTGAACACACCAGTTTATCAGATATTCAAAGCTGGAGTAATGTTTCTCGTGGACAACAAATGTTTGAAAGTTTGCTGGCTTTTGAAAATTTTCCCTTTGACAAATCCTTAAAAACAGAAGACTTTGGCTTAAATGTATCAGAGTCATCTTTTTCTGAAACTACCCATTATCCCTTAACTTTAGTAGTCGTTCCTGGGGAGGTAATCTCTCTGAAATTAAGTTACAATGCTGCTCGTTTTGAGGCAGTAACTATGAAATTATTGCTAGACCAGTTTACCAATTTGCTGTTAAACATGGCCAATAATTCTCAAGCACCTTTGCAATCTTTATCATTGCTGGGGTATGAAGAGAGAGAACAGAGAAAAGCAAATAATGAACAGACAACAATTACTATCGTCGAAATTTTCACAGAAACCGTTAAGAAATATCCAGAACGAATTGCTATAACCTATGACAATGAAAGCCTCACATATCAAGAATTAGACCGTCGTTCTAACCGCATAGCTAGATATTTACAATCATTAGGAATTAGTGCGGAAAAACGAGTAGTAATTTGTTTGGAACGTTCCCCAGAAATGATTATAGCCATGTTAGCTGTAGTCAAAGCAGGAGGAGTTTATGTTCCTGTTGATCCGGCATATCCTGATGATAGAATTGAATTTACTATTACTGACTGTGAAGCAGAATTAATTCTCACCACAACTAATATTAGTGAAAAATTTCCAGATTCAATCACTAAAATTTGTTTAGATGCAGAAGATGCACCCTATTTCAACCTCAGTACAGAACCTTTAAATGTAAATAATGTTGAGCCAGATTCAGGAGCCTATATTATTTATACATCTGGTTCGACGGGAAAACCCAAAGGTGTATTAGTTACTCAAAAAAATCTCACCCGATTATTTAAGAGTACAGAACATTGGTTTGAATTTAAAGAACAGGATGTTTGGACATTCTTCCATTCCTTTGCTTTTGACTTTTCTGTGTGGGAAATTTGGGGAGCTTTGTTTTATGGTGGAAAATTAGTCATTGTTCCTCATTGTGTCAGTCGTGACCCTCAAAGCTTTTTAGAATTGCTACAAAATGAGCGAGTTACTGTTCTGAATCAAACTCCCTCAGCCTTTCTCCAATTACTAGCTTCCAGAAACATTCATTATAATTTATCAAGTTTACGCTACATCATTTTTGGTGGTGAAGCGTTGAATCTCCCCAGTTTGCGTCCTTGGTTTGAAAACTATGGAGAAAATCAGACTCGCTTGGTGAATATGTATGGAATTACGGAAACCACAGTCCACGTTACCTATAGACCAATTAGCAAACAAGATATAGATAATTCATCTGGTAGTTTAATTGGTCAACCAATTCCCGATTTACATCTTTATATTCTTGATCCTGATGGAAATCGTCTACCAACAGGAGTAATTGGGGAAATGTATGTGGGTGGTGCGGGGGTTGCCCGTGGTTATTTAAACCGTCCAGAATTGACAGCAGAAAGGTTTGTTAAAAATCATTTGTCCTCAAGTTCACGCTTGTATCGGACAGGGGATTTGGGTCGTTTTCTGCCTAATGGCGATTTGGAATATTTAGGACGGATAGATAACCAAGTTAAAATACGCGGTTTCCGCATTGAAATTGGTGAAATTGAAACTGCTCTTTCCCAATTTCGTGATAGCTTGCGTGGCGAAGCCATTGTACAAGAGAATATTGTTATAGTGGCATCTGATGCAGAAACACATCAAAAACGGTTAATTGCCTATCTGGTTTGTAGTTCTGAACAACCACCAACTATTGAAACTTTGCGAAATCATCTGCAAGAGCTTTTACCAGATTATATGATTCCGTCGCAGATAGTTTATTTAGATAAATTTCCCCTCACACCCAATGGTAAAATAGATAGAAAATCTCTACCTGTACCAGAAATTAACCGAGAAAATATAGGGATTGAATTTGTATCCCCAGCCACAGAAATTGAGCAGAAAGTAGCAGAAATTTGGCAACAAGTTTTAGGTGTAAATCGGGTTGGTAGATTTGATAATTATTTTGTTTTAGGTGGCGATTCTATCCGCAGTATTCGGGTTTGTTCTCTAGCGCAAGCAGCCGGATTAAACTTAAAAATTGAGCAAATATTTTCCCATCCCGTTTTGTGGGAATTAGCGGAATTTTTAGAGACAGCAGCAACCGTAAAAAGTCAGGTTTGGCATCAAGAATCTTTTGCTTTAATTACATCTGAAGATAGAGAAAAGTTAGAAAATATTGCTGATGATGCTTATCCTTTAGCACAATTGCAAGCGGGAATGTTATTTCATGGTGAATATTCTCAGAGTTCCACAACTTACCATGATGTTTTTAGTTTTCGGATTCGTATACCTTTTGATTTGCAAGTTTGGGAACAAGCTTATACTCAAATGTTTGCTAGACATAGGGTATTAAGAACGGCATTTTATTTAGCTGAATTTAGTCAACCAATTCAGGTAGTTGTTAAAGATGTACCTGCAAAAATCACCTTTGCAGATTTAACTAATTTATCGTCATCAGCACAGGATGATTATATCAAAACTTTTATTGACCAAGAACGGAGGAATCGGTTTGATTATCAGACTGCACCGTTAATGCGTTTTCATGTTCATCAGCTAGATGAAAATGTGATGGAAGCAACCTTTACTTTGCATCATGCTATTATGGACGGCTGGAGTTTAGCCAACTTTTTAGCAGAATTGACAGGGTTATATCTGCACTTAATGGATAGAGGTGTACCTGCCTTACCTCCTGCACCTAATTTAGAATATTCTCGCTTTATTGCTTTAGAACAAGAGGCTTTAAAAGATCAGAAAATAAGGGAATTTTGGCAACAACAACTGACGGAAATTCCCTTTACTAAAATACCCCGTTTACCCGTGACAGTTTCCCCAACATCACAGTCAAATATGGGGAAAGTTGATATAACTTTATCAGATACAATTTCCCAAGGTTTAAAAGATGTATCTCATCAATTGGGTGTACCTTTACGGACTGTGTTGTTAGCATTGCATCTGCATATTTTAGCTGTTGTTTCAGGAGAGGAAGAAGTCGTTACAGGCTTGGTAAGCAATGGTAGACCAGATGAAACAGATAGCGATCGCATTTTAGGTCTATTTTTGAATACCTTGCCATTACGATTAAAATTACCTCATGGTTCTTGGGTAGATTTGATTAAGGAAACATGGCGTGCTGAACAAGCATTAATGCCAAATCGTCGTTTTCCTTTAGCAGAATTGCAACGGCTAAATGGTAATCAACCCTTCTATGAAACTTCCTTTAACTTCGTGCATTTTCATGTTTACAAAGGATTACTCAATTGGCGAGAAGTAGAATTAATCCAATCCGTATCCTTAGATGAAACAAATATTCCCTTTGCAGTTAGTTGGAGTGAAGAAGTAGCTGCTGTTAACATCAGTTTAAATATTACCTATAACAGTCAGGAATTGACTAAATCACAAATCGCTACCATAGCTAATTACTATCAAACCAGTGCCGAATTATTGAGTAAAAATCCCCATGTTAATAGAGAATATTTACCAACCGATAGGGAAATTTTCACCCATGATCAATTAAAAATTACCCCAATTCATGAAATTGTCAATCAACAAGCTGCCGCAAATCCTGATTCTATTGCAGTTGTTTGTGAAGGAGAAGTTTGGACATATCAGCAATTAAATCAAAAAGCTAATCAATTAGCGCGGTTTTTACAAAAGCATGGTATTAGTCAAGAAAAACCTGTAGGTATTTGCTTAGAACGTTCTCTAGATATGGTTTGTGCCATGCTAGGTGTCTTGAAGGCAGGTGGTTGTTATGTACCGATAGACCCCCATTATCCCACCGCGCGTATCCAATCTATGTTGGAAGATGGCAAGGTTAACTTATTGCTAACTCGGTCAGAATTAAAGGTAAATTATGGTGAAACTATTTACCTGGATATTCACAAAGAAGAAATAGCAACCCAAGCTACTAACAACTTAGACATTACCGTTTTTCCTGACAATATTGCCTATATCATTTTTACTTCTGGTTCAACTGGTAGACCAAAAGGCGTAGCTGTTTCTCACCAAGCATTAGCCTATCACCAAAATTGGTTTTTAGAGAATTTTGCAGTTAATAATAATGATGTAGTTCTGCAAAAAACACCATTTAGTTTTGATGCTTCCGTGTGGGAATTTTGGACACCTTTAATGGTGGGTGCAAAACTGGTTATGGCTAAACCAGGAGGACATCAAGATCCAGCTTATTTGGTGAAAATAATACAACAAAAAAATGTCACGTTGCTGCAATTAGTACCCAGTTTATTAAAAATAATTTTAGATGAACCTGGATTTTCTCAATGTGGTAGTTTACGGTTGGTGTTTAGTGGTGGAGAAGCACTGAAAAAACGGACTTGGCATGAGTTTAAAGAAAAATTAGCCATTCCTTTAGTCAATCTTTATGGCCCAGCAGAAACAGCAATTGATGTGGCTTTTCATGATTGTCGAGAAAATGAAAATGCTGAGATTATTCCCATTGGTGAATCGGTCAAAAATACCAGGTTATATGTTCTTAATTCCCGTATGCAACCTGTACCTGTGGGGACACCAGGAGAGTTATTTGTATCTGGATGTCAATTAGCGCGTGGTTACTGGAATGCACCGGGGATGACTGGGGAACGGTTTTTACCCGATCCTTTTGTTGCCGGGGAGAGAATGTATCGTACAGGCGATCGCGCTCGGTACTTACCAGATGGTAAAATAGAATTTCTAGGACGTGCAGATCAACAGGTGAAAATTCGCGGTTTCCGCATCGAAACTGGTGAAATTGTCGCAGCTTTAGAACAACAAACTTGGGTGAATCGTGCAGTAGTTAAAGCAATTACTACTCCAGGAAAACCAAATCGGCTGATTGCTTATTTGCAACTCCAAGAAACAATCACAAATTGGCAAAAAGTTCTGCGTTTGGAACTAGCACAGATTCTTCCTGATTACATGATTCCCGCTTTCTTGGTGGAGATTGAAAACTGGCCATTATTACCAAATGGTAAAATTGATCTAAATTCTTTACCCAATCCAGAAATTGCAGAAACAACAAGAGACGAATATATCTCCCCACAAAATGAAACAGAAAAGATTTTAACTCAACTTTGGGAACAGGTATTACAAGTATCCCGTGTTGGTGTGAATGATAACTTTTTTGAATTAGGTGGAGATTCAATTATTGGATTACAAATTATTGCTAAAGCCAGGGATTTAGGTTTTTATTTCACACCTCAAGATTTATTTAAGCATCCCCAAGTATGTGATTTGGCTAATCATGTCAAAAAAGTTGATCATCAATCGGCAAACTTACCAACTATTAAACAAGGGGAAATTCCTTTAACTCCCATTCAAAATTGGTTCTTCCAACAATCTTTAGCTTATCCTGAACATTGGAATCAGGCTATTTTATTGGATATCAAACCACAATTTAATATTGCCCAATTCCCAACTGCTTTAAATCAAATAGCTAAAAAGCATCCAGTCTTCAGGTTGAAATTCCGCCAAACAGCAACAGGTTGGATACAGGAATTAGATAGTCATAGTCAAGGTGTAAATTTTGATATTGTCAATTTAACAGATATTCCTGAAACTGAATTATCTGCCCAACTGCAAACCATAGCCACAAATTTTCAAAGCCAACTTAACTTAGAAACTGGTAATCTTTTCCGTGCTGTCTATTTCCAAACACCAGAAAACACAGCCGATAAACTATTATTGATTATTCACCACCTGATAGTTGATGGTGTTTCTTGGCGTGTGATTTTGCAAGATTTAGCAGCGAAAGTTTCTGGAAATATTCCTCAATCTTTACAAAATCAATCTTTACAAAAACAGAGTGCGAGTTTTCCTCAATGGAGTCATTATTTACAACAAACCATTGAAAATGATACTTGGGAAAAAGATGTTGATTTCTGGAAACAACAAACAGTAGATAATTTCACATTACCGTTGAATTTTCCTGATAGCTTGCGTGGCGACGCAGGAGATATAAGAATAGCAGATAATAAAGAGATTTCTGCAACACAAATTGAGTGTAATTTCACCAAAGCAGAAACGGATAAACTATTATTTGATATTCCCCGCACCTGCAAAGCACGTATCCAGGAAGTTCTCCTCACAGCACTTTTGATAGCAGTTAGCGAATGGACTGGTAAATCAGAAATTGTCATTGCATTGGAAAGTCATGGTAGAGAAAGCACTTTAGATATATCTGATGCTGTCGGCTGGTTTACATCTTTATTCCCTTGCAAATTAACCAAGACAGATGGCGACATTTTAGATAATTTAGCCACCATTAAAGAACATCTCAAAAACTTACCAAATAATGGTTTTTCTTACGGTATTCTCAGTCAAAAACCAGAATATGCTGCGGTTTTACCACCAATTCCCCAAGGGATTATCTTTAACTACTTGGGACAATTTGACGAACAAATTGCACCAGATGCACCATTTACACCTGCTGTTGAAGATACAGGAATTTCTCGACATCCAGAAAATCAACGTGCTTTTCAGTTAGAAATAACTGGTTTGATTGCTAACGGTAAATTGCAAATGCGATTTGGTTTTAGTAAAGACTTACATCAAGAAGCAACTATTCACAATTTAGTAAATAGTTACCAAAGATGTTTACGGGATTTATTAACAGCTAGTGATCATCAAGCTGAAAGTTGGCAACCTGGAGATTTTCCTTTGGTTAATTTAACTCAGGAACAATTAAATATCGCTGTCAAGGAAATTACAGATTTAGAAAATATTTATCCTCTAGCACCAGTTCAAGAAGGTATTCTTTTCCATGCTAATTATGAAACCGAGAAAGATATTTACCTGCAACAGGTAACAGGTAATATTGCCGGAAATCTGAATGTAGAAATATTTAAAACTGCTTGGGAAAGCTGCATTAACCGTCATTCTAGCTTGCGTACTTCCTTTATTTGGCAATCACTTCCCCGTCCTGTAGCTAGAGTGCATAATAGTGTGGATTTGCCCTTTATCGTCGAAGATTGGCAGAATTTGGCGGTTGATGAATTAGAGCAAAAATGGACGAATCTATTAACAAATGACCGTCAACAAAACTTATCCACAGAAACAGCGCCTTTAATGCGCTTAACTTTAGTGAGAACAGAAGCTCAAAAATGGCGATTCTGTTGGACTCATCATCATATATTGTTAGATGGTTGGTCTTTACCTCTGGTTTTTGGCGATGTCATTGCCTTTTATCAAGCACAACAAAATCATCAAGTTCTTAATTTACCACCAGCACCAAATTATCGAGATTTTATTGTCTGGTTAAATCAAAAAGAAACTCATGCAGCGGAAGCATTTTGGCGGCAAGAGTTAGCCGATTTACAGTCTGCAACTAGCTTAGGATTAACTACTCAAAAATCTGCTGATGTTGCCGATTATCAAGTTTTAGAAGGTACTATTATCCCGGAAATTTACACACAACTAAAAACCTACGCCAATAAAAATCAAATCACAGTCAATACTTTAGTTCAAGCCGCTTGGGGGATTTTATTGAGTAAATATAGCGGTGTTGATGAAGTTGTTTTTGGTGTAACAGTTTCCGGAAGAACAACAGAATTATCAGGTTTTAGTGAGATGGTAGGTTTATTTATTAATACCTTACCTTTGCGGTTAAAATTCAATGCAGCTACACCTATACAACAATGGTTAAAAGAAGTAGGCGATCGCATTTTATCCATCAATGAATATTCCTACAGTCGCTTGGTAGATATTCAAGGTTGGAGTGATATTAACAGAGGTGAATCTTTATTTGAGTCTATTGTGGTTTATGAAAATTACCCCGTAGGCGAAAACTTACGTAACCAACCCGGTGAATTAGTAATTAATGGTGTAGAATCTTTAGAGAAAAATCATTATCCTGTCAGTCTCTACGCCTTACCAGGAAAAGATTTAACCCTAAAAATTGCTTTCCAAAAAAATATAGGAACAGTAAAAGAACGGGAACAATTATTACAGCAACTCAAGCATATCTTAACCACCTTTGCCACCAAATCACCACAATATATTGGTGAACTTAGTCTCAAAACTTCACCTGTTCTACCAATTACCAATCACCCATTACCAATCACCACAATCCTAGATTTATTTAATAGACAAGTCCTCCAAAATCCCGACTCTCCCGCCATTCTCCAAGGTAAAAAATGGTTAACATATCGTGAATTAGATGAGAAATCTGATCAAATTGCCCAAGCATTAATCCAGCTAGGAGTCAGACGAGAAACATTAGTAGCTGTATGTTTAGAACGCCATGCAGGTTTAGTCATAGCATTGTTAGGAATTATGAAAGCTGGTGCGGCTTACTTACCACTAGATCCAGCCTTCTCAAGCGATGCCTCCGGCGAGCGAAGCGATCGCTTACAATGGATACTGGATGATAGTCAAGCTACGGTAGTCCTCACAGAATCTCAACTTGCCCCCCACATACCCCCATCATCAGCCCAAATCCTCTTACTAGAAGCAATACCACAACATTCAACAGTCATTTCCCCACCGCAAACACCCTTAGATTTAGCATACACAATTTACACTTCTGGTTCGACTGGCAGACCCAAAGGAGTGCAAATTCAACATCAATCCTTAGCAAATTTTCTCCTCAGTTTCCAAGCCAAACTACAATTAACTGCGGCTGATACCTTAGTGGCGGTAACAACAATTTCCTTTGATATTGCCGGTCTAGAACTATTTTTACCCTTAATTAGCGGTGCAAAATTAATCCTAGCTGACAAAGAAACAACCCAGGATGGATTTAAATTATCTCAATTGTTGCAGCAAAACCAAGCAACAATCATGCAAGCCACTCCGACCACTTGGAGATTACTATTAACAGCAGATTGGCAACCACAAAATAATTTTTGCGCCCTCTGTGGTGGGGAAGCAATGCCATTAGAATTAGCCGCTTCTCTTCTCGAATTAAAGGTCAATCTGTGGAACGTTTATGGACCAACAGAAACTACTATTTGGTCAGCAATAAATCAGGTACAGCAACCAGAAGATGCCCTTTCTATTGGTCAGGGAATTGCTAACACATCTTTGTATATTCTGGACAGTGGTTTAAATCCACTACCAGCAGGAATTGTTGGTGAATTGTATATTGGTGGCATGGGACTAGCGCGAGGCTATTGTGGCAACCCAGCCCTGACATCAACAACATTTATACCCAACCTATTTTCACAACAACCTGGAGAACGTTTGTATCGCACTGGAGATTTAGCGCGGTGGCTACCAAATGGAGAAATTGAGTTTTTAGGAAGACTTGATTATCAAGTCAAAATTCGTGGTTATCGCATTGAGTTGGGAGAAATTGAAACTGTTCTAGAAAGTCATCCAGCCATTACTCAAGCTATTGTCCAAGCAATTGGTGAGACTTCTACAGATCAAAAGCTTGTGGCTTATTTAGTGGCTAAATCTGATAGCGAAATACCAACAATAGAAACCCTGCGCTTATATCTCTCAGGCAAATTACCCGATTATATGATACCTGCGGCTTGGGTGTTTTTAGATACTATGCCTCTTACCGCTAATAATAAGGTAAATCGTCGTGCTTTGCCCGCACCTACTCAAGCAGATACACGAGTAGATTATTTAGCACCCAGAAATCTCATTGAAGAAGCATTAGTAGAAATGTGGCAAGAATTACTCAAAGTTGAAAAAGTGGGTGTAAAAGATAACTTCTTTCATTTGGGGGGACATTCGCTTTTAGCTGGGCAATTTCATGGACGGATTAAAAAAATATTTGCCGTTGATTTGGCATTAAAAGAACTATTTGATGCTGTAACTATTGAAGAAATAGCACCAATTCTTGTAGAAAGAGAAACCAAATCAGGAAATACAGAAAAAATTGCTAAAGCCTTTTTACGTCTCAAACGCATGACACCAGAAGAAAAAGCCCAACTACTACAAGCCAATCAGCAACGAAATTAACCAACATGAAAAAACTACTTGTCACTGGATCATCGGGATTAATTGGTTCGGAAGTCTGTGAATATTTCGCCCGAAAAGATTGGGCAATTCACGGTATTGATAATAATCAAAGAGCCATATTTTTTGGTAATCAAGGGGATACTCGTTGGAATCAACAACGGCTAGAGTTGAAAATTAAGGGTTTTGTGCATCATGAAATTGATATCCGCGATCGCACCGCTATCTTAGACTTAATGGGTAGTCTTAGACCAGATGCGATCGTGCATACAGCCGCCCAACCCAGTCATGATCTAGCCGCCAAAATCCCTTTTGATGACTTTGATACCAATGCTGTAGGCACACTCAACCTTTTAGAAGCAACTAGGCAATTTGTCCCCTCAGTCCCCTTTGTGCATCTGTCAACCAACAAAGTTTATGGTGATGCACCAAATGAAATCCCCATGCTGGAGTTAGCAACCCGTTGGGATTATGCTGATCCTACTTATCAGCATGGTATACCCGAATCTTTTCGTATTGATCAATCAAAACACTCTCTATTTGGTGCTTCTAAACTTGCAGCCGATATTATGGTTCAAGAATATGGGCGCTATTTTGGCTTAAAAACCTGCTGTTTACGTGGAGGCTGTCTAACAGGCCCTAATCATTCTGGTGTAGAACTGCACGGTTTTTTGAGTTATTTAGTCAAATGTAATTTAGAAGATCGTACTTACAAAATATTTGGATATCAAGGTAAACAAGTCCGAGATAATATCCATGCTTATGATGTTACCCGTTTTATAGAAGAATTTATGGCAGCACCACGTAGCGGCGAAGTTTATAATTTAGGCGGGGGAAAAGAAAATACCTGTTCAATATTAGAAGCTTTTGAAATCGTGACTGCATTAACAAATAAACCAATGCTATATGAGTATGTACCAATAAATCGGGAAGGTGATCATATCTGTTACTACAGCGATTTAGGCAAAATTAAAAACCATTATCCTAATTGGCAAATTACCAAATCCTTAAACTCAATCTTTGCTGATATTGTTGCTGCTTGGAGAGATAAAATCTAAATGAATTAAGCTGCTATCAAAAAATGGCTCTACCGTTTCCTTTATGTAAAAAAACATTTATTGTAGGTTGGGTAGAACGAAGTGAAACCCAACACTCCTTGTTATACTGCAAATGGGTGAAATTTGGACTTATGTCATACTGTATCCCTGACGAGGGCGTAGCCATACTTAACGTAGTGCAGCGTATCCCTTCGGAACACTTCGTACCCTACGGGAAGCAAGCTACAGAATGACACTTTTAACCCGTTTTTAGTATATCCTACCGCTAATGTTGGGTTTCACTTCGTTCTACCCAACCTACAAAAATTAAATTAATATTTCTTCTCCATAAGGGGAGCGGTAAAACCCCTGTCTTTATCAGGATAAAACCTGACAACTTTCTATATACAACAGGTAATTTACAGGTAATTTAAATATGAGTCGTGTAGTATTTTTCAACGTTTCCGCAGCCGGTCATGTTATCCCCACATTGGGATTAGTAAAAGAATTAATTCACAGAGGTGAAGACGTAATTTACTATGAAGTGGCTAATTTTCAAGCAGAAATCGAGTCTTTTGGTGCTAAATTTCGTTCTTATCCACCGCTAAATCCCGAAACAGCACCACCAGCAGAAAATGAAATGTCTTTAGTCCCTTCTCTGACTTGGTGCGCTCATCAAATGTTACCAGCACTGCTTGAGTCAGTACGTGCAGAAAAGCCAGATTATATTATTCACGATTCCCTCTGTCTTTGGGGCAGATTAGTAGCCCAAATCTTGAATATTCCCGCTATTAATTCCATTGCTACAGCAGCGTTTACTCCTGAAAGTTTCTATGAATGTCCTTGGCTAAGAAAGAAACTACCAGGATTTTTAAAACAGGCTGCTGCTGGGATGAAACATTATCGTCAATATCAGCGAGAACTACGAACAACTTACGGTGTACCATCAATTAAATTTGTGGATACCTTTACCAATATTGAACCGCTAAACTTATGTTATTTGCCACCGGAACTCCAACCTTATCGAGATAAATTTGACCAGAGTTTTCATTTTGTTGGCCCTTGTAATCCAGTCCGAGGAATGGAATATGATTTTCCCATGGAACAACTGCAACAAGACAAGTTGATTCTAATTTCCTTTGGCAATATTCATGATCCAGGTGTAGAATTCTATCGCAGTTGTATTCAAGCCTTTGGTAATACAGATGCTCAAATAGTGATGATATTAAGTCCATTTGTGGATATAACGTTGTTAGGAGATATCCCAGATAATTTTATTATTCGACCGACTGGAACTGTTCCTCAATTAAAAATATTAGAACGCGCCAGTTTATTCATTATGCACGGAGCAGGTGGCGGTGCAAGGGAAGCTGCTTGGTATGCAGTACCTATGATTGCAGTCCCTCAAACTTATGAACAGGAAATAATTTCCCGTCGGATTCAGGAACAGGGTGCAGGAATTATGATGATGTTAGAAGATGTTACTGTAGAAAATTTGCAACAGACAGCACAACAGATTTTTGATGATAGTTCTTTTCGAGTCAATAGTGGTCTTTTAGGTGATGCTTGTCGTGCGGCTGGAGGGGTAAAACGAGCAGTGGATGAAATTTGGCGATATGTGTATGATAAAAACTCTTGACAGCAATTAGAAGATGGCGAAACGCCTGCTATCAGATATCGAAATTACAAGATGTTTTAAAAATTTTTCCTTTGGGATCTCAGATTTTAGATTCCTCATAAAACATTATGGCGGTTATCGGTCGGATACAATACAATCGAGGGCAGGTTTTCCCGTCCTTACAGGTTTCAATACTTGTCAGTTAAGGAAATGTAGGTTGGGTTGAGCGACAGCGAAACCCAACATTACAAAGGATTTAGTTGGGTTATGGCTTCGCCTCCCGTCAGGGATACGTTCCATTGCTTCGCAACGCTAACGCGAACAACCCAACCTACGATATAACAAAGTCTTACCCTTAACCGAACAGTATTGCTACAGGTTTTGTAATTTCCTGACTGTATCTCACTCAAGTAGATACTGCGATAATATTTTTTGAGAACGTAAGCTATATAATATCTTGAAAAATTTGGAAATTTCTCATAATTTTAGTAATGTAAATTGTGAATATAAATATTGCAAAAAATATTAAATAATAAACATAATAAGGATAATGACCTTCTGGGAATAATCGAATAATTGACAATATTAAGAATGTATGTAGGCAATAAATACCAAGAGAAAAATTAGATATTAACTTAATTAAAAAAGGAGGTGAAGATGTGATTTTAAAAGAAATTACCGTAATTAACCAAGAGCAAAGAACTAAAGATACTCTAGAATAAATTGGTAAACCTTCTTTAGTAGCATCATCGGAAATCCAAACCCATATAGGCTGGTTAAAATATCCCCATTCAATGAAGAAAAAGCAGAAGAATAGAATTATTAAAGACCAAATCTGTGGACTATTGAGATTGTAATTAGATTCTATTTCTTTTTGTGATAAAGATTTGCTAATTAAAAAAGATGAAAATATATAAGGTATAAAATTAAAAGGATTTTCTACCTTAGTTAAAAGAGAAAACTTTTCACCAAGTGTGATATGAATTAAGGGCAAACTAAAAAGAATCACACAAGACAAAATTAAAAGAATATAAGATATAACATCAGGATTTATATGCTTATTCTTTTGATTAATTTCAAGAGAAAAAACAAATAATTCAGCTAAAGCAGTCATTAGAAATAAAGAAAACAAAAAATAGAAAATTGAGTTCCCATTTGAAATAATAAAAATTATAATTTCTTGGATATTAATTTGGATAGTCATTAAATCTTTAATAGAAATTAAATATATTTTGTTTAATTGCAATGTCAAGGAAAATAGCTGAAAAAACAAACCCCAAAAAATATAAAGTTTAAGTAATTTAAACAATCTTTTTTTGCGAAAATAATCTGGTTGGCTTTCTCTCTTTAAAAAAAACAGAATTAAAGATATTTGAAAAAACAGGGGAACAGCTAAATCAAATACGTTATAAATCAGGAAACTATGTATTCTTTGATATCCTTCAAATATGCAACTTATATTGCTATGTAATGCAATCACAAAAATACAACTGATAGCTCTGAGATAATCAAAGGCGTAAATTTTTTCTAAATTGGAGTTAGATGAGTTCATAACAGATGTAGTGATAGTCATAAATTTTCCCTGACGATTAAAATAGATTTTCTCTGTCAATCAAAGTGGTCATTGCGGGTAAAATAAACATGAAAATTACAGGCAAGAATATTTCCATCTTCAGTAAAAATTTATATTTACTACTTTTATCAATAACTATCTAAATCTTTTTCAGTCAACTAAACTCTCATCAAATAATTAGATAATATAGGACTTCTATTTGAGTTTTGAACGGAATTTTTTTACGTCCGCGAATGGTGGCGCAAGCCATACCACTACAGGTGCAGAAATCACAGAGGAAGAAAAAGAGATTAAACTCCGGCGAAATTCTTAATATTTTGCCAAATTAGACCAGGTATCTGTGATACCAAGCGTCTTCCTGGTGGTGTTAAATATTCTTTAAAATTAGTTTTCCACCAGAAGTTGATAGAAATATTTAGTTGGTCGAGAGAGTAAACTTGGTGCCACCAAAAAGCTGGAATAAAAAGCATTTCACCTGGCTCAAGCACGCACTCTATATATTTTGCTTTTTGAAATTTAGGAAATTTATCAGTGTCAAGTTGCTCAATATTTAATTGGCTCATGTGTGGTATTTTTGAATGTGCTGGAAAAGGATATAGCAGAGAAGTTTCTTTCGGTGCAAACAGTAAAATCCGCTTGTGACCACGCACCTGAGCTAATAAGTTTTCTGACATATCATAATGTAATTGTGAGACATTACCGCCAGCACCTATCCACAGATTTGCAATAATGAATAATTTTTGATCAATATAATCTGGAACTTCAATATCTGAAACCAGTTCGGGAAAGGTGTCTTTAATCGGACTTTGCTGGAGATAATAGTATTCGTCTTTTGTCTTTTTCTCAACAATCCAATCGGTGAAGTCAGTAAATTTCATTTCTTTACTAGGTACAGTAAAATCTATCTTAGGATCAAAATTGAATATCTTGTTTTTGGAAAAGTTGACATTAATTTTTTTATTACCTACAGCATTATTTAAATAATCAACTGACCATGAAGAATATGCTTTCCAATCAGTTATTTTACCAGTAATAATCACTGGTTTTCTGGAAGGAAATATTTTTTGTTTAAACTCATCTAATGTAGGTTGATAAATGCGCTCAATCTGATTTAGTGTTTTGTCAAAATTATTTTGTACACTGATATTCATAAATTTTTCCTGGCGATTAAAGTCGAACTTTTAGTAGGTTAAGAAGATATTATGAAATAATTACACTTTACTTTGTACCAAAGAGCGAAAAAACCAATATGGCTCTAAAACTATACCGAATAAAACTCTAGCTACTTGGTCTTTTTTAGACAACCAAGAAGTAGTCATGTGGTGTATTGTATAAGTTTCTGATGTCTGCCGACTTTTGAAGATTTTACCATTCAGTTCCATTGGTGCATTTGGTTCAAAAATGTATCCTGGGCAGACCAGAACAGTGGAACTTTCATGAAATTTCCCTGCTACTACACAATCATTTAACATAATTGGTCCGGTACTGTAGCCGACATAAAAAGGCATGGTTTTATTGTCTAAATTATGTTGACGTTTTTTTAATTCTTCAAATACTGTCAGCCAGAGGGGATGTTTAGGAATACTGCCCATAATTGCATTACTAAAGGCTACTAACTTTGATAACACAAGCTCAAAATCTGCTAATAAATCATCAAGTGGTTTAAGGGATTCAACATCCATATCCAGATAAAATCCACCGTAGTGATCAAGGATAAAATAACGGATAGCATCACGACGTTGAATATCATGGGGATAAGCATCAAATATTGGTAGAAACCAGGAATAATTTGATTCCATAAATTTTCTGGCTTTGGCTTCATCCCAAAATTGATGTTCCCAATCAGGATGATTTTGCAAAACCGTTTGATGATAAAGACGATATTTTTCTGGTACTGCTGCTTCTCCTAGAAAAAAAATCTGATGGATAATTTTGGGAATTTTGCTCATAGATTTAGTTGGTTAATTGGGAATAGGTAATTAGTAATTAATCTATTCCCTGATTATTAGTTGTTTATTTTGATGATTCTTGCATGGCTTGACGTAAACTTAAAGGACGCATATCCGTCCATACTTCTTCGATATAAGCTAAACATTCAGTTTTAAGTCCTTCTTTGCCTACAGATTTCCACCCTAATGGTAGTTCCTGTTTCCATTTAGGCCAAATTGAATATTGTTCTTCATGATTGACTACTACAAGATAGATAGTTTCGTCGTTTTGTTCGTTGTTACTCATGGTTTTTTATTTCCTTGATCTTATTGATTGGATTATATAAGTAATAAGACAGAATTACACGGATTTAATTTTGTCCGACTACATTATTATTCATTGCCTTTAATTAAAATGCCGTCATCACTTAATTTTACAGAACGTCTTTGACGATTTGCTTTGGGGATATCGGTGATTGTTGGTGTTGTGGGAGAATTTGCTGGTAAAAGAGCGATCGCTTCTGGGGTACGATGAATAAACAATTCCGGTAAGGGAAATTCGCTGTTGTATGTTTGGCGTAGACGCATAGCTAGTTGTGCTACTAATAGGGAATCTCCACCAATATCGAAGAAATCATCTTTCACTCCTACCCGTTCTAGTTTTAACAAGGAAGCCATGAGGTCACAAATAGTTGCTTCTTGGTCATTTCTGGGGGCAATATAAGGTTTACTTGTCCAATTCCAATCAGGTGCAGGTAAGGCTTTTTGGTCTACTTTACCGTTAACTGTTAAGGGTATGGTTTCTAGTGGCACAAAGGCCGCTGGAATCATGTAATTGGGTAGTTTAGTCTTTAAAAACTCTGGTAAGTCTGTTTTCAGGTCTGCTGCAATATCAGATGTAAAATAGGCAACTATGCGATTTTCTCCAGTTGTGGTTTTCTGCACCATGACTAATGCTTGTTTGACTTGAGGATGACTATTAATAACTCCAGTAATTTCTCCTAGTTCGATGCGGAAACCACGTATTTTAATTTGCTGGTCTGCACGTCCTAAATATTCTATTTCTCCGTCTGGTAAACGCCTAGCTAAGTCACCGCTACGATATAAACGACTACCAGGGGTTTGGCTGTGGGGGTTGGGAATAAATCTTGCTGCACTCAAGCGTGGTTGATGCAAATATCCTCTGGTGACTCCAGCACCTCCAACATAAATTTCTCCAGACACTCCTATGGGTGAGGGTTCTAAATTTTCATCTAAGATATAAAGTTGTAAATCGGGAATAGGCTGACCGATAAGACTACCACGATTATTGCTAATATCTGCTTGAGTAATCGGTCTATAGGTGACGTGAACGGTGGTTTCGGTGATACCGTACATATTAATTAATTTCGGTTGTTCGTCACCATATAATTCCACCCAAGGTTGTAAACTGGTTAGTTCTAAGGCTTCTCCCCCAAAAATAACGTAGCGTAAATGTAACTTTTCTGGCTTTTCTTTAGCAATGGGGATTAATTGTTTAAAGGCTGAGGGTGTTTGATTTAATACTGTAACTTGGTGGGTTTGTAGCAGGTGGAAAAAGTCTGCTGGTGAGCGACTTGTCCAATAAGGGACTACTACTACTTGACCACCATATAATAAAGCTCCCCATATTTCCCATACAGAGAAGTCGAAGGCGTAGGAGTGAAATAAAGTCCAGACATCTTGACTGTTAAACTCAAACCAGGATGCAGTGGCTTTGAGGAGGCGAATGACGTTAGCGTGAGTGACGATACAACCTTTGGGCGTGCCTGTAGAACCACTGGTATAAATTACATAAGCCGGATGATCTGGTAATATGTGGACTATTGGGGGTTGAGAATTTTCCGGTTTTAATTGAGTGACAATATCTTCAAGGATGAGGATGTCTTTTTCACATTCGGGTAATTGGGAAATTACGGCTTTTTCTGTGATTAAGAAGACTATACCACTATCTTGTAGCAGAAATTCTATGCGATCGCTTGGGTAACTAGGATCAATGGGAACATAAGCACCACCAGCTTTCAAAATCGCTAAAATGGTAATTACTAATTGTTCTGAACGTTCTAAACACACACCCACTAAGCTTTCTGGTTTGACTCCTTGGGTTTGCAGGTAATGCGCGAGGCGGTTGGCACGGGTTTCTAATTCTGCAAAACTGAGGCTGGTTTGTTGATAAACTAGGGCAGTTTTATCTGTATATTCTGCCACTGTTTGAGCAAATACAGAAACTATGGTATCCGCAGATAAAAAGTTTTGGGGATTGGTGTTGACTGCTTGTAATAATTGTTGCCGTTCTGGGGTGGAGATGAGCGAGTATCTGTTATATGCTGTTTGCGGATGAGTAACCATATCTGCCAAGGCAGTTTGGTAATACTTGCTATATTGCTCAACTTGTGCATCTGTAAATTGTTGGATGTCATAGATTAAATTCAGTTCTAATGCTGCACTTCCTGGTACTAAACAAAATTCTGTCAAGAAGGGGAAATCTGTTTCTTCAAAAATATCAACTTTGTCAACTTGAATTTGCGGTAAATTTAACAACCCTTCATAGACGTGAAAATGCACATAATTAAATCCCACTTCAAATAGGGGGCGTTTGTCAATAAGACGCTGAATTTCCGCTAAGGGAAAATCACGATAGGGAAGAATTTCTGTCTCTGCACGGAACACAGCCTGTATCAAATCCATCCAATTGCCAGAAGTTAACTCCAAGCGCAAGGGTACTGTATTCACAAACAAACCCAATAAATTTTCACTATCAGTAATTTCCGGTCGGGCATTAATTACGTTACCTGTTACCACCTCTTTTTGTCCAGTGATAAAGGAGAGAACTCGCAGGTGTAAAGCTAAAAGGGCTGTTTTTAAGGGAATGCCGATATTTTTTGTGAGTTTACGGATTTTATTGGCCAATTCCTCATTAATAGTAACGGATAGGCGTTTTAACTGGCGTTTTTGAGAGTTTGTTGCTAAGGCGATTGGATGTAAACGCGGGAGAGTGGTTATTTGTAAATCGCTGAGATGTTGTCGCCAAAATTGTTGGAGTTCTTGATTAGCGATCGCCTTTTGTTCTTGAATAATAAAATCTTTATAAGTAATCTCTAGGAGAACTAAAGGTAGCAAAGTTTCCGATTTTAAATACTGCACATAACGCTGTAATAGTTGCGTTAGCAAAGTTGCCACACTCCAACCATCAAGAATAACATGGTGAAAACTAAAACTAAAACTGAGTTTTTCATCTGATATTCTGTGAATTTGGAAGCGAAAAAGAGGCGATTTAGTAATATCAAAAGCACGGTTTTTTTCTAATTCAATCCATGCAGCAATTTCAACAGGTGCATTTGCTTTTAAATTTCGCAAATCAACTACAGTTAAAGGTAGTTCAACTTCTTTATGTACAATTTGAATAGGAGTGCTATATCCTGTCCAATGAAAAGAACTTCTTAATACTGGATTGGCTAAACAAATATCAGAAATTGCCTTTTCCCAAGCTAATTTTGAATAACTTAAATGTAAATCAAAGGTAAAAATTTGGTGGAAAATGGCCGAATCAGGATGTAATTCACTGTGATAAAGCATTCCTCCTTGTAAACTAGAAAGAGGATAAGCATCTTCAGCATCTTGTGGTAAAAGCTGTTTGTCTGCTGCAATCAAATTAATTGCAGGAGTTTGATCAATACTAGGTGATATTTTAACTACTGCTTTTTTAGTAGCCAAATAACGCACAGTTGCAAATTCATATAACTCTCTAGCTGAAACTGCAAAACCCGCTTTTTTAGCTTTGGCAATCACTTGTAAAGCTAAAATTGAATCTCCACCAATTTCAAAGAAATTATCATCAATACCTACCTTTTCCAAACCCAGAATTTCTGCCACAATAGCACATAAACTTTCTTCTTCTGGATTGCGGGGAGCGATATAATCTTCCTCTACCCTTAACAAATTCCAATCCGGTGCAGGTAAAGATTTAACATCAATTTTACCATTCACATTCAAAGGGAAAACATCAACACTTACATAAGCAGCGGGAACCATATAATCAGGCAACTTATTTTTAAGATATTGACGCAGTTCATTTCCGTGAGGTTGAGATTCCCCAGGTACATAATAAGCAACCAGGCGTTTTTCTTCTTCCCATTCATCAGTTATAACCACTGCTTCTCGGACTTGAAAATGAGATGTTAACGCTGCTTGAATCTCTCCCAACTCAATCCGAAAACCGCGAATTTTAACTTGTTGATCTATTCTTCCTAAATATTCTAAATCCCCATTTGTTAATCTTTGCGCTAAATCACCACTGCGGTAAATTCTCCCACTACCAAAGGGATTTGGTAAAAACCTTTCTGCTGTTAATGCAGGACGATTTAAATAACCACCTGTCACCCCCGCACCAGCTACATAAATTTCTCCAGGAATACCATCAGCAACAGGTTCTAATTTTTCATCTAGTAAGTAGATAGAAAGATCAGGAATTTCTCTACCGATTACACTCGCTTTTGTTTTTAAATCCTGACGATAAATAGGACGATAAGTAACATGAACGGTAGTTTCTGTAATCCCATACATATTTACTAAACAAGGTTTTTTATCCCCATACTTTTCCAACCAAGGTTGCAAACTTTGTAAATCTAAAGCTTCACCACCAAATATTACATAGCGCAATGCTAATTGTCCCACACTAGCTTCATCAGTGCGAATTAATTGATAAAAAGCTGAAGGGGTTTGATTGAGAACAGTTACCCGTTCTGTGGTGAGAAATTCCCGGAATGTTTCTGGTGTTCGGCTTAACCAAAAAGGAACAATAATTACCTTACCACCATATAATAAAGCACCCCACAATTCCCACACGGAAAAATCAAAAGCAAAGGAATGAAATAGCGTCCAAATATCATTTTCATTAAAGCCAAACCAGGGTTCTGTCGAACGCATTAATCGGATAGCGTTACTGTGGTTAACAATACAACCTTTAGGAGTTCCAGTAGAACCACTAGTGTAAATAATATAGGCAGGAAAATCCGGTTTTATAGTGATTTGTGGTGACGTATCTGGTTGCTGGCTAAGTTCAGATTCAATAGATTTGAGAGTAAAAGCGGTGATTTTTTCGTTAGTTAATTCTGATAGTAGTGTTTCTTCTGTAATTAATACTAAAATTCCACTATCTTGCAGAATTAATTGACGACGGACAGCAGGAGAATTAGGATCAAGGGGAACATAAGCTGATCCAGTTTTGAGAATTGCTAAAATAGCAATAACTATCTGTTCCGAACGTTCCAAACATATTCCTATTCTTGTTCCTGGCTGTACTCCTTGACTGAGTAAATAATGCGACAATCGATTGGCTTGATTATTTAATTCTGTATAATTCAGAATATGTTTATTAAATTGAACTGCTAGGTTTTCTGGATATTTTTGAGCAATGCTTTCAAAAGCAGAAATTAGTGTTTCCGTGGGGTTTTTTATTAAAATTTCGGGTTGAGAAATATTAATCTCTCTTGCTTCTGGTAGGGAAATGGCAAGATCACAAATTGTACTTTCTAAATTATTTGCCGCTTCAGTAAATAATCGCTGGAAGTTTGTAGTTATTTGTTCAACTGTTTCTGTATCTAGATAGGAAAGGTTATAATCAAAATCTATTTTAATATCACTATTTTCTGCATATTCTCGCACATAAATAATCAAAGGGACTTTTTGCTGATGACTATAAAGAGGAATACAACTTGTTTGAGTATCGGCAAAATATTCGTTGTAATCATGTCTTTCGTAGGAAAGATAAACTTCAAAAAGATGTTCTTTATTATTAGATTGCAATCCAGAAAGACGCTTCATTTCTCCCAGAGGAAAGCGTTGATGACGATAATCTTGGCGTAATAAAGAACGAATTTTATCTAATAGTTCATGGATTGTTTCATTACTATTAATATCTACGCGGAAGGGAATAGTGCTGACAAACAAACCAATGGCATCTTTAAAGCTTTTTTTGCTGCGATTTAAAAGAGACAACCCTACAACTAAATCTTTCTTTCTATAGCGTTTAGTTAAATATATAGAAATTAAACTCAGAATAAAATGAAATGCATTTGATTGGATGTTTTGGCAAAGTTGGTTAACTTGGTTATATTGTTCACGCGAAATATAAATAGATTGTCGTTGTCCGTACAATTCTTGTTGTTTGATTGAGGTAAAAATATTAGGTGAAATGCCACTTAAACGCTGTTGCCAATAATTACAATCGCGCTGAAAATTATTGGATTTTAAATATTCTGATTCTGTTTCGATATATTCGGCAATTACCCAATCTTTTGCTGTTTGATTATCCTTACTATTATGGAGAATTTGATTATAGGTTTTAATTACTTCTCGAAAGAAAATAGCAGTTCCCCAACCATCAGTAATAGCGTGATGATATTTAGCAAAAATGATATGGTGTTCTTGATGAACACAAATTAATTGGAAGTCAATCAGGGGGGAATTTTCACCAAAGCTAAAAGGTTTAATAAATTCCTGATTGATATATTCTTCAGCCTGTTTTTTACTGTTTTCATAACTGGAAAAATCAACCAAGGGAATGTTAGCATCTTGGTGATTTACTATAGTCTGTAAAGGTTTACCCTCAACTTCATAAATTCGTGTCCGCAAAGCAGGATAACAAGCAATGATTTTATTTATGGCATAATTGAAAACTTCCCTATTAAAACCACCATGAACTATTACAGTTGCACCAATATTAAGATGAGAACCTTCTGACCACATAATTTGGTCAATATATATTTCTCTTTGATTGATTGATAATGGAAGTCGCTGATTCATGATCTATTTATTCCTCAAATAAATGAATAAATTGACTGTTTAAAATTTCCTATGAAGTTTTGATATTCAAAATTTTGTTTTCAGGTGAAAGTATAAGAAAAACTTATTCTTGGATGAAATAAAGACTTTGATTGACAATGAAGATGATTATATGAAATATATGATAATGTCAATACCATAAAATAACAAATACATATCAGTACGCACTGAAATGAGATACATCATAAGACCCCTTCTTGTTTGCGGGGATGGTTTCGAGGCTTGGATAGTGCCAACTTATACTTAAGAAGGCCATAACTTGCGTTTTTACATCCATATATTACATTTAAGCAAAAGCTCAAATTGTAACCTTGCGAAGTATAACTTAGGTTTCATGATTTTTAACTTAAAGACTCAATGTTATACTAAAAACGGGTTAAACGTGTCATTCTGTAGCTTGCTTCCCGTAGGGTACGAAGTGTCCCGAAGGGATACGCTGCACTACGTTACGTATGGCTACGCCCCCGTCAGTGATACAGTATGACATAAGTCTAGATTTCACCCGTTGGCAGTATATCATTGTACTGTAGTATACAGTTGGTGATCGCAGCAGAATCAATACTTGTCGGTTAAGGAAATGTAGGTTGGGTTTCGCTGTCGCTCAACCCAACATTACCAAGGATTTAGTTGGGTTATGGCTTCGCCTCCCGTCAGGGATACGTTCCATTGCTTCGCAACGCTAACGCGAACAACCTAACCTACGATATAACAAAGCCTTAACCGAACAGTATTGGCAGCAGAATAATTGTGGATTTATTTACTCCACTAAAGATCATAATCCAGTCCATTTCTGAAACTAATTTTTATGGTTCATATCAGTATTATTACCCCTTGCTACAATACTGAAAAATTTATTGGTAAAGCGATAGAGAGTGTTCGCGCTCAAACATTCACTGATTGGGAACATATTATTGTAGATGATGGTAGTACAGACAATTCCGCCGAAATTATCGCATCCTATGCAGAATTAGAACCACGTTTAAAGTTAATTAGACAGTCTAACAATGGTATGTGCATTACACGGAATAATGGCTTTAAAGCCTGTTCTCAACAATCGCAATACCTACTATTTTTTGATGCAGATGACTGTCTAGAACCGCAGATGTTAGAGATAATGATTACCTATCTGAATGCACACGTTGATGTTGGTGCGGCTTACTGCGATTTTTATAACATTGACGCAGAAGATAAACCCATAAATACTGTTTATTGTCCTAGATTTATTCCTTCTATGTTTGGTGTAAAAACTTTACCATACAACACACCTGAAACGCCTTTAGTAGCTATTGCGGCTGGGTTAGGAGGAGGACTGGATGGACGCACTGTTTTCCGTCGTAGCATCTATGAGCAAACATCAGGATGGGATGAAAATTTAGGGAGAAATGGTGGACATATACTTGATCTATTATTACAAATTGCCTTAATTAGCAAGGTTCATTTTGTTGCAAAAAAACTCCATCAATATCGTATACATAATATAAATCAACTACATAGACAAGTCGATTTTGAAGCACAGGCTAGAAAAATTATGAATAAGTGGGAAAACCAAAAATATCTAAATACCAAAGAAAAGCAACAGGTTGATCAAGCTATATTTGTGTATAAAAAAAGATTAACTCCTCTAATAAAAATGATGTCTGCGAATCAGTTAATTACAGAAAAAAAAATTCTGCCAGCGTTGGGTTTATATTTCCAAGCAGCCAAAAACTATCTGCTGTAATTTTTTGTTCTTGCCACATTACCATAAAAAACGCATAACAAAAACTTATAGTTAAATCCAGAAGATTTTGATTGACAAGAAGATGGTTATATGAAATATATAGTAGTGTCGATGGGGTAACGATTCCATAGTTTCAGAATTTGTAACTCAAACACTAAATATTAGGATATCAGGGCTAAAAATTATGCCTAAAAGAGTCATTTCTAAAGAACCATTATTTAACTTTCTCGATATCCATATCTCAGAAATAGAAAAGCATCCCAACGCCTTACAAGATATGCTACTTAACCGCAGCTTTGAAGGTATGATTATTCGTGAGGCACTGCCTAAAGAGACTGTTGAGTTAGTCGTTAGTCGCCTCAACAGTGACGAAGGGGGTATGAGTGATATTTTAGATACTAAGTTTGCTGACGCAATCAAAGGAGCCTATACTCTCGGTGAAAACATTGTTTTCAGTGACCCTGGCTTGCAACAATACTTTGATTATGCAGCCATTTTTCGACAAAAATGCCGCAAATTGTTTGCAGGGACGTTGGACTTTGAGGAGCTAATGGAATATGTATTGGGTTCTCTTTCTGGGGGACTTTCAGTAAAAGTACCCAGTAAGAGTCAACAACAAAGCTATATACCAGCTACTATCCGTCAAGTACCAACTGATCATGAATTTCCTATTCATGTGGGAAATGATTTTTTGAACAGTCCTCAAAGTGAGCATTTGAGAACTCTGGTTGATGTCACAGACCAGCTAAGTTTCTTCGTTCCCTTAGTTCTCCCTGAATCTGGAGGGGAATTGGTGGTTTATGGAATGGAGTGGGACGGTGAGGAGTTAGCATTTGACAACATAAACCGTTCGTATCATAAATCACATCCATTATTTGATCAAGAATATGGGAGTATGACTTTTAAGCCGAATGTTGGAGATATGATGCTTTTCGATGGTGGTCGTTTTTATCATTGTATTGTGCCAACGGTTGGCGATCGCACCAGAATAACCATTGGCGGATTTCTTTCCTTCGCTAAACAGCATGATGCAGTTTATTACTGGAGCTAGTTTCTATGGTTACAGAAAAGGAAAATACTGCCAGCTTGGAGTTTATATTTCCAAGCAACAAAAAACTATTTGCTGTATTTTTTGGTCTTCGTAACCTTAATGTATTATTGATATGATGAACTATTCAGAAGCCGAAGATATTGATCTTTTAGAATTGCTGCTCGAAGAAGAAGGAATCGAATTAGAAAAGGATAACTTATTAATTTCACGTCTTAACCTTACCCAAGCACCTGCTTCCTTTCAACAAAGACGGTTGTGGTTTCTCTATGAATTAGAACCAACATCCTCCGCTTATAATATTTGTTCTGTTTTTAGTCTCCAAGGATTATTAAATGTCGCCGCTTTGCAACAGGCTTTTCAACAATTACAACAACGACATGAAAGCCTCCGCAGCATATTTGTAGATATTGATGGAGAACCTTGGCAAAAAATCCATCCTCATCCTTTGACTGAACTGGTATTAGAAGATTGGAGTGAAAATACGACTGAACCTACACAAATAATTACTAAAATAACACATTCTGAAGGTAATTATACATTTGATTTACAAACTGGTCCATTAATCCGCGCTCGCCTTTTCCAACTTTCACCAAATCAACATATTCTCACCCTGACTTTACATCATATTATCGCTGATGCTTGGTCTATTGGTGTGATTTTACAAGAAATAGCTCTGCTTTATCAAGTAGCAATTTCAGGAGAGCAAATCACACTTCCTCAATTAAGATTTCAATATGCTGATTATGCCCTATGGCAAAAAGAAAAATCTCATAATTCTCATTTAGAAAATAGTCTTAATTATTGGGAAAAACAACTGTCAGAATTACCAGTTTTACAATTTCCCACTGATTTTTCTAGACCACGATTACAAACGTTTCGCGGAGATTTAGTTAAATTTGAACTATCAAACCATCTAACTACAGCCATTCGTTCCTTGAGTCAAAAAGAGGGAACAACCTTATTTATGACATTGATGGCTGCTTTTCAAGTCCTTTTATCACGTTACACCGGACAAGATGATATACCTATAGGAACTTCCATTGCTAACCGTCCAGGAATGGATGCGGAAAAACTGATTGGTTTTTTCGTGAATATGTTAGTAATTCGCACTAATCTAGCTGATGAACCTAGTTTAAGAACACTATTAAATAGAGTCAAAACAACAATTTTGACAGGTTTTGAACATACAGAAATTCCTTTTGAAACTTTAGTAGAAAGACTAGACTTAGAAAGAGATACCAGTCGTAATCCCTTATTTCAAATAGCCTTTACTTTATTAAATGCACCTAAACCAGAATTTAGCACAGGTGATTTAAAAGTTTCTATCTTAGCAACTCAAGAAGCGGCTCGTTTTGATTTAGAGTTGTTCATTACCGAAAGCGAAGATAGATTAAATGGAGTTTTATCCTACAACGTAGATTTATTCAAAAGAGAAACAGTAGAAAGATTTGCACGTCATTTTTGCCAACTACTAGAAAATTTAATCTCCCAACCAGATACCCCAGTCAGTCGTGTACCTTTTTTACTAACAGAAGAATTAGCTGTTTTAGCACCAAGTCAACCTTCCCAAACTTTTCCTGTGCAGTTTTGTTTGCATGAAATTTTCACTCAACAAGCAAAATTGCGTCCCCAACAAATAGCGCTAAAATTTGGACAAGAAAGCCTCACTTATTCAGACTTAAATCATCGCGCTAACCAATTAGCACATTATTTAATTAATGCTGGAGTCACACCAGAAGCAAGAGTGGGACTGTGGTTGTCTCGTTCCTTGGATTTGATAGTGACTATTTTGGCTATTTTGAAAGCTGGGGGTGTTTATGTTCCCTTTGATCCTGACTATCCAAGCGATCGCATAGCCTATATGCTAGAAGATAGTCAGGTAGCAGTTTTACTCACCCATACTCAATTTCAAACCCAAATACCACCTCATTCAGCCAAGACTATATTTATTGATAATTGCCAAACTGAACTAGCACAAGCACCAACAACAGAACCAGAAATATTAGTCTTTCCAGATAACGCCGCCTACATTATTTATACCTCTGGTTCTACGGGAAAACCCAAAGGAGTCGTTGTCAACCATCGTCATGTTGTCCGTTTAATGTTAGCCACTGAAAAATGGTTTAACTTTAACGCCAAAGACGTTTGGACACTCTTTCATTCCTGCGCTTTTGATTTCTCAGTTTGGGAAATTTGGGGTGCGCTTTTCTATGGTGGTCGTTTAGTAATTGTACCTTATTTAGTCAGTCGTTCACCTGAAGAATTTTATAACATATTGTGTGATGAAAAAATCACAGTTTTGAATCAAACCCCCTCAGCTTTTCGGCAATTAATCCAGGCAGAATCAATACTTTGTCGGGAAGCAGAAATAGAATTACGTTATGTTGTTTTTGGTGGTGAAGCCCTTGATTTAGCAAGTTTAGAACCCTGGTTTGAACGTCACGATGATCAATTCCCCTTACTCGTAAATATGTACGGAATTACAGAAACCACAGTTCATGTAACTTACCGTCCAATTTACTTAAAAGATGTCAAACAACGGTTAGGAAGTTTAATTGGTAAACCCATTCCTGACCTTTCCTTATATATTTTAGATCGTTATTGTCAACCCGTTACTGTTGGCGTAGTTGGGGAAATGTACGTTGGTGGTGCAGGTGTAACTCGTGGTTATTTGAATCGCCCCCAATTAACCGCAGAAAGGATGATTGTCAACCCATTTAATAATTCAAATCCAGAACGTCTCTATAAAACTGGTGATTTAGCTCGCTTTCTTGATAATGGCGAAATTGAATATATAGGACGAAATGATCATCAAGTAAAAGTTCGTGGTTTCCGCATTGAATTAGGTGAAATTGAAGCAGTTATTAAACGTCATCCAGAAGTACGTGATGCTTTAGTCATTGTCAGAGAAGAAACCAAAGAAGATGTGCGAATAGAGGCTTATATTGTTCCTAAAAATCAAATCCTTGACTCAGAAACTTTAACAAAAGAACAAACCGAAGAATGGCAATATACCTTTAACGATACCTATAGTATTAGCGAAGCCGAAGGGAACGAAGCCTTCAACATTATCGGTTGGAATAGTAGTTATGACAATCAACCTATTCCTACGGAAGAAATGCAACAATGGCTAAATAATACCCTGACGCGAATTCAATCTCTAAAACCCCAAAAAGTTCTAGAAATTGGCTGCGGTACAGGGATGATTTTATTAAATATTGCTGATCAAGTAGAATCTTATTGGGGAACAGATTTTTCCCAAGCTGCAATTATTCGCTTGACAAATATCCTGCAAAATCGCTCCTGGAATCATATTAATTTACTAACCAGAGAAGCTATTAATTTTTCAGAAATTCCTGAAAATTATTTTGATAGTATCGTCATTAATTCCGTCGCTCAATATTTTCCCTCTATCGAATATTTACAGCAAGTAATCGCAGGTGCTTTGCGAATATTAACACCAGGAGGAAGTTTATTTATTGGTGATAATCGGAATTTATCACTTTTAAATTATTTTCATGCCAGTGTTGCCTATTTTCAAGCTGATGAAAACACAGATAGGGAAACATTTAAAACCCAGGTTAAACGTATAGCTAAAACAGAAAATGAGTTAGTAATTGATCCGCTTTTCTTTGTTAATTTAACCACAATATTCCCCGATTTAACCGCAGTAGAAATTCAACTCAAAGCCGAAAATAGCGATAATGAACTCACTAAATACCGTTATGATGTTGTGTTGCATAAATTAGGTACATCAGCAAATCAGCTTACAGAAATTATTTGGGAAAATTGGGAAACAGCAAATTTACAATTAGAAGACTTAAAACAGCAAATTATCAAAATAGGTACAATTGGTTGGTGTAATATACGCAATGCAAGGTTAATTAAAGATGCAGCTATTTATCAATGGATGTTAGAAAATAATAATGAAACCACTGTTGAACAATTAAATAAAATTATTAAAAATAATGATATTAAAAAGGCAATTAATCCAGCAGAATTATATGCAATTGCTCAAGAAATTGGTTGCCAAGTAAATATTAGTTATTCACCGGAAAACCCTGATTACTTTGATGTCTGTTTCTATCCAATAACAGAGGAAAAATGTCTTGCACCAGTAATGCCAATTACCAGCAAAATATCTACAGACAATAATAACTCTTACTGGATTGATCCACTTAAAGGGCGTTTTGCTAAATCCTTAATTTCCCAGTTAAAAGAACAGGTACGGGAAAAATTACCAGAATATATGCGTCCATCTGCTTTTGTGATGCTAGAAAGTTTTCCCATGACTCCCAGTGGTAAACTAGACAGACGCGCTTTACCAACACCAGAACGAGATTTAACTATTAGTAAACAAGCTTTTATTCCCGCGACAACTTCCACAGAAAAGAAATTATCCCAACTCTGGATTGATGTTTTGGGAATTGATAAAATCGGTATTCAAGAGGATTTCTTTCATTTAGGAGGACATTCACTTTTAGCCACTAAATTAGTTTCTCGAATTAGAGAAGAATTTAATTTAGCCTTACCTTTACGTGCAATTTTTGAATATTCAACTATTGCCGATTTAGCGATAGAAATTGATCATTTAGCCAGGGTAAGTGACGGAACAAATACCCATCAAGATATTATTGCTACTGTTTCTACCCGTGAAAATTTACCTCTTTCTTTCTCCCAATCTCGACTGTGGTTTTTAGATTTATTAGAACCCAATACTCCTGCTTATAATATCTCAGTTGCTTTCCGCTTAAATGGCAATTTAAACCTAGAAGTATTACACCAAAGTTTGCAAATCATTATTCAACGTCACGAAGTATTACGCACAACCTTTGATAGTCAAGCAGGTGTGCCAATCCAAGTAATTCATGAATTTGCAGAAGTACCGTTAGCGGTAACAAATCTCAGTCATTTAGACTCTAAAACCCAAGAAGGAAAACTGAAAGAAGCAGTTAAAGAAGTAATTATAACTCCGTTCAATCTTCGCAAACTGTCTTTATTGCGTCTCCATCTTTATCAATTATCTGAAGATGTTCATGTTTTAGTATTGGTAATACATCATATCATTGCTGATGCTTGGTCTTTGGGATTAATGATTAAAGAATTATCCTTATTTTATACAGCATTTTGTCAAGATAATGTCAAATCTTTAACTCCTTTATCTATCCAATATGCTGACTTTGCTAATTGGCAACGGACAATTTTTGAACAAACAGAATTACCTGCACAATTAGCTTATTGGAAACAAAAACTAGCTGGTGCAATTGAGGTTTTACAATTACCAACAGATTATCCCCGTCCTCCAATTGTTAGTCACCAAGGTAGTGCAGTATACTTTAGTATTAATAAACAAACAAGTGAGAAGTTTCAAAAATTATGTGAATCTCAAGGTGCTACCCTATTCATGGGATTATTAGGGGTATTTAGCATCCTATTAATGCGTTATTCAGGACAAGAGGATTTATTAATCGGTACACCAATTGCTAATCGTAATCGCAAACAAGTTGAAGATTTAATTGGCTTTTTTGTCAATACTTTAGTGATGAGAAATGATTTAAGTGGTAATCCTAATTTTATCAATTTACTCTCCAGAATTAAAGAAGAAACCGTAGAAGCTTACGCTCATCAGGATGTACCTTTTGAAAGAATTGTCGAAGAACTACATCCTGAAAGAAATCTGAGCCATCATCCCTTATTTCAGGTGATGTTTGTCTTGCAAAATGCACCAATGGGTAAATTAGAATTACCTGATTTGCAACTAACTCCCTGGGAAATTGAACAAACAGTTTCCAAGTTTGATTTAACTTTATTGATGACAGAAACCCCACAAGGAATTGAGGGAATATGGGAATATAGCACAGACTTATTTGATGTAGCCACAATTAAGAGAATGATTGGGCATTTTCAAACTTTAATAAATAATATTGTTGCCGAACCCGAACAGCGAATTAAAGAAATATCCCTACTTACAGCAAATGAGCAACATCAGTTGTTAGTTGAATGGAATCAAACTCAAATTAATTATCCTCAAGACAAATGCCTTCATCAATTATTTGAACTACAGGTTGAAAAAACACCAGATGCAGTTGCAGTGGTTTTTAACAATCAAACTCTTACTTATAAAGAGTTAAATCAACTAGCAAATCAATTAGCCCATTATCTGCAATCTTTAGGTGTAAAACCAGATGTATTGGTGGGGATTTGTATTGAGCGCTCTTTAGAAATGGTAATTGGTTTATTGGGTATTCTTAAAGCTGGTGGTGCTTATGTTCCCATTGATCCAAATTATCCTCAAAAGCGTCTAGCTTTTATGTTAGAAGATGCTCAAATATCAATATTATTAACTCAACAAGAACTGCTGGAAACTTTAAATATCCCAGCGATTAACAAAATTATTTGCTTAGATACTGAATGGAAAATTATTGGTCAAGAAAGTACAGAAAACTTTGTTAGTAATGTAGTCGGTGAAAATTTAGCCTATCTAATTTATACATCAGGTTCAACTGGTAAACCGAAAGGAGTGATGATACCACATCATGCTATCTGTAATCATATGTTATGGATGCAAGCAACTTTCTCTTTCCAAGAAACAGATAAAGTATTACAAAAAACTCCCTTTAGTTTCGATGCTTCAGTTTGGGAATTTTACGCGCCTTTATTAACAGGGGGACAATTAATAATTGCAGAAAAAGGTGGTCATCAAGACAGTGCTTACCTCTTAAAACTTATATCTGAACAACAAGTAACTATTGTGCAACTTGTTCCATCTTTACTACAAATGCTGTTAGAACAGGGGGGAATTGAGGCTTGTACATCTTTAAAACATATCTTCTGTGGAGGTGAACCTTTGTCGGTGGTTCTGGAACAGAGTTTGTTGAGTAAACTAAACGTGAACTTGCACAATCTCTATGGACCTACCGAGGCTTGTATTGATGCCACATTCTGGACTTGTAAGGATGAAACTAACCAACAAATAGTTCCTATTGGTCGCCCAATTGCTAACACCCAAATTTATATTCTTGACTCCCATTTACAACCAGTTCCCATTGGTGTTCCAGGAGAATTACACATTGGGGGTCGTGGACTAGCGAGGGGTTATTTCCATCGTCCAGAATTAAATAATGATAAATTTATTCCTCATCCTTTTAATCATCAACCAGGTGCGCGTCTCTATAAAACAGGTGACTTAGTTCGTTATCTTCCTGATGGTAACATCGAATTTTTAGGACGTATTGATCATCAAGTCAAAATACGTGGTTTCCGCATCGAATTAGGAGAAATTGAAACGACATTAAGTCAACATCCAGATGTACTTAATGCTGTGGTGATTGCTTCTACAGATTCATCTGGTAGTAACTGTCTCATTGCCTATATTGTTACTCAGCAACAGCAATTAATCTCTTCAAGTATATGGCGTGATTTCTTAAAAGCTAAATTACCTGATTACATGATACCCAGTAATTTTGTGATTTTGGATCATCTACCTTTAACACCTAATGGTAAAGTTGATAGAAAAGCCCTATCTGCCCTAAGTGTAGACAGAAATATTAACTCTGATCAACAAATTTCACCCCGCACACCTTTAGAATATAAGTTAGTGGAAATATGGGAAGAAATATTAAAAGTTAGTCCTATAGGTGTGACTGAAAATTTCTTTGATTTAGGTGGTCACTCTCTCTTGGCAATTAGATTAATAGCTGCCATTGAACAAAAATTAAAGTGTAATTTACCAGTTGTTTCCTTATTCAGAGAAGGTACGATAGAAAAAATTGCTGCATTGCTGGAGCAAGAAAAACCCAGCAGTAATTTAGATGTTCTCATTCCTCTCCAAACTAAAGGTAATCTACTTCCCTTATTTCTTATTCACCAAGCAGGTGGCTATGGTTTATCCTATTCAGTCTTAGCCGAAAAATTAGCTAAACAACTGGACAAACAACGTCCTATTTATGCAATTCAGGCACATGGGTTAGATGGTAAACAACCGCCTTTAGGTACTATCGAAGCAATGGCAACCAGTTATATCATTGCTATTCAAGAGATACAGCCTTGTGGCCCTTATTTATTAGGTGGTCACTCATTAGGAGGATTAATTGCTTTTGAAATAGCTAAACAATTAGAAACTGGAGGAGAACAAGTTGCACATCTATTAATTATGGACACTCATCCACCCTTAGCAACGGATGAAATTACAGCTTCCCTCGAAGATGATGCTGGTATTCTTTGCTTTATTGTTGAACAAATAGGATTGCATTTTCAAAAAACCATCAATATTGCCTATGACAAACTAGCAACTTTAGATCAAGAATCCCAATTTGAATATGTGCTACAAACTTTGCAGCATCATGAAGTTATCCCACCAGATTCAGGACGGAATTTAATTGCAGGGTTAATTAACGTTTATAAAGCTAATTTACAGGCTAGTCTGATTTATCAACCACAACCTGTGAAATCTCCTATTGCACTCTTTAAAACTGCATCCTTAGCGGAACAGTTTCCGAATAATAATACAGTTGGTTGGGGACAATTAACCAGCGAAAAAGTGCGTGTTTATTGTGTAACAGGTGAACATCAAACTATGCTAAAAGAACCTGATGTCAAAAATTTAGTAGCTGAAATTGTGGAGATTTTAGATAACTAACTTGTAGCTTTTTATGCTAGTCTCATCTAGATTTGTATACCATAGGTTTTATAAATAAAAAATGCAGACTTTTACATTTATTTGGTTAGGACAACTAATTTCTTTAATTGGTGTTTCCATGACCGGGTTTGCTCTGGATATCTCGATTTTTCAGGAAACTCGTTCTGCCACCCAATTTGCTTTCCTTACCATTGCTTGTACAATACCAATCATCATTGTTTCGCCCATAACAGGCACATTAGTTGATCGCTGGGATCGTCGCTGGATCATGATTATTAGTAATGCCTGTCAAGGACTATTGACTCTAATGTTAATAGCACTAATTAGTATTGGTCAATTAGAAATTTGGCACGTCTATCTTAGAAATATCTTGACTTCCATTATTGGCGCTTTCCATGCATCTGCTTATCAGGCTTCTATTACTACTTTAGTGCCTCAAGAAGATTTACCACGAGTGAATGGGATAATTCAATTGGGCATGGGGATTCAGCAACTCATTGGACCTTTACTTGGAGGTATTTTGCTGAGTATTCTTCAGCCAAAAGGCATTCTTATCATCAATTTTATAACTTTACTGATTGCTATTTTTCCCCTTCTGTTAGTACGATTCCCTCAATTAAATGAGGCTGATGATGAGAATAAGAACAATCCACCTTCTTCATTTTGGCAAGAAACACTAGGCGGTTGGACTTATCTAACAGAAAATCCTGGACTACTTAGCTTTGTGATTCTGTTCACCATTTACAAATTTTTTATTGGCTTAATGAGTGTATTAAGCTTTCCACTAATTCTTTCCTTGACCAGTCCATCTGGTTTAGGACAGATCGTATTTGTTAGCGGGATGGGGATGTTAGTCAGTTCTATAATAATGAGTACATGGAAAAAAAATTGGCAGAACTTGATCAATCCTATTCTCATCTCTATGTCGCTGAGTGGGTTGTGCATCATTCTGGCCGGTTTACGCCCTTCTATCATTCAAATTGCCATTGCTACTTTACTTTTCTTTCTGACTACACCTTTTATCAGTGGCTTAGTGCAAGTTATCTTACAGACAACAGTTCCTGAATCGTTACAAGGAAGAGTATTTGCCTTAACTGGATCGATATGGGTAACGGTTGTACCGCTTGCTGCAATTATTGCTGGACCGCTTGCTGATTATGTTTTTGAGCCACTCATGTCTTTTGACGGACCTGGGGCTGAATTACTTTTAGGCCAAATAATTGGGTCTGGTCCTGGTCGTGGTATTGGACTATTGTTTGTAATAATAGGATCTCTTCTATTAGCAACAGTATTTATTAGCTCTCAATACCCTGCTATTCGAGATTTGGAAGTATCGACTCAATAAGTCAGGGTTAGTGCATCTCAATTCATACAGCATTTTTTGTATTTTTTTGAATAAATGCAGCGGATTTCATTTAGTTTAACCAAATATAGAACCCCTCTCCATAGACGCGAAGCGGCTTCTCGAAGAGTACCTCTACCCCATGAGGGGAGAGGCTTAAAACTGGGTTTTTGTATTCTCAAAAAGTCAAATTTCTAGCCGTGTTGAGTATATACAGCACTTCCCGGTGTTATAAAGTACAAGAACCCCACCCCCAACCCCCTCCCCGCAAGCGATGAGGGGGCTAAGATGTACCTCATAAGAGCGGAAACCGCTGTATTATCTTTTGTTTTGGAGAATGCATCACAATCAGATAAAACAGATTGATGTTTTTGACAAATTTTGATTCTACACGCTAAAAATACATTTTTACTATTTTCGGAAAAATTTACTGATAAATAAAAATTAATCACACACAAAAATCACAATACAAAATTATTACTTCCACAGGACAAAAGGGAAAATAAGCACTTTCTGTATTAACCGAAGTATTTCTGACAACTATGTAGCAAAAATATCATATAAAAAACACAAAATCTTCTGTAAAAAAATCAGCAGATGCGTGCTAAGGTTTGAATCTCGTTGTCTTCCCTTAGTGCTTCCCATCATGCATCTGCATTATTTACACCCCCAACACCTTGAAGAATTAGTCAAGAGTAGTAGTATAGATTTACACTTAACGCGACTAAACTTTAGATCGCTTCAAGGTGTTAATGCCTATGATTACTTACTCATTTCAGAACAACTACCCCGCACCAATACTGGCATGATAAAAAGCGGTTGGTTGCAGCGTTACAACCATATTACAGAAGGTGGTTGGTGGTGTTCTGGACGAGATCCTTTAAATAATTGGCAAATGATGGAATGGGGATGTTTTAAACCAACCCAACCCCGACAAAATCAAAATGGTAAGTCGATTAAATATGAACATCCCCCCAGCACACCAACGCGGGTGTTTTGTCTGCGGGTAAATTTGCAAATTTGGCAGCAAGTTTCCCAACGTTATAATTTACCTATGCCTGAAAATATCACCATTGCTGCTGATGGCGAAGCGGAGGGCTTTTGGCAATGGGTAATGGAACACAATATATCTATAATTATTTGTGAAGGTGTGAAAAAAGCAGCAGCTTTATTAACACAAGGTTATGTGGCTATTGCTATTCCGGGAATTACTAGTGGTTATCGAGTTGTTAAAGATAACTTTGGCAAAGTTACGCGTCGGCAACTAATACCTGATTTAGCAGTTTTTGCGGCAACAAAACGCAGTTTTTATATATGTTTCGATTTTGAAACTCAAGCTAAAAAAATTGCGGCTGTTAATAATGCTATTACCCAACTTGGCGGTTTATTTCAACAACAAGACTGTCCTGTAAAAGTTGTAGAACTTCCAGGTAGGGAAAAAGGTGTTGATGAATTTATTGTTGCGAAAGGTGCAACTAATTTTGAAAAAATTTATCGTCAAAGTATAGATTTAGAAATTTACATTGCTCAAACGAAACCCCACACTGAGTTAACAATTCCTGCTGCACTTACTGTCAACCTTCCTTATTTGGGAGAACTACCTTTTCCTACTTCTGGTTTAGTGGGAGTAAAGTCAGCGAAAGGAACGGGTAAAACGACAGGACTGCAAACTGTTGTCAATCAAGCAAAAAGTCGTAATCAACCTGTTCTATTAATTACACACCGCATTCTTTTAGGGCGGTTTTTGTGTGAAAAAATTGGGATTCAATGGGGAATTAATCATGAAGCATGGAATCTAGAAGAAGAACCAAAATCACCAATTATAAATTATCCTTTACCAATAAATAAATCTTTTGGCTTATGTGTTGATTCTATTTGGAAGCTTAATCCAGAAGATTGGCGTGGTGCGATAGTAATTTTAGATGAAGTTGAGCAATCTTTATGGCATTTACTTAATAGTAATACTTGTAAGCAAAAGCGTGTTAAAATTCTGAGAATTTTTCAACAATTAATTTCTACAATTCTTATGTCTGGGGGTTTAGTAATTGCCCAGGATGCCGATTTATCAGATGTTTCTCTAGAATATTTACAAGTTTTATCAGGAACTAAAATCACACCTTGGGTAGTTGTTAATCAATGGAAGCCTCACAAAGGTTGGGATGTAACTTTTTATGATTCACCGAACCCTACACCATTAATTCATCAATTGGAATTAGATTTAATTTCTGGACGCAAATGTTATGTAACTACTGATAGCCGCACTGGACGTTATAGTTGTGAAACAATTGAAGGTTATCTAAAACAACGGTTACAGAAATTAAGAAAGCAATTTCCTGAAACTTTGGTTGTGAGTAGCCATACTACTAATACACCCGGCCATGCAGCAGTTGATTTTATCGCTGCGATTAATCAAAAAATTACTGATTATGATACTGTTTTTGTTACTCCTAGTTTGGGAACAGGAATTAGTATTGATGTTCAACATTTTGACCGTGTTTATGGGATTTTTCAGGGGGTGATTCCTGACTCGGAAGCACGTCAAGCATTAGCAAGAGTGCGTGATGATATTCCTCGTGTTGTCTGGTGTGCTAAACGCGGTATTGGTTTAATTGGTAGTGGAAGTACAAATTATCGCTTGCTATCTCATTGGTATCAGGAAAATCAAAAAGAAAATTTAGCTTTGCTTAGTCCTTTACATAAAATTGATGTGGATTTACCTTTAGTTTATGACCCAATTCATTTACGAACTTGGGCTAAGTTATCTGCAAGGGTAAATGCTTCTATTCGGCTCTATCGTCAATCTATGCAAGAAGGTTTGATTGATGACGGACATAAAATTATGATGCGGAGTAATGCAGTTCAAAATAATATTCTTCGGGATTTGCGTTTAGCTTTCTTTGCAACTGATTCTAGTGACGTGGAGAACCGGAAGAGGTTGATTTTAGAAATTGTCAAAGTGCAGAAAGACTGGTCAAATAGTCGTCAAAAGGCTAAAGATATTAAACGCAAAATTCAGGAAATTAAACAGCAAAATCAATTATTAGCCGCAAATGCTGTATCTACAGCTAGGGATATTGATTATGTGGAATATGAGCAGCTATTAACTAAACATTCTCTCAGTAATGAGGAACGACACCAAATCAATAAATATATTCTCAGACATAGATATGGGATTGAAGTGACTCCTTTGTTGAAGTTGCTGGATGATAAAGGGTATTATGGACAGTTGTTAACGCACTATTATTTGACTCATGAAAGTGAATATTTTCATGTGAGAGATGAGCAAGAATGGCATCAACAATTATTTTGGGGTGAGGGAAAGGTTTTTTTACCAGATTTAAGGACTTATACTCTCAAAGTTGAAGCAATGCGAGCTTTAGGTATGCTGCAATTTTTGGAAGGAGAAAGAGTTTTTGATGAGAATGATGCTGATATTATTTGGTTGAAAACTGTAGCTGTTCAGAATAGTAAACATATTAAGAGGGCGTTGGGTATTGATTTATCAAGTAATCAGAAAATGGTTTCTGGAATTAAAATAATTGGTAAGCTTTTAGGTTTGTTGGGTTTGAAGTTGCAGCAGGTAAATGATGTTTATAAAATTGATTTGGAAACTATAAGTGATGGGAGGGAAAGGATTTTTGCGGTTTGGCAGCAACGTGATGAATTAATGTTAAATCATGTGAAAGGGGTTGATTGTGTTTTAGAATCTAAAGCGTTGGCTTTACAAATGTAGCGTTTCTAGCTTGTATGTAATATATTGTTGCCTCATTGAATGTGAAAACTTGGTAATGATGTTATGTCAAACTTATTCAATTACCAATTAATTCCAAAGAACCCCACCCCTAGCCCCTCCCCGCAAGCGAGGAGGGGAACTGGATTTACAGTTAAATTCGGTTTTTAGGGCTGAAAACTCTCTCTGGATCAGGATGTGTGTACACCGTAGCGCAAGCGAGGAGGGGGACTGGATTTCTGATGAAATTCTGATGCTAACGATAAATATTCAACACTACCTATTTGTTATGAATACTGAAGAGTTGATAAATGAGGGAATAAAGAAAAATTTATCTGGGGATTATCAAGGGGCGATAGCTGCGCTGACCGAAGGTATCGCTCTTTTTAACCAAGCAATACAGCTAAATCCCTACCTGGAGATAGCTTACCATTATCGGGGTCATGCCTATTTGGGGTTAGAAGAGTTTGATTTAGCGATCGCAGATTATCAACAAGTCAGCGATAATGGTACTCAGTTAGAAAATATCAATTTCGATCTTGCGAAGGCTTTCCATAACCGGGGTTTAGCTAGTTTTCAACGAGGAGATATTCAAGCAGCTATCGCAGACATCAACCAAGCTTTAAAGTACTATCCTGATTTTGTCGCCGCTTATAGTAATCGCGGTAATATTTTTTATATCCTCGGTCAGCATAGAGAAGCAATTGCTGATTACAACCAAGCCATACAGCTAAATCCCAACTTAGCCGCAGCTTACAATAACCGAGGTAATAGCCGCTATGCTCTCAAAGACTATCAAGGTGCGATGCCTGCGGCGAGCGAAGCTATCGCAGATTATAATCAGGCATTAGCAATTAATCCCCAGTTTGGTGAAGCTTACTATAACCGAGGCTTGATTATGTCACACCTCCAAGACTATCAAAGAGCGATCGCTGATTTCAATCACGCCATCCAACTCAATCCAGATGATGACCAAGCATACCATCAACGGGGTTTAGTCTATAGCAACCTAGAAGACTATCAAAACGCCATTCAAGACTATAACCAAGCATTGCAAATTAACCCCACCTTACCGATAGTTTACGGCTTGCGGGCTAATGCACTCCGCCACCTGGGAGACTATCGAGGCGCAATTGCCGATAGCACTAGATTACTACAACTAAATCCCCATCTAGTAGAAGGATATTGCGATCGCGCAAATTCTCATCGCTTATTAGGAAACTATCAAAAAGCTATCGAAGACTATAATCGAGCCTTACAAATCCAACCTAATTATGCAACAGCTTACTTCCTGCGGGCAAATATCCATATGCATTTGGGAAATAGTCAAGCAGCTATTGAAGATTTCCGACAATCTGCTAGTTTCTTTTACCAAGAAGGAAACAATGTATACTATCAAAACGTCACCAACCTAATTGCACAAATTCAGCAACAGTAAATAATCCGACAGAATTAATTACATACCTACAGCAAATTGCAGATTAATGAGGTACAGAATCAAAATTGAAACCTAGACACCAAGCCAGTTTTACTCCTGACTCCTGAATTCTTACTTTAATTGTAACGTTTTCCTAAAACCATGTATTAATCAAATACAGTACATTACCTTAGAAAAGTAATAAACTTAATCTTAAATATCATGAATCGACAAAAATATATTCAGTATCTAGGAAAACTTGCAATCGGAATTTCTCCAGTCCTGTTAACTGCACATATCTTTCCTTCACAATTACTGGCACAGCCATTACCAATCAAAATCAGTTTAGAATTTCCATCAGGAGATTCCAGAGGCAAGCCAGAATCGACAATTGGCGGAGGAAGACGAGGATTTTCCTGTATCCATCTTGAGAAAGGAAAACCTACTCTCACGGCCTTAACACCCAGACGAGATAATCAGATCAAAACAGGCTTAGACAATCCCACACTATATTTTTATGTTCCTAAAACTAGCGCAACTACTGGTGAATTTGTACTGAGGTCAGAAGAAGATAATGATATCTATCAAACAAATTTTAAACTGCCCAGTACTTCTGGAATAGTCCAACTCAACATTCCCCCTACTGCTGGCATCAAAACAGGCCAAAAATATCAATGGTACTTCACCCTAATTTGCAATTCTGAAGACAGAAGCGGAGATGAATATACCTCAGGGGATATCCAACGCACAACTATCAGTTCATCATTGAATAAAGACCTCCGGCAAGCAACACCTTTAAAACAGGCAGAGATTTATGCCAAAAATGATTTGTGGCCAGAAACCTTAAACAATATTGCTCAATTACGCGATCAAAAGCCAGATGAATGGCAAGAACTTTTAAAATCAGTAGGTCTAGAGGTCATAGCCGAAGAACCTATCCTTAAGTGTTGTCAACAAAACCCGGAACCTTAGTACCGATGGATCTGGACAAAATTAAACATCTTCTGTGGCAAGGACGCGGTTTGTGGATTACCACCCCTGTAATCGCCATGTTTATTATTCTCATTCGCTTTGCAGGGTTATTACAATCCTGGGAGTGGGGAGTTTTTGATCAATATATGCGTTGGCGACCTCAAGAAGCCCAAGATCAGCGCATTGTCATGGTTGGTATTGATGAAACCGACTTGGATAATCTCAAACAAGCAACCATTTCCGATCGCATCTTAGCCAAATTACTCAACAAACTCAAAACCAAACAACCAAGAGCTATTGGCCTCGATATTTACCGGAATTTACCTTTACCACCTGGGACTTCAGAATTAGAACAAGTATTTAAATCTACACCTAATCTGGTTGGTATTCAGAAAGTAGTTGGAGACAGGAAAAACGAGACAGTAGACCCACCCCCCGTACTCAAATCCTTGGGTCAAGTGGGTGCAAATGACCTGATCATTGATGCCGATAACAAAGTACGACGCGGCTTAATGTATGTGAATACAGAAAATGGAGAAACAGTCTACAGTTTTAGTTTGCATTTAGCTTTGCGTTATCTAGAAAAAGAAGGAATCACCGCCAGCAAAGATTTCCGACTAGGGAAAACCAAATTTATTCCCTTTGAAAGCTATGATGGTGGTTATGTACGTGCTGATGCTCGTGGTTATCAGATATTAATCAACTATCGGGGAAAAAGTGGTAACTTTGAGACGGTTTCCATGACGGATATTCTAGAAGACAAAGTACCAGCAAATTGGGGGCGCGATCGCATTATTTTCATTGGTTACATCGGCGAAAGTTTTCGAGATTCATTTTTTACCCCCCACAGCAGCGGACTTCTCAGCCTTCCAGAACCAATGAGTGGAGTAGAAATTCATGCCAATCTCACCAGCCAAATCATCAGTGCAGCCATCGAAGAGCGATCGCTATTTAGAACCTGGTCAGAACCTGTAGAATGGCTATGGATTTTACTCTGGAGTGGAGTTGGCGCTACCCTAACCTGGAAATTGCGATTACAAAACCTACTCACATTACAGAGAATAATCAGCGCTGTCCTAGCAGGAGGGGCTTTGCTAGGCAGCACCTATGTAGCTTTCCTTTCCGGCTTGTGGCTTCCTGTAGTCCCAGCATTCTTAGCATTAACAGGGGCTGTAATTGCCATCACAGCTTACATCGCTCGCACCGCTGGAGATATCCGCAAAGTATTTGGACGTTACCTCACAGATGAAGTCGTAGCCAATTTACTAGAAAGTCCACAAGGATTGAAACTCGGAGGAGAACGACGCAAAATCACCATCTTCACATCCGATTTAAGAGGATTCACTGCCACATCAGAACGCTTACAACCAGAAGAAGTAGTTAAAATTCTCAACTTTTACCTGGAATGTATGGCAGATGAAATTACCAAATATCAGGGAACCATTGATGAATTCATGGGTGATGGTATTTTAGTACTCTTTGGCGCTCCCACAGCTAGAGAAGACGATGCTACTAGGGCCGTAGCCTGCGGTGTCGCCATGCAATTGGCAATGGTCAAAGTGAACGCCCAAATGAAAGAATGGGGCTTACCACCTCTAGAAATGGGCATCGGCATTAATACAGGCGTTGTGGTAGTAGGAAATATTGGTTCTGAAAAACGCACCAAATACGGTATCGTCGGTAGTCAAGTTAATTTAACCTACCGTATTGAAGGCTATACAACCGGTGGTGAAATAATTATTTCTGAATCCACCTTTCATGAAGTAGAGTCAGTAGTCATAATTGCTAGTCAAACTCAGGTAAAACCAAAAGGTGTTAAAGAACCAATTAATGTATACAAAATAGCTGGTATCATCGGCGAATACAATCTTTTTCTCTCTGAACATCAAGAAGAATTATGCAATCTTCCTGAACCTATCCCCATTGAATACCTATTGTTAGATGGGAAAGATATCGGCAATTCATCTTACCAAGGAATTTTAGTCAGACTTTCAATTAATGAAGCAGAGATTTCTCTAGCCAATAAAGAACTCCAAACTCTACCATTTTTCCTCTGTAATATAAAACTTAATTTATTAACACCCAATAACTCAGGAGAAACCGAAGATATGTATGCCAAAGTTTTGGAAAAACCTGCAAAAATAGGTGATTTTTGCATTCGTTTTACAGCCAAACCCCCAGCGATTATAACAAAATTTAACACTTTAATTGATCAAATAAATTCCCAGAATATTCCATAATTTATAGTAGATAGTAGGTAAATAAGGTATAAAGTTGCAACGCTATATACCAACATACTAATCACCCTTTCCCCTTCTCCATAATATCCAATTACTGAAATACTAGTAAAATGACAAGGTTAATATTTTTAGGTTCGGGTTCAGCTTTTACAGTTGGTGCTAATAATTTTCAGTCTAATATACTTTTAGTCACTGAACAAAACCATAAACTATTAATTGATTGTGGAACAGACATTAGATTTTCTCTCCATGCAGCTGGTTTATCATATCGTGATATCACTGATATTTATATCAGTCATCTCCATTCTGATCATGTTGGAGGACTTGAATATATAGCTTTTAGTACCTTGTTTGACCCAAAATGCAAAAAGCCACATCTTTATTTAAGCAAAGATGTATCCAGCAACCTGTGGGATAGAACCTTATCTGGTGGTCTCAGGTCTCTTGATGGAGAAATTGCCAATATAGAAACCTTCTTTGAACAACATAAAGTTGACCGACAAGGTTATTTTATGTGGCAAGACATCAGGTTTAATTTAGTCAGAGTTATTCATGTTAATAATGGCTTTTATCTCATGCCAAGCTACGGGTTATTTTTTACTTTAGCAGGGGTAAAAATATTTTTATCCACAGATACCCAATTATGTTTTGACAGAAATGGAGATATATATGAACAGGCCGATATAATTTTTCATGATTGTGAAACCTCCCGTTATCAAACTCCTGTTCATGCCAATTATGAACAATTAACAGAGCTACCAGAAAAAATTAAAAATAAAATATGGCTCTATGGTTATCAGCCAGGATTGCTTCCTGATGCCAAAAAAGATGGATTTTGCGGTTTTGTAGAATGTGGACAGGTTTTTGAATTTTCATCCTCACATAGTCAAGAATTAAAAGTGGGGTTTGAGGCGTAGGATCTCCCCATTACCGAATAGACACCTCTGAACAAGATTTTAGAAACGAGAATCCCTACCCATGAAATGTCTCTAAAAGAGTTCTAGATAATGCATATTTAAAATAATTCGTAATTAAGTTTTGTGACGGAGTCTAAATCTCCGTTACAAAACTTACCGCTTATAGAAGCAGGTGACTTAAACCCACAGAACTTGTTAAAGTCAGTCGATATCTAATTGAATGAAATGTCTTTTCTTGAATTTCTCATGAACTTTTCATCAAGTTTGTATTATAGGGCTTGTCTCAGTAGATCTATTCAGATTATGTTACTGAAATAGCAACTGAATCCACCATCCAAGATATTAAATCAATAACTAATAGAAACAATAATGCACAATCAACTAGCTAAATCAGCGATTATCGGGCTGTCAGCAATTACCCTTTCCGCCTTCGTTTCTTCTTCCGCGCAAGCAACGAATCTAGTAACAAATGGTAGTTTTGAGACCACCTCCAACGGCTTAACTGGGCAGTTAGGCACGCCCTATGGCACAGAGTTACCCGGCTGGACTTATCTCCCAGCACCCACCAGCTACGACTTTATCTTCGGGTCTGGAACCGCTGATACGACAGGATCTCCTAGTGAATACTATGGCGCTCCTTTAACGTTTTGGGGTTCTAATAATGGTGGTCTTGATGTTTGGCCTGCCAGTAGTCCTGATGGCGGAAATTTTCTAGCGGTAGATCCAGTCTATCAGAATTATGCTCCTATTAGTCAGCTGTTGAACGGACTCACTGTAGGACAGCAATACACCGTGTCTTTTTATAATGCAGCCGCACAGCAATTCGGTTTTAGCGGTTCAACTTATGACCAATGGAAGGTTGTATTTGGCGGAGAGACTCAGTACGCAACTGCATTTAATCTTCCCAATCATGGTTTTAGTGGTTGGGTTAAAGAATCATTGACTTTCACAGCTAATTCTTCAAGTCAATTGCTGCAATTCTTCGCCACAGGCGGTCCAGTAGGATTGCCACCTTTTGTTCTTTTAGATGGTGTCTCCGTTGAGGCTGTCAAAGGTACTTCTGTTCCTGAACCTTCATCTATATTTGGTTTGGGTGCAGTAATCGTACTAGGATTAGGTATTGGTTTTAAATCGAAGTTAGCAAAAGTAACCCAAGCGAAACGTGCTTAATTCTGCTCATTTTTCGATCTAAATTCAGGTATGATAAATACCTGTATGATTTTAAGAGGATACCGTTGATGTGGCATCCTCTTATTTTAACTCTATATGACGCTTAGGTGATTTCTAAAAAAGAATTTATTGATTAGGAGGGCAAACAGTAGTTCTCTCTGACGATGTAGTGATATTGTGTGGTAATTTTTATTTTAGAAATCACCTTATGTAAATTAATCCAGCCGTATATTTTTAGTCTTGGTATGGAAAGGCTCTGACAAATGCAACATTATCTCCAATCATTCGCGTTAGATGTCTTCAGATTATGTATTTGGTTGGTACTGCTCATAGTTATTTTCGTACCTCTAGAAACTTTCTGTTCTCAGAACCGACAGAAGGTTTTCCGTAAAGGATTTATTGCAGATTTAGGCTATTACTTTCTCAACAGTCTCCTGCCCAAGTTCCTTTTGATCCTACCAATATCAATAATTGCTAAGGGAGTTCATCATATCGAGTCCAGTGGACTGTATGCATGGATAGCGGATATCCCTCTGCTGACGCGCTTTATGCTGGTGATCATTGTTGGAGAATTCGGCTCGTATTGGGGTCATCGCTGGTCCCATGAGATTCCTCTGCTATGGCGCTTCCATTCCATCCACCATAGTGCGGAAGAAATGGACTGGCTAGTTAATACCCGCACACACCCTTTAGATATGTTCTTCACCAGACTTTGCGGCTTAATTCCCATATATCTACTGGGCTTGGCGCAGCCAACAGGGAAGACTGTGGATTTAGTTCCCTTGCTGTATGCACTTTTCGGTACTATATGGAGCTTCTTCATCCACGCAAATATTTGCTGGCGTTTCGGTTGGCTGGAGAAGTTGGTGGCCACTCCCGCCTTTCACCATTGGCATCACACCAATGATGGGGAGAAGTATATTAATAAAAACTACGCCGCGATTTTTCCTTGGGTGGATAAATTCTTCGGCACATTTTACCTACCGAAGAATAGGTGGCCTAGTAAATACGGCATTGATATTCCTATTGCGCCAAGTTTTGCTGGGCAACTTGTGCAACCTTTAAAATGGCAGTTAAGGAATGAAGATTAATTAACTCTATCTTTTACTTTCCGGGCTAAACCCACAGAAATTCTTGGTACTCTTCGAGAAGGCTCACGCCTATAGCCAGTCCATTTTCTTCTTTCTAACTCATGATAGCGTGGCACAAGCGATACTTTTGGACTCCTGACTCCTGAATTCTGCTGTATCTAAGAACTGACAGAAAACTGATTTTTGGTGAATAAGTCTAGAACCACTGTCACCATACAACTGCAAGCTACAAGGGCGATTAAAACCAAAGGAGATAATTTTCCTCCGGCAATAGCTAAGAATAAAACAAAACTTCCGGCTCCTAGACGATAAGCACTCAAAATTCTACCCTTTTGCATTTTATCTAAAACACAAGTTGTGAAATTAATGATCGACAATACCATTAAGCAGAGCGCTACCCCTCCACAAAAAAGCCAACGTTCATTTCCTGGTAGGATATTAACTCCACTTTTGTCGATGATATGCTCAACTCCTACCCCTATTGCCGCTAAACTTATAGCTAAGAGTAGGTGAGAATAAAGCCAAGTCAGAAAGATTTTGATTTTCCCGACTTTCATAGTTTCTAATGGTGAAGCATCTACGCTATCGAAGTAAAGCCACCAGAAACTAAAAGCTATGCTCACACCAGAAACAGCAGTTAATACTGATGAAGTATCCCATTGCTTTTCTGCTACCCCTCTAACTACGGCGGCGACTGATTCACCTAAAACAATGATTGTAAATAGTCCCATTCGTTCTGGAACATGAGACATATTTGGTGGGATTTGAACTGCTAATTGACCTGTACCTAACGGAGTTAGAAATTCGATAATCAAACCTAGTGTCCAGAGTCCAAAACGCCAGGGAATTGGCAATAACAACGAAACTAACCAAAATGCAGCACCAATACTAAAACCTTTGACATACCAACTGGTTAAGGGATGGGCTTCTGGTACATAGTGTCCGGCAATCAGGTATTGAAGAATGAGAATACAGCGAGCAGCTATATATGAAATAGCAAATCCATGAGAAGATGTACTCAGACCGTGATGCAAATTTATCGTCAAAGCGATAATAATCGACATTTGTAGCAGAGTTAGCAAGCGATCGCCTAAATCATCAGTATCAAAGAGAGTGGCATAAAAAGTAGCCCCTATCCAGCACCACCAAATCGGGATAAACAGAGCCACAAAGCCAACAAATCCGCCCAGAGAAACATCCTTACTCAAATTGTGAGATAATTCTGCGATCGCAACTACAAACACTAAATCATAGAAAAGTTCTAGCCAAGTCGCACGTCTTTCTTCATGCTCCTCACCAATGCGTAATCTAGGCGGTTGCCACAAACCTTTTTTCATCCGTTTAGGTAATAAAAACTACTAATCGAAAACTATTTTAGGGGTTTTAGGAAATGTTTTTACAAAAAAATTATCGATCACAACTAGGGCTATATCTTAAGAAAATAGTCAATTGAATCACATAATTGACTCATAAAGAGGATAATCTCTGCTTTACTGCAAATTGTAACATTAATTTAATGTTAAAAGAATGACACACTCTTTCATACCAATTGCTGTATCATATTCAAGAGAACCAACATAAGCTCAGGACTTACGCAACTCGAATATTAGTAGGATGCATCAGAGGTCAAAAATATATTTATTTGCAGGATTTATTGAGTCACACTTATCCTACAATAGATGTTTATTGTGACACTTGTGTCAGTCCTAAAGCTATACTGCACACCGATAAAACCTTAACTTATGTCATACTGAGTCTAATGTAGTGCAGGGTATCCCGCAGGGATACTACGTGAAGCAAGCTACAGAATGACACTTGTAAACCTTCTTAAGTATACATGGAAAATTAAAATTAAGATGAATTACATTCATAAATTCAAAAGCAATTGGCTTAATTTTCAAGGTTCTACCTGAATACATATCTAGCCAATTTTGTTTACTTGAATATGAAGAGTGTTGACGATCAAAGTTTTAGACAGTATTCTCAATGAGTGCGACTGTAAATTATGATTCAAGCCTCTAATTGAAAAAAATGGGGGGGCTAACAAGCTAATATCTAACAGTGGAATAAGCAAGTACAGAAATAACCATTTTCAACTAATTTTTGTGACCTTGGAGGTATTTTCATCATGGCTATAGAGAACGCATACATTATTGGATCTGCAAATTTTGAGGAATGGAGTGAGGGTTATGACGCATCAGGGTACTTAAAAGTTTTACCTCATCCTGACGAGAAAGTAGTTTTCAAAGATCCCTTGAAACAATGGCAACTAGATCATCAAAATGGGCAATATAAATCCGCAGGTGCAGATGGAACTTATTATTCCAGTTGGGGACCTGATCAGGAATTAGAAGTCACCTTAGATATGCAGTATCTCAGCCAGATTCAAATTGATGGATTTGGTATCTTACAAGCAGGTGATGGATACATCCCTTGGCTCAACGATGAGACAACAGCCTATGAATTTCTGAGGGCTTACAATGGTTTAATTCTCGGACCATTGCTAGTTGTAGATCCTGGCGACACAATAAAAATTACACTCACAAATAACTTAGCACCTAGCTCAGTTGCCCCATCTGCTCCAGAACAAGTAACCAACTTACATACACATGGACTACACGTTTCACCTCTAGGTGCAGGAGATAATGTTCTTGTCAGTCTTGCTGCTGGAGATACTAGAGAGATCACAATTAAGATACCTGATAATCACTCCATCGGATATGACTGGTATCATCCCCACCTACACGGAATCACCAGTGAGCAAGTAGCTTCCGGTTTAGGCGGTCTTTTAGCAATTAACCCTCCATACGACCTGCCAGATTTAGACAAATTTAATCCCACAACAGAGCCAATCTATACCCTGTCCATTAAGACCTTTGGCATTCAGCAACAACTAAGAGATGCCAGTGATGATGATCCCTTAAACCAAAATCCAGATGGAATCAAAGTTCCAGCTGGTACACCCTTGGAAGTAATAGATGGAAGTTATGAACTTTCTGATGCAGTTTTTGGAGGTTACAACGCTAAACCTGCATCCTATGATCCAACAAAACCAACTGGAAATCCTCCGAATTCATCTGCATATGGCAGTGGCGGTTTATCAGAGCCAGTAGAAAACGTTATCCACACTGTTAATGGACAATACAACCCCACAATAGATGTGCAAACAGGTGAATGGAGTCTCTTCACATTCGCCAATATGAGTATCAACTCATTCCACATCTTGCAGTTGGTATATGAAGATGAAAATGGTAATCTCACCCCTGAACAAGTTACCTTAGTATCTATAGATGGTAATGCCAGTGGGATCGTAGAGAGTTCCAGAAGAGAAATAACAGAGTTTCCTGTCCTCAGTCCTGGTGCTAGAGTTGCTATTCAACACGCTTTTACCAAACCAGGTAAATACTACTTTCTTTCCAACGGTACAGAGGAAATTCTCAATTCAGAAGATGTATCCGTTTTAATTGGTGATGGCAAAGGCTTCAATGATGGACATTTAATTTGGGGATCTCAAGTTTTAACCACTGTTGAAGTCACAGGTGATGAAGTAGCGGTTTTACCTCCCTTTCCTGAAGTCTATGATGTTTTAGTGGAAGAAAGTGAAAAGATTAATGACATCATACAAACAGCTAAAAACGGTGATGCAAATCGGGAAAGAACTTTTACCTGGGATGCAAATGTAGGTGGTGCGATCCTAGCTGGCAATTTTCCCGACGATACCAAAGTAGAAACCTTTCAAGGCACATATACCATCAATGGTGAATATTATTCCACACATTCCGGTGAGAGTATGCCCCCATTGGCAATGCCCATGCTGGGAACAACGGAAGTTTGGAATATTATCAATAGATCAGGATTACCAAATCCTGACTTTGATGGTGAGACCATACCGGGTACTGATATTCCTCTACCAAATATTCCTTTATCAGAATGGCATCCATTCCACATTCATCAAAATGACTTTGCTGTTATAGAAATCAATGGATTTGAAGTAGAAGACATCGATCAAACTTACCTAGCTGGTGTCTTAAGCGATACTATTACCCTACCACCGGCGTATTTAGACGGAACTGCAACTCCAGAGAATCCCTACGGTACACCATTCAATAGTTTTGTCGATCCCCCTGGTACAGGTAAAGCATCAGAAGTCAAAATCGTGATGAGTTTTGAGGATTTTCCTGGCAGCTATGTCAATCACTGTCATATTCTCTTCCATGAAGATGCCGGGATGATGGCTGTTGTCAGAGTTATCCTCAACACAGGAGAGACTTGGATGGGGCTGGGGGTTGATGAGGATGCTCAAGGACAATTGGAGTTGTTTAGAGCTAACAACTATGAAGAAAGCATCACTCTTACACCTTATGGTCAAAACTTTAGCAAAGGAATTGATATTGCGATCGCAGATGTCAATTACAAAACCCTCGACACAGATGAAAACAAGAACGTTACTGATAACGTTACTGACATCATCACCATCCAGCAATCTCTACAAAATACTAATGATAAATTCACTGTTAAAGTCTTTGATGGTCAAACATTAATTCACCAGCAAGAAGCAGGGGCTGACGAAGTTACAGAAGCAGAAAACGCCGACCTCTTAATTACAGAATTCAATCCCTTCCAAAATATCACTGCATCCATTGACCAGATCGCATCAGTAGCATCTGGGGACATAGATGGTGACGGTTTCGCCGATATAGTCGTCGGTTTAGGTGGTGGCATCGCATCAATCATTGAGATTTATAGCGGTAAAGATTATCAGCTAATGAGTCGCATTAGCGCCTTCCATCACGAAGACTTCACAGGTAAAATCAACCTAGCAGTTGGTGATATTAACGGTGATAACTATGACGACATCATTGTTGGACAGGGCAGCGGTGGTACTGGTTTAGTAGAAATCTACGACGGTATCTTAATTCAGGAAATAGGTAGCTTAGTTGGCAAAGACACTGCACATGACACAGCACTGCTATCTCAAGTCTTCCAACCCTACGGTGCTAATTACACAGGTGAAGTAGATGTCACATCTGGTTATATCCTCCAAAGACCAGATGAACCCAATGACTTCCCAGTTCAAACTAATAATGCCAACCTGACTACAATTGCTAAGGATGATCAACCTGATGGTTATGAGCAAATTCAGGTATTCACCTATATGGGTGGAGGTCATGGTGGACATCATGAAAGTAGCTCTGATGAAGAAGAACTTCGTCTTGATGTATCATTAACTTCCGTTGGTAACACCCAAGAAATTTTGGGAACCTTTGCCGATCTTCCTGACTTTGACTTACCCAATGGTGAACCAGTTCTCTTTACCCGCAAAGAAAATGGTGAGTATGAAATTATTCACTTGGGAGCAGAAAATACACCAGAATCAGTTACCTTTGGTGAAGCCACTAACCAATCAATTACGGAAATCACCAAAGAAAATAACCAGGATATTTTCACTCTCAAAGGTGGCAGTAACGGCAAAGTCAAATTAAAAGTCACCCTTGAAGAATACAGTTCTAGTTTCGTCAATGAAATCGCAGTATTTTCTGTTGATGGTGATGATGGCAATATTAACGGCATAGCTCCAGGAGCATCTGGTTATACTGAAGCCGCTTTAGCACGAGCCAAAGTCATTTTCTCATCCATTGCCAATTTACCGACAGGCTTTCAGAACAATGGTTTATCCAGCCTGTTAGAATTTGACACTGGTATAAAAGTGAGATTCTTATTGGTTAATAACAGTACTTTAGACGCTGTATCATCTGGATTCACCTCAAACACCGAAGTGTTGTTTTCCGAAACATACCAAGAAATTGAAACTTTAACAGGTGGGGAATTTTCCCTCAAATGGCAAGATAAATCTGCCAACAGTAACTTTAAAGTCAAAATTAAAGCTACCAGTGAAACTTCAATTCAGGGTACAAGTTTCCAAGACGACTTGGCAGGAGAAATCCTTGATTTTAGAACTGCTACCACTGATATCACGGCTGAGTTTAAAATCTACCGAGAAGCAGCATTTGACAATTTTGTCGGTTTTTATCCCATCTTAGATGCAGACGGTAAAATTGATATCGACAATGATGGTCAAGCCGATTTTGCACCCGGTGATACAGGTTATCTCCAAGCTGCTGTTAACTTATACCTGCAAGATATACGTCTAACTGTCAATAACCAAGAGCAAGCAACTTATCAAGGAACTTTTGCCAAAGGATCAATCTTTGCACCATTTATTATTGCTAATGGCACACCAGAGGCGGTGTTAGGAAATTCTACCAACATTCCCGCAGTTTACTTCCCATTCTTAGCAGCCAATCCCGGTCAGGCAGATCATATTCGTCTACTAGGTAATAATATACTCGGCTTTGAAGATTTACCCAATGGTAGTAGTGACAATGATTTCAATGACATAATTGTGCAAATTAATGTCAATGTGGTTTAAAACCCTGTTTTAAATTAGTGTGGGCGAATCGAGGTTCGCCCCTACTGACTCCTGTATTCTGTTGGATAAAAATTGCTTTTACGACGTGGTGTGAGATTCAGAAAATGTTGGCATTAATAAGATTACTCGCTAGTCCAATGGTAATAGTAGGAGCGATCGCTACTTCAACTTTAATAAGTAGCCTTGCTTCTGCTCAGACAGTATTCACAGATAATTCATCCATACCCGAATCAACTACCCCCAGCAGTTCCATTGAACATCTGCTAGATAGTGCCTCTACTGTTAACCCTGATCTAGATCAAAATGACAGTGGCACTGATGAAAGTATGGCACAGATTAATAGTGTCGCTCAGTTCTCTGATGTCCAACCCACAGACTGGGCTTTTCAAGCTTTACAATCCCTAGTTGAACGCTATGGCTGTATCGCCGGATATCCCAACGCCACATTCCGGGGTAATCGTGCCATCACCCGTTATGAATTTGCCGCAGGTTTGAACGCTTGTTTAGACCGAATCAACGAATTAATTGCCACAGCCACCAGTGATCTTGTCACCCAACCAGATTTGGTTTCTTTGCAGCGGTTACAACAAGATTTTTCCGCTGAACTAGTTACACTACGTGGTCGTGTAGATTCATTAGAAGCTAAAAGCACTGAAATAGCAGGAAATCAGTTCTCTACTACCACTAAATTATTCGGTAACTTAAGAGTTCAAACCAATGCCTATTTCTCCGGTGATGGTAATCCCCAAGCAAATATGCAATACAACCTCTTCCTGGGGTTACTTAGTAGTTTCACAGGTAAAGATTTATTGTTCACAGGCATTGGTGCTACCAGCAGTAGTTTTCCTGAACTCGCCACCAACAATAATGGCAGAGATGTAGGTTCTACAAGAGAAGGTTCCAGTGATACCACTGGATCAGGTGATAGTTTTAACAGCGTCAGAATACTAGGTTTAGAATATCAATTTCCAGTCGGGAACAATCTACTCATAGATGTTGTTGCTGCTAATCGCTATCGTTTTAGTCCTATTTTACTGGCCAAATTTGCTCCTTATTATAGTATCGGTCGTGGTCCTGTAAGTTCCTTTGCTGAAGCACCCCCTATTTATCTTGTCGGCGCTGGATCTGGCGTTTCTGCTAGTTACAAAATCGTAGATTCGACAGTGCTAACTTTGACTTACTTATCAACTTTTGGCAACGACTCCAATGTCGGAGGTTTATTCAACGGAGATTATGTAGCTGCTGGACAGATTAACTATAATCCCAATCCTGGGCTGTTTTTACAACTTTTATACCAGCACGGTTACTTTGGTCCCGGTAATTTTGGCTTTAATAATGGTCAAACTTTTAGAGAAAACGGTTTTGTTGGTACTGCTTTAGCAAATCGTTTTGATGATCAGGGTGTGTTATTTGATGAAGCTTCGTCCGTGATTACCAATTCTTATCAGGTTGGTGGCTACTTCGCCATCACGCCCAAGGTGTTAATTGGTGGTTGGGCTAACTTAATCCAAGCTAGGCTCATTGGTAAAGGAGATGCTGATATTTGGACTTACTCAGTTCAAACAGCTTTTCCCGATTTGTTTAAACCAGGAAATCAGGGAGGTTTAATTGTAGGTATGGAACCTACCCTTACTGATGTGAGAAGCAACCTACCTTATCAACAATTTAAAAAGGATACGTCACTACACATCGAAGCATATTACAGGCATCAGATTACAGACAATCTCTCAATTACTCCTTCTCTCATCTGGATTACAGCACCTAATCAGGACGCTGACAATGAAGACATTGTGATTGGTGGAGTGAGAACAACCTTCAATTTTTAACTAATCTAGGACTTACGCACTGTACAAACTGCACATGATATGTATAACGAAATTGCCTAGTTTCAGGCTTTTGGCATCGCATATTAGTGCGGTGCGTCAGATAGAGACAATCTGTTAGATGCTCAATTATCGGGTCTGACGTGGTTGGTGAGCTTGCCGAACCACACCCTACAAAAGATAAAATTCGTAACCCATATTTGATAGATTTTGTCAATGCGTAAGTCCTATAATCAAGCAATATCAACCAAATTATTGGTAAAAAGTGCCAGTTTTAATCCAAGCCTTTTTACCAATCAGCAGATATTGTTAAAACAATCTTAATTTAGTTATCAGTTTAATAAATTATTAACTAATAATTATGTTTTGACAGTACATCCAAAATATGTGTATGGTAAGGGTTTAGACATTCAAAATTGATGTTTTGAATATGTAAAAAGTTATTAAAATTCCAGTCAGGGAAAATAGGTTCATGCCATTGTATGGTAGTAAATATACATATTGAGGAAATGCAATTTATAGTATTCCGACTTTATGATGTATATTTGCTAGAGGTTGGTTGTACCTGACTTGAAAATAAGATTAAAAATCCAAATGAGGAAATCTTGATGAGGGGTTAACAAATCTTGATTTCTGACTACGGAAGACAAATTTTAACTTTCAATGGTTACATAGTTGATAGTTACCAAGATAATGAGGGAAAAATCAAGCTATGAAGTATGAAAATGCCGTTTTAGATGATATAGAACTTCAAGAGAGTTTAAAACAGATAAATCCCAAATTTGGTGATTTTGTAACGCGCGTCGCAGGTGAAGCTTGGGGACTGCCATTAATCGACCAAAAAACCAAAGCCTTGATCACAATTGCAGTTGATGTAGTCAACCAAGGACAAGCAGGACCAGGAAGCCCCTTTGGCGCTCACGTAAGTATGGCTCTTAAACAGGGCGCAACTCACGCAGAAATCGAAGAACTATTGTTGTTTCTTTGTGCTTATGCAGGATTCAATAAAGTTGCCGGTTGTTTTGGCGCTTTAAATGAAATATTGGAAAAATAATCTTAAGCGTGATTCCGGAATCTACGAATCTTGATTTGTAGTTGAAGAGAGTGAAATTACTGAGGTACGGAAATACGGTTATTTGTAGAAAAATCAACTCCCGTTTTTCTATCAAAATCAAGTGAATTAAAGAAATAGAGACACCTAAGTTATTGTCAGTTTTAAGACAATAGCATTAGACAAGTTGAATCTTGTCGCTGAATCATCTTTTGCAAACCGTCTACCTCTATCTAGATCATAAACCTGCATAAAGATTAGCGATCGCTTGATTTAAAAACTTTGATTGTTATCAATTTTCAGCCTTTATTTGCATCAAAGTGACATCAACAGAAATTTAACTAGTGGTGGAAAGGGGGCAGCAGTAATGCTTTCAGTAATTAATAACACAACCAAAACCGATTATTCAACACGGGATCAAAAAGGGAAAGTAGCCTTTTATGTCCTCCTGTGGAAAAGACAAGGAATCTCTTTAGAACTTTTTGATAACTATTGGAAAGACGTACACGGACCAGTCTGCGCCAGATTACCAGGACAATATCAATATTGGCAATTTCATGTAGCTCATAACCAAGGTGGCTTCTGTCCCGATATTCCCGGTTTGGACTACACCTGGGACTCAGAAGATAACTTCGATGGCATTGCCGAGTTAACATTTGCAAGTGTTGCAGATCGTCAGACATGGTTTACAGCATCTGCCATTCTGATGGATGACGAACACAACTTATTCCGCAAAGCCATCGGTTACAACAGCAATCCCGGCAATTCTATTACATACATAGATAGAATTCCCACAGGTGATCCCAACGGCGAAGTTGCTGCCATCAAATTTCACGTCATGGTGAAAAAAGCCAATGGCGCTAGTACAGAAGCTTTTCGTCGTTATCTGACAGAAACATTCGCACCTCAAGTTAGTAGTAGTGACTCTGTACTCAAATTTCGACTGCACTTATTTGAAGAAGTAGACAACTCCCGTCCAGATGCCGCAGGAGTTGGTCATTATGAACCAGCAGCAAAGCAATATCATGCAGCTTATGAAATTGCCTTTGCTAATCATTTAGAAAGGGAGAAGTTTTTCGCATCTTCCCAGTATTTAACAGCAGTTAAAGATGCCGCTAAATACATTAAACAAATCCAACCATTTCCTGAAAGAACAGCTTATACCTTTGTTTACGATGGTCAGATGACTCTCGCTGGTCAGCGTAGTTCCTCAGTAGCAGAACTAATCACAGAAATTGGCGCAGTTAATCAACTTAAAAACGACATAGAATCTCTCATGCTAAACCAAACTCTTTACAGTCAACAAACCAACGGATTTTCTTCTGCCTCAGCCAGCCAAAACCAGCCCAAAGCAATGAAAAAGAGAACGAATTATTATACTGACTTATCAGCAGATTATTCTCGTCCCGGTTTAGTTACTCCTTATGTAGCGAAAAAACTGATCGAGGATGCAGAAAGAATTGTCGCCTTGAAAGAACCAAAACTACCAGAAATTGGTCCTTATTACACCCTGGCACAAATAGAGCAAGAAAACAGAGATTGGTGGCCTACCCATTGTGAAGCATTAAGACAAGGAAGAGGCGATATCTTAACTGGGGAATATCGCGACGATCTAGTTTATTTTTGTCAGGATGGACCATACCAAGGTTTAGAACAACAAAAAGAAAGAGAAAAGCATTGGTGGGCATTAATTGCTCAACCAGGAGTGACAATGTGCTGGCCTATTGTCATGTTTTTTGGTGAACATACTTACTTTGAATGGAAGTGTGTAGATGATGAAACCAACGAAACTCTAGCCAAAGGTAATGTAACTTGGGTACGTCGTGGTCATAGAGGTGCTTGTTATCTAAAAACCGAGCAACTAACTTTCTATCGTGACGTTTTTGCTGCTAATGAATTATTGACCTTGATTACTACAGCCTGAAATGAAACAGGAGCGAGTATACCAAAATGCGGTTCTGGATGACCTTCAACTTCAAACGGGTTTAAAACAAATTAATCCCAAGTTTGGTGATTTTGTCATTCGGGTAGCAGGAGAAGCTTGGGGTTTGCCGTTAATTAACCAAAAAGCTAAGGCTCTGATTGCGATCGCTATTGATGTTGTCAATCAGGATCATAGAGGTGCTGGCAACCCTTTCGCTGCCCATGTAAATATGGCTCTCCAGCAAGGTGCAACCCGTGCAGAAATTGAAGAACTACTTTTATTCCTCTGTGTTTATGCGGGATTTAACAAAGTCGCAGCTTGCTTTGCTAACCTGAATTTGATTTTTGATCATGTCAATAGCACACCAAGGATAGCAGAAATGCTGACAACGAATCAAAAGGCCACAACAGCCGATTATTCAACACGGGATCAAAAAGGGAAAGTAGCCTTTTATGTCCTCCTGTGGAAAAGACAAGGAATCTCTTTAGAACTTTTTGATAACTATTGGAAAGACGTACACGGACCAGTCTGCGCCAGATTACCAGGACAATATCAATATTGGCAATTTCATGTAGCTCATAACCAAGGTGGCTTCTGTCCCGATATTCCCGGTTTGGACTACACCTGGGACTCAGAAGATAACTTCGATGGCATTGCCGAGTTAACATTTGCAAGTGTTGCAGATCGTCAGACATGGTTTACAGCATCTGCCATTCTGATGGATGACGAACACAACTTATTCCGCAAAGCCATCGGTTACAACAGCAATCCCGGCAATTCTATTACATACATAGATAGAATTCCCACAGGTGATCCCAACGGCGAAGTTGCTGCCATCAAATTTCACGTCATGGTGAAAAAAGCCAATGGCGCTAGTACAGAAGCTTTTCGTCGTTATCTGACAGAAACATTCGCACCTCAAGTTAGTAGTAGTGACTCTGTACTCAAATTTCGACTGCACTTATTTGAAGAAGTAGACAACTCCCGTCCAGATGCCGCAGGAGTTGGTCATTATGAACCAGCAGCAAAGCAATATCATGCAGCTTATGAAATTGCCTTTGCTAATCATTTAGAAAGGGAGAAGTTTTTCGCATCTTCCCAGTATTTAACAGCAGTTAAAGATGCCGCTAAATACATTAAACAAATCCAACCATTTCCTGAAAGAACAGCTTATACCTTTGTTTATGATGGTCAGATGACTCTCGCTGGTCAGCGTAGTGCAAAAGTAGCAGAACTAATCACAAAAATTGGTGCTACCAATCAAATCAAAAATGATATTGTGACCTTAATGGTTGATGGTCATACCAACGGTAAAGGTTTAATCAATAATGGTCAAACTGATTTGCAGCATAGCCCACTGACTACTTCTGGGTTGGGTCACTTATTACAAGGCGTTCAACACGTCGGTGTCACAGTCCATGACATAACTAAGTCCCTAGAATTTTATACAGAAGTATTAGGAGGGAAACTAGTTGCTAGTGAAAGTGAATTAGTAGGTGATGTCATTCAAAATACCCTCTTTCAAAAAGAAGAACTGGATGCGATCGCTCAAGGAATTGACCCCAAAACACTTACTATTCCTTATCTTAGAAGTACAAAAAAAGACGCATTAGATGTCAAGTTTATTTCTTTTGGTAACACCGCTGTTGAACTGATCTACTTCAGAAATGCCGGGGAAACTAATGCCCCTCAGACTTCAGTTCCCAGTATTCCTTCCCACATTGGCAATGTCAACGCCATGCACATTTCTTTCAACGTCAAAGAAGGTGTTGATTTAAGTGTTTTTGCCAAAATGTTAGAAGAAGAATGCCATAAACGAGGGATGACAAATGTCATTTGTAACCGAGTTATCAACGTCAAATCTGAAGCCGAAAGGCGAGCAGTTGCCCTTAGATATAATTCTTTTAAATTTTGGAATGAACCAGAATCTTTAGCCGCAGGAGAACCAGAAGTAGATTGGAGTCACGATCCAATGGAAGGTTGGTCTTTGTTCTACTGCAAAGGACCAAATGGGGAACAATTGGAATTTAACCAAGTAACCCGTAAAGTTAAAACCAGCTTCCAACAAGGCATGGCAGAATATAACCAGGCCAACGGCACTACATTCACCTTTCCTGAAGCAATAGTTAATAATTCTCACCAGACAAAAAACGGTAAACATAATCAAATTGCCCAGATGCAAAATCACAATTCTGGCAATTTAACAGCAACCAATAATGGAACTATCTCCATGTCAAAAAAATTCCCAGGCACAAATACAGACTTAGTCAAAAGATTATTCTCCAGAGGAGAAGCTTTTGATGCCGAAGGTTTCATTACTTTCTTTACCGACACACCAGTTTATCAATTTGGTAACTTTGATGTCTGTTTGAATAAAGAAGCCATCAAAAAATCAGCCGATGCTTTTTTCAGTCAAATTGATGCGGTATATCACGAAATCAAAATGATTTGGGAAGTCGGCAATGTCGTCTTCGTAGAAATGGATGTCATCTATTGGCGGAAAGATGGTTCAGTCATCTCACTTCCTTGTAGTGACATCTTCCGAGTTGAAGGGGATAAATTTAGTGAACTGCGGATTTTCATGGATGTGAATCCCGTCTTTAACCCCAAAATTTTCGTTTCTCAATCTGCTTCTGTGTTGACAGTGAGCAAAGGACAGAAAATGCTTCCTCCTGACACAATGAGGAGACATTTTGCCGAACATCCTGAAGGGAAAGAAAGAGTATCCCAAGGATTTGTTCCCAAATGGTCAATTGCTGGACCAAAATGGTCTATCGGTGCTGAAAATACCCCCGCTACCTCAGCACAATTAACAGCTGTTGGTGAATTATCAGCCGCAATCATGGCTGAAGACTGGGAGAAAGTCAAAACTTACCTGACTGATGACCTGTTTTATAAAGTTGGTTCAGGTGAGCCAATGTATGGACCTAACGCAGTTGTAGATTTCTTTAAACAGACCTTTAAAACTACTGCCAAGTTTTATGGTCATGATGCCCGAAAAATCTGGATAGAACCAGATATCATCACCATTGAAATGGATGCTAAATATGAAATGGTGGGCAGTAAGAAACACGTAGTAGTAGCTTGTTGCGATATCTATCGAATGCGGGGAAATAAGGTCAATGAATGGCGAGTTTATGCAGATATGACCCCGTGGCAAAACTGAACTGAAATCATTTAGGAGCATAGTTATGTCACATAAAGTAATCGACCTATTACAAGCAGCTTTTGATCAACCAAATCTCCAACAAAAACTGCATTCTGCGGATACATCTGAACAGTTTGTCAAGATTGCTAGGGAAAATGGCTATGAATTAAGCAAAGAAGAATTGGCAGCAGCACTTGGTAAAGTTCATATAGTTTTTGGCCAAGTTGTGCAGTCAATGATGGGTGAATTGATGGCACAAGGATCACCAACTCCCAGCACAGAAAACATTTCTGGAACTAATACAGATTTAGTAAAACGTCTGTTTTCCAGAGGTGAAGCATTTGATGCCGAAGGTTTTATTACTTTCTTTACCGACACACCAGTTTATCAATTTGGTAACTTTGATGTCTGTTTAGATAAAGAATCAATCAAAAAATCAGCCGATGCCTTCTTTAGTCAAATTAATGCCGTATACCACGAGATCAAAATGATCTGGGAAGAAGGAGATGCGGTATTCGTAGAAATGGATGTCACCTACTGGCGCAAAGATGGCTCAGTTGTTTCCCTTCCTTGTTTTGACATTTTCCGAGTTGAGGGAGATAAATTCAGTGAACTGCGAATTTTCATGGATGTAAATCCTGTATTTAATCCCACAATTCCTGTTTCTGAATCTGCGTCTGTGCTGACAGTTAGTAAAGGACAGCAAATGCTTCCTCCTGGCACAATGCGGAGGCATTTTGCTGAACATCCTGAAGGTAAACAAAGAGTATCCCAAGGATTTGTGCCGAAATGGTCAATTGCCGGTCCAAAATGGTCTATAGAGGGTAATACGGAAATGCCATCAGAACAGTTAAACGCAGTTGGTGAACTATCAGCAGCAATCATGGCTGAAGATTGGGAAAAAGTCAAAACTTACCTGACTGATGACCTGTTTTATAAAGTTGGTTCAGGTGAGCCAATGTATGGACCTAATGCAGTTGTAGAATTCTTTAAACAGACCTTTAAAACTACTGCCAAGTTTTATGGTCATGATGCCCGCAAAATCTGGATAGAACCAGATATCATCACCATTGAAATGGATGCTAAATATGAACTAGTAGGCAGTAAAAAACAAGTTACAGTAGCTTGCTGCGATATCTATCGGATGCGTGGCAATAAGGTCAATGAATGGCGAGTTTATGCAGATATGACACCTTGGGGTGAAGCTGCTGGTAAAGCAGTTGCACTAGATAAGCAAAAGGCTTCCCAAGTGTTTCCAGTAATTGTGGTATTTGAAGTTGAAACATGGAAACAACAAGAGCTTTTAAACAGCATTGTTGATTACATGGAAAACCACGTCAAGCACCAACCAGGCTTCATTTCCTCCACTCTCCACAGAAGTTTAGATGGGACTAGAGTGATCAACTATGCCCAATGGGAAAGCCCAGAATTCTTTAAGAAATCCATTGATGGTAAAATGCGATCGCTCGAACCGAAAATATTCCAAGAACTTTCTCCAGACGGACATCTGTACGAAATCTATCACCAAGCGATAACTTAATCAATTCTCTAGGTTCAAAGCTTGAAGTAATAGAGATTGTTAAATTCTATTACTTCTAAAAATTACCAAGGATTTAAGACAATATGGCAACTGAGTCAAAAGGCAAAATAGGTGTACTCATTGAAGAACATTTTGACGGCACAGAATTTCGTCGCTTCAATGAGTATTTCCCTGAACAAGGTTATGAAGTAGAATACATCTCTCATCTGTGGGGTAATAAAGAACTACACTTTGGTTCTAATCCCGAAAATGATCAAGTAGAATATCATGTCACTGTCAGCACAGAAGTAAAAGATATAAATCCCAGTGACTATAAAGGGATCATTTGCATTGGAGCTTATGCAATGGATAGGCTCCGATATCAAGTCAATGTAAAAAAAGGTCAAAAAAATCAAGCTCCCGCAGTTGTTTTTCTGCGGAATGCCATAGCTGAAAATCATGTAAAATTAGGAACGATTTGTCATAGCCTGTGGCTATTTTGTGCAGATCCAGACTTAATTAAAGATAAAAAAGTAACTTGCGCCCATAACATTATCTGTGATGTAGAAAATGCCGGGGCTGAAGTTATCTATGAAGGTGATATCACTGCTGATTTAGTCATTGATGGTAATCTCATCACAGGTAAACATCCCGGCATGGTAGACCAATTCATGGAAACTTTTGTCAAAGAAATAGAAAAAAATTAGTAATTGCCATACATCCTTTACTCAGGGAATTTAGGTTAATCAATTCTTAACAAAACGAGGAAATAAATATGACAACAAAGGTAGATTTTACCTTTTCTGACTTAATCGCTGGATACGTTACTGAATATGACGGCAATAGCGACACATTTGGACTCAAGACATCTGATGGCAGAGAGTTCACCGTTAAACTCAGCCCCATGGCCTATGCTAAGTTAATCCAGAATTTTGACGAAGGCTACCCAGATGCCACTGGCAGCATGAAATCAATGCTGCTTCCCGGTCGCTATTTATTTACCTATGGGGTATTTTATCCAGATAGTGATGTATTCGATGCCAAACAGATAGTTTTTGCTGGTCGTCAGAAAAACGATTATGTTTTTGAGAAACAAGACTGGTGGGTAAAACAGATTAATGCTTTAGGGAAATTTTATCTCAAAGCTCAATTTGGTGAAGGTGAATACGACTATCGCAACTATCGTACTACTTTAAATCTAAGTGGTGTACTATCAACCACCAATTTCCGCCAAGAAACCGATACTATTTCTCGTCTAGTATATGGTTTCGCTACCGCTTTTATGATGACTGGTAATGATAGCTTCCTCAAAGCCGCTGAAAGAGGTACTGAGTACCTGCGGGAACACATGAGGTTTGTAGACTTAGATGAAGGCATCGTTTACTGGTATCACGGGATTGATGTGAAGGGAGAAAAAGAAGATAAAATCTTCGCTTCCGAGTTTGGGGATGATTATTATGCTATCCCTGCTTATGAACAAATTTACGCCCTAGCAGGACCAATTCAAACCTATCGTTGTACCGGTGATCCACAAATTATGGATGACACCGAGAAGACCATTAAGCTATTTAACGAGTTTTTACTCGATAAAAGCGAATATGGTGGATACTTCTCTCACCTTGATCCATTGACTTTAGATCCCTTAAGCGACACCTTGGGACAAAATAAAGGGACAAAGAACTGGAATTCTGTCGGTGATCATGCCCCAGCTTACCTGATTAACCTCTGGCTGGCTACAGGTAAACAAGAATATGCCGATATGTTGGAGTATACCTTCGACACCATTGAAAAACGTTTTCCTGACTATGAAAACAGTCCATTTGTGCAAGAACGCTTTTTCCAAGACTGGTCTAAAGATACAAGTTGGGGATGGCAGCAAAACCGAGCTGTAGTTGGTCACAACCTCAAAATTTCTTGGAACTTGATGAGGATGCAAAGCCTCAAAGCCAAGGATAGCTATGTCAACTTAGCCAAAAAAATTGCTGATTTGATGCCAGATGTTGGCAGTGACCAGCAGCGTGGCGGTTGGTATGACGTTGTTGAACGAACCCTAGCGGAAGGTGAAGATACTTATCGTTTTGTTTGGCACGATCGCAAAGCTTGGTGGCAACAAGAACAAGCAATCCTCGCCTACCTCATCTTAACGGGCATTCTTGACAATAAAGAATATCATCGTTTAGCTCGTGAATCCGCAGCATTTTACAATGCTTGGTTCCTAGATTTAGAAGAAGGTGGCGTTTACTTTAACGTTCTCGCCAATGGTATCCCCTATCTGGCTGGAGGCAACGAACGAGGTAAAGGTTCCCACTCCATGAGCGGTTATCACTCCTTTGAACTATGTTATTTAGCGGCTGTATATACCAATTTGCTCATCACTAAGCAGCCAATGGACTTTTACTTCAAACCCATCCCTGGAGGATTCCCCGACAATATTCTGAGAGTATCACCAGATATTTTGCCTCCTGGAAGTATCAAAATTGGTAAGTGTGAAATCGACGGGGAGCCTTATACCAACTTCGATGCAGAAGCTTTAACTGTCACCTTACCCAAAACTAGCGATCGCGTCAAAGTTAAGGTGCAGATTGTGCCTGTGTAACTATGGAATAATGCGGTGAGGGGTTTTTTCCCCTCATCCCTAATGACGAATCCAGTGAGACTTACTAATAAATATGGAAATTAGCATCAAGACAATTGAAGACATAAAAATCGCGGTTCTGACTGGTGATATAGATGCCAACACAGCATCATCTGTCACCAAAGAAGTTTTACCTCTAGCGGAAGCGAACAGTAAAATTATCCTCGATATGACTGGTGTACCTTATATGTCCAGTGCTGGTTTGCGAATGCTGCTGTCTCTGTATCGACAAACAACCGCTAAAGAAGGGAAGTTATTATTGGTCGGTTTAACTGAAGAAATTATAGACACCATGACCGTAACTGGATTCCTAGACTTTTTTGCAACTAGTGAAACTCTGGAACAAGGTATAGAAGCACTGGCTTCTAAATGAGAAGTGCTGAGTAACGAGTACCGAGTACTAATTAACGAGTATAAACTCAGTTGCTTCAAGGTTTGAACAATCAAAACTGTCCTAACCTATGTAACTACAGCTATAACCGGGAACTAAGGACTAGTAACAATGGAAAGAATTGATATTCATCCAACGCATACTTACAAAGATTTTAAATTACGCAACGGTAAACCATTTCCCTTCGGTGCTACCCTCGTACTAGGAGGGGTTAACTTCTCTATTTTTTCGAGTCAAGCCATATCCTGTACTTTAGTCCTGTTTAAGAAGCACGCCAAGGAACCTTTAGTAGAAATTCCTTTTCCTGAAGAGTTTCGGATTGGTAATGTTTATTGCATGACTGTCTTTGACCTTGATTATGAAAATATGGAATATGGCTATCGCATGGATGGGCCAAATAATTTCCAGGAAGGTCATTGGTTTGATACCAGCAAAGTCTTAATGGACCCTTACGCCAAAATTATTGGTGGTCGGGATGTTTGGGGTGTCACCCCAGACTGGAATGATATCTATCACCATCGAGCTAGAATTGGTTTTGATGATTTTGACTGGGAAAATGACCGTCCTTTGGAAATTCCTCCAGAAGATCAGATCATCTATGAGATGCACGTCCGCAGTTTTACCCGTCATCCCTCCTCAGGTGTTAAAGAAAAGCACCAGGGGACATTTGCAGGTATCAGAGACAAAATTCCTTACCTGAAAGAGTTGGGTGTCAATGCTGTGGAGTTGATGCCCATTTATGAATTTGATGAATTTGAAAATAGCCGCCCTAACCCGCAAACAGGGGAAACCCTTTATAATTACTGGGGTTACAGTACCGTTGGTTTCTTTGCTCCCAAAGCTGGCTATGCAGCTACAGGCAAATTTGGGATGCAGGTTGATGAATTGAAGACCTTGGTTAAAGAATTACATAAAAACGGGATTGAGGTAATTCTAGACGTAGTTTTCAATCACACAGCGGAAGGTAACGAACATGGCCCAACAATTTCCTTCCGAGGCATTGACAATAAGACATACTATATGCTGACCCCGGAAGGGTATTATTACAACTTTAGTGGTACTGGTAATACTCTCAATTGTAATAACCCAGTTGTCAGGGGGATAGTGCTAGATTGTCTGCGTTACTGGGCATCAGAATATCATATTGATGGGTTCCGGTTTGACTTGGCAGCGATTTTAGGACGAGATCCTTGGGGCGCACCTTTAGCAAATCCACCACTGCTAGAATCGTTGGCCTTTGACCCCATTCTGGCTAAGTGTAAACTGATTGCTGAAGCTTGGGATGCAGGTGGTTTATACCAAGTGGGTTCCTTCCCTGCCTATGGACGTTGGGCAGAATGGAATGGTAAGTACCGTGATGGTATTCGTAAATTTTTGAAGGGAGATGGTACAGTTGGGGATGCTGCCCAACGTTTGCAAGGTTCTCCTGATTTGTATGCTTGGTCTGGTCGTGCGCCGGCAACATCAATTAATTTCATTACTGCCCACGATGGCTTCACAATGATGGATTTGGTTTCCTATGATGGGAAACATAATGAAGCCAATGGCGAAAATAATAATGATGGCACGAATGATAATGATAGCTGGAACTGTGGCTGGGAAGGGCCAACAGATGATCCTGGCATTAATGCTTTGCGCCGTCGTCAGATTAAAAATGCTTTGGCAATGCTGATGGTGAGTCAGGGTGTACCGATGATTCTCATGGGTGATGAGTTGGGACGGACTCAATATGGGAATAATAATACTTATTGCCACGATAATGATTTGAACTGGTTAGACTGGAATTTGTTAAAAACTAATGCAGATTTGTTTAAGTTTGTGAGACATTGCATTGTTTTTCGCAACGCTCATCCAGTTTTGAGAAATCAATGGCACTTCCAAAATCGGGATTATGTGGGCAGTGGCTATGCAGATATTACATGGCATGGCACACAAGCCTGGAATGCTGATTGGTCTGATTCTAGCCGGACTCTGGCTTTTATGCTCTGCGGTAAACACGCAAAGCAAGGAACTGTTGAAGATAATTATATCTACGTAGCAATGAATATGCACTGGCAAGCTCAGTGGTTTGAGATTCCCAGTTTGCCAGTAGGAATGAATTGGCATATCTTTGCTAATACTGGTGCTATATCACCGGATGATAGCTGGGAACCTGGTACAGAACCTAGACTAGAAAATCAATCAGGGTTGCTCATGGGCGATCGCTCTGTGGCAATCTTAGTAGGTAAATAAATTTCCATTTGCCTTGCTGATAATTTGCTCTCTAGCAATTGTCAACTTTAAAATCGTTGCTCACAATTCAACTACTCACAGGAAATTATGGCTTTCAACGCAACTCTAGAAACAAGTGATGACATCGCTAAAATTACCTTATCTGGAGAACTGGATGCAAGTACAGCATCAGAGCTAAAGACAAAGGTGGAAGAGGCTGCTGCCCAAAATCCCAAAAGTTTGGTTTTGATGATGGCAGACCTAGAATATATGGCCAGCGCCGGACTACGGGTGCTAATTTTCGCTAAACAAAAGATGGGTGCAGTGAATATTTACATAGTCGGCGCTCAAAAAGACACAGTTTTGGAGACAATTATCAAAACTGGCTTTCACCACAGTGTCATTTTGCTAGACGAGTATGACGCTGCAAAAATAGGAAAGGCGTAGAAATCTCAATAGACATCTGGTGAAAAAGTAGAGACGTTGCCTACAACTTCTCTACAAGGGTTGTAGAAAACGCATATTTAAATTCGGTCGATGTCTATATAGATACCAATCTGCGTTTCTGAATGGAGCGCAGAGATTCAATCTGATTATCCCAGGATACCAACACCACCGTATGTTATGGAAACTTTAACCGTATCGGGAACACTAGACTCTTTGGGAGCGATCGCTAAATATGTGATGACAGCAGCTGAGTCAGCAGGCTTGGATAAAAAAGCCACCTATAAACTGCGTCTGGCAGTAGACGAAATAGCTACCAATATCATTATGCATGGCTATGAAGAAGCAGGATTGACTGGTAAATTAGATATATCTAGCGATCGCCAAGAATCAACCTTAACTATCTGCATAGAAGATACTGGTGCTAGATACGATCCTTACGAAATGGTAACTGTCGAATCTGAAGAATTAAATAAGCGTTTAGAAGAACGCCGCATGGGTGGACTAGGAGTATACTTGGCAATTCAGGGTGTGGATCAATATTTTTATGAGCGAGTAGGAGAAAAGAATCGTAATATCTTTGTAGTCAATTACTAATAGTCAAGTTATGGATGTTTGTTTAGGCTATGATATTGAGGTAATTCAGCCCCCATTAATCTAAGTTAACTAGGTTAAGCAATTGAAAAATATGCATACATACAGGTTTTTAGCATCTATCTTTTCAGAAAAGTCACTTTAAATTGACAGCTTGAATCATTTGCTTAGGGGAATATGAATTCTAACCATCAATCTCAACAACAAGTAGATTACCAAGAACTAGAAGCGCTACGTCGAGAAGTAGCAGAACTCAGAAATGAAGAAGCTGCTTTTAATGCCCAAAGTAAGTTGCTAGAAAAATTAGTATCAATGGCACGCTCCTCCACAGAAGGAGAGGTATTAAAAGAAGCATTACAGACTACATTAGATGTCGCTACCGATCAAACCAAATCTGAAAAAGGCAGTCTATTTTTACTTGAACCTTCTGGGAAGGTAGCTGATGCAATCCTCTCACGCACAGAAGTAACAGCAGAAAAGCGGAAAAGCCTGATTGGTAGTGTCTTAGATCAGGGGCTTGCTGGTTGGGTGATCCGTAACCGTCAAATCGGATTAATTGCAGATACTGAGTGTGATGAGCGCTGGTTCACCTTTGCCGATCAGCCTTACATTGTCCGTTCTGCCTTAGCTGTTCCCATTATCAGAGGTGAAGAGTTACTAGGAATTATCACCCTATTGCACTCTCAGCCAGGACATTTTAGTCAAGAAACAGCCAATCTCATGCTACTCACAGCAGACCAAATGGCTTTAGTATTGGAAAATGCCCGTCTCTATTCAAAACTTAATAAATATTCCAAAGCTCTTGATGCTGAATTAGAAAAGGGACGGCAAATTCAGATTGATTTTCTCCCCTATGAACTAGTTAAACTTCCCAACTGGGAAATTGCATCCTGCTTTCACCCAGCCCGTCAGGTAGCTGGAGACTTCTACGACACTTTTGAACTTCCTAATAACCAGATAGGATTAGTAATTGCGGATGTATGTGATAAAGGGGTAGGAGCAGCATTATTTATGGCTCTGATGAGAAGCTTAATCCGTGTCTTTTCTTCAGAAACTCAATTGCGCGGTATTGCCAATCAGGTTCTGCAAGACAATCAGCCCAGTGGTGGTTGGATTGGTAAGTCTATTGCTACAAACTTAGCTCATGTCAAAGCACTCCAAGCAGTTTCCAGAACTAATGAATATGTTGCCAAAAATCATTGGCAAATGAGTATGTTTGCCACCATGTTTTTTGGTGTTCTAGAGGCAGAAACAGGTATACTTACTTATATTAATGGTGGACATGAGTCGCTGTTTGTTATTGATAAATCTGGCATTAAGAAAACTCTTAAATCTACTGGACCGGCAGTGGGAATGATGCCGGGAATGAAATTTCAAATCGAGCAAATTCTGCTTGAACCTAGTGATATATTGATTGGTTATACTGATGGAGTAACTGAAGGTAAAAACCCTGAAGGTAAGTTATTTACAGACAAGCGACTGCGAGATATTCTAGAGCAACCATCCACTTCTGCTATTGATTTGCTGAATGCGATTAAGACCAATTTATTTGATTTTATTGCTGATGCACCACAGTTTGATGATATTACAATGCTCTGTGTGCGAAGGAAATGATTAATAAGGTTGTGGGGTATGGAGTTTAGGGTATAGGCTATAAGGGTATCATGCAGCATATAGCCTGAAATTTTAGATGAAGGTAGCAGTTTTCAGTACAAAAACTTACGATAGGCAGTTTTTAGAAACTGCAAATTCTCCGATTCAACATGAGTTGGTATTTTTTGAACCACGACTGAATCGAGATACAGCCATTTTAGCAGCAGGGTTTCCCTGTGTTTGTGTATTTGTTCATGATCAAGTTGATGCTACCACTTTAGAAATTCTTGCTGCTGGGGGAACTCATTTGGTTGCTCTACGTTGTGCAGGTTTCAACAATGTAGATTTAGCAACCGCAGCTAAGTTAGGAATTACTGTTGTCCGTGTACCAGCTTATTCACCCTATGGAGTAGCAGAACACGCTGTAGGCTTAATTTTAAGCTTAAATCGCAAAATTCACCGTGCTTATAACCGTGTGCGGGAAGGTAATTTTTCACTGCATGGGTTGTTAGGATTTAATTTGAATGAGCGCACAGTGGGAATTATTGGTACAGGTAAAATCGGTCTGATTTTGGGACAGATTATGAAAGGGTTTGGTTGTCATCTACTAGCTTATGATGTTTATCGCAACCCAGAATTAGAGGAATTAGGTGGGAAGTATGTAGAGTTGCCAGAAATCTTCGCCAATTCTGATATTATCTCTTTGCATTGTCCTCTGATGCCGGAAACTCACCACTTGATTAATAGTGAAGCGATCGCTCAAATGAAACCGGGTATGATGATTATTAACACTAGTCGCGGTGCTTTGATTGATACCCAAGCAGTGATTGAGGGGTTGAAATCAGGTCAAATTGGTTATCTTGGTGTGGATGTTTACGAACAAGAATCGGAATTATTTTTTGAAGATTTATCTGGGGAAATTATTCAAGATGATGTTTTCCAACGCTTGACAACATTTCCCAATGTCTTGATTACAGGACATCAAGCTTTCTTCACAGCAGAGGCTTTACGAAATATTGCCGATACCACTTTTGCTAATATAGCTGACGTTGAACAAGGGCGTTCTTGTGCTAATGAAATCTGCCATCAACAGTAAAAAGCTTTCATTGGTTGATATGGGTTGTTAGGATTTAAGGTTCAAAAAATCTTTAATTATTTTAGATCTTTGATACTTACTTGCAGATCCAGAACTATAAACATGAGTTAAAGGTAAAATTTTACCTGAATTAAATGCAAAAACAACTCGATAAATAAAGCCTTCTTCACCATCAGTTCTTTCCACTTTCACATCAACAAGTTCATCTAGTTTATGCTGAGTAACTTCTTTCCCAAAAATTCCTAGCCATCTACTACGAGTTAAAGTCATGAAATTGGCTTCTTTATCGAAAAAGCAGATTATAGACGAACCACTAGTTATAATTAATAGAGATAGCATCCCTAAAAAAAGACTTATTTTCATACCAGCGTAGCCAACATTTCTATCATCCTCTTGAAATACTAAGGATGTCTGTAACGAGTTAGATAAAAAGCTTTCTATTGTAGAGATGACAAATTGATATTTTTTAGATTCATATTTACTGTAGTTATGAGTTCTAAAAGGGATATTATCTGTATTAGTTAAAAGCATAACTTGATATTTATAAGATACTTTACCCTCTTTATCAGTCTCGATTTTACTTTCTAATTCAACTCCGTGTAGATTAGTAACTAACTTTTTAAAATTTTCATGACCAAACCAGTTCAATTCGACTAATTCACAAACAGGTTGTGGAATGTTATCCTCCATGTTTATAAAATACTTATCTGGTATTGAACGATTACAATTTAATTGAATAATAGGTGGATACAAGCAGATAACAATAAAAAATATAGTTGCAATTCCTATAAAAATTAGCCCAATAACTTGAGATATTTTAGGCATAACTGTGAATATGAGTTTAGTAGAAGATTGCTCAGAACAGGTTGAATTTTGACGCTTGATCGAATAAGCTCCCATTCCGCAAATTATTAAGAATAAAAATGTTCCTAAGGAAAGATTTAAATCAATTTGCATAGATATAAGAATTCGGTTTGATTATTGAAATTACCCGTAAAGGCAGGGAACTCTTAACAGGGTAAAGAGGGAACATTTTGTAATAATGTTAAAAACTATCCCTAATTTCTCATACATAGTCGGCTCTCTGAGATTTTTTAGCCTCATATTCGCATATTAGGTACTCAAGAACCGATTTTTATTACCCATCATTGCGAACGATAGGCAACCTGTAGACTGCGGACTAAAATCACCAAAGAAGCTACAGCCATGAATCCTCCCCAAAACCAATAAGGTAACAACAAATACCTCTGCATTTGTGCTGTATCGGAAAGACCTAAGGGTCCAGCCGTATAACTAAATAGATAATTTAATTGATGGTATGTACTCACACAAGCTTGCACACCCAAAAACTGAATTGCAAAACCCTGTACCCAGCGTGGAGTTTTTAAAGCTACTCCCAAAATAATTAAACCTAAGATGGGAATTGCTATTAAACCAAACCAAGAACGTACCCAAACTAATGTAGAAAATAATAAAAACCCTCCTAAAATCTTTAAACTCAGGGAAGCTGTTTTAAAATTGCGGGAAGCGAGAATCAACGCTGCTCCGGCGATAGGTGGACCCATTGGTCCTGCGGCGGCAACCAAACCAGGGCCAATTGGCCCCAATGAAGAACTGACAAAGTAACTTGCTACACCAGAACCATTGCTGAAAATTTGTAATTTCTGAAAATTACCTCCCAACATTAGAGCCATCAAGCCGTGACCCATTTCGTGAAACCATGTTGCGAGGATGGTAAAGGGGTATAAAATATAATCCCCAGCGGGAAACTGCCACAAAACAGCAGTTGCGATCGCAGCTCCCACAAGCCAGGTTAACCCCATCCGTTCTACTTCTGAAGGGGCTTCTTGACTTAGGAAAGGTGAAAAATCTTTTGGTTCTCGCATAAATTATCAATTTGTATTCGTAATTCGTAATTTGTAACTACATATTATTCATTACGAATTACGAATTATCAATTACCAATTATTCTGCTAAGAGAGTTGAAATAAGAAAGTCACCAAATCTCCCTTACCCAAGCTGATGCGATCGCCTGGACGTAAACGGTGTCTATTCCCTGGCAACAGCGGCAAATTGTTAATATAAGTGCCGTTGGAACTACCCACATCTTCTATATAATGAGCATCTCCCTCGACACGGATATCTGCATGAATCCGGGAGACAATTTCTGAATTAGAAAATCCAGCAACATCAATATCTGGAGGAATACGGTCATTAGGCTTACCGATATGAACCACAGATAGATTTTGCGGTAATTCAATTTCTTGATTACTTTGAACGTGGAATAGTCGGGCTATTACCTGCTGTAATTGGGTTCTAGATGCATTTACAGCAACTGCTTCTGATGGTGGAACTGGTGCAGGTTCTGGTTCTGGTGGAGCAACTGGCACGGGTGCAGGTTCCGGTTCTGGCTCTGGTGGAGCAACTGGCACGGGTGCAGGTTCCGGTTCCGGCTCTGGTGGAGCAATTGGCGCGGGTGCAGGTTCTGGTTCCGGCTCTGGTGGAGCAATTGGCGCGGGTGCAGGTTCTGGTGCAGATGCAGCAACTACCGTTGGTGGTAGGGTAGAAGTGGTAGGAGGTTGAGAAGGAGCATTGAGTCCTAGAGCATCTGGTTGTAAAAGTTCTAACATTGGGTCAGGAGACACCAATGGTGGTAATTCCACAGGCATATCAGGGGCTATAGTTGATCCTACTATTGTTGGCTCCGGTACAGCAGTATTAGAGTGCAGGTTATAGCCACACTGACCGCAAAAAGCAGCATCTGCCTGTACAGTTGCCCCACAACTGGGACAGTTAGTAGTTGCTGGTAACGGCGTGTAACAAGCTTCACACTGAACAGCGCCGTCTGGATTGGGATGATTGCAATTCGGGCAGACGATCATGGATTTAAGCCTTTGTCAAGGTCATAGTAAAATAAAGTACTGGCAAGCAGTTATCAGTTGTCAGTGGAAGAAGGCAATAGGCAATTAGGCAATAAGGTTATTTTCCCCGTTTCCTTGTTCTCTGTTCCCTGTCATCTACTGAATTTAAGGTTTGATTTCCAAACCTGCTGCTGCATCTAGCAGCCATAATAGTTCCCCTTGGGGTTTAATTAAGCGAGATGGATAGGCAAAATCATCAGCTACAGGGGCAAAAATTTGGGCTAAAGCTGGTCGTTTATTAGCACCAGCCACCGCGAAAATCACGCACCGAGCCGCGTTAATAAATGGGTATGTGAAGGTGATCCGGGGATTACCGTCTTTGTTGCCCACAGTAATCAAGCGATCGCTTACATTCAGAGCTTCTGTATGTGGAAACAAAGATGCAGTGTGAGCATCATCACCCATTCCCAATAAAACTACATCCAAGGCGGGAAACTTTCCTGGCGTAGAATTAAAAAATTCTTGCAGGTGCTTTTCATACTTAGCCGCATCCACCGCTGGATTAGCCGATAGGGTTGGCATGGCATGAATATTAGCTGCTGGGATAGCAACCCGATCTAACCAGGCTTGACGCGCCATTAATTCATTGCTATCAGGGTGATTGGCTGGTACATAACGCTCATCTCCCCAGAACACATGAATTTTATCCCAAGGTAGGTTTTGTTTACCTATCGCTTCATACAAAGGCTTAGGTGTGCTACCACCAGATAAAGCAATAGTAAATTGCCCCCGTTCCTTGATGGCAGTTGCCAATTTGGACAAGATTAAATCTAGCGCCCGTGCTACCAGCGCAGGCAGATCCGGTAAAACTTCAACCGTTTTGTTCATGGCTTTATCATTACATAGCCGGCTTCCAGCAATACAATACCTAACTTATGACAGTTTCCCATTTTAACTTTTGAAACTTTTAACATCATCAAGTCAGGTAGGGAATAATCAACCTAAAATTTCTTTATCACTATTTAGGCTCATTTATCAGTAGTCAGCGGTACTAACCATAAACAATCACCGCAAAGGAAAGCTATAAATAGCATACTGTGACATACTCCAGTTTTTGATGCTCAGATGACTCGTCAGTGGATAAAAACTTAATGATACCAAATTTAAGAAAATGGACTCAGCAAAGTGTTCTAGCTAAATTAATAATTCCCAATCCAATGTCAAGCCAAGGAAACTCAATCCTCGAAAAGAAATCACAAATTTGCCCTGATTTGCACACCATACATCGCTGGTTCACCAAATCCCGCAGTCACATCAGGAGGTGGGAAAAAGAACCCGGAAGTAATGTAGCGAGTGTCAAACAAGTTGTTAGCAAATAAATAAATACCGTAATTTGTCCATTCGTAACCAATGCGAGCATTCACTATTGCAAATGGGTCTTGCTTGATCTCATTGGCATCATCAAAATAGTTTGTGCCGTAACCACGCAATTCTGCACGAGCAAAAATACCACCAGGACTGCGATATTGAACCGCTAAATTGTAAGTTAATTCTGGTGCGAGGGGAACGCGATTGTTACTATAATTTATACCTGTAAATGGATTGCTATAGTTTTGAAATTTGCTGTCTACATAGCCGACTCCAGCAATTAAATCCAGTCCTTCTAAAGGTTGGGCTTTGACCTCAAATTCTAATCCGGTGATGTTCACATCTGCATTGGCAACATTACGGAAAAAACCATCGTTGTCCGTGAGTAACACTTGATAGTCGTTGACGTTGGTATAAAACACTGATAAGTTGGCAGTCAAGCGATTATCCAGCCAAGAAGACTTTAAACCAGCTTCGTAAGTCCAAGATTTTTCTTCTCGATATTGGCGTGTGGCTTCGTCGTCGGCGCGGTAATTGAATCCACTGGGGCGATAGCCTTGGGCAATTGTACCGTAGGCCATTAAATTCGGGGTGATTTGATACTGCAATCCAAAGCGAGGAATTAAGGCACTACTGCTGATTTCTGCCCCCTGTACGGAGCCGCTTGGGGTGACTCCACCATTAGCAGCCTCAAAGACACGAAGGCGATCAAGGGTACTATCAGCCGCTTCATAGCGCAGACCTGCAAACAGGGTCAACGGATCAATTAGTTTGTAGTCTACTTGACCAAATACTGCATAAGTATTGCGAGATTGTTCTGCCAAAACGCGATTGCGTCCTGAGGGTAAGCCAAATATCGCCGCAGCAGTTGCTGTTCGTTCTATAGTATCGTTAACGACATTGAAATCACGATTTTCATAATATCCACCAAGTAACCAGCGGAAACGGCCAGCATTTTCTGGCGACTGCACGCGAAATTCCTGTGACCAAACAGTGGAGTTGATATCTATCAGTTGACGCAGTAAGTCAAGCTGGGGAAAGTTATCTCCAAGAAAATTAGATTGATTGGTAAAACGCCTGGCGGTAATTGACGTAGCGCGGAATCCTGCACCGTCATAGCCAATTTTCAGGGCTTGGGTATTGCTGCTCAACCGGGCAAAACCGTCTACACTTTGGTCTATCTGGAAGGGGTCAGAGGCATTACGGAGATTAAAGCTGGGATTACCGCCATCACTATCATTGGCATAAGTGTTAAAAGACACGCTCCATTCTGGTGTCGGTGTCCAAAGAATTTGCGCTCGTCCTGCTACTTTTGATACTTCGCCAACTGTGCGATTTAGTGTCACATTGTCAATAAATCCATCCCGTGCGCTGTAGGCACCTGCCAGTCGAAAGGATAGTTGATCAGGAATTACGGCATCGCTGAGGGAAAGTTTTACTTCTCGGCTGTTGTAGCTGCCATAACTAGCTGAAATTCCAAATTCTGGCTTCTGAGTCGGTTGACGAGAAATCACATTCACCACGCCAGATGGACTGCTTCTACCGTAGAGGGTACTTTGGGGGCCACGTAGTACTTCGACTCTTTCCAAATCTATTAAACTCAGGTCTAAAAAGCCACCATAATCAAAGGGGACATCATCAATGTAAAATGCAACACTATCTTGATTGGCTAATGAGTTGAAATTACTCAAACCCCGCATACTGTAATAGTTATATTCAGTACCACCAGATGAGGTGGGAGAAAAGGTAAAGTTGGGGGTGTTGTTGGCGATACCTTGAAAAGAACTAATTTGACCGTCTTCCAGTTCTTGACGAGGAATGACTGTGAGGCTAAGTGGTACATCCTGAGCGTCTTCTGTTCGTTTCTGGGCGGTTACGGTTAGCTCGATGTCGGGTTCGCTCGCAACGGTTTTTAAATCGAATACTAATGCATTTTCTAAAGTGTTGACAGTTAAAGTCGGTGATTCCTCGGAGCCTATTATTTCCACGCGCACCCGATCTGCTGCAACCTGAGTCACTGCGATGGTTTCAATTCCTTCTACCGGCTTTGAGCTTTTAAATTCCTGCTCAGTTGTCAGTGCTAAAACTGCTCCAGCAATCTCTACTGTTAATGTTTTCCCGTCACGGGATGGAGTGGGTAGTGATGAAATTTGTCCGGCTTCCGTCTCTAGGATCAGTTCTAATCCACCTTCAGTTGACTTCAGTTGAACATCAATGATTTTAATGGGAATGGCGAGTTGAGCTTCCTGCGCCAACCAGTTTTTTACTGTCCTAGCAGGAGGGTTGATTTGTGGTAATTGATACACACCGGCTGGTGATAATCTCTCTGTTAGAGATTTATCTGTTTCTGCTTGGGCTGGTTGAATAACGAACAATGCAACTATTGAGGCGATAGCGAAGCGCTGCTGCCTCCGGCAGATCGCAAACCCTGGATACCGATAAATTCCATTCATCAACCCGTCTCACACCAAACGAAGATTACAAATACACGCAGAATTCAGGAGTAAAATAGGCTTGGTTTCTAGCTTTGAACTAGATTTTCTACTTTCTTAATCTGCAATCTGCTTGATCAAAAATTACACTATCTGTAATCTGTAGCTAGTGTCAAAAGACAGGCTGTCAAACCAGTACAAAAGAACGTAATTTGGTGATTGTCAGTGAAGATTGCTGAGTTTAAAGACCGTGTGTTAGATTTTACCGCGAGAGTTTTTGCCAAAAAATCATGTTTGACAAGTGGTCTTTTGACAGTTCCAGATGAATTATTCAAATAATATGCAGGTCAGCAATTCTCTGCGAAATAAGTTCTAAGTGTATGCTATTTAGTTCGGATCAAGCGATCGCTCTTCCTGTCCATTTCCAGCAAACCTTCACCCTGGATGTGGAAGGGATGAAGTGTATAAATTATGTGAGAGTGTTAGAAAATCACTGAATTGGGTTTTCCAACTCGGCCTCGAAATCAGGTTTAAATACAAAAAATCGGCACAGAACCATGAAAATAAATACACCATCTTCAGAATCTATTGGAGCAGAAATTTTAGATATAAACGTTGTTTCAGTTACCGAAGCAGAAGTCAAAACAATTAAACAACTTGTATACCAACATAAATTAGTTGTCTTCAGAAATCAAAAAATTAACGAAAATCAATATTTAGAATTTGCTAATAAAATTGGTACGCCACAAATCTATCCTCAAGACAACTATCATCACCCAGATTATCCCGAAATATTTGTATCTTCTAATGTTCCCAAGGATGGCAAAAAATTTGGAGTTCGGGGAACTGGAAGATACTGGCATACTGACTGTGCTTTTCTGGATGAACCTCTACCATTAACTATGTTATATCCACAAATTTTACCTAATTCCAAGAGGGAAACTTACTATATTGATATGCAGCAAGTTTATCAAAAATTACCTGATAATTTAAGAAGTTATGTTGATGGAAAATACATATTGCATGAGGCAAAATGGCGTTATAAAGTGCAAGAGTGGGATATTGATAGGGCTATTATAGACATAATGAATGATTTTGAAAAAAAATTCCCTCCTGTTAAACATCCAGCTATTATTACTCACCCAGTTACTCAGGAAAAAATTCTCTATATGAATCAAGGTTTTACTACTGGTATCGTGGGTTTTGATTATGAAACAAATCAAAAACTTTTACGAGAATTATTTTCTTTTATTGATCAGGATGAACATATTTATACCCATGTTTGGCAAGATGGAGATATTCTTTTATGGGAAAATAGAACTCTGAATCATAAAGCATCTACAGTTATAGAAGGTGAGAAAAGTGTCAGCTATCGCATTGGTATTTACGATGGACTGCCTTTTTATGTTTCCTCGAAAATTGATGATAAGTTTAGTGAATTAGTGAGTAATAAGACTTGGTGATTTTACCAAATTCAAGAATAAGAAATTAATTTTGAATTCTTTATATAGGAATTCTATCTAATTTATGAAAAGCGGATTTTCCAAATTAATATGAAGCTGTATAAAATATCAAGAACAATTAAATGCAGATGAACACAGATAAAGATGGATTAATCAAGATATTTTAGGATTATGTGCAACTTCACATAAAATTGGTATAAGAGGGATTTCACTGATCATTTTAGACTGTTATAGTATTTTGTTCTATCAAATTTTGTCTAGTCTAAGGAAATAGGAATTTATGAAAACAGACATAAAAATTATCAAGATAGATGAAGTAAGTCAGGATTTATTGAATGTTTTTCTTGAGCCATATAAGGAGGATTGTAAATATCTAAAAAAGGCTCAGTTTCAATATCTAGATTCCGGTTGCAGTGATCACAAATGCTCATGGTTAATCAAAGCTGATTTTTCTATTGGAGAATCTTGTTATATTGCTGACACTGGACATTTTAATTCAGTAGAATTCAATATTTGCTACAATCAATTATTCTATGTCATGATTGCTTATTTACTAGAAAATCAGTTGTTGGAGGTGATGAAACACTGGGATTTAGACATCTATAAACGCCGTCAACTTAGTGACTTTTTAATTGTTAAATTTTCCAGCACTTTTAAGAAACCAATTAATTCTAGTAATTTTCAAGGTACTCTATCAATTAATAAATGTTCATCTCGCAGCAATCTAATCATCTTAAAAACCTCATGCGCGTTTTCTGATGATAATAGTGGTTACTCAGAAGGAGAAGTTACCATAGCCATATTAGACAATAAACTAGAAAACAATCTTGATAATTTTCCCCAACCCGCAATTGATTAATCCATCTTTATCTGCGTTTATCTGCGGTCAATTATTTTTGATATCTTGTTCTCATCAGAGATAATAAAAACCTTGTTTATTTCATAAAAATTAGTGTATGCATAAATTACTAGAACTAACTGTAACTGAACGTCAAAAAAAGTTAATCGCCTATATTCAAGAAACAGTTACCAAAGCTGTAGGAATAAGTGTATCCGAACTAGACATACATCAGCCTCTAAATTATTTAGGAATTGATTCTCTGATAGCTACGAAATTGCGGAACCAATTAAGAACAGACTTGGAAGTAGAAGTACCTGTAGTGCAATTTATGCAGGATTTAAATATCGTTGATTTAGCAACTCAGTTAAGTGAACAAATCACCTCAGAAAATTGGAAAAACACCAGCCAAAAAATAATGAATGATGACGATTTACTAGAAGGTGAATTATGAATTTAATTAAGTTTCTGCAAGACTTGTATTTACAAAATATAGAATTGTGGGTTGATGGTGGCAAACTCCGTTATCGTGGTTCTAAAGAAGTATTAAATCCTCCACTTTTAAGTCAAATTAAGCAATATAAAACAGAAATTATTGAATTGCTACGTGGAGGCTTTCATCCCTCTCAAACTTATCCTTTAACTCACGGTCAGCAAGGATTATGGTTTTTATATAAATTAGCGCCTCATAGTGCAGCTTACAACGTTGCATTTACAGCGCGGATATGTTCAAAGTTAAATATTCCAGCTTTACAAAAAGCTTTCGCAGCCTTAGTCCTTCGCCATCCTACACTAAGGACTACATTCGATCAAAAAGATGCTGAACCTTTTCAACAGGTGCATGAATACCGAGAAGTATGTTTTGAGAACACTGACGCTGTAACTTGGGAGGAGGATGAATTAACTACAAAGGTAGTTGAAGCATATCAGCGTCCTTTTGATTTGGAACGAGAAACAGCAATCAGGGTAAATTTATTTACTTGTGCTGAGGAAAATCATGTACTTTTACTGACAATCCATCATATTGCTGTTGATGGATTTTCCTTTGGAATTTTATTGGATGAATTGCGATCGCTCTACCATTCAGAAAACACTGGTCAGACAGCCATTCTACCACCCATTAACTCACAATATCGGCACTTTGTGCAGTGGCAACGGCAAATGTTAGCAAGTCCCGTGGGAGATAATCTTTGGGAATATTGGGAGAAACAACTGGTTGATGAATTACCAATATTAAAGTTACCCACGGATAGACCAAGACCGCCAATTCAAAACTATCATGGAGCTTCCCATACCTTTAATTTAACTCCAGAATTAACCGCCAAACTCAAACAACTGGCTAAGACTCAAGGTGCAACCCTATATATGACCCTCCTGACAGCCTTTCAAGTGCTGCTACACCGCTACACTGGTCAGGAAGATATCATAGTTGGCTGTCCCACCGAAGGCAGAAGTCAGTCGCAATTCGCCAGAACTGTGGGATTTTTTGTAAATATGCTGGCTTTGCGAGTAAATTTAGCTGGTAATCCCACCTTTGGGGATATTTTAGCCCAAGTCCGCCAGAAAGTATTAGGGGGAATGGGACATCAAGATTATCCCTCACCTTTGTTGATTGAGAAATTACAAATAAATCGTGATTCCAGTCTCCCTGGACTGTTCCGCGCTTCATTTAATTTGTTGAAGTTGTCAGAAATGGTTCCAGATTATGAATTATCTGTATTTCCTCAAGCAAAAACTAGAGAAAATTGGGGAGGTTTAAACTTAGAACCTTTTATCATTCCCCAGCAAGAAGGACAGAATGATTTAGTCTTCGACATGATGGAGACAACAGAATCACTGATTGGGATTTTAAGATACAACACAGATTTATTTGATGCAGCAACTATTAGCCGGATGGCTGATCATTTTTGCACCTTACTAGCAGGAATTATCGCCAATCCAGAGCAGCAAATTTCTACATTACCACTGCTGACTGAAGCTGAACAACATTTACTCTGGGAGTGGAACAATACCCAAGCAGATTATCCCCAAGCTAAATGTATTCATCAGGTGTTTGAATCTCGTGTGCAAGAGACACCAAACGCTGTAGCAGTAGTATTTCAAGACCAGCAGCTAACTTATCAAGAATTAAATAACCAAGCTAATCAACTAGCACATTATTTGCAAAAAATAGGCGTAAATTCCGAAATATTAGTGGGAATTTGTCTAGAGCGTTCCTTAAAAATGGTTGTAGGATTGTTGGCAATTCTCAAAGCAGGTGGAGCATACCTCCCATTAGATCCAAATTATCCCCAAGAACGATGGGAATTCATGCTTTCTGATGCCAAAGCAGCGGTATTGATAACTGAAGAAAAACTATTATCAGGTCTTCCAGTGCAGGATATACCTGTAGTTTGTTTAGATAAAGATTGGGAAAATATTTCTCAAGAAAGTGCAGAAAATTTAGTTAATAATACTACAGATGAAAATTTAGTTTATGTAGTTTATACATCAGGTTCTACAGGTAAATCCAAGGGAGTGATGATTACTCATCGCAGTTTAGTTAATGCCTATTATGGTTGGGAAAATGCCTATCAGCTTCAATCTCTCAATAGTCATTTGCAAATGGCTAGTTTTTCTTTTGATGTCTTTACTGGGGATTTAGTACGTGCGCTGTGTTCGGGAGCAAAGTTAGTATTGTGTCCGCGAGAATGGCTTTTGGAACCGGAAAAACTATATCAACTCATGCAAAAAGAGCAAATTGATAGTGCTGAGTTTGTTCCTGCGGTGTTAAGCAATTTGGTTGATTATTTAGAAAGAAGTCAGCAGAATCTTCATTTTATGAAGTTGCTGGTGGTAGGTTCAGATAGTTTATATGTGAGAGATTATGAAAGATTTCACCATTTTTGTGGTTGTGAAACTCGTTTAATTAATTCCTATGGTTTAACGGAAGCGACTATTGATAGTAGTTATTTTGTAAATACAAAGATTAAGTTATCTGATGAGGCTTTAGTGCCGATTGGACGACCTTTTGCTAATACACAAATATATATTTTAGATCATCATCTTCAGCTTGTGCCAGTGGGGGTTGTTGGGGAAATTTATATTGGAGGGGATGGTTTAGCTAGAGGTTATCTCAATGATTTGGGGTTGACTGAGGAGAGATTTATCTCCAACTTTTTGGAACAGGACTTAGGCAAATCTAACCGCAGAGGAGGCGGAGAAATAAGAGTTTCAGAGAGTTATTGTGTAAGTCCTATTGAAAATTCTAAATCTTGTCGTCTTTATAAAACTGGGGATTTAGCTCGTTATTTGAGGGATGGGAATATTGAGCTTTTGGGTAGAGTTGATTATCAGGTGAAGATTCGCGGTTTCCGCATTGAATTGGGAGAAATTGAAGCAGTAATTGGGAATCATCCTCAAGTTCGAGCCGCAGTGGTGGTGGTTAGGGAAGAGGTAGTGGGTAATAAGTTAATAGTTGCTTATATTGTACCTCATCAGGAGTCATTAAGTATTGGTGAATTGCGTAAATTCATTAAGCAGAAATTGCCTGATTATATGATGCCTGCTGCTTTTGTAATGTTAGAGGTTCTGCCTTTGACTCCCAATGGTAAAATAGACCGTCTGGCTTTACCTGCACCAGATATGGAACAAAATCGGCAGGGAGATTTTGTGCCACCACGCACACCTAATGAAGAATTAATTGCGAATATTTTTGCTGCTGTTCTCAAAGTTAAACAAGTAGGCATTTACGATAATTTTTTTGAGTTGGGGGGACATTCTCTACTGGCTACTCAAGTAGTTTCTCGTTTGCAACAAACTTTTAATGTTGAGTTTCCTTTACGCAGTTTGTTAGCATCGCCGACGGTGGAAGGAATCAATAAAATTCTTTCTGAGTCGGGACAAATTGCATCTTTTATTCCTTTATCTGCAATTGTACCTGCGCCAGATGATTGTTATCAATCATTTCCTTTAACTGATATTCAACAAGCTTATTGGTTGGGTCGCAGTGAAGCTTTTAATTTAGGAAATATTGCTGCTCACGGTTATTTAGAGTTAGATACTAAGAATTTAGATATTGAAAGATTTAACCAAGCTTGGCAACAGTTAATCTGTCGTCATGATATGCTGCGGGTGGTGATTTTACCGGATGGTCAACAGCAGATTTTAGCAGCAGTTCCTTTTTATGAAATTGAGGTTTTGGATTTATCTGGACAGACATCTGAATCTGTAACTACAAAGCTAGAATCTATCCGTCATCAGATGTCCCATGAGATATTACCGGCTGATAAATGGCCTCTGTTCAAGTTAAAAGCCACTCGTTTAAATCAACAAGATATCCGATTGCATCTCAGCTTTGATGGTTTGATAGCTGATGCTTGGAGTATGTTTGTCTTAGGAGAAGAATGGTATCAACTTTACCAAAATCCTCAGTTTTTATTGCCACCACTGGAACTGAGATTTAGAGATTATGTTTTGGCTGAATTAGCTTTAGAAAATACACCCCAGTTTCAACGTTCTCAAGAATATTGGTTTAAGCGTTTGGATACTTTGCCTCCAGCACCAGAATTGCCTATAGCTAAAAACCCAAGTTCAATTATTAAGCCGCAATTTAAACGTCGGACTGCACAACTTGACGCAGAAAAATGGCAACAATTAAAACACCGAGGTAATCAAGTTAATTTAACTCCCTCTGCGGTATTATTGAGTGCTTTTGCTGAGATATTAAGTGATTGGAGCAAAAATCCTAAATTTACCATTAATCTTACACTATTTAATCGTCTACCCCTCCATCCCCAAGTGAATAATTTGGTAGGAGATTTTACTTCACTGACACTTTTGGAAGTAGATAATTCCATTACCAATAAATTTGTTAACCGCGCTCAAAAATTACAGCAACAACTATGGCAGGATTTAGATCACAGCTATATTAGTGGTGTGCGAGTTCAACGAAAAATTAGTCGCAAGCGAGCAAATTATCAATTAATGCTGGTGGTATTTACTAGCACCTTGGGTTTAGAATCTCTGGGTCAAAATACATCTGTATTAAATCAGTTTGGGGAAATAGTTTATGGTATTAGTCAAACACCACAAGTTTCTTTAGATCATCAAGTTACAGAACAAAATGGGAGATTAGTATTTAACTGGGATGCTGTAGAAGAATTATTTCCTGATGGTCTTTTAGATGATATGTTTACAGCTTACTGCAATTTGTTGGAGCAGTTAGCAACAAAAAATTCAGCTTGGGTTGAAAACAGCCGAGAATTACTACCAGAAGCTCAACTGCGAGAAAGATTGGCGGTTAATAATACTGCTGCTCCAGTTTCTCACGAGACTTTGCATAGTTTGTTTATCAATCAAGTCAAAGTGGCGCAGTCATCAATAGCTGTAATTGGTTCAGAATACACTTTCACTTATCAAGATATATACCAAAAAGCTAATCATTTAGCACATCGCTTGTGGCAATTGGGAACTACTAGCAATACCCTCGTTGCTGTAGTCATGGATAAAGGCTGGGAGCAAATTGTCGCAGTATTAGGAATCTTAATTTCTGGTGCGGCTTATCTACCCATCGACCCCACACTACCACAGGAAAGACAATGGTATTTACTCTCTCAAGGGGAGGTGAAATTAGTTGTTACCCAACCCCATCTCAATTATCAATTGTCTTGGCCATCAGGAATTCAGCATTTAGAAATTAACAATGAAAATTTAGTAGAAGTTGACTTTACTATAAGGGAATTACAGCAAAATCCCAGCGATTTAGCTTATGTAATTTATACTTCTGGTTCCACAGGTGAACCGAAAGGGGTGATGATTGACCACCGGGGTGCAGTCAATACTATTTTGGATATTAACCAACGTTTTGCTATCAATTCATCTGACCGAGTGTTAGCTTTATCAGCTTTGAATTTTGACCTCTCAGTGTACGATATTTTTGGTACATTAGCGGTGGGAGGAACTATTGTGATTCCCGCAAACACAGGAGCTAAAGACCCGACTCACTGGTTAGAGTTAATCAAAAATCACCAAGTCACTATCTGGAACTCAGTTCCGGCTTTAATGCAGATGTTGGTGGCATATTTATCAGACAAACCGCAACAAGCACCATCATCTCTGCGTTTAGCTTTGTTAAGTGGAGATTGGCTACCTCTGAGTTTACCAGGTCAAGTGCAGAAACTATTTCCAAATGTGCAGTTAGTCAGTTTGGGGGGAGCAACTGAAGCCTCAATTTGGTCAATTTGCTATCCTATTGAGACAGTAGACTTGAACTGTCCGAGTATTCCCTATGGAAAACCACTAAAAAATCAACATTTTTATGTTTTAAATGAGTTGATGTCACCCTGTCCGGTGTGGGTGAGTGGACAACTTTATATTGGCGGAATCGGACTAGCATTAGGTTACTGGCGTTCAGAAGAGAAAACAACAGCTAGTTTTATTATTCATCCCCATACGGGAGAGCGTTTATATAAAACTGGTGATTTGGGACGCTATTTACCCGATGGAAATATTGAGTTTTTAGGAAGAGAAGATTTTCAAGTCAAAATCAATGGTTATCGTGTCGAATTGGGTGAAGTTGAAACGTCTTTACAAAAATATCCCGGAATTAAAGATGTGGTAGTAATGGCGGTGGGAGAATCACAAAATAAACAGCAACTTGTGGCTTATGTTGTTTCTTCCCATCTGCTACCACCAGAGCCAAATTTAGGAGAAGCTTACCAACCACGTCAACTTGCAGGAGTGGTATTTGATGCTGGAGAACGCATTGAATTTAAACTGAAACAACCAGGATTAAGACAAGTAGAATCTTCTCAAACCACTGTCCAATTACCTTTAGTTAAATTGGATGAAAGTCTAACTCAAGCTTACTTAAAACGTCAAAGTTATCGGCAATTTTTACCTCAACCGATTTCTTTGGAACAGTTTAGCGAGTTTTTAAGTTGTTTACAGCAAATGCAACTGGATGATTATCCACTCCCGAAATATCGTTATCCTTCTGCTGGAAGCCTTTATCCTGTCCAGACTTACTTATTCATCAAACCTAATGGAGTGACAGGACTTGCCGCAGGTATATACTACTATCATTCTGCTAATCATCGTTTAGTGTTACTCAGTACAAACAGCGAAATTGACAGCAGTGTTTATGGGGGAAATCAAATAATTTTTGAGCAATCTGCCTTTTCGGTGTTTTTAATTGGTAAACTGAGTGCGATCGCTCCCATGTATGGAGAATTAGCAAAGGATTTCTGTCTGTTAGAAGCCGGCCACATTGGTCAATTGCTGATGAACACCGCACCCAAACAGCAAATTGGTCTGTGTCCCATTGGCTATCTAGAATTTACCAAATTACAAGACTTATTCCATCTGGAATCAACTCAAGTTTTACTTTATAGCTTTGTTGCTGGGAAAATTGACCCGTTGCAAACCAAACCTCGAAATTCCCTCCCCATTTCTACCCAGTTGTCTGACTATCTGCGACAAAAAATACCAGCATACATGATTCCTTGTGAGTATATTTTCTTAGATACTTTACCTCTTACCCCCAATGGTAAAGTAGACCGCAAGGCGCTACCTGTCCCCAAAATTGGAGCTTCAAAATCGGTAGATATTTTCACACCACCAACAACTGAAATAGAGCAAAGTTTAGCGAAAATTGTGCAAGAAATTCTGCAAATAGAAGCAGTAGATATTCATAATAATTTTTTTGAATTGGGTATGGATTCCTTGAAGTTAGTGCAGATTAAAAACAAATTGCTTTCTGCGCTACAAGTCAATATATCTATGCAGCAATTGTTAGTAGAGGCAAATAATATTGCCAAACTATCCTTAGCTGTAGAGGAACAATTAACCCTAACAAAAATTAAACAAAACCCCTTATTAACTCCCACGAATGATGATACTGAGATATTCCAAATCTAGAAAATGTCACTCCCATATTCCTCTCTGCGCCTCTGCGTGATAAAAATCTATATTTTGATGTAAGAAGGATTCTTTTAATGAACCACCAAGACGCATTCTACGAAGTCGTTCCCGAAGGGAAGAAATAAGATATTTGTAGGTTGGGTAGAACGAAGTGAAACTCAACAAATTTCCGAAAATGTTGAGTTGAGGAACGAAACCCAACCTACTTAGATATAATGGCGAATGCGTTAGAAAAATCCATTTTTATATTTTTTTAACGAACCACAGAGATACGGAGAATTGTTGGCAAATAATTTAGAACTGCTATATATGAACAGAAATGAACTTTTAACAGAACTGGATAAACGTGGTGTGAAATTGTGGGTAGAAAATGACAAATTAAGTATTGAAGCACCCAAAGGGGTATTAACAAAAGAGCTATTTGACTCACTTGCAGAGCATAAAATAGAAATTATCCGGTTGCTACGCTTAAATGACCCGAAAACTACTTCTTTGCCAATTATTGAACCAGATTATCAAAACCGATATGAACCTTTTCCTCTGACTGATATTCAACAAGCTCATTGGGTAGGACGTAGTAGTATATTTGAGTTAGGTAATTTTGCTAATCATCACTATTTAGAATTTGAAGTTAGTAATTTAGATTTATCACGTTTAATAGCAGCTTGGCAAAAATTAATTGTTCGCCATGATATGCTAAGAGCGGTAGTGCTACCTACAGGTGAACAACAAATTTTAGCACAAGTCCCCGATTATGAAATTGCTATATTGGATTTGCGAGGATTAGAAAGAACAGAAGTAGAAGCGCAGTTAACAGCTATTCGAGAAAATTTATCTCACCAAGTTGTACTTTCTCAAGAATGGCCTTGGTTTGATATTTGTGCAACTTATTTAGATAATCAGCACGTCCGCATTCACATCAGTATGGATTTATTAGTTGTGGATGCTGCGAGTATTCGCATTGTATTTCAAGAGTGGAATACACTTTATCAAAAACCTGATTTATTATTATCTCCATTAGATTTATCTTTTCGGGATTATGTAATTAATAAAAATGCCTTACAAAATTTAGAATTAATTAAACAATCCCAAGATTATTGGTTTAGCCGTTTAGATACTTTACCACCAGCACCAGAATTACCTTTAGTTTCTTTTACCAGTGAATTAAAAGAATATAAATTTAAACGTTACCGTGCTGAATTATCCCCCAATATCTGGCAAAAATTAAAGCAACGGGGTCAAAATTCTGGTTTAACTCCTTCTGTGATTTTGCTGGCTGCTTTTGCAGAAGTTTTAACAGTATGGAGCAAAAATCCCCGTTTTACTCTCAATTTGACGGTGTTGGAACGCCTACCTATTCACCCACAAATAAATCAAATTGTTGGTGATTTTACTACTACTAACCTCTTGGCAATAGATAATTCAATTCCAGATACATTTATTGCTCGTGCTTTGCAAATTCAGCAGCAATTGTTGCAAGATTTAGATCATCTGCAAATCAGTGGGGTTGAGGTACTACGAGAATTAGCACGTCGCCAAAAAACTGGTTTAACTGCTACTATGCCAATAGTTTTTAGCAGTGTTTTAGGTTTAAGTTCTTTTACTCAGGGAGATTTAGAATACAGCTTTTTAGGTGAAATAGTTTATGGTATCAGCCAAACACCACAAGTTTCTTTAGATCATCAAGTTACAGAACAGAATGGCGCATTAATATTTAACTGGGATGTTGTAGAAGAACTTTTTCCTGATGGTCTTTTAAATGATATGTTTGGTGCTTATTGCGATTTGTTGCAACAATTAGCCAAGGATGATGAAGTATGGTACATAAAGCAGCGATCGCTATTACCACCAGCACAACTAAGGCAGCGAGTAGCTGTGAATGCTACAGAGAAACCAATTCCAGAAACAGCTTTACTACATACTTTGGTTTTTGAACAAGTATCTTTGCGTCCACAGCAGATGGCTGTAGTTACTAGCAGTCTCACTTTAACATATCAAGAATTAGGCGATCGCGCAATTAATTTAGCTCATCACCTGCAACAGCTACGTGTTTTTCCCGGACAAATAGTAGCAATTATCATGGAAAAAGGCTGGGAGCAAGTTGTGGCAACTTTGGGTATCCTAGCTGCTGGTGCTGCATATCTACCCATTGACCCTGGACTACCAACTGAGCGCCAATGGTATCTTTTACAACAGGCAAAAGTCCAAATCCTGTTGACGCAAACTCGACTTGAGAACCGAATAGATTGGCCGGAGAACATCCAACGTCTTTGTATAGATGCTGATATCAAGCCTCTAGATAACCATTTATTAGAGACAGTAGTAAAACCAGAAGACCTTGCATATATAATTTATACCTCTGGCTCTACGGGAATACCCAAAGGCGTGATGATTAGTCATCAAAGTGTAGTTAACACTATCCTCGACATTAATCAACGCTTTAACGTGAATGCAGATGACCGGATTTTAGCGCTTTCGTCTCTGAGTTTTGATTTATCAGTTTACGATATCTTCGGTACTTTAGCTGCGGGAGGGACTATTGTGATTCCTGAAGCTGCTAGTACTAAAGATCCAAATCATTGGACAGAATTGATTACAAAATATCAAATCACAATTTGGAATTCAGTTCCGGCTTTAATGCAAATGTTAGTTGAATATGCTTCACCGCATCAGGAGATTTTATTTAACAGTTTGCGGTTAGTTTTACTGAGTGGTGATTGGATACCACTGAGTTTACCACAGCAAGTCAAAACGTTATCTAAAAAAGTAAAAATTATCAGTCTTGGAGGTGCGACAGAAACATCTATTTGGTCTATTATCTATCCTATTGAAAATGCAAATAATAAGAGTATTCCCTATGGTCTTCCAATGACTAACCAGAGATTTTATGTACTAAAGGAAACTCTTGAAAATTGTCCAGTATGGGTTGCTGGACATCTTTATATTGGCGGAATCGGACTAGCTAAAGGTTACTGGTGTGACGAAGCGAAAACCCAGACTAGCTTTATCATTCATCCACAGACTCAAGAACGGCTTTATAAAACCGGTGATTGGGGACGGTATTTACCAGATGGTAATATTGAGTTTTTGGGACGGGACGATTTTCAAGTTAAAATTCATGGCTACCGAATTGAACTCGGTGAAATTGAATTTGCATTGCAACAGCATACCACAATTAAAGAAGTAATTGTTAATGTACTAGAAGAAAAAAGCAATAAGTCACTGATAGGTTATATAGTTCCTAAACCTGAGAAAGCCTCGGAAATTAATTTTAGTGAACTGCGTCATTTCCTCCAAACAAAGTTACCAGCATATATGATACCTTCTACTTTTATGCTGTTAGAATCATTACCACTCACAGCTAATGGTAAAGTGAATCGTCAAGCACTTCCTACACCCACCAAAACACCAAAGTTAGAAAAAACTTTGGTGCTACCGCGTAACCCAACTGAGAAAATATTAATATCAATTTGGGGTGAAGTATTCCAACTTAATCAAATAGGCATAAATGATAACTTCTTTGAATTGGGTGGACACTCATTTTTAGCCTTGCAATTAATTGCCAAAATCAATCATAAACTTGGTCAAAATATAGCCATCAGTACACTTTTTCAGTATCCAACTGTGGCGGGTTTAGCAAATTCTTTTACCAAAAATCCTGTATCTTCAGTTTTAGTTCCCATCCGAGTTGAAGGAACGCAGCTACCACTATTTTGTATCCACCCATCTGGGGGACAAGTGATGGCTTATCAGCATTTAGCAACTTGTTTGGATTCAAATCAACCTATCTATGGTTTACAATCTCGGACTTTGAATAATTCGCTTCCTGAATATGAAAGCATTGATAAAATGGCTGTAGAATACGCTAAAATTATTCGCCAACATCAACTAAATAGCCCTTATTATCTCATGGGTTGGTCTATGGGCGGGGTAATTGCTATAAGTGTTGCAAAAGAGTTAGAAAAACAAGAGCAAGAAGTCGCTTTTGTCGGACTTGTGGATGCTTTTTTACTTCCTAAGAATGCACCAAACTTTGAACGCAATCGCTTACAAGAACTGGGATTATTATTTGATGAAACTTTTGCTGATATTTCTGTAAACATGATAGAAAAACAACTCAACCTCACCGAAATTCACGAACAAATGCTTAGAGTTCATCATCCACCTCAGATACAAGCTAAAATCTACATTTGGGAAGCTCTAGAGGAATATGCACAAGGAATATCTCGTACTAATTGGAGTCAATACACAACAAATACAACCCACACAGAAATTGTCCATGCTAATCACTTTACTATCATGCGTCCACCAAATATTCAAAACCTTGCTCAAAAATTACAACAATACCTCTACGCTTTACAAAATCACCCAAATTAAATAAAATTTCCAGAATAATTAACCGCAGATGGACGCAGATAAACGCAGATAAATATGGATTATCCTGTTTTATATAATATTGGTATATCTCTTATTTATCTGTGGTTAGTTTTTCAGAAAGTCATTAAATTTAGCTTAACCGATATAAATACAATTTTTGGAAAATCTCTATGATGTACAACAATGAAATTACAACATTAGCAAGTTTATCACAAATACAATCACGTCAATTTGCAGATCATAAAGCATTAATTGATCAGGATAAATTCCTGACTTATTCACAGTTAGATATCCAAAGTAATCGTGTCGCTAATGCACTTTTATCTCAAGGAATTAAAGATGGTTCGCGCGTTGCATTATTGGCTAAAGATTCACTTAGTAGTTATACAATATTATTTGCCTGTGCCAAAATAAATGTTGTTTTAGTTCCTATTAATTGGCGCTTGGCTGCTGCGGAAGTCAGCTATATAATTAAAGATGCTGATGTTGAAATTCTTTTTGTTGGTGCTGAATTTCATAAATTAGTCAAAACTATTATTAATGAACTTGATGGTGTTAAAAATATTATTTCTCTAGGAGATAAGCAAGCAGATAAATGGCTAAATTACGATAATTGGTGTCAACTTCATAACGATGTTCAGCCCAACATGACTATTGACATAAATAATGTTATCGTGCAAATGTACACTAGTGGGACAACGGGAAGACCGAAAGGAGTCCAACTAGCACATTATAGTTTTTTTGCCGTTGCTCAGGAATTTTTCAAAGCAGGTAAAAACTGGATAAATTGGCAGAAAAAAGATAAAAGTCTCCTCGTTTTACCTAGCTTTCATATCGGCGGTTTATGGTGGGCTATTCGTGGTTTAGTCTCTGGTGCAGAAAATATTTTATTATCAACTTTTGATAGTGTTGAAATATTAAAAATAATTCCCCAATATCGAATTACTAAAACTTGTATTGTCCCCGCAATGATTCAAGTTTTATTATCTGAACCCCAATGTAAAAAAACAGATTTTTCCTCATTAGAATACATTGTTTATGGAGGTTCCCCAATTGCTGAATCATCTTTGAAAGAGGCAATGTCTACATTTGACTGTAACTTTGTGCAAATTTATGGCATGACAGAAACAGGAAATTGTGCTGTTAGCTTATCCCCAGATGCTCATACATTGGCAACAAATCCAGACAGACTCAAATCTGCTGGTAAACCCTTTCCTGGGGTGTCAGTAGCTATTTTAGATAGTACAGGAAAAGAAGTACGTGGCACTCAAGTGGGGGAAATTTGTATTAAATCTCCTGCCAATATGATAGGTTATTGGAAATTACCCGAAGCCACAGCAAAAACCTTGGTAGATGGCTGGATTCATACTGGTGATGCTGGCTATTTTGACACAGAAGGTTATATTTATATTTGCGATCGCATCAAAGATATGATCTGTTGCGCCAGCGAAAACATCTATCCAGCCGAGATTGAAAATATTTTATATGAACATCCAGCAGTCGCCGAAGTTGCAGTAATTGGTGTTCCAGATGCAGATTTTGGAGAAATTATTAAAGCTATTGTCGTTTTAAAACCAGCTATGGATGCAACCGCACTAAATATCATTCAATTTGTGCGCGGTAAACTTGCTGATTTCAAATTACCTAGAAGTGTTGAATTTGCTGAATCCTTACCAAGGACACCAAGTGGTAAATTACAAAAAGCCAAACTTCGAGAAAAATATTGGCAAGGCTATCAAAGAAAAGTTAATTAAAATTCTCCATTCTTCCGCGTACCTTTACGCTACCTCCGCGCCCTTCTGCGTTAAAAAAAATATTTCATACTAATGAAAAAACCAACAAATTCCAGTCTTTGGCAACCGCTAACCATACCCAACTTACTACTTCTATTCATCGGTGAAAATATTTCACTAATAGGCGATCAATTTTACCTAGTAGCATTACCGTGGCTGACTATACAGCTAACAAACTCTGGTGTTAGTGTAGGCACTGTGTTGATGGCAGCAGCCATTCCTCGTGCTATTTTAATGCTAATTGGCGGTGTAGTGAGCGATCGCTTATCACCCCGGTTAGTTATGCTGCTTTCCAATGCTTTACGTGCTTTGCTAACAATTTTACTCACAATTATAGTTAGCTTGCAAGTCACTCAACTATGGCATCTTTACTTATTTGCTATCACCTTTGGAATTGTAGATGGATTTTTTATTCCAGCCGCAAAATCAATATTACCTAGCCTCGTAAGCAAAGAACAATTGGTAGCGAGTAACACTTTAATTCAAGGAACTTCCCAATTAATTTTACTCATTGGACCAGCTTTAGGTGGTTTATTAATTGCTACTAGCGGGATTGAAAAGGCATTTGCAATTGATGCTGCTACTTTCATTGTTGCAGTCATCACACTTTCATTAATGAAAGTCACTTTTAAGCCCAATACTATGATGACGAAAAATCCTTCCTCCAGTAAAATTTTGAGCTTAATGACTGGTATTCGTGAGGGAATCAACTACGCTTGGCAGAATCCGTCTCTGAGAGCAGTTTTGCTAGTATTAATGATGTTGAATTTTTTGATTATTGGTCCTTTGCAAGTTGGTATCACTTCATTAGCTCATAATCGCTTTTCAGGTGGTGTAGTTGCTTTAGGAATCATGAATTCTGCTTGGGGTGGTGGTGGTTTATTAGGAACATTGATACCTCAATTACTCCCAAATCTTCCATCACTGGGAGTATTAATGCTGAGTCTTGCTAGTATACAAGGCTTTGGTTTGTTTCTACTTGGCTTCATCCCCAATATAGTATTAGCTAGTGCAATTATCGCTGTACTTGGTTGTTGTGGTGGCTTTTTTAGTATTGTGGGTATTACCTGGATTCAAAAGCGAACTCCACCAGAAATTATAGGTAGAGTTATGAGTTTAGGAATGCTTTCTTCCTTTGGCATTGCTCCTTTCTCTTTCGCTTTATCTGGCTTATTAGCTGGTTTTAATCTCACAATTCTTTTCACTCTTGCCGGCAGTATTATGCTGATGACAACTGCTTTTTTATCAGCGAATAAATCAGTACGCACCATTAATTAGTCAGGTAAATAATTGCAATAACAGTGTTATCAAAACTAGGAATTAAGAACTAACTTCATATTGCTTACTAATCAAGAATACGCTCAACAAACTTACCGCCGTACTTATCATAAATGTGAAAGTGTAACCCGTTTTAGCTGCTACCATACCACTCAGAACTGTGGCAGCAATTGCACCTAAAAACATCACAGAAACTTGAATTGTGTAATCAGTAGCCGCAGTAGCACGATCGCTCTTACCCATCATGGCACTAAGCAGGGCAGTATATGCCATACTTTGAGTAATGTTAACTAAAATACAAACTGCATAAAGTACAACCAAACTACTAACACCAATTGCCGGAATAATATATAAAAGTGTGGTAAAAGCAGCGATTATTCCAAACAAAATTAGAGATTTTTTCTGCCCTATTTTCACAATTAGTAATCCAGCAATCAAAGCGCTAACAATACGGGCGCTATAACTAACTATTCCTAAAATCCAACCAATATCTGATAAAGACAAACCCCTATCTACTAACAATGGACGAATCAAAATACTCGTTACACTCTCGCCACTCATATACAGAAGTAATATAAACAGCCAAGGTAGTATATTCGGACGCGAAAAAAAGCTGATGAATGGCTGAAAATATGACCGGAAAAAGCCTGAATTTTGTGATTTTATAGTAACTTCTTCTTGATAAAGTAATATGGGAATTAAATTTATTAGCATGAAAACAGACATAGTAATTAAACTATATCGCCATCCCATTTTATCTAGTAAAATCAGCATTACGCCACCGCCAAGCACTGCGCCGAAAACATTTCCTCCAGCTTGAACGGCATTCCCCAATCCCCGTTCTTCTGGTTCAAGTATATTTACTGCTAATGCGTCAGTAGCAATATCTTGGCTAGATGACAATAAAGATGCCAGAAACATACAAATTAGTAAGGCATTTAAGTTATTTTGGATATCTAGAAAAGCAGTTGTAAACATGGTTAATGCTAACAATAATTGAAAGCAAATAATCCAACCGCGATAATGTCCTAACTTACCCAATCGGTAGCGATCAATTAATGGCGACCAAAGAAACTTTAACCCTGATGGAAGAATCAATAAACCCAGAAATCCGATCACATTCAGCGACATTTTTTGTTGTCGCATAAAAACGGGTAATGCTTGGATGAAGAATGTGGTAGGGATAAACTGAGAAGTATAAAGGGTAGCGAGCAAAATCAGTTTAGAAAACATCTTACCTGTTATAAATAATATAGACACACTGTTTTAATTTCAAATTCGATATCCTCAATAATTCTCTTGTTCATCGGTAGTGTCGTCAAATGACAGACTGTCAAACTGTCTGGATTGGCTTTGTGGGATGGCTTTGCCCACCAAGGGATTGATACATGACAAATCATCAAGTTTAAAGTATGGGCTTTTCAAATAGCAGCAACGCCAGTACAAAATCCATGATAAAAATTGCTACCCAAGTAGTCACAACTGCTGTTGTTGCTGATTCTCCTACTTCTTTAGCTCCTCCTTTGGTAGTCAGTCCCCAACTACAGCCATTGACTGCAACTATAAGTCCAAAAATTAACCCTTTGAGCAAAATAATCAACATATCTGAAGGTTCTAAAAAATCTCGAACCGATTCTAAAAATGTCTCTGGGTCAACATGATAAAACTGAAATGCCGCAAAAGCTCCCCCACTGATGCCTATCACTAAAGCAAAAATCATCATTAAAGGCATCATCAAACAGCAAGCAATGACTCTCGGTAGGACGAGATAATCAATGGGGTCGGTTTTGAGCATATACAGGGCATCAATCTGTTCTGTGACTCGCATTGCCCCTATTTCTGCTGCAAATGCTGAACCTACTTGCCCGGCAATAATACTCGCAGTTAAAATTGGCGCTAATTCTCTGCAAAAGGCTAAAGCGAAAGCACCTCCCACAGACTCAACAGCACCAAATCTGACTAATTCTCTGGCTGTTTGAATGGTGAAAATCATACCCGCAAATCCACTGACTAGCAGAACTGGTGCGAGGGCAGCAGGCCCAGCCGTCACCATATGCTCCAAAATTTTCCGGTGGTAAGTTTTTCCTTGAATTATATGTAACGAGATTTGACCAAAAAGCAGCACTGTAGCAAAACAGCGGATAATCCACCATTGCTTTCGATTTCTTGTTGGTTGCAACTTTACCGCCATAAGTATTAACTTTTAATATTAGTCAGTATTCACCAAAACTGACCATTGACGGGAAATATTGCATCTCAATTTCCTATAAACAGTGTGTTCCAGCCCGGTATTGCATTTTGTTGGGCAATTAATAATTCCTGAATCCCTTTTTCAGAAACATCCAGCAACTGGTTTAACTGCTGACGGTTAAAGCTGCCTTCTTCTGCTGTTCCCTGGATTTCGATAATTTCCAGGTTTTGATTCATGACTACATTAAAATCTACGGTTGCAGCTACATCTTCAATATAATTAAGATCCAAAAATGCTTCTTTCTCCAATAAGCCGACAGAAACAGCCGCGATTTGTCCGCACAAAGGCGATCGCTCTAATACCCCCTGTTGCAATAATTGAGAAATGGCATGAGCTAAGGCGACAAAGCTACCTGTAATCGCCGTTGTCCTTGTTCCCGCATCTGCTTGCAACACATCAGCATCTACAGTCAGCGTCCGTTCTCCCAACACCTCAAAATCTAAAGCAGCCCTTAAACTCCGTCCAATTAAACGTTGAATTTCTTGTGTCCGTCCTGATAATTTCAATAATTCCCTTTCCTGTCGTTGTTGTGTTGCAGATGGTAACATCCGGTACTCAGCCGTTAACCAACCTTTACCACTCCCATTTAAAAATCTAGGCACGCCCTCAGCAACGCTAACAGTGCAAAGTACCTGAGTATCACCGCATTTTGCCAGAACCGAACCAGGCGCAAAGCGGGTAAAATTAGGATAAAAACTCAGTGGACGGAGTTCGTAGGGGTTTCGACCATCTGGACGCTGCCAAGTCATTGAAGTTACCTCAAAATTTTTCCATTCTGCCTTTTACATTACCGCAGAATCACGGGGGATTGGGAATTGGGGATTGGGGATTGGTAATTGGTGATTGGGAATTGGTGATTGGTGACTGGTGATTGGTGATTGGTGATTGGTGATTGGTAATTGGTGATTGGTAATTGGTAATTGGTAATTGGTGATTGGTGACTGGTGAGATGAGGAAGTATTTATCTTCTGCCCCCTGCTCCCTGCCCCCTGCTCCCTGCCTCATGCCTCCTGCCTCCTGCCCCCTGCCTCATGCCCCCTGTCACCCAAGTAAAGTCAGAATATTGTGCTGTACCTGTTCTGGGGAATCGTCACCATTGATAGTTAATAGACGACGACGGCGGTCATAATATTCTAAAATAGGGATAGTGCGATCGTAGAACAACTCTACACGCCGCTGTACAATCTCTGGTTGATCATCTGGGAGCGATCGCCCCAAGGAACGGCTAACCATCACTGCCTGTGGTACTTGCAGATATATTGCCCAATCTAATTTTTCTCCCAAATTGTCCAATAAAAAATCTAATTCTTCCGCTTGAAAAGCAGTCCGGGGATAGCCCTCTAATATCCAACCACCATTAGCATCCTGTTGACTCAAACGCACCTTGATAAATTCAATCATCATTTCATCTGGCACTAATTCCCCTCTAATCACATAAGGACGGGCATTACGTCCTAAATCATTTAGTTCACCATAGCCATTACCTGATTTATCACCAGCTATAGCATCCCGTAAAATCTCACCTGTTGAAATCAGCGGAACATCAAAGTATTTGCACAGCCTTTGTGCTTGAGTACTTTTTCCAGATCCTGAACCTCCTAGAATCACCAATCTCACAATAATTCACTCCCCATCATCTTAAATTCACTACCACCTAACTCTGTTTTGCCCAAATAAAATGATAAATCTACTTTTTTAATGATTTTCAGCCTCTAGCCCATAATTTTAATTGATAAATACTGCCAATTATTTGTTGCTATTTTTACAACTATCTCCAGGCAAGAAAAACAAAACTGTAAATCAAAATAGCTCTTGACTTCAAAATAAATCTAGTGTTTGACTAAATAATGGCAATCATGAAATACACTAGGCCTGTACAAAACAGACTGATTATACAGCTTAGATTTACGATTACTACTCTCAACGAAAACTATTTAATTTATTGTCACTTTTTAAACTTAACCCTATGGTTGCACAACTAGAAACCCCAAGTATCAATTCGACCCTCAGTTTACCATATTCAGTTGAGGGACTATTACAAGTTTTCACTAGTCCCCATCGTAACTTTTTTACAAGCGTTATGGCACAAGCGCTGAGAATAGCAGGTCAAGGTACACCAGTATTAATAGTGCAGTTTCTCAAAGGTGGTATTCGTCAAGGACATGAAAAACCTATTCACATGGTTCAAAATTTAGATTGGATTCGCTGTGACTTACCCCGTTGTATTGATACCCCACACTTGGACGAAACCGAAAACCAAGCTTTACAACAATTGTGGCAGTATACGCAAAAAGTAGTATCTGAAGGCAAGTACTCTCTCTTTGTTTTAGATGAGTTAAGTTTAGCCATCAACTTCGGCTTAATTCCAGAAGCAGAGGTTTTAGAATTTCTCGCCAAACGCCCTCCTCATGTTGATATCATTCTCACCGGCACAGAAATATCGAAATCTCTACTAGACATAGCAGATCAAATTACAGAAATTCGTCGTAGTCATCAGCCTTAAAAATCTATAACTTAGGGAATACAAAAACCAAGTCTTAAGCCTCTAGGTACTCTTCGAGAAGCCGCTTCGCGTCTATGGAGAGGGGTTTCATCAGCTGTTATGAAGTACAGTTTTTCATTACCAAGCCTGTAGGGGCGGGGTTTCCCCGACCTCGATTGTATTGCATTTGACTGCTGTATTTAAGATTATCAATCATGAAAAACAATTAATCATTAAATAGTTGAGGCTCTTGCGTCTCTTTTATGGTGATTGAGGATTGATTATAACAAAACCCCTACCCCGGAAGGGTTTTAAACAATTACGCCCACATTTTCCATGAAATGCCTACACAATAAGGCTTTCAATGGTTTTAACCCAGGTTTTCCATAAAAAGAACCGAAGAACCATAATTGTTAGATATTTGATACAATGATAAAGTACAGCAGACTTATGCAAATGGTTAAAATTATTTATCTTTCGATAATTTCAAAAAGCCCGTGACGAGGATTGAACTCGTGACCTCACCCTTACCAAGGGTGTGCTCTACCACTGAGCCACACGGGCAAAAAAACTGAAACTTAACTTTTCTGGCGAGTTACAAGTTACAAAGCTGAGAAGTTTACTCGACACTCAGCTATTGTAACTCACATCTCCAAAAGTGGTGGGCCGAGCTGGATTTGAACCAGCGTAGGTGTAAACCAACGGATTTACAGTCCGTCTCCATTAACCACTCGGACATCGACCCGTTATGTCCCACGATTAACAACAATAGCACCAGTTTTTAAATCTGGCAAGGGGTTGGAGAAAAGATTTTTATAGAAACCCCAAATTGCTTGCTCCAAAAGGGTTTTAGGAAATTAATCAATAAAATCTCCTGTTTCTTGCAGGGAGTGTAAGCGGTGGTAAATGCCTTCTTGAAGTAATAATTCAGCATGGTTACCGACTTCGGCAATTTTTCCCTGATCAAGAACCACGATTTTGTCGGCTTCCCTGACGGTGCTGAGACGGTGGGCGATAATAATTGTGGTGCGAGTTCCTTGAATTGAGCGCATAGCGAGTTGAATTGAACGCTCAGACTCGTAATCTAAGCTAGAGGTGGCTTCGTCAAAAATCAAAACGTCTGGTTCCACTAGTAACGCCCTAGCAATTCCTAAACGCTGTCTTTGTCCTCCCGATAACCTCACCCCACGCTCCCCTACAACGGTGTAATAACCTTGAGGTAGGTGCTGAACTACTTCATCAAGTCTGGCGATTCTACAGGCTTCCTGCACCTGCTCAAAGGTCGCTTCTGGTCTACCATATTTGAGGTTATCCAAAATTGTACCGTTAAAAATGTCTACTTCTTGGTGGACGATCGCTAATCTGCGTCTATAATTACCTACATCTAAAGCGCGAATATCTTCACCATCAATCAAAATCAGCCCTGTTTGTGGTTCAAAGTAACGCAATAGCAACTTGACTAAAGTAGACTTACCAGAACCTGATTTTCCTACTAACGCCACTGTTTGATATGGCTCAATCAAGAGATTGATATCTTGCAAAACTTGACGATTACTATCATATCCAAAACCAATGTGAGAAAATTCCAGCTTGCCAGTAAATTTATATGGTAACTCTTGCGGATTTATGTCTGTCAAAAGTCCATCTGAATCTACTCCTGATGGTGTTTGCAGAAATTCATGAAACCGCATCATAGAAGAATAGCGACGTGCGAAAGATTCGGCTAAATTACTGATAGGTTCTAACTCAGAATATGCCATGCTAGAAAGAGTTAAAGTCATGACAAAATGACCAAGAGAAATTTTACCATTTAGTGTGGCGACTAGAGTTAGACCCAAAATCATAAACACACAAAACTGAATGACAGTCTTTTGCAAAGTTGCCAGTTTCACATAACCTCTGTGAAGTCGGTAATCAACTACTTTTAATTCTCGATGCAAACGTTGTTTTTGTCGCTCAAGTTCCTTGGCTTCTGTTGCAAAGGCTTTAACTGTTTTGATGTTTGTGACAATTTCTGATGTGCGGCTTTCTGTGTTTTCCATATACTTATCTAGAGTGATTTCACAACCAATTAGCTGCTGCAATTGCTTCAAACTAAAGCTGAGGATAAGTACAAAAGAAATCAGAAATAACCCTGCAATTCGCCATTCAATCAAGGCAATAATTACAAATATTCCCACTACTCGCAATAATTTAGGAATAAATTGACCTGCAATTTCAGGATAACCCCAGGTGTGGTTAACAAGACCTCTAGCTATTCTTCCTGCTATACGTCCAGGGTTATTTTCATCATAAAATTCCAGTGGTAGGGTGAGAATTTTGGCTATGGCTGTTTGGGTTTTATCTCGACGCGCTCTTAAGGCTATATCCCAATGAAACCAAAGAGTTAAGTAAGGCTGGGTTGGCGCTCTAACTACGGTAACTAAAAATATTAAACCTAGTAATAAAGCCAGCGATAGAGATTTATTAACTGGATAATTTGTGATATTGGCAAGGGTAACAATCGCTTCTTGTACTGGTTTGTCTAAGGGTTGATTAGACAAAACATTTAATATTTGTCCAATCGAATAAGGTACAACTAAATCAATAATTTCGTAAAAACTGGATGCGGTAATGCTGAAAATACTCAGCGGCCAGTAAGGACGAAAATAATTGAGAATATCTCGAAAATTCGCCATGATGAACAATATTCCAAAGCATAACCATGAGCTAGGAACTTTATACTACAGCTATACTACAAAAGAGTCAAGCTGTAAACGATTAAATCATTCTTGAGACGTATTTGGCTGTACTGAGGGCAAAAAATCGAGTCGATAACGATAAAGAGCAACCGGTTGAGAACCTGCGGTAAAATAATCAGGATCTTGGGGAGAAAGGTAAACAGCAGTAACTTGATCTGCTTTAATTGCTGGATTGGATGTGGCTAGTTGATGGTAGGCTGTTGTAGATTCTACGATGTTGAAATAAGGACGAGAACCGCCTTTAAATAATTGTTGAAATACTTCTGTAGTGATAAATTTATGATCAGGTGTATTTTCTGTAGCCCGTGCGGTGACAATAGAAACTAATTGACGTTCACCTCGTAAAAAGGTAATTTGACGATTAGGAGATTCTGGATCTATTTTAATTGATAAAATTGCATCATTTCCTAAATAAGCTTTTGATAAATTCAAGCTGTTAAATACTCTATCAGCTACTAATATTTGTGATTGATTATCTATTTTAGGGATAAGTTTGAAACCTGAGATTTGCGGTTTAATTTTTACAAATCTGACCAAAAAAGTAATAGGTTGATTTAGTTGATGACGGTTTCCTTCAAAACCAGGTGTGATAATATCTGGTGCTAAAGGTGCGGCTAAATCTACTAAGGTACTGGTAACTTGCCAAGTTCCAGACATCCAATCAGGATATACTAAATCCCCTTTGGCTGTTTTCACTGATGTTAATTTTTCCCATTGCGGAAAATTTGCTAACCGGGTGGCTAATTCTCCTGCTTGTGCTTCTCCATTTGCTAGTAGGAGTAAAAGTATTAGGCAAAAACTCCAAATTGCTCTGATAAAAAACATAAAATTACTGTTTTAAGTAGTCGTGCAATTTATTTTGCACAGTTTAGGAAGGGAACAAGAAATTTTTAACAGATAACAGAAGAAGATTCCAAGGATTTCTATTTTTCGAGAAAATGTATAATTAATTTTGCCGAGGTACTTATTCTGTTCATAATCCCTACTAAATTTTGCTGTATTAAGCCATACTCAAAGCCATAAGATTTTCAGTCATTTCAAAGTTAGCTGTGACATTCTGCACATCATCTAAACCTTCTAGAGTATCAATTAATTTGAGAAGAGATTTAGCCTGATCACGATCTGTTACTTCTACCTGATTTCCCGGAATCCAACGTAACTCTACATCTGTAACTTTCAAGCCTTTTTCTTTGAGTGTTTGACTAAGAATTTCTAAATTTGCTACTTCGGTAAACACTCCTGCAATGTCATCAGCAATCATTTCATAAGATTCAGCATCACCTTCTAAAGAAGCTTCTAAAAGCTTTTCTTCATCCTCAATACCTTCAACTACACAAACCCCTTTTTGGGAAAACATCCAACTAACACAACCGATTTCTCCCAGGTTTCCACCGTTTTTACTAAAAGCTACCCGCAAATCTGCTGCTGTGCGATTGCGATTATCTGTTAAAGCTTCAATTAAAATGGCTACACCACCTGGTCCGTAACCTTCATAGCGAATATCTTCTAAACTGGAGTTATCGCCGCCAAGAGTACCTGCACCTTTAGCAATCGCTCTTTCGATATTATCATTGGGAATGCCCGCAGCTTTAGCTTTATCAATCGCCGTCCGTAGTTGAAAATTACCCGCCGGATCTGGTACACCATTTCTAGCAGCCACAATAATCGCCCGCGATAGCTGAGTAAAGATATTTCCCCTTTTAGCATCTACTACTGCTTTCTGGCGCTTAATAGTTGCCCATTTACTATGTCCTGACATAAATAAAGAAAAATATTAACACTCTCTTCAAACATAGGATATATCTAGCTTTGACTTAGATGCAAATCTCAGGTTGAGTAACTGCGGTTATTTGCTGGTCACATCTTGAACTAAGATAATTGTGCAAGTTCTCAAGTTTTTACGATGAAATTGCGTAAATTTGCTAATTATCTGCATCAATTTTTCATTTTCCGTCACTGCCAAAGCAAGTCCAAGAAATCACTATATTACCTTAGTAGTTTCTTTCTCATGTTGTTTATGGTCATATTCTCTTTAAGTGGATGTAATTATATACAATCATCTAATAAAGTGACTTATGTTACCTTCTGGCATGGTGTGAATCCACCACAAAATCGGGATGTATTGCAAAAGCTAGTCAACAAATTTAATCAAGCTCATTCAGAGATTCAAGTAGAATCTTTATATGTGGGTCAACAAGATCAGCAAATGCCCAAGATTTTGGCAGCAGTGGTGGGGAATGCACCACCTGATTTATTATGGTTTAATCCGACAATTGCTGGACAATTAGTAGAACTGGGTGCGTTGATCCCATTGGATGAAAAGTTAGCTAATTCTCCAGTCAAACAGGAAATTGATCCTGCTTTGTATACATCAATGCAATACAACGAGCAAATTTGGTCAGTTCCTTTTGCTACCAATAATGTCGGGGTTTATTACCGTCCCAGTTTGTTCAAAGCCGCAGGAATTACTGAGTTACCGCAGACTTGGGAAGAGTTGCGACAAGCTGCGAAAAAATTAACTCGTGATACTAATGGAGATGGGCAGATCGATCAACATGGAATGCTGCTACCTGGTGGAAAGGGCGAATTTACAGTTTTCACTTGGTTGCCTTTTATGTGGAGTGGTGGTGGTAAATTGGTAAATGGTAATGGTCAGAGTGCAGCAGATGTGGTTTTGGCAGATAATCAAGGAGCGATCGCAGCTTTGCAATTTTGGCAAGATTTAATTGCAGATAGTAATGCAGTACTATCCTCGCCAGAACGGGGTTATGAGATCGAAAGCTTGGTTAATGGTAAAGTGGCAATGCAGGTAACAGGCCCTTGGAGCTTGGGAGAATTGAAACAAAGTGGTGTAGATTTTGCAGTTTTTCCCATTCCCGTGCAGAAAGAACCTGCCACCGTCATTGGTGGTGAAAATCTATTCTTGTTTAAAACTACCCCAGAAAGAGAAAAAGCCGCTTTTAAATTTGCTGAATATACCTTAAGTGCAGATTTCCAAACAGAATTAGCTTTAGGAACTGGCTATTTACCTGTCAATATTAAATCTCGTCAAAGTCCTCAATATCAAGAATTCCTGAACCAACAACCACAGATCAAGGTATTTTTAGAACAGGCAAAACACGGGCATTCACGTCCCATCTTTCCCGGTTATACTCGCATCTCCGATAGTTTAGGACGCGCAATTGAGGCGGTGTTATTAGGTAAAACTTCCCCAGTTCAAGCCCTGAAAACAGCCCAGCAACGCTTAGATTTAATTTTCAATTAAAAGAAACTGGGTAAATGGAGAGAATGAGGGAGAGTATTTATCTTTCTTCTGCCTTCTATTGAGGCAGTTGGAGCAAAAACTACTAAGCTGGTAATACAGCAAATTGAAATTTTACCGGAAATCCTGAAGCGCCAGACTAGCGGTTCAGATTTTTTCTCTGTCTAACTACGTTGTAAATACATTATGTTTGATGCACTATCTGACCGTTTAGAGTCTGCCTGGAAAAAACTGCGGGGACAAGATAAAATATCCCAATCTAACATTCAAGATGCTTTGCGGGAAGTGCGCCGCGCCTTGTTAGAAGCAGATGTTAACCTCCAGGTAGTCAAAGATTTTATTACCGAAGTCGAAACCAAAGCACAGGGAGCCGAAGTAATTTCCGGTGTGCGTCCTGACCAACAGTTTATCAAAATTGTCTACGATGAACTGGTACAGGTGATGGGGGAAGAAAATATTCCCCTAGCAGAAGTTGAGGGTAAAACCACTGTTGTCCTCATGGCTGGGTTACAGGGTACTGGTAAAACCACTGCTACAGCTAAGTTAGCCTTACATTTACGGAAATTAAATCGCAGTTGTTTGTTAGTGGCAACAGACGTATATCGACCAGCAGCTATTGATCAGCTTTTGACACTGGGTAAACAAATTGACGTTCCTGTTTTTGAATTAGGCAGCGACGCAGATCCTGTAGAAATTGCCCGTCAAGGTGTGGAACGCGCTAGAGCAGAAGGCATTAATACAGTTATTGTGGATACGGCTGGACGCTTACAAATCGACCAAGAGATGATGGGGGAATTAGCCCGCATTAAGTCAACTATCGAACCAGACGAAACTCTGTTAGTAGTGGACTCCATGACGGGTCAGGAAGCTGCAAATCTTACTCGCACCTTTCACGACCAAATCGGGATTACTGGGGCAATTCTGACTAAATTAGACGGTGATAGCCGTGGTGGTGCGGCGCTGTCAGTACGGCAAATTTCCGGTGCGCCGATTAAGTTTGTCGGTGTGGGTGAAAAAGTCGAGGCGCTACAACCCTTTTATCCAGAACGGATGGCTTCGCGGATTCTGGGTATGGGTGATGTTCTCACCTTAGTAGAAAAAGCCCAAGAAGAAATTGACTTGGCAGATGCCGAGCAAATGCAAGCGAAAATTTTGTCGGCGAAGTTCGATTTTACCGACTTTCTCAAGCAGATGCGGCTGCTGAAAAATATGGGTTCCCTTGGTGGGATCATGAAAATGATTCCAGGTATGAACAAGCTTTCTGATGACCAGTTGAAGCAGGGCGAAACCCAGCTAAAACGGTGTGAGGCGATGATTAATTCGATGACGAAACAAGAACGCCATGATCCGGATTTGTTGTCTAGTTCTCCTAGTCGGCGACGGCGCATTGCTGCTGGTGCTGGCTATAGAGAGGCAGATGTGAGTAAATTGGTGGCAGATTTCCAAAAAATGCGATCGCTCATGCAGCAAATGGGTCAAGGTAACTTCCCCGGTATGCCAGGAATGTTCGGCGGTGGCAACCCCTTAGCGGCTAATAGTCCCTCCGCAGGCTGGCGCGGTTATCCAGGCGGTGCAGCACCCGCAAAAAAGAAAAAGAAAGAGAAAAAGAAAAAAGGTTTTGGCACTCTTTAGGTAGCAAAGGGAAAATTTATTCACCAATGACCAATGACCAATGACCAATGACCAATGACCAATGACCAATGACCAAT
>NZ_JAYGGY010000001.1:59626-186580 GCF_034931625.1 Anabaena cylindrica UHCC 0172 | reverse complement strand
CTACGTTACGGTCAGTATGACATAAGTCCAAGTTTGACCCGTTTGCAGTATAACTGGAAATTCTACTACCAAAATCAACTGTTTCTGATTGTAAATTATAGAGATAATACCAATGGAGCATCTACCAATTATATCCTTATCTGAGTTAGATAAAGGTGATGTGGATAATCCGGAAATTAAGAGATTATATACAGCCTGTTATGAATGTGGTTTTTTCTATTTAAAAGATCACGGAGTTTCTAAATCTAGCATTGATCAAACTATAACTACATCAAGAAATTTCTTTCATCTTCCAGAAGATATTAAACAGCAGTATGGGCATGATATACAACAGGTTTATCCGCCAAGTTCACGAGGTTATGTTCCTCTGTTTGGTGAATTTTTAAATAAAGAAATTGGTTTTGATCCGAAAGCAATTTTTGATTTAGGTATAGATAAACCATTATCAGAACAACCATTTATAGGTCCGAATATTCTGCCAGATGATAACGTTGCACTAGGCTTTGCTAAATCTCATTACAACTTGCAAAAAGAAATAATGACAAAAATTGTTCCTAAATTGTTAAAAGCAATAGCTTTATCTTTAGGTTTAGAAGCAACTTGGTTCGATCCATATTTTAATGATCCTGTTTTAATCCAGCGTACTATTTACTATCCAGGAAAATCTGGACAAGCTGGTAAACATACAGATAATGGTATTTTCACCATTTTAATTCAAGAACAACTACCCCATCCTTCTTTAAGAGTTTATACAAAAGATAAATGGATTGATGCACCCTGTTTAGAAGATACATTTATTATCAATTTAGGGGATATGTTACAAATGTGGACTAACGGTTTATTTGTCAGTACACCCCATGCAGTGATTCATGAATATCCTGGTAGTCGGATATCAATACCTTTTTTCATTTATCCTAATATTGATGCCATCATTAAACCATTTGGAAAAGAAAAAACAATCAGTTCTAAAGAAGTAATGCTCAAAAACTTTGAATCTATTTGGGTAACTCATAAAGGGGCTGGTAGGGCAGAAGAATTAAACTAATTTCAGAATTTCATAATTATTTTTAGTAGATAAATATCAGTTTCCGCTATCAGTTTTAAGTAGGTAGGCACAAATAAACCTAACTATGTCACAAAATGTAAAAATCTCAAAACCCTTGTGATTGCTGAAGCCTCCGGCACGCTACGCGAACACTTCGCTGCGCTCCGTATCTCTAAAACTTTGATACTTGGCGAAAATTCTAGTGCTGCACTAGGGAAAATGTCTGAAAATGAATATATATATGCGTTGTTGATAGCGATCGCTCACAGTTAATGGGGCATTGGGTTATTCATCTTCCTCTGCTTCCCTTGCCTCGACTCCCTTACACTCCTTCTTCTTCCTACCAAATTATTGAGGAAGTATAAATTATTCTCATCTCCCCAGGAAGGTACATTTGTGTTAAAATATCTAAAACTAATACCTTGAGCTAATATCAATGGGGAAGGTTTTAGTCCTAAACGCCTCCTACGAACCGCTCAACATTACGAGTTGGCGACGTGCCATAGTTTTGTTGATTAAAGGCAAAGCAGAACACGTAGAACATAACGGTAAATTCATCTACTCTGATTTTCCCTTGCCAACCGTCATTCGGTTACGGCACTACGTGCGTGTTCCTTATAAAGAAATTCCCCTGACTCGCCGGAATATATTGCATCGTGACAGTCATACTTGTCAATACTGTGGCTACACAGGAGACGAGTTGACCTTAGATCATGTCATGCCGCGATCGCGTGGAGGAGGGGATACCTGGGAAAATATTGTTACGGCTTGTGTACGCTGCAACGTCAAAAAAGGCTGTCGTACACCCCATGAAGCCCGTATGCCTTTGCGCCATCCTCCGCGTCAACCTTATAGTAGTCTCTACTTTGAGGTGACAAAACATCTGAAGAGTGGACTTCATCAAGAGTGGCAAAAATATGTAATAGGACTTTGACGTTACAAAAAATCAACCAGACATCAAGGCTAATCAGTCTTCACCTGTGAGTGTTACTGTTTGACTTTAGTCAGTAAAGCATACCACAAGTAGAGGGTTTAATTTGGTGTTGGTTGGTCTTTATCTACAGTTTTTCAGGAACGTTCCCAAAAGCTGAAATAGAGTGCTGCCAATATTTAGCCATTCTAAAATGCAGGCAGACTAATCATCATACATCATTATGTGAAGTATGGCCTATTTTTGCTGAAAATTATTAAAATTTACGAATCACAAACAAGTAATATTTGAAAATATGAAGAGGCGACCTTAGCCTAACTTAGATAAATATTCAAATTTTAATCAACTTCTGAGGAAAATTTGCTCATTCCCAAACGGCTTTAAACGCTCTAGACAGATGCGATCAATCATTGAATAATGCTATTAAAAAAAATAGACCACCCTCAGCAGTGCAAAGACTGTAAATTTCTGCCAAGATCATAATGTGTGGCTAAACCAGTGATGCGCTGATTGGAGTATCTCGGAAGGCATACACGAGCCACCACGCTGACAACTAAACGCCCTATGTACTTGAATTCTTCAGTTACTCAATTTGATAATTTATCCTTAGAACTAAAACCGGAGGAAGTAGAGATAGATAAAGAATCTTATGAACTTCCACCACTTACCAGACCTTCCTTGCCAGGATCAAATGGTGATGGAGGTATCTATTTAGCTCAACGTGGCAATAATTCCCTTGCTAGTCAGAAGTCAGAAGAGTTACAAAAAACCCTGCTCTGTCATAGACATGAGCGTCATTTGGTAATTCTACAAGATTTTCCTGACCCGGATGCGCTTTCATGCGCTTGGGCTTACCAGCTAATTACGCAACAATACGATATCAAATGTGAAATTGTTTATGCTGGAACCTTAAGCCACCAAGAGAATATAGCCTTAGTCAAGTTAACGAACTTACCGGCTCAACGCTGGACAATGCAATCCCTGAAAAGTAAAGATTTGTCACCTTATCAAGGGTTTGTGTTAATTGATAACCAGGGAACCACATCCCAGCTGTTATCAGCAGTACAACAGGCAGGAATTCCCTTAGTAGTGCTAGTTGATCATCATAGCTTGCAGGGGGAACTGAACGCCGAGTTTGTTGATGTCCGTCCTTACGTGCGAGCAACAGCAACAATATTTACTCAGTACTTACAAGCGGGGTTACTATCATTAGATAGCAGCATTAGTCAGCACGTTAAATGTGCTACTGCCTTAATGCATGGCTTGCGTTCAGATACCAATCGGTTAATGCAAGCGCAAGAAGAAGATTTTATGGCGGCTGCATATCTGAGTAGATTTTATGATGCTCAGTTGCTGAATGCCATTCTACAAGCAAATCGTTCTAAGCGGGTAATGGATGTGATCGAGCGATCGCTCAAAAATCGCATTGTCCAAAATAACTTTTCCATAGCTGGGGTTGGTTACTTACGCTACGACGACCGAGATGCTATTCCCCAAGCGGCTGATTTTCTTGTCACAGAAGAAAATGTTCACACCGCATTGGTTTATGGCATCGTTCACGATGAAGATGACGAACTAGAAGTAGTCATAGGTTCCCTCAGAACCACAAAACTTACCCTAGATCCTGACGAATTTATTAAAGAAGCCTTTGGACAAGATAGCACTGGACGGTTTTTTGGTGGTGGACGTACTGGTGCAGGAGGGTTTGAAATTCCGATGGGTTTTCTATCTGGTAGCAATGAAAATTCTGCTTATGCAAAAATGAAATGGGAAGTTTACGATGCTCAAATCAAGCAGAAATTGTTGAAGTTAGTAAATCCTAGAGATAACCCAATTCAGTCGTAGTAGCAGATTAGGAAGTGGGGAGAATTCCTAACTCCTCACTATTCAAATAAGTGGATTAATACTACTTATCAAAGAGCGCGACGAGAGGCAATAGTAGAAACTGGTTGATCAGAGGATAATTTTTCTATTATCTGTCCTTTCATTGTCGATGAGATTTTAAATTTGGACTTTTATAATAATGGTGAGGAATAATTGTAAGTTTATCCCGCGTGCAATCACCCAAAAACCGCATTGTGCAAAATAACTTTTACATTTAAAGGCGTGATTGCCAATCCAGGTAATTACATAGGAAAATGGGGTATAATATCTCTAAACACATATTATATAAAGATTGAGTACAATATGACACAATTTAAAGTTGCTCATTTGCGCGAACAAGGACAGGACATGATTATTGTTCCTCTTGAGCAATCCTATCGTTATAAAACCAGTGCAGAACAAAATGAAATTCTTAAGTCCTTGCAAGTTTGTGCGCGTTCAGCAGGACTAGCTGGTACAGTTGTCACTGTGTGGGATGCTGGTGACGGGCGCATGGGATTTCTAGCTCCGAGTCAATGGCGTTCTTTTTTTCTAGTTTGTCGTTAGCTCATGTAGCTACCAATATTAATAAAACACTAACTTGCGCTTAATATCACTCATCACTATAGGTTGGGTTAGCCTTAGTATAACCCAACAACGATAGACCTCTTGTAGACATGGATTCCTATAGAATTGTTACATATGTAAAACTTATTTATAATAGTATAATATGGATATTATGTAGAAAAATACTGTCATGTTATGAATTTAGGTATTGAATCTAATAACCAACAGTTAAAGAGAAACCAAGTGGTTTTACTTGATAAAGCACAAATATCTCTTGATACTTTACAAAGTAAAGATCAGGAAAAAGTTATTCGTGTCATCAATTATCTAGAAAATTTTCCTGATTGTTCAATGCTTAAAATTAACAAAATAAAATCTGTTCCTAATTATTTTATTGCGAGAGCAGGCGTAAAATATAGAATTATTTTTAAATTTCAAGATGTAGAAGTAACTATTGTCGATATAGTCAATCACGACCGTCTTGAGAGATTATATGGATCATTAGAAATGGATAGGATATGAAAGGTCTAGATTCCTTTAAATTAGACCTTAAACAGTGTGTATTAGAGCTTGATGAATTTGATAAATTACTGCTTAATAGTGAATTACAAGAAAGTAAAGATATACTGCCATTCTTTAAGGATAGGCTACATTTGTCTGCATTTATTGGTTCTTACGTTCCTGATTTAGTCAGATGCAACCAAATTAAACATGAATTTTCCTTATTTGGTGATTTTCGTGCTGATTTAGTCGTTGGTGATTGTATAAATAATACTTACTGTTTTATTGAATTTGAAGATGCTACTAAAGACAGTATATTTGTAAATAGAGGAAGAAGTACATTAGATTGGTCGCCTAGGTTTGAGCATGGTTTCAGTCAAATCATTGATTGGTTTTGGAAAATTGATGATTTTAAGAAAACGACCTCATTTCTCTCTATTTTTGACAGTGAAAATATAGAATTTTATGGCATTCTTATTATAGGTAGAGACGCGTTTATCTCTCCTCTTGATAAAGCTAGATTAAAATGGCGTTTAAATAAGGTTTTAGTAGACTCGCGCAAAGTAATTTGCATAACATTTGACCAATTAGCTAGAGATATTAGAGATAGACTTTCACTCTATCCACTGATTTATGAAGCAGAATCAGAGGCTGAACGCATTATTTCAACGGATGAGAGCGATTGCACATCGCCTTAACTTGCGTTAACATTAGTGATACATTAGTAATAATGTAGGTAAATATGCACCTTCAATTAACTAAAATATTTAAGAAAGTTCCAGAGAATTATATAGGATTTGTTGAAGAAACACCTGGAATAAATACTCAAGAAAAACTCTTAAAGAAGCAAGAAAAAACTTAGAAGAAGCTATTGAATTAGTCTTAGGATCTAATTGCTTACTTGCAGAAGAGCAGCTTCAAGGACAGGATGTAATTCGTGAACTTATTTTTTTGTTGTTTGCATGAAGCGTATAGATTTAATTCGCTATTTAGAGGCTTGTGGTTGCAAATCATCACTTGGAAAAGGAAAACATCGTGTTTACGTCAATAAATCTACAGAAAAATCATCTGCTATTCGGCGTAGTCAAGAAATCAATGATTTTCTAACTCGTAAAATTTGCCGAGATTTGCAAGTGCTAGAACCAGATATAACCTAATTAACATGGAATTATACTTAATTCGTCATGGTATCGCAGAAGAACATCAAGCAGGGCTAAAAGATGAAGAACGCAAGCTCACCAAAGAAGGAAGACAAAAAACCGAAAAGGTAGCCCAAAGATTAATAAAACTAGATTTACATTTTGATTTAATCCTTACTAGTCCCCTCGTCCGCGCCCAGCAAACAGCAGAAATCCTAATTGCCGCTGGACTGAGTTCACAGTTAGAAAAATCGCACCACCTCAGCCCAGAAGGTAACATTAACAGTTGGCTAAAAGAATGGTTTGAACCGAGAAATTATACTCACTCAATTCAACTAGCATTGGTAGGACATGAGCCTAATTTGAGCAATTGGGCAGAAAATCTGCTTTGGGGAGAAGCAAAAGAGCGCCTTGTCCTGAAAAAAGCAGGTATGATTGGGATAAAACTACCAGAAATAGGATCTCCTCTGGGTTGTAGTCAATTGTTCTTGTTGATACCACCCAAGTACTTGCTATAACAGTTTTTCAACCTTTCGCATAGAATAGTTGTTAGATCGGCAACTGTTATGGTGAAAATAATCTCTGGTAAGTTAGCGTGATCAGATATTTCACAAAGTGAATGGTGTTGCCATGATGGTGTGCGAATACAAGCCTGGTTTAGAAGGCATTCCCGCAGCCCAGTCGAGTATTAGTTATGTAGACGGGCAAAAGGGAATACTAGAGTATCGTGGCATTCGGATTGAAGAATTAGCAGAAAAAAGTACGTTCATAGAAACTGCTTATCTCTTAATCTGGGGTGAATTGCCAAGCAAAGAAGAATTGGAAGCGTTTGAGCATGAAATTCGCTACCACAGACGGATTAAATATCGCATTCGGGACATGATGAAATGTTTTCCCGAAAGTGGTCATCCAATGGATGCCCTACAAGCGTCGGCGGCTGCATTGGGCTTGTTTTATTCGCGCCGTGACTTACATAATCCAGTTTATATTCGGGATGCGGTAGTGCGCTTAGTGGCGACTATTCCCACGATGGTAGCAGCGTTCCAATTGATGCGACAAGGTAATGATCCAGTTAAGCCTCGCGATGACTTGGATTATTCCGCCAATTTCTTGTATATGCTCAACGAAAAAGAGCCAGATCCTTTAGCCGCAAGGATTTTTGATATTTGTTTGATTCTACACGTTGAGCATACAATGAATGCTTCTACCTTCAGCGCTAGGGTGACAGCTTCTACCTTAACCGATCCCTACGCCGTGGTTGCTAGTGCGGTGGGTACTTTAGGCGGTCCCCTGCATGGTGGGGCTAACGAAGAAGTAATTCAGATGTTGGAAGAAATTGGTTCAGTGGATAATGTCCGTCCTTATGTAGATGATCTTCTGAAACGGAAAGCGAAGATTATGGGCTTTGGGCATCGTGTCTACAAAGTCAAAGATCCACGGGCGACAATTTTGCAAAACTTGGCGGAGCAGTTGTTTGATAAATTTGGCTACGACAAGTACTATGAAGTTGCCCAAGAAATGGAACGGGTAATGGCCGAAAAAGTTGGCAGCAAAGGGGTTTATCCCAATGTTGACTTTTATTCTGGGTTAGTTTACCGGAAAATGGGGATTCCGACGGATTTGTTTACACCTGTTTTTGCGATCGCACGTGTGGCTGGTTGGTTAGCACACTGGAAAGAACAACTCGCAGAAAACCGAATTTTCCGTCCTACTCAAATTTACAACGGTCGTCACGAAGTTCCTTACCTTCCCATCGACCAACGTTAACTAGCTAGAGAACAGGGAACAGGTGACAGTTAAGAAGAATTTCCCGTAATTAGCTGACAAGTAATCAATTCTAGATTTGGGATTGGGGATTCAGGCCAATAGATGGACAGATTCATAACTGTCATCTGTCTCTTCTATTAGGCTTGAGTTGAAAATCTCAAATCGAGAATCTGAAATTGGTATTGTCATCACAGCCCCCATTGCTGGAAAATCAGACAATTTCCATAGATTAGAAACCCGTTACCAAAAGGGAAGCGGCTAATTTGTATTGTCTTGAGGAGGTAGGTGACAGGGAATAGGGAACAGCCAAAAGGTAAAAAAAACAGAAATCTTATCCCCGTCCCCAATCCTCAGTATTAGCCAAATTCAATCCCAACCATAAGTAGAAGTTGTCTCTTGGTTCACAGGGCAAAAACCATCCAAGGATATACTAAACATGGGAATTGGCAACAAATCTACAATCAGGCATCATCTCAACAGAGATATCAATCAGTGAATCTAGAGTTATTAACTCAACTAATAGTTAAAATTCACCGTGACTTGACGACTTAAAAGAGTAGCAAAAATGAATGCAGGAATTGACCTCCAAGGAACTTTTATTCAATCTGTCAGGGATTTAGGAATACCACCAGGGGCGGCCAAAGCGATTTGGATGCCGTTACCAATGATCCTGATGCTGATTGGTGCAACAGTAGGAGTACTAGTTGCTACCTGGCTAGAACGGAAAATTTCTGCTGCTGCACAGCAACGGATTGGCCCAGAATTCCAAGGGCCTTTTGGGTTGCTAGTGCCTGTAGCAGATGGTCTGAAGCTAATCTTTAAAGAAGATATAGTCCCAGCCGCCGCCGATCGCTGGCTGTTTACCCTCGGACCGATAATTGTAGTAATTCCGGTATTTTTGTCATTTCTGATTGTTCCCTTTGGGGAGAATATCATCATTACCAACGTGGGAATGGGGGTATTTTTGTGGATTGCGTTGTCTAGTATTCAGCCTATCGGCTTATTAATGGCTGGTTACGCATCTAATAATAAATACTCCCTACTGGGAGGTTTGCGGGCAGCAGCGCAGTCAATCAGTTATGAAATCCCTTTGGCGCTGAGTGTATTAGCGATCGCAATGATGTCTAATAGTCTCAGCACAGTTGACATCGTCAATCAGCAATCTCATTTTGGCATTTTGGGTTGGAACATTTGGCGACAACCACTTGGTTTCATCATCTTTTGGATTGCAGCCCTAGCTGAATGCGAACGCTTACCCTTTGACTTACCCGAAGCAGAAGAAGAACTAGTAGCAGGGTATCAGACTGAATATTCCGGGATGAAATTCGGTCTATTTTACCTAGGTTCTTACATTAACTTGATACTTTCTTCCCTCCTAGTAGCAATTTTGTATCTAGGTGGTTGGCATTTTCCCATTCCCGTCAGCCTCATAGGTGATTTGCTGGGAGTCAGTGACACAAACCCTGTTTTACAGGTAGTCACCGCCTCCTTAGGTATCACCATGACCGTACTCAAAGCTTACTTTCTAGTATTTATCGCCATCCTCATCCGTTGGACACTGCCACGGGTAAGAATTGACCAATTGTTAGATTTAGGATGGAAATTCTTGCTGCCAGTTGGTTTGGTTAATCTCCTATTAACCGCCGCCCTGAAATTAGCCTTTCCTTTCGCCTTCGGTGGCTAAATCAATTTTAGATTGTAGATTTTAGATTTTAGATTGAATCTGAAATCTAAAATCCAAAATCCAAAATCCAAAATTGTCAAGAGTAGAGACACAAACAATGCTAAAGTTCCTCAAACAAGTTGGTGATTACGCCAAAGAAGCAGTACAATCGGCTCGTTATATTGGTCAGGGGCTTTCTGTCACCTTTGACCACATGCAGCGCCGTCCAGTTACCGTCCAGTATCCCTACGAAAAATTGATTCCTGGGGAAAGGTTTCGCGGTAGAATTCACTACGAATTTGACAAGTGTATCGCTTGTGAAGTTTGTGTTCGTGTTTGTCCCATTAACCTTCCTGTAGTCGATTGGGAATTTGACAAAGCTACCAAGAAGAAAAAGCTCAATCACTACAGCATTGACTTTGGAGTTTGTATCTTCTGCGGTAACTGCGTGGAATTCTGTCCCACAAACTGTTTATCAATGACAGAAGAATACGAACTTGCTACCTATGATCGCCACGAATTAAACTACGACAGCGTAGCTTTAGGAAGACTGCCTTACAAAGTTACAGACGATCCAATGGTGACACCATTGCGCGAACTAGTTTACCTGCCTAAAGGCGTTATGGAACCCCACGGTGTACCCGCAGATGCACCTCGTGCTGGTTCTCGTCCAGAAGACCTTGTAGAAAATGGTAATGGGTAATAGGTAATGGGTAATTAAGAATTTTGCCAATTACCTGTTACAAGTGAGCATTTATCAAACATCAAAAGGATCAAAAAAAGTGAATCTAGCGGAAGGAGTACAGGTTGTTTCATTTGGCATACTGGCTGTAATGATGATTGGGGCAGCACTAGGTGTAGTGCTGTTTTCTAACATCGTCTATTCTGCCTTTTTGCTAGGGGGTGTATTCATCAGTATGTCAGGACTGTATCTGTTGCTAAATGGTGATTTTGTAGCAGCAGCACAAATTCTGATTTATGTTGGTGCGATTAATGTGTTGATTTTGTTTGCCATTATGTTGGTTAACAAGCGTCAGGACTTCTCACCTTTACCCAGTGCTGGGTTGCGGAAAGTAGTTACAGGTGTTGTCAGTATAGGATTATTTGTCCTATTGAGTACGATGGTACTAGCAACTCCTTGGGCTTATGCCTCTGTTCCTGCGGCTGGTGAAAGTTCTATAGTTGTGATTGGTGAACATTTTTTCACCGACTTTTTGTTACCCTTTGAGTTGGCTTCTATTTTGTTGTTAATGGCAATGGTAGGAGCAATTATTTTGGCACGTCGGGAATATTTACCAGACGAATCAGACTCTTCTCAACTACAACAATCTATCTTAACTTTGCCAGAACGCCCCAGAGAAATGGTATCAACCAGTACTGGAACTGAGGACTAAGGATTGGGGACTGGGGACTGGGAACATGAATGACCACCCCTTACCCATTACCAATCACCAATTACCAATTACCAATTACCAATCATGGAACTTCAGTACTTTTTATTACTAGCAGCAGCTTTGTTTTGCATTGGCATCTATGGCTTAATTACTAGCCGTAATGCGGTGCGGGTACTAATGTCAATTGAGTTATTATTGAATGCTGTTAATCTGAATTTAATGGCATTTTCCAACTTTCTCGACTCAACATTAATTAAAGGTCAGGTTTTCACAGTTTTTGTGATTACCGTGGCAGCTGCTGAAGCGGCGGTTGGTTTAGCGATCGTGCTGGCCATTTATCGCAATCGTGATACCGTCGATATGGAGCAGTTCAATCTCCTGAAGTGGTAATAATGCGTGCAACTCAAGCAGGTAATCATTGCATATAAAGCGCGAGATGCCCAGAGTAAACGCTGGGCAGAACTCTGTGCGAAACAACTAGAAGATCGTCAATGCCAAGTGTTGATGGGGCCTAGCGGACCAAAAGATAACCCCTATCCGGTGTTCTTAGCGTCCGCTACTCAACCAATAGACCTAGCTTTAGTACTTGGTGGTGACGGTACTGTTTTAACAAGTGCTAGACATTTAGCCTCAGCTGGCATCCCTATTCTAGGAGTGAATGTCGGAGGTCATTTGGGGTTTTTAACTGAGTCTGTGGAAGAATTTCAAGAACCAGAACTAGTTTGGGATCGTCTGTTTGAGGATCGCTATGCTATCCAGCGGCGGATGATGTTGCAAGCGGCAGTATATGAAGGTCATCGGACAAATTTAGACCCAGTGACTGAACATTACCTGGCTTTGAACGAGTTTTGCGTCAAACCCGCTTCTGCTGACAGAATGATCACTTCTATTCTGGAAATGGAAATTGATGGTGAGGTGGTCGATCAATATGTGGGAGATGGGTTAATTATTTCTACCCCCACAGGTTCTACTGGTTACACCGTTTCTGCCAGCGGACCGATTATGCATGATGGCATGGAGGCGATTACTATCACACCCATTTGTCCCATGAGTCTTTCTAGTCGTCCACTGATTTTACCTCCTGGTTCTGTGGTCAGTGTTTGGCCTTTGGGGGATCATGATTTAAGTACTAAATTGTGGATGGATGGGGTGTTATCTACTTCAATTTGGCCCGGCCATCGTGTTGATGTGCGGATGGCTGATTGTCTGGCTAAATTTATTGTTTTACGGGATAACAATTCATATTATCAGACGCTGCGGGAAAAGTTACTTTGGGCAGGTACTAGAGTTCGCTACAACAATAATCACCGCAATTGATTGCAATGTTTTTCCCTAAGAATTTTACCGCCGTTCACTGATAAATTATTCTAGCCCTTGGATGCATTCAGGGGCTTTTTGAGATTATCGTGACTTTCTGAACATAATTACTATTGACAGAAAATTTAAATTGTGAATTAGATAAATATGTATCTTATTGCCAGATTTTATTTATAAAAATGTCCATAATAAAAGAAATCTAACTCTAATCATCTCAGACTTACTCACAGAAAACGGAAAATCAACCAAGTGTCACTAAAGTGTTCACATAGTGTGCCGTAGGCATAAGTTCTGCTAAGGCATAGCATCCCGCAGTAAAAGATATGAAGACAAGAGGGTTTTAGTGATTTTTTAATATCTCAAAATGTTCGCCATATTTTGTTAGTAGTAAAGTCTTCAAACCTTCATCAAATCTGGATTTCAAAATTAAGAAATTATTTTTGTAATTCCCAGTTTGATGGTAGAGGGTTATTTATTATTCTCTAAATTCTAGGGGAATATTCCGCAAATACAAGTAGGAAAACAGATGTAAATGTATTACCATCACATCAATTCTCTATTGCATCCTCCTGAGTTTCCCATTTTGCAAAATGAAAAGTATATCCTACGACTTGCTTCAACTGAGGAAGAATTAGAATCTATTTTCCGCTTACGTTTTGAGGTTTTTAATCTAGAACTAGGTTTAGGATTTTCTGGTTCTAACACTACCCAAATGGATCAAGATAAGTTTGATCAGGTTTGTCATCATTTGATACTTATTGCTAAACATACTGGTAAAACAATTGGTACATATCGAATGCAAACCTATACAATGGCTGGCAAAGGGTTAGGTTTCGATTCTGCTGACATATTTAATCTCAATAAAATTCCTGATTTTATGCTTCAGGAATCTGTAGAAGTTGGACGTGCTTGTATAGCTAAAGAATACCGCAATAGTCATACACTGTTATTACTTTGGGAAGGACTAGCCAATTATCTGCTTGGGAGTGGAAAGCAATATTTTTTTGGCTGTGCATCATTGCTAACACAATGTCCTAGACAAGCGACTTGTGCTTATAAGTATTTTCAGCATAATGATTGGATGCATCAAAGTATCCTGGTTCAACCTAATTCAGAATATTGTATAGAAATGACTCCACACTGTCCAGATATATATAATGTAGAAATTCCTAAAATTTTACAAGCATATTTGAGTATTGGCGCTAAAATATGCAGCCTACCTGCTATTGATAAGCAGTTTAAAACTATTGATTTTTTAATAATATCTAATATTGCAGATTTTGCCAGATGCTGTTACTCAAGCGAAGTCAAACTAGAGTCTAAACATTAATAAATATTAAACTAATTCTCATGTTAAATTAATTTTTTTGATGGTAAGAGGCTTTAAATTATCCTTAAAGACAGATTTTAAGGAGGTTCAAGTATGAAGTTAAAATATTTAGCTATTTTTAGTATTGTGGCAATTGTAACTGTAGGCTGTACCAAGGAAGTAAGCTCGACTCCCATAAATAATCAGCCTGAGTCTGTGGCTAATGTCACTGCTTCAGTGGTAAAGTCTGAAAGCTTTAAGACTTTGGAACATAGAACTCAGGGAAAAGTGAGTATTGTTACTGAGAATGGCAACCGCTACTTAGAATTAGATAATAATTTCAAAACGGATAATGGCCCCGACTTACTTGTAATTTTGTATCGTGGTGATAAACCACCAAAATATAATCTTAAAAAGCAAGATTATATAAGTATTGCTTCTTTACAAAAAACTAGAGGTTCTCAACGTTACGCTCTACCTAAAAATGTGAAATTATCAGACTTTGGTTCTGTTGGTATTTGGTGTCGTAAATTTAATGTTAGCTTTGGTTATGCTGGTGTGCCTAAGTAGGAGTGGTGATGGAAATTATGCTGTTTTCACTCCTGATAATTCTTATTTAGTCAGAGTTTTAAATTTAGCAATTAAAATTTAAAAATATAATTTTTCTGATATCAACTTCAACAGTATTAAAGTGAAACAAATCAGCAAGGTTTGGCAAAAAATTGATATCTTTTCCTTACGGTTACGTCTGATTGTTGGTATTGCTCTAGTTTCAGCTTTGGGATTAGGAGGACTTGCTAGTTGGACAACTTGGAAGATGCAGCAAATTTTAATTAATAGTCATAAATATAATATTGTCCAAATTGCTGATCGTTTGCCGCAGGATGTGCAACTTTATAGTGAAATGTATCCTGTGGAAATTAGTTTGCAAAAAGCAATAAATAATTTAACGACCACTGATACATTTTTATGGATTAAAGGTGCTGATAATAAAATTATAGGTAAATCTAGTAATTGGAATCTGCTTCCAGAGATAACATCTGCTGAGTTGATGTCTTTAACTGAGATGTCGGTTAAACCCGAATTAAGAAAAGTTAGTCAACGCTATTTTATTTTATGTGGTGGTGCGTTACCACTCAAGGGTAAGGCTTTGGGTAATTTATTTTTAGTACAAGATGTAACTCGTGAACAAACAATGTTTATGGGAATGGTGAGAAGTTTAGCTATTGTGAGTATTGTTGTAATTATAGTTATTTCGATGGCGATCGCATTTTACATTCAGCGCTCTCTACAACCATTGCGTCAGTTAAATCAAATGACTGCTGTTATATCTTTAGCAGATTTAGGACAAGCTCAGTTATATCTTGAACACGCACCTAGTGAAGTTAAAGAATTAACACAAACTTTCAATATGATGTTAGCTCGTCTTGCCCAATCTTGGGAACAAGAGAGACAATTTGTTAGTAATGTTTCCCATGAATTACGCACGCCATTAACAATTGTTAATGGCTATTTACAAAGTGTTTTACGACGACAACATAATTTAACACCAGCACAACAGGAAGCTTTAGAAACTGCTGCAACAGAAACTGAACACACTATCCGTCTTTTGCAAGATTTACTCGATTTAGCCAGGGCTGATAGTGGTTATTTGCATTTGCGGCGGGAATTGTGTTTACTCAATGATTTGATAGCAGAAGTTGTGAGTATGGCAGAAAAGTATAGCGATCGCATAATTAAAATTGAGTCTATCAATCAGCTAATTGAGGCGAAAATAGACTATAATCGTCTAAAACAAGTATTACTAAATTTAATTGACAATGCGGTGAAGTATTCGCCAGCAGAAACACCTATAATTATTAAATTAAATCGGCAAGATGAAGAGGCAGTTATTCAAGTTTGTGACCAAGGTTATGGGATTCCTTTACAACACCAATCACGAATTTTTGAACGTTTTTACCGTGTAGATGAAGCTCGTACTTCTTCGACTGGGGGCTGTGGTTTAGGGTTGTCGATTGTGAAAACTCTTGTAGAGAGTATGGGTGGGAATGTGAGTGTACGATCGCGCCTGGGTGAAGGAAGTATATTTACAATCTCTGTTCCAGTCTCATCATCGCGGTAAAAATATGATCTGAGAGGATATTTTTGATGATTTGCTTTAAACTTCTTAATGATTAAGTGAGTGATTATTACTATATTTCTTTAATTTGATTTACAGTTTGATATAAAAATGGTGAAGATGTTGAAGTTGATTGCTAATAGCTGATTAAACATGAAACTGATACAAGAACTGTAAGTAATTACGGATTTACTATTGTTACTTATTCAACTTTATACTAAGCTAAATTATATCTATGAGATGTCTAGCTATTGAGTATTTAACATATTTTCAATAGTTATCATTCTGTGTATAATTACAATCCCTGCTGAAATCCTGAATATGATTATGACGCACATCTTACTGGTTGAAGATGAAGTCAAATTAGCTCGATTTATAGAGTTAGAATTGAGTTATGAAGGCTATCAAGTTAGTGTAGCCTATGATGGACTAACCGCACTAACAGCAGCAAGAGAGTTAAATCTAGATTTAATAATCTTAGACTGGATGCTACCTGGTGTATCGGGGTTAGAAATTTGTCGTCGTTTACGGAGTACGGGTGATAAAGTACCGATAATTTTATTAACCGCTAAAGATGAAGTGAGCGATCGCGTTGCTGGTTTAGATGCTGGTGCTGATGATTACGTAGTCAAACCATTCAGTGTCGAAGAATTACTAGCCAGAGTCCGCGCCCACCTGAGACGAAACCGGGAAACGGATACCGCAGATATCTTAGCATTTGATGACCTGAGTTTAAATCGTCGCACGCGGGAAGTTTATCGAGGAAAGCGATTAGTCGAGTTAACTGCGAAGGAATTTGACTTGCTGGACTATCTTCTCGCCCATCCGCGCCAGGTAATTACGCGCGATCGCATTTTAGAAGAAGTCTGGGGTTATGACTTCATGGGTGATTCCAACATCATTGAAGTTTATATTCGCTACTTGCGCTTGAAACTGGAAGCCAACAATGAAAAGCGTCTCGTTCAAACTGTACGTGGTGTCGGCTATGTATTACGCGAATAAATTAATGAATTCTCAGCAAAAACTCATTAAATTCAAGCTCTAATATATTAATATCCACAATTGATATATAAACAGTTAATTCCATACAGCAACAATGACTTATTTAGAAACCGCAGCACAATTTTACAGCGAAGTTGCTCAAACACCAGAAGTAGGACTGTGTTGCGTCCAAAGCACACCCTTGCAATTACCAGGATTGAAAATTCCTTTACCAATGCAGGAAATGAATTATGGTTGTGGGACAACAGTTCACCCCACCGAACTCGTAAATCAACCCACAGTCCTTTATGTTGGTGTTGGTGGTGGTTTAGAAGCATTACAATTTGCTTACTTTTCTCGTCGTCCTGGTGCTGTCATTGCTGTTGAACCAGTAGCAGCCATGCGCGAAGCCGCCATACGTAACTTAGAAATAGCTGCTCAACAAAATCCTTGGTTTGACACCAGTTTTATCGAAATTCGCCCCGGAGATGCCTTTAATTTACCCGTTGATGATGCTGCTGTGAACGTATTAGCACAGAATTGTCTTTTCAACATTTTTGAACCAGCAGATTTAACCCGTGCTTTAAAAGAAGCTTATCGGGTATTAAAACCCAGTGGAAGATTGCAAATGAGTGACCCCATTGCTACCCGTCCCATTCCCACCCATTTACAACAAGATGAACGATTACGAGCCATTTGTTTATCAGGCGCACTCACATATCAAGAGTATACACAACTAATTATAAATGCTGGTTTTGGGCAAATAGAAATTCGCGCCCGTCGCCCTTATAGATTATTAGATAAACAAACTTATCAACTAGAAGAAAATCTCTTGTTAGAAAGTCTTGATTCCGTCTCCTTTAAAGTTGATATTCCTGAAGATGGTGCTTGTATATTCACCGGCAAAACCGCAATTTATGCAGGAAAAGAAGCGTTTTTTGATGATCAATCAGGTCATCTGTTACAACGTGGAATTCCTGCCGCAGTCTGTGACAAAACTGCCGCTAAACTCGGAGCTTTAAAGCCAGCCGAAATCATGGTAACAGATTCCACATGGCACTATGATGGCGGTGGTTGCTGTTAGATTTTAGGTAAGAATTCAGGAGTCAGGAGAAAGAAGGAAGAAGAATATTTTTCTCTTTTGTTCCCTACTATATCAAACATTCCGTATCCTGAATCCTTACATATTTTCTACCAAATCCTACTGTATTGGGTATTAACTTTGCCTACTGCGGCGATGATTAGTGGTATCACTTATAAATTAAATTAGTGCAATAATAAGCAAGAAAAATTTTGTCATATTTCGGAATTAATAAGCAATGCAAAATACATCAAACACACAATTCAAATATAAGTTAACTTCACCTTTAACAAAAAAAGAAATAAATGTTTTACAGATTAATTTAGGTAAACGCTGTAACCTTAGCTGTAATCATTGTCATGTTGAAGCAAGTCCAAAAAGAACAGAAGAACTAAACCTAGAAATCACTCTAGAGTTAATTGAATTCATTTTTAAATTTCCTGAAATTAAAATTGTAGATTTAACTGGTGGCGCTCCAGAAATAAATTATGGTTTTAAGCCACTAGTAGAAGCCGCAATTTTAGCAGAAAAACAAGTAATTGTTCGGTCAAATTTGACAATTTATTTCGTTGATGGATTTAGAGATTTACCAGAATTCTTCGCTAAATACCAAGTGAGAATTGTTGCTTCCCTACCTTGTTACCTTGCAGATAATGTAGATAAAATGCGGGGTAATGGTGTGTTTGATGACTCTATTCGCGCCTTGCAATGGTTAAATAAACTTGGGTATGGCAAAATCCCAAATTTAATTTTAGATTTAGTCTATAATCCCCCCTTACCAACCAGTGAAAAATTTCCAGTCCCTCCTGAACAAACAAACCTAGAAATAGCTTATAAAAATTTCTTGCAAGAACATTTTGGTATTGTGTTTAACAACCTCTTTACCATCACTAATTTACCTGTAGGTAGAACAAAATTATACTTAGAAAGAAAACAACTTTATTCAGGCTATTTGCAGTTTTTAGAATCGAATTTTAATCCCGATACAGTTGAAAATTTAATGTGTCGTGATCAAATTTCAGTTGATTATTTAGGTAATGTATATGATTGCGACTTCAACCAAATGATGAACTTACCTGCAAAAACTTTCAATGGTAAAACCCTAACAATTAGCAAATTGTTAGAATCTGGTAGTTTAGATATGATTAGGGAAATACAAACTGCTGATTATTGCTATGGTTGTACTGCTGGTTGTGGTTCTAGTTGTGGTGGTGCTTTAGTCTAAAAATACCAGCTAGGAGATTGGGAATTTACTTATTAAGTAATGTATATATGTCATGAAACAAAAATTTTGTAACGAAAGTTGTGGGACTTGAATTATCAATAGTAAGATGGCTTACAATAATATTGAGTTAAGTCTCCTCACACCACAAAAAAGACCGTGGCTTGATTGAAATCACCACGGTTTTTATTTTTTAATCGCAGATCAAAATTGGATATAGGACTCCTATTTGATTTTGGTTGACGTAGCTGCATTCTATAGCAGTTTCCAATTATATAAGGTACATCATAGCCCCCTCATTGCTTGCTACGGTGTACACACATCCTGACTCAGAGAGAGTTTTCAGCCCTAAAAACCGAATTTAACTGTAAATCCAGTCCCCCTCCTCGCTTGCGGGGAGGGGCTAGGGGTGGGGTGTTTATGACACAAAAGAGAATCTCCCGACTTGTGTGTACACCGTAGCTCATTGCTTGCGGGGTTGGGGGTGGGGTTCTTGTACTTCATAACACCGGGAAGTGCTGTATCTGCGTAGCGTCTCCTGATTCCTGAATTCTTACAGTTATTCAAGTCACAGTCAGTGCTGAAGCAGACAGAGAAATTAACAATCTTCATTCTAAAAAATTTCTGTTACCAAAACTGTTACCAGATCCTCATTACTAGACGAGTAATCTATGATGATATTAGTTAAACTCCTCACACCATATCGAAAACCGTAAACCAGATGGTTTCACGGTTTTTTTCTAAAGATGACTTATTTACCTAAAAATTGCTATGGTTAAAATCATTTTTTACTAGCTCAACGCCTTAAATTTACGTATTTATACGTGAATATTCCCTTAAATTAAACTTTGTTTTATCCATTCTCCTCATCTGGCTAAATTTCAATTCTTTTAACCTTTGCATCAACTTACTGTCAGCTTATTGTAGTGATATTCAGACATCAAGCTTCTACTTGAATATTTTTCAAGCAGAATTAGCATTGCTATCGTCTTCATGATCATGCCTGTATCGCATCTATTAGGTATAATTTATTTTCAATAAATATGAGATTACCCTGAAAATAGTCTTAGAATCTCGTGTTATATTCTATGAACTATTACACGAATTTATTATCTACGTATACTTAGATTTAAGAAAAATAATGACTACTATTTCAAAATACAAAGTTACCGAGAAAATTGCAGATAGCTTAGAGACTGTTGTTTATAGAGCAATCCGTCTTCATGATCAAAAGTCAATTATTCTTAAAGTTCTTAAATCAGAATACTCTACCCTTGAAAATATTACAGAGTTTAAACATGAATATGAAATTACTAAATCCCTAGATTTACCGGGAGTTATTAAAGTTTATCAATTAGAAGATTATCAAAATTGCCTAGCTTTAGTTTTGGAAGACATTGGCGGGCAAGGACTTAAACAATTTTTGAATCATAACAAAATAAATGTAATTGATTTTTTAAAGCTAGGCATTCAAATAGTTGAAATTATTACAGTTTTACATGAAAACCATATTATTCACAAGGATATTAAACCACATAATATAATTATTAATCCTAAGACAATGCAGCTAAAAATTACAGATTTTAGTATTGCATCACGGTTATCAAAAGAACCCGCAACTAATAGCAATCCCAATATGTTCAAGGGAACATTCGCCTATGTATCTCCAGAGCAAACGGGTCGAATGAACAGATTAATTGACTATCGTACAGACTTTTACTCTTTAGGCGTAACTTTTTATGAAATGCTAACTGGTCAGTTGCCATTTAATGCTACTGATCCTCTAGAAATTATTCACTCTCATATTGCTAAACAGCCAATAGCTCCTACTCAGATTAATCCACAAATTCCAGATGCAGTATCTAGCATCGTCATGAAATTATTATCTAAAACTGCTGAAGAAAGATATCAAAGTGGCTTAGGACTAAAGTCAGATTTAGAAATTTGTTTAGATCAGCTATCAAATAACAAAAAAATCAAAAACTTCACTCCTGGAAAATTGGATGAATTTTCTCAATTTATCATCCCTCAAAAACTCTATGGACGCGAGATAGAAATAGCATCTCTGATGTCAGCTTTTGAGCGAATAAAATCTGGGAAAAGTGAAATAATATTAGTTTCTGGTTATGCAGGAATTGGCAAATCTTGTTTAGTAAATGAAATTAATAAACCTATTGTCCAGCAACGGGGATATTTTATTTCTGGAAAATTTGATCAATTTAAGCGCAATATTCCTTATGCATCTTTAATTGAATCATTTCAAGAATTGATCCAACAACTATTAACAGAAAGTTATGAAAAACTAGCCATCTGGAAACAGAAATTTTTAGATGTATTTGGAGATACTGGTCAAATTCTTATTGATGTGATACCTGACATTGAAAAAATTGTTGGACAACAACCCAGTGTGGCAACAATGGGAACAACCGAATCCCAAAATCGGTTTAATCGAGTATTCCAAAACTTCATTCGCTTATTTACTCAAGAAGAACACCCCCTTGTTCTTTTTTTCGATGATTTACAGTGGGCTGATTCAGCATCACTAAAATTAATTCAGATGCTGATGGTTGAGCCTAATAGTCAATTTTTATTGATTATTGGAGCATATAGAGATAATGAGGTTAGCCTTACTCATCCATTGATTCAGACCTTGAATGAAATTGAAAGATCAGGAATAAACATAAATAATATTACACTCAAGCATCTGAATATTCACAATGTTAGTGAATTAATAGTTGACACCATCCATACCACACCAGAAGAATCAAATTCTCTAGTTGAGTTGGTTTTTAATAAAACTCAAGGTAATCCTTTTTTCCTGACTCAGTTACTACAAACAATGTACCAGGAAAAATTATTAAATTTTAACTTTAATAGAGGAATATGGCAGTGGGAAATCAGCCAAATTCAGGCTATTGGTATTACAGATTACAATGCTGTAGAGTTAATCGCTAGAAATATTAAAAAGCTACCATCACAGACACAGCATATATTAAAAATAGCTGCTTGTATTGGGAATCGCTTTAACCTAGATATTCTGGCAATTGTTAACGAAAAATCTCAATCGGAAACAGCATTGCAATTATGGGCAGCACTTCAAGCTGGTTTAATTTTGCCACTGAGTGACAACTACAAAATCCCGTTATTTTTTGATGAAAATACTTCTGTTTTATCAACAGATAACAAATTAAAAATTTCCTATAATTTTTTACATGATCGAGTGCAGCAAGCAGCTTATTTACTAATTCCAGAATCACATAAAAAGCAAACTCATTTCAAATTTGGACAGCTATTATTAACACATTCATCAACAGAAGAAATTAAAGAAAATATTTTCGATATTGTCAACCAATTAAATTTTGGTACGGATCTGATCTCAGATCAGAATCAAAAATATAAGTTGGCTGAATTGAATTTGATGGCTGCTCAAAAAGCAAAAGCAGCATCAGCATATCAAGATGCTCTCAGATATTCAAATATAGGACTAGGATTGCTCACAATATTAAGTTGGGAAAGTAACTACAATCTCACCCTGTCACTTCATCTAGAAGCTTTAGAAACAGAATACTTAAACACTAACTTTCAACAAGCAGCTATCCTAGCGGAAACTATTCTGCAACAAGCTACTAATTTACTAGATCAAGTCAAGGCTTATCAACTACAAATTCAGTTTTATATGGCTCAAAATCAGATGTTTAAAGCCATCAATACTGGATTAGAAGTGATTGAAAAATTGGGAGTTGCCTTGTTAGATGCACCTAACAAACAAACTACAGTACTTAATTTACCTCAGATTGAGGATTTAGAAAAATTTCCTATCCTGACAGATCTATATAAACTTGCTGCTTTACAAACTCTTGTAACTATTGCTGGTCCTGCTTTTATTAGCAACCCAAAACTTTTTTCTCAGATAATCTTTACTGTTGTCAATCTCTGTATTGAATATGGTCATTCAGATATGGCTGCTCACGGATATGCTTATTACGGGATGCTGCTGTGTGGAGAGTTAGAAAATATTGATGCTGGATATCACTCTGGTCAAATAGGTTGGTATTTATTAGAGCAATTCCGAGCTAGTGAAATAAAAAGTAAAGTATACGCGCCATTTTATGGTTTTATCCTCCATTGGAAAAAACATATCAGAGAAACTCTTGAACCATTAAAAGAAGGTATTCAAAGTGCATTAGAAATTGGAGATTTAGAATATGTTGGCTACTGCTCGGTTCATTATTGTGGACATATATTTTTTGGTGGAGAGAGACTCGAATCAGTAGCTGAACAGCAACTATCGTATATTGATTTGTTGCAAAAATTTAAACTTGATTTTCCGATCAACTACATTAAAATCTGGCATCAGTTGACATTAAATCTACAAGGGTTAGCGCAGGAAAAATGTTGCTTGATTGGTGATAGCTTTGATGAAGTAACAATGCTGCCATATTTGCAAGCTACTAAAAATGTGACTTCTTTGGTTCCGGCTTATGTTGCCAAAATGATTCTCCTTTACTTATTTAAAGATTATGCTCAAGCAGTAGAAAATGCTCAATTAGCTTCAGAATATATTAATGGTGTGATGGGGATGATGACTGTTGGTATCCATAATTTTTATCATTCTCTATCCCTAATTGGCTTATATCCTCATGCTGAAGCTAGTTTGCAAACAGAATATATGAATGTTATTAATTACAATCAGCAAAAAATGCAGTTATGGGCTGCTTATGCTCCTGTTAATTATCAGCATAAATATGATCTCGTAGAGGCAGAAAAGGCGCGGTTACTGGGGCAAACTTTTGTGGCTATGGATTTTTACGAACGAGCTATTCAAGGAGCAAATGAACAAGGATATATTCAAGAAGAAGCACTAGCTAATGAATTAGCAGCAGACTTTTACTTTTCTCGTGGTAGAGATAAACAGGCTATTGTTTATCTGAAAGAATCCTATCAGACATACCTGCGTTGGGGGGCTAGAGCAAAAATTAGTGATTTAGAAGCAAAATATCCTAATTATTTCTTATTCAGATTAAATCAAGATGTAACAAATTTAAGTACTAATCTGCCAACTACCTCGAATAAACTAGATACTTTAGCATCACTTGATTTGACTACAATTTTCAAAGCATCGCAAGCTATTTCCAGTGAAATTATGCTTGATAGTCTGCTCGAAAAACTCATGAAAATAGTGATGGAAAATGCTGGTGCAGAAACTAGTTGTCTCATTTTAGAAAAAAATGGACAAATGGTGGTAGAAGTTGCTGTTAGAATGTATAAAAATGAGATAATTTTAGAGACACCAACGCTTTTAGAACATAGTTTATATCTACCAGTATCTGTACTCAACTATGTCGTCAGAACCAAGAAAAATGTAGTTCTGAATGATGCTACAAATGAAGGAATATTCACTAGAGATCCTTATATTATCAAAAATAGAACCAAGTCTCTTTTGTGTATTCCGATAATTTACCAAAGTAAAATTATTGGTGTTTTGTATCTGCAAAATAATTTAATAACTAATGCTTTTACTACCGAACGTTTAGAAGTTTTGAAAATTCTTTCCTCTCAAGCAGCTATTTCTATCGAAAATGCCAAGTTGTATGCTAATTTATCTAAATTAACAGATAATTTGCAAAAAGCTAACAATGAATTAGAGAATTATAGCAAAACTTTGAAGTTAAAAGTCGAAGAAAGAACACAGGAATTAAATAAAAATAATGTGTGTCTGCAAGAGCAAGCGCAGGAATTAGAACTTACTTTAAATGAATTACAAGCTACACAGTTACAGATGGTTCAGAAAGAAAAAATGTCTAGTCTGGGTCAGCTAGTTGCTGGTATAGCTCATGAAATTAATAACCCAATTAATTTTATACATGGTAATATTATTCATGTTACTGAATATATTAATAACCTGCTACATTTAATTAATATTTACGAACAGAAATCACCTGAGATGACACCTCAGATACTTGCAAAGCAAGAAAATATAGACTTAGAATTTTTACTGGAAGATCTACCTAAATTGTTATTATCAATGGAGGTTGGATCTGAGCGTATCCGTCAGATAGTTCTGGGCTTACGGAATTTTTCTCGTTTAGATGAAGCAGAAATGAAACCAGTTGATATTCACGAAGGTATTGATAGCACCTTAATGATATTGCAACATCGACTCAAAGCTAAATCAGAATATCCTAAAATTCAAATTATCAAAAATTATGGCAATTTACCACTACTAGATTGTTACCCTGGTCAACTTAATCAAGTATTTATGCATTTACTGACTAATGCTATTGATTCTATAGAAGAGAATAAATATCACAGTTCATTAAAAAAAGATAAGTCCAATTCAGGTCAGATCATAATTACGACGGAGATATGCGAGAAAAATCTAATTATCCACATTGCTGATAACGGTTTCGGTATGAGTGAAGAGCTATTATCTGAAATCTTCAATCCTTTCTTTACTACTAAACCTGTTGGTAAAGGTACTGGTTTAGGATTATCTATTAGCTATAAAATTATTGTGGAGAAACATGGAGGTGAAATAAAATGCCTTTCAACACCAGGACAAGGATCTGAATTTGTTATTAAGCTTCCAATATCTAAAAGAAACTCTAAATAAGTTAGGAATAAAGCTGTATCAGAGATAGCGGTTATCGGTTGAGTGAGGTACAAGAACCCCACCCCAACCCCTGACAGGTATAGGTTTTTTACGAAAGCCTTTGAAATGGGGTTTTTTCGTTGATTGAAAACTCATCTTTCCTCTCTGATTTCCCACTCAAGAACGAAATTTGGTGTTTTCACACAGTTTAAAATTGTGTTTGAGAGTGTCAACTCACACCTAAATTAAAAACCTACACCTGTCAGACCCCAACCCGCAAGCGAGGAGGGGCTATGACATACCTCATGTGATTAGGAAACGCTATATACAAATTGGTTAGTATCAACATATTTTTGGCATTTGAAGTTACCTACTCATATGCTAATCTAAGTAGAAAGGCGCAAAAAGACAGAAGTATTTAATAAGAAAGTTGCTCAAAAGCCTCTTCCTTTCTGTCTCCTGCCTTTTCATAACGACAATTTTTAACGCTGACTTACTTAGCTGCTTAATTCCTGTAAGTAAAGTAAACAATTTTAAATGGAGTCATAGTCATGGTTAATAATTTTCTAGATGCAGATGTTTCTGATATCTCAGTTTCGGAAGTGTTTATGGCTATAATCTCAGGAACAGCACTAGATGAGCCTTATGAATCTGCAAAAATTGGAAAAATTTCACGCTTAACTACCACACAAAGAGATTTATATCTGGATCATATACTTCATCCAGATAGCACGGTTTTTAGTTTAGGGTTATCGGTAAATTTACCACAAAATTTAGATAGATTTATCTGGGAAAAAGCAGTTAAAATAGTATGCCAGAAAGATGATAATATTAAAACTAGATTTGTTTGTTATAAGGGTGAACCTTTTCAGTTTGTAGATAAAAATACTCAGATTGATTTTGAATTCATAGAGTTAAATGAAAATGATTTGATTACTTTAGAGGAACTTGTCCAAAAAAAGATTAAAATAAAAATAGAATTACAGGCAGGAAATTTATTTAAAAATCTTTTAATCAAAAATTATCAAGGTGAATATACTGCTATTTTAGGTGCGCCTCACATTCTTTTTGATGCTTATTCTGGTAAAATTTTCTTTGAAAGAGTGGGAAAACTTTATCTAGAGTTAAAAGCTGGTAAGACTACTCTAGAGTTTGATGCTAATTGTTTTCATGATTTTGTTGAAGGTAATCGTAGTCAATTTGATACTCCAGAAATTCAAGATTATTGGACGAAAGCTTTAAATAAAGTTATTCCTGTTACACCTCATGTAGTAGTCAAAAAACAAAATCAAGCTAAATCAAACAAAATCCACATTGCTGGGGATGAACTAGCGGAGATCAAAAAATATTGTCAGTTAAATAAATTCAGTGTCCCGGCATTTTTTAGGGCTGTTTATGGTATTTATTTAAGCAAATATTTACAAGCTCCAGCAGATTTCGTGTTTTATGATATTATTGGCAAAAGAGATGAGCAATTACTTGATGTTTTAGGTTGTATTTACCAAGTAGTTCCTGTTGTTGTACCTCAAGACATTATTGATAAAGAGTCAAATATATTTAATTATTTATCATATATAAGTAGTTATCGCCGAAATCTAGAAAATAAACAGAATATTTCGGTGCTTTTACAACGAAAATCTTTAAAAAATGAACAGTTGAAATTTTTCTATAACTTCTATAATTTCAGTCTTCTTAATATTAATCTGGCTGATAAAAATACAAAACTAACTGTTCATAATTCTTTTGCTGAAAATGAAATTCATCTTGTTGTTAACGATTTTGATGATACTTTAGATATTGAGATTTTTTATAACGAAAAGTATTTTGAATATATAAATTTTTTAGAAAGATTACTATTTATAGCTAATCAAATTATTAAAGGATGTGAGTATTTTTCGCAGCTAAATATATTAATAGAGTCTGAGCAAAAAGAAATAAAACTTTGGAATGATACCAATAAAAAATATGATGAAAATAAGTGTATTCATCAACTATTTGCAGAACAGTTAGAATTAGTTCCAGATGCAGTAGCAGTAGTTTTTAAAGAAGCAAAGAAACAGGAACAATCTTCACTTACTTACCGAGAGTTAAATCAGCGAGCTAATCAGTTAGCACATTATCTGCAAGAGTTAGGTGTGAAACCAGACGTGCTGGTGGGGATTTGTGTAGAGAGAACATTGGATATGACGATCGCAGTTTTGGCAATTCTCAAAGCTGGTGGGGCTTATGTACCAATGGACCCAGCCTATCCCCAGGAACGTTTAGCCTACATGATCGAGGATACTCATGTCTCCATCTTACTCACTCAACAACATCTCCTCCAGCGACTTCCTGAACATACATCGCAGACAATTTGCCTAGACACTGACTGGGACAAAATAGACGCATACAGTCAGGAAAATCCCGCCAGCGCAGTCACAGCCGAAAATTTGGCTTATGTCATCTACACTTCTGGTTCTACAGGTAAACCCAAAGGCATTTGTTTAGCTCACCGTCCCTTAGTTAATCTCCTGCAATGGCATCTTAACTCACTGTTAACGGGGGTAAACACCTTACAATTTGCCTCCTTAAGCTTTGATGTCAGTTTTCACGAGATGTTTGCAACTTGGTTTTCCGGGGGAACTTTATTCTTAGTTTCTGAAAATTTGCGTTTGGATACTACAGCCTTAGCTGACTTTATTCACACACAAAAGATTGCCAAAGCTACCCTCCCTGTTGTGGTGCTACAGCAAATTGCAGAAATAGCGATATCGCAATGGCAATTATTTACCAGCTTACAAGAAGTTACTACAACTGGTGAGCAACTGCAAATTACTCCAGCGATCGCAAAATTATTCAAATCTCTGCCACAATGTTCATTTCACAATCACTATGGCCCATCGGAAACCCATGTAGTCACGGCGTTGACATTAGGGCAAGACCCTGATTTTTGGCCGACTTATCCATCCATTGGTCGTCCTATTGCTAATACTCAAATTTATCTACTCGATTCTGAATTACAGCCTGTTCCTATCGGTGTGCCAGGAGAACTATATATTGGTGGGGATAGTTTAGCTAGAGGTTATCTGAATCGTCCTGATCTAACTGCGGAAAGGTTTATTACTAAGAAGGCAGAAGGCAGGAGGCAGGAGGCAGGAGGTAAAGAACTGGAAGTTAGTGTAGGAATAGATAATCTTCGTATTTATAAAACTGGTGACTTGGCTTGTTATTTACCAGATGGAAATATTGAATATCTGGGTAGGATAGACCAACAGGTAAAAATTCGTGGTTTCCGGGTGGAATTGGGAGAAATTGAATCCACACTGTTACAGCATTGTGATGTACGCGAAACCGCAGTTATCGCGCGGGAAGATGTCCCTGGAAATAGATATTTAGTTGCTTATGTTGTTTCTAATTTGGGTGTAGAATCACAAAGCCAAATCAGTGCAAATTTGCGGAATTATCTGAAACAGAAACTCCCAGATTATATGATTCCCTCCTATTTCGTGGGATTAGATGCACTGCCACTAACACCAAATGGGAAAATAGATCGTCGGGGATTACCAGCACCTGATTTGAGTAAGAGGAATCTGGAAGCGGATTTTATCTTACCTCGTACAGCAGTTGAGGAAGCGATCGCAAAAATTTGGACAGAAGTTCTGAAATTAGAGCAGATTAGTGTCCATGATAACTTCTTTGAAATTGGCGGACATTCACTATTAGCGACTCAGGTAATTTCTCGTGTTCGGGATAGCTACAAGTTAGATTTACCATTACGAAGGTTATTCGATGCCCCTACTGTGGCAAGTTTAGCTGAAAGTCTTGAGACAGAACTGGGGACAAATCGAGAATCTTTAGATCAAGCCATCACACCAAGATTAAATAATCAAGACTTATCTCTTTCCTTTGCCCAGCAGCGGTTATGGTTTCTCGAACAGATGCTGCCAGATCATCCTTTTTATAACTTTCCCCAAACTTTTCGGTTGTTTGGACAATTAAATTTGACAGCTTTAGAACAAAGCATCAACGAAATTATTCGCCGACATGAAGTTTTACGCACTACTTTTACTTCTGTCAATGGACAGCCTAGACAAATTATTGCTGATTCTCTGACGATTCCTCTACATCTAGTCAATTTGGAATCTCTATCTTCAGCAGAGAAAGAGAAAGAAATCCAACGGTTAAGAATTGCAGAATTCCAACAGCCTTTTAATCTCAACTACGGACCCTTATTACGAACCACCTTGTTACAGTTGGATGAAAAAGAGTCTGAACTGCTATTGAGCATCCATCATATTGTGTTTGATGGTTGGTCTGTCGGTGTGTTGTTCCAAGAACTGACAGATATCTATCAAGCTTTTAGCAACAGTCAACCTTCTCCCCTATCCGAACTCACTATACAGTATGCAGACTTTGCAATTTGGCAACGACAATGGTTGCAAGGAACAGTTTTATCAAAGCAAGTAGAATACTGGAAAAAACAGTTAGCAGATTTGCCCATTTTACAGTTACCAACTGACAGAACTCGACCCGCAATGCAAACTTATCGGGGTTCTCGTCAACCTTTTGCATTGCCAAAATCGCTGAGTCAGGAACTATCTCAATTCAGTCAGCAGTCAGGAGTCACATTATTTATGACTCTGTTGGCAGCCTTCCAAACCCTGCTTTCCCGCTATACAAACAGTGAAGATATTGTAGTTGGTTCACTGATTGCTAACCGTCACCGTCAAGAAATTGAGAGCTTAATTGGCTTTTTTGTCAACACCTTAGTATTACGTGCCAATCTTGCTGATGCTCCTAGTTTCCGTCAGTTGTTACAGCAAGTAAGAGAAGTAACCTTGGAAGCTTATGCCCATCAAGACTTACCCTTCGAGAAGTTGGTGGAAGAACTAGAACCAGAGCGCGATTTGAGCCGTCATCCTTTATTTCAAATCTGCTTTGCTCTGCAAAATGTACCCATGCAAGCTCTGGAATTGGAAGGACTGACTATTAACCACAGTTTGGTACACAATGGCACTTCTAAATTCGATCTCTTTTTAGAACTATTTGAAACGCCAGAGGGTATTAACGGCTGGTTTGAGTACAGTACCGACCTATTTGATGCGACTACTATTGCTCGTATAGGAGAAAATTATCAGACCTTACTTACAGGTATTGTTGCTAATCCCGACGCAAAAATTTCAGATTTGCCGCTATTAACAGATGGTGAACGTCAAAAGTTATTAGTGGAATGGAATCAAACCCAAACCGATTATCCTAAACACACTTGCATTCATCAACTATTTGCCGCACAAGCAGAGAAAACACCTGATGCTGTAGCGGTGATATTTGGAGAACAGCAACTAACGTATGGTGAGTTGAATGCTCAAGCTAATCAATTAGCCCATTATTTACAAAGTTTAGGTGTAGGTGCAGAAGTACTAGTAGGGATTTGTGTAGAGCGATCGCTAGAAATGATTATAGCTCTACTAGCAGTTCTCAAAGCAGGTGGGGCTTATGTACCTCTAGATCCAGCCTATCCCCAACAACGTTTATCCTTAGTTCTATCAGATTCTCAATTATCTGTACTACTAACTCAATCAAAATTATTAGCACAATTGCCAGAAAACCAAGCGCAGATTGTCTGTTTAGATCGAGATTGGGATCATATCGCCACACAAAGCACAGATAACCTAGAAGTTAGTGTTAATCCTGATAATTTAGCCTATGTCATCTACACCTCTGGTTCTACAGGAAAACCAAAAGGTGTACAAATTATGCACCGATCTGTAGTTAATTTCCTCCACTTCATGGGAAATCATCTACAACTGACAGAGGAAGATAGACTCCTTTCTGTAACTACTTTATCTTTTGATATTGCAGTTTTAGAAATTTTCTTACCCCTGACTCTCGGTGCGCGTTTAGTATTAGTTAGTCGAGAAGAAACCTTTGACGGGAAGGAATTAATAGCCAAATTAACTAATCACAATATCACCATCATGCAAGCCACTCCAGCTACTTGGCAATTACTTTTAGATGCAGGTTGGCAAGGTAGTAATAACCTGAAAATATTGTGTGGTGGGGAAGCTTTACCAAAACAATTAGCTAGTCAATTGCAACAGCGATGTTCTACTTTATGGAATGTCTATGGACCCACTGAGACTACTATCTGGTCAGCAACATACAAGGTAGAATCTGACAAAGCTATACTGATTGGTCGGCCAATGGCCAATACTCAATTCTATGTTCTTGATTCTCAATTGCAACCTGTTCCTGTAGGTGTACCAGGAGAACTCTATATTGGTGGTGCTGGTTTAGCACGAGGCTATATTAATCGTCCTGATTTAACGGAAGAGAGATTTATTCCTAGTCCATATTTAACATCTCAACGAATATATAAAACTGGGGACTTAGTTCGCTATCTACCAGATGGAAATATTGAATATCTCAGTCGCATTGACTATCAAGTAAAAATTCGCGGTTTTAGAATTGAATTAGGAGAAATTGAAACCGTACTTACACAACATCCAGCAGTAAAAACAGGGTTAGTTATAGATAGGGAAGATACACCAGGACAAAAACGTTTAGTAGCTTATGTTGTCCAGAATTCCCAAGATAATCACACTCCAGAATTATCCGCAGAATGGCAAACTGAACACCTTTCTCAATGGCAAACTCTCTACGACCAAACTTACAAACAAACCAAAGAAGAACAAGATCGAGTCTTTAATATTATTGGTTGGAATAGTAGCTATACTGGTTTACCAATTCCCACTGAAGAAATGCAAGAGTGGGTAGATTGTACCGTTACTAGTATTCTCTCTTTACAACCTACTCAAGTATTAGAAATTGGTTGTGGCACAGGGTTGTTGTTAAGCAGAATTATCGACCGCTGTAGTAAATATTGGGGTACAGATTTTGCACCGGAAGCACTGCGACAAATTCAACAGTTGCGAATGTCAGGACAAGATTGGCCACAACTGAATTTATTACAAAGAACGGCTGATAATTTTGAGGGTATTGAAGCTGATAGTTTTGATACGGTAATTATCAATTCGGTAATTCAATATTTCCCTAGTATTGACTATCTATTAGCTGTTTTAACAGGATGTGTTAATGCTATCAAACCCGGTGGATCAATTTTTATCGGTGATGTACGAAGTTTATCCTTACTGGAAGCTTATCATGCTTCCATAGCATTGTATCAAGCATCAAATTCTCTCTCTACAGTTCAGCTACAAGAACGAATTCGTCAACGTCTTAACCAAGAAGAAGAATTAGTAATTGATCCAGAATTTTTCCAAGCATTACAACAGCATTTCCCCAAAATTAGCAATGTGCAGATTCAAGTTAAACATGGTCAGTATCAGAATGAACTCACCAAGTTTCGCTATGATGTGATTTTAAATATTGGCACAAGTACAGATAATTTTGTAGATATTCATTGGTTGGACTGGCAAAAACAAGAGTTAACTCTGTCCTCGGTGCGTGATTTGCTGTCAGCAACTCATCCAGAAATTCTAGGAATTAAAAATGTACCCAATGCGAGGGTAATTGAGGAAGTTACGACTTTAGAATTGTTGAATCAGTCAGATAATTTTCCCACCGTCGCGGAGATTCGCTGGCATTTAGAGCAACTCCCCCAAACAGGTATTGATCCTGAAGAAATATGGAATTTAAGCCGTGATTTACCTTATGAGGTGGATATGATCTGGTCTGATCTGCCTGACTGTTATCAAGTTGTGTTTAAACATCGCAACATGAGAGCGATACCTTTCCTGCGGAACGCTACGCGAACGGTTAGCTTCGCGATCGCATACTCTCAGGCTCCCGTTACTATTAAACCTTGGCATTCCTACGCTAATCAACCTCTGCAAAGCAAGTTTAACCGTCAATTAGTATCCGAACTCCGGCATTTTCTCGAACAAAAGCTGCCAGAGTACATGATCCCTACTGCTTTTGTTTGCCTAGAAAAGTTACCACTCACACCTAATGGTAAGTTAGATAGACGGTTATTACCTACTCCTGATCAAGTTAGAAGCAATCAAGCGGCATCATTAATCACACCACGTAATTCTACTGAGGAACAAATGGTTGGTATCTGGGTTCAGGTACTGGGTATTGATAATGTCGGTATTCAAGATAATTTCTTTGAACTTGGTGGTAATTCTCTGTTAGCAGCACAGTTAATGATGTATGTCCGGGAAACTTTCCAAGTAGAACTTCCTGTGAGATGCATTTTTGAACAACAAACTGTAGAAGAATTAAGCCAAGTAATTGACCAATTACAACAAACAGACAGTCCGATTCTCCACACTACTGTTAATTTCCAAGCTGAGGCTCAACTTGATTCTAGTATCTATCCCCAAGGAGAACTTACTAAAGATATCAGCCAACCAAACAATGTTTTTTTAACTGGTGCAACAGGCTTTTTAGGGGCGTTTTTAATCCATGAATTGCTCCAACAAACCCAAGCTACAATATATTGCCATGTGCGAGCTAAGGATGAAAGTGAAGGTTCCCAAAGACTAAAAGAAACCTTAGAAAAATATCAAATTTGGGATGAAAATCAAAGCTCTAGAATTATCCCCGTTGTCGGAGAATTATCTCAACCCCGTTTAGGTATTTCTGTAGAGAAATTTGATGAATTAGCAAAGCGGATTGATGTAATTTATCATAGTGGAGCGCAAGTCAATTTTTCTAAACCTTACTCCTTTATTAAAGCCGCAAATGTTTTGGGTACTCAAGAAATTCTCAAATTAGCCTGTTTGCATCAACTCAAGCCTGTACACTACATTTCCACAGCAGCAGTTTTTAGTACAATTGCCTGTTTGACAGGAACAAAAACCCTGTATGAAGACGACGATATTGATAAGAGTGAACCTTATCTTTATCATGATATTGGCTATACACAAAGTAAATGGGTAGCTGAGAAACTGATCTGGATTGCTAAATCTAGAGGTATCCCGATAACAGTCATTAGATTGGGATTTTTAATGGGTCAAGAACAGACTGGAGTAACTAATACAAATGACTACATTTCCCGACTGATTAAAGGTTGCATTCAAGTTGGCAGTTTTCCAGAATTAGTCAATCAAAAACAAGAGTTGATTACTATTGATTACGCCAGCAAAGCTATTGTTCATTTATCCAGAAAACATAAATCTTTAGGTAAAGCATTTCATATAGTATCTTTACCATCACAGAATGTTGATTTAATTCAATTATTTGAGTTGGTATCTGCCTATGGATATAAACTCGAAAAATTACCATTTTCTGAATGGACACAAAGATTAATTAATCAAGCACGACACTCACAAGAAAATGCTTTGTTTCCGCTTTTACCTCTATTAACTGAAAAGGTATATGAAGGGTTAACTGCATGGGAAATATATCAAAACACACCTGATTTTGATTGTCGAAATACCATTGATGCCATTTCTGATAGTTCTATCACTTCTGTACCAATAGATGCTGAGTTAATCAACACATACCTTACATATTTTATACAAAATGGATTTCTTCACCCTTCTTTTATATCTTCAAGTAAGTAAGTTTACGAAGAATTTACTGAATGTAAATTTAAGTATTTATCACAATGACTTTAAAACTTTAGAAGAGTTAACCTTTAATGGCGCATTTATACAAAACTTGATTATGCATCTCACAACAGAGCAGTTTGCAAATTATCAGGATCAAGGCTTCGTTTTATTGCCAGAATGTTTTCCTCGTCAAGAAGTGGAAATTATGAAAGCAGAATTACCTGGTTTAGCTGTAAAAAGTTCACCCACCACAGTTTTTGAAGGAAATGGTAAAACTGTGCGATCACTGCATGGAACGCATACCACAAATAAAGTTTTTAATCACTTATCACGGCATCCATTTATTGTTGAACCTGCTATGCAAATAGTTGGCAGTAAAGTATATATATATCAATTCAAAATTAATATTAAAGCTCCTTTTGAGGGTGATATTTGGAAATGGCATCAAGATTACATTTTTTGGCATAAAGAAGATGGAATGCAAAAGCCACAAGTCACTAATGCCATGATGTTATTAGATGATATGAATGAATTTAACGGACCACTATTTGTAATTCCTGGTTCTCATAAAGAAGGGTTAATTGATATTACAGTTAAAAATCTGAAAGCAACACAAGAGAATGCTAATAATTCTAGTGATACTCCTGCATGGTTATCAAGTTTTAGTGCTAATCTGAAATATACTCTGAGCCAAGAATTAATTTCTGATTTAGTCGCGAAATATGAAATTTATTCTATAAAAGCTCCAGCAGGTTCTATACTATTTTTTAATAGTAACCTTGTTCATGCTTCAGCAAATAATATTTCACCTTTTGGGAGAAATACTGTAATTATTACTTATAACAGTATAGAAAACATTCCTTTACCAGTTATTAATTCTCGACCAGATTTTCTTGTTAGTAAAGATTATCAGCCAGTTGAGCCATTGACAGAAAAAAGCATGGCCAATGTATCTAAATTCGGACAACAGGGTATAGAATCTAATCAACCTATTTTTAGCAAATAATATCTGCTCATCTGATTTTTTAAATTAATTTAATCCTAACTACCTAATTAAGCTAAAGTTGCAAAAGAGGTGCATTTTTATTTAGGAGAAAAGCCGTGAAAGCAGTCTTAATGACAGCAGCAGGAAACCCCGAAGTTCTACAACTGCAAGATATACCCAAACCTGCACCGGGAAATAGAGAACTTTTAGTCCGCTTAATAGCAGCAGGTGTTAATCCCTTAGATACGAAACTGCGAAAACGAGGCACATTTTACCCTGACAAAATGCCTGCTATCCTGGGGTGTGATGGTGCAGGTATTGTCGAAGCTGTCGGTACTGAAGTCCAGAAATTTGTCCCTGGAGATGAAATATATTTTTGCTATGGTGGCTTAGGTGCAAATCAGGGTAATTATGCAGAATATACCACCGTTGATGAACGATTTGTAGCTCATAAGCCCAAATCTATTTCCTTCGCAGCAGCAGCAGCAGCACCTCTAGTATTAATCACCGCTTGGGAAGCTTTATATGAACGGGGAAGACTACAACCAGGAGACAAAGTTTTAATTCATGGGGGTGCTGGTGGTGTCGGTCATGTAGCAATTCAACTAGCTAAACTCAAAGGTGCAGATGTCGTCACTACGGTTAGTTCTCAAGAAAAGGCGAATTTAGTTACCCAATTTGGTGCTGATAAAGTAATTTTTTACAAACAAACAGACTTTGTGCAAGCTACCTTAGATTGGACAAATGGTGAAGGTGTAGACTTAGCTTTTGACACTATTGGGGGTGAAATTTTTGATCAAACTTTTCCCGCAGTGCGAATTTATGGTGATATCGTCACCATTCTCGAACCTAACTCCAACACAGTTTGGAAAGTGGCCAGAAACAGAAATCTTCGCATTAGCTTAGAATTAATGTTAACACCAATGATGTTAGAAAATGTCGAAGGTCTGCAACATCATGGTGAAATTCTTCAACAATGTGCTAATTGGATAGATGAAAATAAGTTAAAAATTGAAGTTACCCATCAATTCCCTTTACAACAAGCAGCAAAAGCTCATCAATTGCTAGAAAATGGCGCTATAACAGGTAAAATTGTTTTACTAATTAGCGATAACTAGAAAACTTGCATAATCTGTTTTTTAACCGCAGCACCTCACAAATATTAAACGCAGGAATTCATAAATTTTCTCTGTGTTACTCTGCGCTTACCTTGGCGTTACTCTGCGTTTTACTCATTTTTCCTCTCCCAGCTTTTGCAGCGCAATCAGAACGCACTCCTTTAACTCTGGAACTATTACAAGAACGACTAAAGACACCGACACTCCGAGAAGGTAATTTAACAGTAGATTTACGGGAAATGGTAATTGATTTACGACCAGAAAATTCCAGTTTCCGGGATAGTTTTTATAAGTTAGTGCGAAAAGAACTACAAAAGACTGGGACAAAACCGTTAGGTTTAGATTTAAGTTATTCTTTAGTACAAGGGGATTTTATCGGTAGCGACTTGGGTTTAAGAACACCTCTCTACGCACAAGCTATAGCACCAATTTTTACAGCGATAGAACAAGAACAATTAGAACGTCTCCGTTTGGTATGTTTGCAATCATTATCCATAGCTTTCCCTAATTCTAAAGACTGTAAATCACTTTTAGGAACTCTATCAACTACTGCCAGCGAAATTGCTGTTTTTCGTGGTGCTTTGACTTTGGTGGAAACTCGCTTTAATGGTGAAGTACAATTTCCGCATACATTTTTTCTTCAGTCTATAGATGCTGAAAATGCAACTTTTTTCAAGGCTACTAACTGGAATGAAACTAGATTTGGTCGTCCTGTAAGTTTTGATGCTGCTTCTTTTATCCAAGCCAGCAATTTTCAAGGTAGTATTTTTTTTGATAAAGCTAATTTCCGGAAAGCTAAATTTCAAGAATCTGTTGATTTTCAAGGTGATTTCTTTGTTAAAAATGCTAATTTTAATCAAGCAAAGTTTAAACAGTTAGTTAAATTTAATAATAGTTTATGGCAAGAAGATGCTGATTTTTCTGGTGTTAGCTTCGTAAGTTCAGCACAATTTAATAAAGCCAATTTTAATCAGTTTGTTTTTTTTAAAGAGGCAAGTTTTGAAAAAGATATCATTTTTAGAGAAACCCAATTTAACCAAGCTGTAAATTTTCATGGTGCAAGCATTCTTAATCAAGCTGATTTTAGCGATGTGAGATTTGGTAATGGAGCATTTTTAAATATACCTGGATTGAATTTCAATTCTAATCAAGCAAAAATTTTAGGAAATCCTGGTGAAATTGGTAATAAATTTTCTGTGCCGACATTACAAGGTAATCAAAACATTTTACGAAATTTGGGACAAAATTTCCGTCAACAGCAACAAGTTGCTGATGCTAATCAGTTAGAATATCTAAAACAACGACTAAAATTAATAGAATTAAGTCATAATTTAGTAGCTATAAATATTAATAATGCTTCTATCTCTAGTTTAATTAATTTGGGTCTTTCTCCCACTCAAGCGCAAGCAATTAGAGAACGACGTGAGATCAAAGTGTTTCGCAATGGTAGTGAGTTATTAACTTTAGCAGATATTGATTTAGATACCTATGATAAGTTAAGCGATCGCTTGGTTGCAAGTGAACCCTTGTCCCTGAGTATGTGGCTAATTCAAGCTTTTAACTGGTTGTTATTGAGTGTACTGCTGTTGCTGAGTGGCTATGGGACAAACTTCTGGCTAGTATTTGGTGTGGGGGGAGTTGCGATCGCATATTTTGGGTTACTATTTTGGCTAATAGACCGTTACCGTCGGCTGCGTCCTATACCCATTATTCCTTCATATTACGAAACTATTTCCATCCTGACTAGTTTTAGCTGTTTAACGTTCTTAAGCTTATTAGCTATTTTTCGTAATACCCAACAACCTTTACTCACATTAGGATGTCTTTTTATTCTGATTGTTCCAATCTCCTTGACTTTATCATGCCAAATTTATCGACAAGGACGTTATCACGACTTGATGGATGTTTCTTACTTCACAGAAGATGGTACTTTACGACAATTAAGATTGTTAATCGGACGTTTACCAGTAATACCCAGAAATCCGACATTTCGAGAAAGATATATGCCTTTATTATGGAATCGGCGTTGGAATTGGCTTAACTACTATGACTTTAGTCTGAATAATCTAGTGCGGTTAGGATTTAATGACATTCGCTTGAGAGACGAACACCTGCCTGGAATTATTGCCTCACTAGCTTGGTATCAATGGAGTTTAGGTTTACTTTACATCACCTTAGTTTTGTGGACTCTTTCCCGCACAATTCCGGGATTAAATTTGCTAATTTATTTAAAATAATTTCTCGAATAATTTTTGCAACAAGACGCAAAGACATAAAAAACCTTTACGCCTTTGCGTGAGGCTGATTGTAGCATTGACAGCTAAACCTTTGCTTCCAAAGACTTCAGCAATTCAGTATTGACACCGGATTCACGAGGTAGAGAAATTTTACCAGTACGGGCTATTTCTCTGAGACCAAATTTTTGCAACACCTGGACGATCGCTACCATCTTACCAGGATCTCCCACAACTTCCAAAGTCAGAGAATCTTCCGCTACATCCACAACCCTAGATCGGAAAATCTGAGATATTTCAATTACTTCTGCGCGACTGCTGCTAGTGGCATTCACTTTCAAAAGCATCAATTCTCTCTCTACACAAGGAGTTTCAGTAATATCCTGTACTTTGAGGACATTAACTAACTTGTATAATTGTTTGGTGAGTTGCTCAATTACGCGATCGTCTCCAGGTACAACCATTGTAATTCGGGACACACCTCCCTGTTCAGCAGGGCCAACAGCAAGGCTTTCAATATTAAAGCCACGACGAGCAAATAAACTGGAAATACGGGAGAGAACCCCCGCTTCATCTTCTACAAGAACGGAAAGAGTATGTTTCATTTCGCCAACAATTAGGCTAGGGGAGCATGAGATTAACGCAGACCTGAACTCATGGCTGCGCTAGACTTACTACCACACTGAATTTTCGGTCTAATCTCTCATTGTAACGTATTTTTTGCATCCTGAGATAAAAGTTAGGCAAAAATCATACTCTTAACTCAAAATTGTCTTGAGTACATATCCTATCAACGGTAGATGCTATTTTGATATTAAACTTCTATACTCGTCTAATGTAAAACCCTAAACAAAATAGGAGAGAAGTATTTATGAGTTGGCTAAAAAGACTTTTTAGCATGGAAAAGCCGGAAAATGCACAAGTAAATCCCACTCCGCAACCAGTACCACAAGCTGCGGCTACAGCAACTCAAACCATCCCTCCAGAACGACTAGGATTGAACGGAGAATATGACCAAAGTGGTTTAGCTAAACGGGTAGCATTAGCTTTTGATGAAGATCCTCAGCTTGATGATGTTAACACCCTTTGGGTTGCTCAGACGGGAAGTAATGTGGTGCTAAAAGGTAAAGTTCCCAGTCAGGATATTCTGAATAAGATGATGGCTGTGGCTAATTCTGTCAATGGCAGCACATCTGTAGATACTACTCAAGTAGAGATTGGCTAGTTTAAGAATATTTTATCTAGCGCTCAACACTCAACCCAGTTTCGCTCAATCCAATCCAAAATTAATTGGTTCACTTGTTCTGGAGATTCATCTTGGGGACAGTGACCCACATTTTCTAAATGTAGCAGTTCTAATTTCTCGTTATAGCGAGCAAATTCACTAGCCAAGATAGGGGGAACAAAAAGATCTTTTTTTCCCCAAATCAATAACATCGGAATTGTTAAGTTTGGTAAGATTTTCTTGACACTGGGGCTAAAATTTATGCCGATTGAAGCTTTGAAGAGGGCAATAAAAGCACGGGTGGAACCCCTGTCTTGAGGAGGCCCTGCTAAAATGTCTATGAGTTCATCCGTGATAGCTCCTGGATTAGCATAAGCAAGACCAGCCCAGCGCCGTAGCACACTTGGCCGCCGGATCAGGTTAAAAAGAGGTTTGAGGAGTAGAGGAGAAGCAATAATATTTTTAATTCCTCTCACAACTGGGTGTAAAAAAACGGGAAGGAGTTCTAATTCCAAAGTCGGATCTGGCAAACTCATCATCACTATACCCTTGACCATATCAGGATGGGCAGCAGCAGCAACTAAGGCAATTAGCGAACCAATCGAATTGCCTACTAATATTACTGGTTGGCGGATAAATGATTTCCAAAAATCATAAACTTGTTCTACCCAAAGTTTGACGCTGTAATTAACTGGGGCTTTTTCTGAAGCGCCAAAACCCAGCATATCTAAAGCATAAACGGTATGATATTCTCCCAAAAACTCTAAATTGTGTCGCCAATGACCAATGGAAGCTCCAAAGCCGTGCAACAGCATCAAAGGTATGCTTTGATGGTTTTGACTAAGGATAAGATTTGTTTCAGATAAGTCTTTTTTCTCTTTGCCTGCCTGGACTAAGCTGGATTTAGCGCGTATATAAGTATAGCGGATTTGCCAACCTCGCCAAACCCAATCCCTTTGATTACCAACTCGTTGCTGCCAAGATACTGTAGTGGTCACATATGCCTCCAAGTTATTTTTATGTGTTAAATTAGTTATAATTACTTGTATATTTAACTTGCCTGTGACCAATATGTGTTAATCGCATCGAATGTCAAGATGTTGACGAATGATTGTAATAATAGTTAATTTTAGCCAAAATTGTGTAATTTAGATTAACTATTGTAGGGAATTTATATCAAAGTGAGTAGAATAACAAATACAACAGAATATGCAACTATTGTATGGATTAGCTACCATAAATATAGAGACTCATTTTTTCAGTTTTGAGTCATTCCCGAACTTTGCCTACTTGGGCATACTAAATAAAACTAAGTAAATCAAGACCAATCCAAATCCTTAACTAAAGAGCTCCCAAAAATCATAATGCCTGTGATTGAGAAAAAAAGAACTCGCGATCTGCCCCAAATTAACGAACGGATTCGCTTCCCGAAAATTCGGGTCATTGACACTGATGGTGCCCAACTGGGTATTATGCCACCGCAGGAAGCGCTGCAACTAGCAGAAGACAAAGAGCTAGATTTGGTGCTACTCAGTGACAAAGCTGATCCGCCTGTATGTCGAATCATGGACTATGGGAAATATAAATTTGAGCAGGAAAAAAAGGCGCGGGAAGCCCGGAAGAAGCAGCACACGGCTGACGTGAAGGAAGTGAAGATGCGCTACAAGATAGAAGAACACGACTATCTGGTGCGCGTTAAGCAAGCAGAACGCTTTCTCAAAGATGGTGATAAAGTCAAAGCCACTGTGATGTTCCGGGGTCGAGAAATTCAACACAGTGACTTAGCGGAGACTTTACTTAAGCGTATGGCAACCGACCTGGATGCCTTAGGTGAAGTACAGCAAGCGCCAAAAAAAGAAGGGCGAAATATGATGATGCTGATCTCACCCAAGAAGTAAGCTCAAGAATGGATAGAGGGGGTGGGAGTTCTAATAGATACCAAGATGGTGAAAAATTAGGATAAGTTCAACCAGTCCCCAGTTCCCGCCCTGTAAATTTATCTAAAAACGATAGTCCTGACAGCTGAGTGGGAAAGATAATACTCAGATGTTCAGGACTTTTGCTATTCAGTAACTGTTATCCTGATTACTTGGCTGTTGCGCTGTGATTACCCCAGAAATTAAAACTGCATGGAAGTTAAAAATCATTGGTTGACTACCAATAGAGGCGCTCTGGCAAGATTGTTGAAGTGGGTAAATCTCCGACCTGAGGAAGTTGAACGCACTTGGATGATGTTTGCCTTCTACACCATTGTATCTGTAGGATTGCGGTGGGCTGAAGATAGTACGGTGGCCATGTTTTTAGATGAATATGGTGCGGGAAAACTCCCCTGGATTTATATCGCTAGTGCAGTCACAGGGGCTGGGTTGGTGGTTTTATATTCTTGGTTACAAAAGGTTTTCCCGTTGCGGTCGGTGATTGTGGCGATCGCACCGGGCATGGTTATGCCTTTATTATTATTAGTAGCCTTGCGTTGGGGCATACATATGCCCTATTTGGCAGTAATTATCATCTTTCTGCTCAGGTTATGGGTAGATGCCTGTTACGTGGTCAATGACCTTAACACCTCTATCGTCGCTAATCAACTATTCAACATTCGGGAAATTAAGCGGACTTACCCATTAGTTAGTAGTGGCATATTAGTGGCCGATGTAATTAGTGGCTTTAGTTTACCTTGGTTACTCAAATTCGCCGACCTCAATACTGTCATTCTCATCGCTTGTATTGTCATTCTCTTAGGCTCAGGAATTTTATTTTATTTAACTTATAAATATCCCACCTCTTTCCCCCACACCCCACAACGGCATATTACCGAAGAACAAGCTTCTCGACACCGCCGCCTAGAAACTCCACTGAAACGCTATGTTTGGCAGTTATTTGCCTTTTTTGCCCTGCTGCAAGTCATTGGCTTGTTAATAGATTTTCAGTATCTGCGCGAACTCAATTCCAATTTAAGTCAGCAAGAACTTGCCGGCTTCTTGGGTGTGTTTGGTGGCATTGTGGGACTATGTGAATTAGTTACCCAGTGGTTTATTTCTAGCCGATTGATTGAAAAAGTGGGTGTGTTTTTCACGGCTGCACTCTTACCAATTACCGTCGGCTTTTTATTACCAGGGATCATCTCCCTGCTGAACTTATTTCCAGCCATTGAACAGCCTGGATTTTTCTGGGGTTTAATTAGTCTCAAATTCTGTGATGAACTGCTGCGTTATACCTTTGTGATTAGTAGCGGTCCGGCACTTTACCAACCGATTCCTGAGCGGATTCGGAGCCGGATGCAGGCCTTATCAAGTGGCACAGCCGAAGCGATCGCATCTGGTGTCACAGGATTAGTGATTTTTGGAACCATATTTATCTCACAAAAATATATCCCTCAACCACTACAAAAGTGGGTATTAATCGGCGAAACAGTGATTGTCGCTGCCACCTGTTTAAAAGTAGTCTGGGAATTGCGATCGCGCTATGTTGACGTATTAGTCTTAAGTGCAGAACGAGGTGGACTAAGTGCTGCCACCGTGGGCTTGCGAGCCTTCAAACAGGGAATAGTCAAAGCTTTAGTCGAAAAAGGTAGTACAGCCGATAAAAGCTCTTGTTTGGAACTTTTAACCCAAATTGATCTGCCAGGATCAGGAGAAGTTTTAGCACCATTACTAGTTAAGTTACCCCCAGATTTACAAGCCCAAAGTCTAGAAATCATGCTTCTGGCAGGTGCAAATCCTCTCTATGTTCCTGATGTTCGTTTCTTGTTAGATCAACCCCAAGCAACAGTTGATCCTGAAGTGTTCGCTCTAGCGATGCGTTACGTTTGGCTGGCTGGAGTCAATCCTGATTTAAGCCTATTAGAAGACTACCTGCAACCAAAACACCATGCACTTATCCGCGCCACAGCCGCAGCTTTGCTTTTGCGTCAAGGAACCCCTATGCAAAAGCTGGCAGCTACTAAAACTATGCGCCTGATGCTAACTCATAAACAAGAAAGAGAACGGGTAAATGGAGTCCGAGCGCTCAGAGAAGCAATCTATTTACAGGCACTGCGGATTCATATCCCCAACTTATTGCAAGATGACTCATTACGGGTACGCTGTGCAGTATTAGAAATGATTACTGCTACTCGTTTAGAAGAGTACTATCCCACACTCTTAGCAGCACTCTATTACAAATCAACTCGGAATACAGCCATGCAGTGCCTAGTGAGCATGGAAAATGAAGCAATCCCGATGTTGTTAAAACTAGCTACCAATATTTACAAACCGGAAGTAGTGCGAATGTACGCTTGGCGTACTATTGCTCAAATTGGTACCCTCGAAGCCATAGAAACTTTATGGCTACATTTAGAAACATCCTGGGGTACTAATAGAGACTATATCCTCCGCAGCTTACTAAAAATTCACCAACAACCAGGAAAAATCAGTGCTATAGATCAGTTCTATGAAAGTCGCGTCGAATCTTTAGTTGAGCAAGAAATACGATTTCTTGGGGATATTTATGCCGCTTATTTAGACTTCCAAACACTAGACTCTCTGGAAAATTATCAAGGAAATGAACGACTATTGACCATCGGTAAGTTGCTGCAACGCGCACTCTTAGAATTAGAATTAGATGTCAAAGATAGGTTATTACTGTTATTGAAGCTGCTTTACCCTGCGGAAAAGATGCAAGCCGCAGCTTTCAACCTCCAATCTCAGTCATTAGTCAATTTAGCACGGGGTTTAGAAATCCTCGATCACACGGTCAATTTGCCTTGTAAATCCCTATTGTTGAACATTTTAGATCGACGACCAGAAGCAGAAAAGCTTAAGTATCTTGTTGATGCGGGATTTTGGCAATATGAAAATATTTCAGTCTCTGAGCGCCTTTATAAGCTGCTAATCAATGGTCATTTGCTTTCTGACTGGTGTTTAGCCTGCTGTTTTCATTTTTCCCAAGCTGCTTATATCCGACTCACAACTACGGTAATTTTGGCTAATTTGCGCCATCCTACAGGCTTTGTCAGAGAAGCGGTAATTTCATACTTGAGCGTAGTTTCCCGACGTGTTCTCCAAGAAATTCTCCCCCACTTGCAAACAGATCCACACCCACTGGTGGTGACTCAAGTGAAAGAGTTGATAGCAAAATATCAAGATGGAGTTCAGGAATACAAAATAGAATCTGATGACTGAGTTAGGAGTCAGGAGTCTTTTGTGGCATAACTACCCCGACAAAATTACATAGATTGTTTTCCTGTTCCCACTTAAACTGAGTACAAAAATTACTCTATTTTTATTACGATGATTGAATCAGAAATAGGTGAGCAGATTATTGCAGCCAATCTCAAGCAATTTCTTTTGGTACTTTCAGTCTCATTAAGTGTGGCGACTTTACCGCAGATATTTAGTTGGTTTCGCCAAATACCTTATACATTACTATTGGTAATTGTCGGATTGGGTTTAGCGATCGCTGATGTCCGTCTTGTCACCCTTTCTCCCGGCTTGATTTTGTTCATTTTCTTACCACCACTTTTATTTGAAGCCGCTTGGAATTTGCACTGGAAGGAACTAAAGGAAGATTTTTTCCCAATTTGTTTATATGCAGTCTTCGGAGTAGTCATTTCTATTTTTGGTGTAGCTATCGGCCTCAATCAACTCGCTGGACTTTCCCTCACCACAGCTTTGCTCATCGGTGCAAGTTTATCGGCTACTGATCCAGTGTCTGTAACTGCATTATTTCGAGAACTAGGAGTAGGTAAGCGTCTTGTCACCCTGATGGAAGGGGAAAGCCTATTCAACGATGGTATGGCTGTAGTCGCTTTTGGTTTTTTGGTAGCCCTACCCCTAGGAAAAGTCCAATTAGGATTTCAACCAATTTTAATCGAGTTAATTACAGTCGTCGGTATCGGTGTAGCAGTTGGTAGTTTAATCGGCTTTGGTATCTCCTACCTTACCCAACGCTTCGATTTACCAATGGTGGAACAGTCATTAACATTAGTTTCCGCTTATGGAACTTACTTAATTATTGAAGATTTAGGTGGTTCTGGAGTAATTGGAGTTGTCACCACAGGTTTAATTTTAGGTAACTTTGGTTCTCGTATCGGCATGAATCCCCGGACTCGGATTATTGTTTCTGAATTTTGGGAATTTTTGGCTTTCTTTGTCAACTCAATTGTCTTTTTATTGATTGGTGATCAAATTCGCTTTGCTAGTTTAGGCGAAAACATGGAAATCATTTTTGTCACAGTCCTAGCTATGATTATCATGCGGGCATTAGCAATTTATATTCTGAGCTTTGTTAGCGCTAATATTACTAAATCAGAAATTTCCTTACCTGAGCAAACAATCCTTTGGTGGGGAGGTTTACGTGGTTCTGTTTCCATTGCCCTGGCTTTAAGTGTACCGACAATTCTGCCAGAACGAGATAAAATCATCGCTACTGTATTTGGCGTAGTTTTGTTTACTTTATTAGCTCAGGGATTAACCATCAAACCTTTATTACAAAAATTGAATTTATTGGGTGATGCTGGCCTACGTGAGCAATATTTAGAGTTATCTGCTCGGAATGTAGCTTTAGAGCGAGTTCTGCAACATCTCCAAGCAGACCAACGTCCGGGAATTGAACCCGAATTTTACCGTTATCAAGAAGCACTAATCAAAGGTGAAATTGATGATTTACAAGGTGAAATTGATCAATTACAAAATGAGTATCCTAATCTCAGGGAATTTTCTACTGAACAATTTCGGGAAGAATTACTGGCAATTGAGGCAAATACTTATGCCGAATTTGTACGGTCTGGAAGGTTAAATAAAGAACTTGCACCAATGCTACAAAATGTTTTACAGGGAGGAAAAGATTAGGCAGTTTAAACCGACAAACAACTCTTGATAAAATAACAATAGTATAGGACTAGTGGTCTGTCCAATTTCTATTTGTGGATGAACTTTATAGTTAATAGGCTCTCTATTTTCCTTCAAACTCACAATTTTTAGCTTGACAGACCACTAGCTCCTTCAAGGTGTGTTAATTTGGGATAAATCTGTGAAGGTAAAGTTTTAAAAAACAGACCACTCTTGAGGAAGAATGGCAATCATCTTGCCTCTGTAAGTAGGGCTTGCTGAATAAACCCAATAATAGCTAGAAACTTTGGTTTGTCTCTTTTCACTACCATGAACGCTTCTAAGTGCTATCTGAACCGTAGGCAGTATAAATCAGGTAATGAAGTATTTATACGTAGGGCTTGCTGTTCGCGGAGCGTACCGTTAGGCATATAAATCTAAAACTTAGATATATCAAGAGTTTGAAGGTTAGAAAGGTGAATCAGGTGCAAAGAATAAGCGTTGAAAATACCAAAAACCTATCACTTGACCAGATTCAAGACTATTCTTACTTCCTTCTTCCTTCTTCCTTCTTCCTTCTTCCTCCTGACTCCTGACTCCTAGCCCTAACGAAAAGACTTTTATGGCTTACGCCACGCTACGCTATCAGCAAACCCTACTTAAGCAAGATTATGCCAAGTCAAGAAAGTTAAATTCAGTTTAGTTAACTATTCTCTTTATATCCTCTCTCAGTCTGGGGTATAGTAGATTCCACCAATCTCGAAGTAACGATATATTTGAGAGTCTATCCCATACAAATCCACTGTTTGTTTTTGAATCTATGAAGTCTTATTTAGCCGCCGCTATTCAAATGACCAGTGTGCCTGATCTACAGAAAAACTTGACACAGGCAGAGGAATTAATTGATTTGGCCGTGCGTCAGGGTGCAGAATTGGTAGGGTTGCCAGAAAATTTCTCTTTTATGGGAGAAGAAAAAGACAAACTTGCCCAAGCAAATGCTCTTGCTCAAGCAACGGAAACATTTCTAATCAAAATGGCGCAGCGCTTTCAAGTTACTATTCTCGGCGGCGGCTTTCCTGTACCTGTAGAAGATGGCACAGGCAAAGTCCATAACACAGCTTTACTCATTAACCCCAATGGTCAAGAACTGGCCCGTTACCACAAGGCACATTTATTTGATGTCAATGTTCCTGATGGTAACACCTATCAAGAATCTAGTACTGTTATGGCTGGTAAAGCTTTACCCCCAGTCCATTTTTCCGAAAACTTGGGTAATCTAGGACTTTCTATTTGCTATGATGTCCGCTTCCCGGAATTGTATCGACATCTAGCAGACAAGGGAGCGGATGTTGTTTTTGTTCCTGCGGCTTTTACGGCTTTTACAGGTAAAGACCATTGGCAAGTATTACTGCAAGCCAGAGCGATTGAAAACACCTGTTACGTCATTGCTCCCGCCCAAACTGGCACTAACTACGCCCGCCGTCAAACCCACGGTCATGCGATGATTATCGACCCTTGGGGAGTAATTTTAGCAGATGCAGGAGATAAACCAGGAGTTGCGATCGCAGAAATCAAACCTACCAGATTAGAACAAGTGCGTCGGCAAATGCCATCTTTACAACATCGCGTGTTTTAGACACTGGATCTAACAAAGGCTTTGTGGTGCGGGCGGAAAAGCCCGCTAATAAGTAATTGGCAAGATTGGTGATATTGGTTTTAGTTCTGTTTATGGTCTAGCTTTTGATGACAATGGAACTTTATATGGCTACACTTCTGATAGGAAGCAGATAGTTATTAATGCAACAACAGGATTAGGTACATTTAATCAAAATGTGACGGGTACTTCCGGTCAAATATTTGGTTCTGCATCACTACCATCAACAGGGCCACAAACTTCAGTTCCAGAACCTACTTCTGTATTAGGTTTGTTTGCATTGGCTACAATTGGTGTAGGATCAATGATTAAGAAAAACAACAAAACTAAACTTTTCTAACTTCCACGGAAGCCAAAACAAAAAACCGGGAAACTTTAAAGCCACCCGGTTTATTGATATAGGGGTATAGCATCGCCATACCCTATTTATTGCTGATAAAAATTACACTTTAGCAGCCGCTCTCATTACCAATTCGCCCTTAGCATATTTAGCAGCAAAATCTTCTAAAGAAACTTGCTTAATCTTACTGGCGTTACCAGCAGTACCAAATTCTTGATAGCGATCTGAACAAACCTTCTGCATATATTTGATGGAAGGCTTGAGGAAGTGACGAGGATCAAATTCCTTAGGATTAGCTGCCAAAGCTTCACGGACAGCAGCAGTGATAGCTAGACGATTGTCGGTGTCGATATTTACCTTACGTACACCACTCTTGATACCTTTTTGAATTTCTTCTACGGGTACACCGTAGGTTTCAGGAATTGCACCACCATATTGGTTAATAAGTGCAAGTAAATCTTCAGGTACAGAAGAAGAACCATGCATTACCAAGTGGGTGTTAGGCAGACGACGGTGAATTTCTTCGATGCGGCTGATAGCCAAAATTTCCCCAGTTGGTTTACGGGTAAATTTGTAAGCACCGTGGCTGGTTCCGATAGCCACAGCTAAAGCATCTACTTGGGTTGCTTCTACAAAGCTAACAGCTTCATCGGGGTCGGTTAACAGTTGAGAATGGTCTAGTGTACCTTCAAAACCATGACCATCTTCCGCTTCACCTGCACCGGTTTCTAGAGAACCTAAACAACCGAGTTCACCTTCAACACTGACACCCAATGAGTGAGCTACGTTGACAACTTCGCTGGTAACTTTAACGTTGTACTCAAAGCTTGCAGGTGTCTTAGCATCAGCTTCCAACGAACCATCCATCATCACGCTGGTGAAGTTGTTCTTGATTGCTGAGTAGCAGGTAGAAGGAGCATTACCATGATCTTGGTGCATGACAATGGGAATCTCAGGATAGGTTTCTACTGCTGCCAAAATCAGGTGGCGTAGAAAGTTTTCTCCGGCATAATTACGAGCGCCGCGAGAAGCTTGTAGAATTACGGGACTATCTGTCTCAGCCGCCGCTTTCATGATTGCCTGAATCTGCTCTAAGTTGTTAACGTTAAAAGCTGGTATGCCGTAACCGTTTTCAGCAGCGTGATCCAAAAGCAACCGCATTGGTACAAGCGCCATATATAATCCTCCTAATTTGAGTATCAGCCAGTCAGTTTAATAGAAGCGTAATATTTATCTTAATGTAATTTTTACGCTAATCTTAAGAATTTTTTCACATTATAGGAAATTATAACTAATAGCGGGTGTTTATGTTGAAAAAGTTTACCCCTGTACTATATAGACCTTAATCTATGCTTTGCAGGTACTGTTGTACTGTTAACTACTGTCTAGGGAGTTGGTTTGGTAGCTAGGAATACCCACAGAGGCAAGAGACAGGAGGTAGTTATGCTGGAGCGGATTCTATGAGAAATGAGAAAGTTAAGATTGGAATTATCATTATCACGTACTTGCTTAGTATAAAATTAACTTAGTTGTTCAGTTCAAGTGCGATCGCACAACGCCCTGACGATATTATTGCCAATTATGGTAAATTGTTACAAAGGTCATTCCTCAATTTTACCTAATCCCTGATAGCTTTTATAGAAATATGCAAAACAGAAATAGTAGTATTCTCGTTGGTAATACTAGAGGCGATAATGTTCTTCGCTTTGATGCTTATACAGGGAACTATTTAGGTGAGTTTATCACCCCTGGTCTGGGTGGACTCAATAACCCTGATACCTTACTATTCGGACCAGATGGAAATGGTGATGGTAAAAGCGACCTTTATATAGCCAGCGGAACGCAATCAGCAAACTCTTCTATATTGAGATTTGACGGACAGACTGGTAATTTCATTGATGTCTTTGTGGGTGATAATCCAAATACAGACTTAGATGAAAGCGGGGGTTTAATTCGTCCTTACGGTATTGCTTATGGACCTGATGGTAATTTTTACGTTTCCAGTTTCCTTAGTGATCAAATATTGCGCTACAACAGTTCAACTGGTGAATTCATTGATGTTTTTGCTCAAGGGAATGGTGCGTCAGGAGGTTTAAACGGTCCGAACGGACTACTTTTTATCAATGATAGTCTGTATGTTACCACCCAAGGTACTGTAGCCGAAGTTAATCCTGATACTGGAGAAGCTTTTCCTGATTTTAGTGCAGGTTTACCTAGTCAGGTTTTACGTTACGACTCACTAGTAGCCGGGACAACACCAACAGTTTTTGCTACTCCTTCACCTTCACCAGACAGCTTTGGTTTTGTCAGCTTGCTTGGTTTAGTCCTTGGTGAAGATGGTGATTTGTATGTGAGTGATTTTGCTAACGACATCCGCCGCTATGACTTGGAAAATGGGGAGTTAGTCGATACTCTTTCTACAAACTATACAACTAATACACCACCAAGCAATAATTTTATTGGTGGACTTGCTTTTGCTCCTAATGGCGATTTACTTACAGTTGGTTTTGATAGCAACACGATGGAGGGCGCTGTTCTCAGCTATCAAAGTCAGGGTAATTCACCTGTTAACCCAGTTCAGGTTTTAGTTCCTACGAATCCAGTTCTTGAGCGTCCTGTTGGTATAACTTTTTTCCCCACAGAAAGCCAGTTGGTGTTTGGAACTCCGGGAAATGATGATTTAAAAGCAGGTGTGGATTTAGAAGCTGTTGTAGATATTGTATTTACAGGCGCTGGTGATGATGCGGTTGACTTAGCTATTAAAAGTCATGCAAGTAATAACCGCGTCTTCTTAGGTAGTGGTAATGACATCATAGATGTTAGCAAGAGCGATCGCGCCTTTGGTGGTTCAGGAGATGACATTTTTGATGCTACTGATGGTAAAGGTGGTAGTCGGATGTCAGGTGGTTCAGGCCATGATACCTTCTACCTGGGTAGTGGTGATAGGGCTTTGGGCGGTGATGGCAATGATAAATTCATTGTGCAGACAGGTGGTGGTAATCTCATAAGTGGTGGTGCTGGTGCCGATAATTTCCAGATTGTTAACGCTGAACTACCAGCAACTGCTAATACAATTCTCGACTTTGAAATTGGTATTGATGTGATTAGTATTAATGGTGCTGCTGCCCTTGGTATTTCCTCAGCTACTTTGCTTTTGCAGGAAATGAGCGGCAATACTGAGATTAGATTTGGTGACAAAACTCTGGCTATCCTTAATGGGGTTACAAATTTGGATATTAACCTCATCAAATTTGATGTGTTTATATAACCTTATGTAAAATTTTTGCCTCTTTTTTGTCAAGAGTTAATTGTTATGCCATCATAGTAGTTGAGAAGTAATTCGGCGACGGCGTTTGTTCTTAACATTGATGGGCTTTTTCCTTTTGATATTTCCAGACTTTTCTCCGAAATCTAAATCTCTGCACTCTTATGATTTTGGAGACATTCTATGTCAATTTACGTAGGCAACCTCTCTTATGAAGTTACCCAAGACAACCTAACTGCGGTCTTCGCAGAATATGGTTCAGTGAAACGTGTTCAACTACCTACCGACCGTGAAACAGGTAAACTGCGCGGTTTTGGTTTTGTAGAAATGGGTACAGATGAAGAAGAAACCACAGCCATTGATGCTCTTGATGGTGCTGAGTGGATGGGACGTGACCTTAAAGTAAATAAGGCTAAACCCAGAGAAGACAGAGGTGGCTCCTTTGGTGGTGGTAATCGCAGTGGTGGTGGCGGCGCTCGTAACCGTTACTAAGCTATAGACTCTATCTAGTCTTTTAGCTAATTCAACAGGCTTAATAACTTAATTGAATTTAGAATTGGCTCAAGTATTAATACTTGAGCCTTTTTAATGGATAGTTTTCTGAATTATGGTTCGTCAGAAATTTGTATCCCACATTCCGCAGGTATTTTTTGATTTTTTGTAATTATCTACAATCCAATGATAACAAGGCTTTCAGCATTTACTCATGCTGAATGTGGGTTGTATAATCAATTTGTCCCACTAGGGTACCAGTATTTCACCATCTTTTGGGACAGGAATTGCTTCTTCCCGATACTCAAAATCACTTTCTTTGATTTCACCCACAGGACGCGTAGCTAAACGCCATTGACGATTTATTGATTTGTGCATAGATTTTAATTTGCGATTTTTCAAAAGGAAGCGCATCTATCCTTATGAGTATTTTGGCAGATTGGCAAGAATTTATGAGAAAAGTAATCATAATAGTGGGGCAGCAAAGAGCAAATTTAGTCACAAAATGTTAATTTATAAAACTATGACTAAGTTACACTCCCCCTACATCTACCAATGCCTTATCTTACTGCTGCCAGCGAAATTCATTGCCTGATTACTAAATATAGTCAAGCAAAAACCTTGTGGATAGATACAGAAGTTGCTGACTATAAAAGTCGTAATCCTAAATTATCGCTGATTCAGATATTGGATAATCCTCAAGATATGAGTGGTAATAGCATTTACATTTTGGATGTTCTAGAACAGTCGGAAGTGATTGCTGATTTTATTGAGCAAATAATGATGAATGCGGATATTGAAAAGGTATTTCATAATGCTAGTTATGATGTCAAATTTTTAGGAAATAAAAAAGCTAAAAATATTACTTGTACTTTAGAAATTGCCAAACAAATACCCTACTATATTTTGCCTTTACCTAATTATCAACTGAAAACATTAGCTACAGTCCTTTGTAATTTTCATGGTATTGATAAACAAGAACAAAGTAGTGATTGGGGAAAAAGACCTTTAACTGACGAGCAAATAGAATATGCTTACTTCGATTGCATTTATTTAGCTCAAATACATTTACAGTTATTGGCATTGCAAGCCACAATTAACCCAGAACCGGAAACAGAAGACTTAACTCTACTTTCGGAAACATATACAGAAGTTGAACAAAAACGGAAGCTCATTAATTCAGAATTTGAGCATTTGCAAGAGCGATTAAAAAAAGCTATGCAGGTGCAGAGTGTATCAGAAACGGCATATTGCCAAATCAGTAATTATGAACGCAAAACTGTAAAAGTTAAGTTTAAAGAACTAGTGCGATTGATGGAAAATTATGATATTGATTTAGATTTTTCAATTACGCTGACCGAAAAAATACAAAAAGATTTAGGTAAAAACTTGGAACAGTTAGATGTGGATATTGAAAAAAATCCTGTGTGGAGACTAACTGCGAAAGCACCGGAAAGTGAGGTGAATAATTAGTTATAAATATTTGGTATCAGGCAGATTTTCAGAGGTTTAGACAATAGTTAATTGTGCTTTGTGTGGTTAATTTGAGTGATTAGAGAACAAATTAAACACAAAAAAAGAAATTATTTACACATTAAATTTAAAAACTTATGTTTAAACTTTGAAGAGGATTTTATTAAAAAATAAAGAATATGAGGAAAACTGGTTAATTGAGTTAAAATTTCCAGCAATAGTTAAAATTATTATGGAGTGAAAAAATAGATTTTGGTACTAATTTCCTCCAGGAGTGAAAGCGGTTTATAAGAACTTATGGAATGGCAGTTATTGACACCTAAAAAGCAAGTACTAGGCAGAATATTCACTATAGCTTTTTTTACTGCTTTAAGTGGAATTTTATGCGTTGCTTGCAGTAGAAATCAGGATGTTTTGGTGACAGAAGTAGGAGTTAGTCCTCCCAATCGTCTGACAGCGAAAACATCCAAAGCGGGAGAATTCTATATTCAAGGGCAGAATCAACACGCTAAGGGCAATTCCGAAGCTGCTATTGCTGCCTATAGTAAGTCGATTAGCCTTAATTCTCAATATGCTCCCGCTTTTAAAAGTCGGGGTTTGGCGTATTTCGATGCAGGTAATAAAGAGGGTGCGATCGCAGATTATAATCAAGCATTACGCCTCAACCCCAATGATGGCGAAACTTACAACAACCGGGGCAATGCCCGTGCATCTTTGGGAGATCAGCAAGCTGCGATCGCAGATTACAATGAAGCTATTCGCTTGGCTCCCAATTATGCTGAAGCCTTCAATAACCGAGGAAATGCTCGTTCTGCCCAAGGAGATAAAAACGGGGCTGTGAGTGATTATACTGAGGCTATTCGCATAGATCAGAACTATTCTGTTGCCTATAATAACAGAGGAAATACTTACTTTGCTCAAGGAGATCAACAGAAAGCGATCGCAGATTATAATCAAGCCATTCGCCTCAATCCTAATTTTGGTCCCGCTTTCAATAACCGAGGTAACGCCCTTGCAGCCATCGGAGACAAACGTGGAGCATTACAAGATTTGCAAAGGGCAGCAGCTATTTTTGATAAAGAAGGTAACAAAGACTTGTATCAACAAGTGATGAAGAATATTCAAGAATTAGGGCAATAATTACGTAAGAATTCAGGAGTCAGGAGGTAAAAGGATGAAGGATGAAGGAATTTTTTCTTCTGTTCCTTGCTATATCAAACATTATGTATCCTGAATCCTTACATAATTACTAATATTTCCTATGGCTAAAGCCACGCTACGCGAACGTAATTAATTCTCCCTATCTTTTTTATTCTTCAATGATCGGGGTGCGTAAATCTTCTACCAAAGCCTGAATTTTTGCGGGAGGTGGTGGTGTTAGTCGAGAAACTATCAGGGTGACAATAAAGTTAATAATCATCCCTAAAGTCCCGATTCCTTCAGCAGAAACACCAAAAAACCAGGGTGTCATCCCGGCAAATTTTACGCCGACAATGTAGATAATTGTAAATATCAAACCTGTTAACATTCCGGCGATCGCACCTTCAGAATTAGTGCGTTTGTCGAAAATCCCCAGAAATATCACCGGGAAGAAGCTTGCAGCCGCTAAACCAAAGGCAAAAGCTACCACTTCACTGACAAATCCCGGTGGGTTTACCCCAAAATATCCAGCGAGAACAAGGGCTAAACCAACGACAACTCGCCCCACAAATACCCGTTTTTCTTCTGAAGCTGTGGAATCAAAAATGCGGTAATACACATCATGGGCGACGGAACTAGAAATTACTAATAATAAGCCCGATGCTGTGGATAAAGCAGCGGCTAAACCACCAGCAGCAACTAAAGCAATTACCCAAGCTGGAAGTTTAGCTACTTCTGGGGTAGAAAGAACAATAATATCTTTGTCAATTATAATTTCGTTGGTTTCTTTATTAGGAGTTAACTGCAAACGTCCATCTTTATTTTTATCTTCAAAAGTTAGAAGTTTTGTTTTTTCCCACTTATTTACCCAATCTAATTGCTGTACTTCGACAATTTTTTGATTATGCAAAGAAGTAATTAGATTATAACGAGAAAACATCCCGACTGCGGGGGCTGTGGTGTAGAGAATGGCAATAAATAATAACGCCCAACCAGCAGAAAAACGGGCAGCACGAACACTTTTTACTGTGTAAAATCGGACGATGATATGGGGTAAACCAGCAGTTCCTACCATCAAGGCAATGGTGATGAATAGGACATCCAGCATTGATTTGTTAGCAAAGGGCTGGGTGTATTCTTTAAAACCTAAGTCAAGTTGAATGAGGTTGAGTTTATCGGCGATATCACTGGTGGTAAAAGCCAGTTGGGGAATAGGATTACCTGTGAGTTTGTATGCGATCGCAATTGCGGGAATCAAATATGCGAAAATCAATACGCAATACTGGGCTACTTGCGTCCAGGTAATGCCTTTCATGCCTCCCAAAACCGCAAAAAAGCCGACAATGATCATGCCGATAATCACGCCAGTATTCACGTCTACTTGTAAGAAGCGACTGAAGACAATTCCCACCCCCCGCATTTGTCCAGCGACGTATGTGAGAGACACGAAAATGGCTGCAACTACCGCCACCAAACGAGCTATGTTAGAGTAATAGCGATCGCCTACAAAATCCGGTACTGTATATTTACCAAACTTCCGCAGATAAGGCGCTAATAATAATGCTAGTAAAACATAGCCACCAGTCCAACCCATCAAATAAATAGAACCATCATATCCCAAAAACGAAATTAACCCCGCCATTGAGATAAATGAAGCCGCAGACATCCAATCAGCCGCCGTAGCCGCACCATTTGCAATTGCAGGTATTCCCTGACCGGCAATAAAAAAGTCTTTAGTATTTTCTACTCTAGATTGCCAACCAATGTAAATGTAAACAACAAAAGAAAGTCCAACTAAGATAATCGTCCAAAGTTCAACTGACACAGATTCTCCTCACTTTTTGGTATTATATTTGCGGTCTAATTTATCCATTTGGAAAGCGTAAGTAAAAATCAATACCACAAAAACCAAAATTGATCCTTGTTGTGCCATCCAAAAGCCAAAAGGAACACCAAAAAAGCGAATTGCATTTAATGGTTGAACCAACAAAATACTAAAAACTAGGGACACTAAAGCCCAAACAATTAAAAGATTTCTAATTAAGGTGGTGTTAGCACGCCAATAAGCGCGACGCTGATCTTCGTCCATTTTTCTTCTATCATCATTGCATCACAGATAATATCAGCAAGTCGAGATAATGCTGTTTTATTTTGGCGTTTTTTTGTTAAGTTTTCTATATTAAGTAGTTAGTTCTATTTTTTATGGCGATTTTTGGGTAAGTTAAATATATTTTTTTATCTCACGCAAAGACGCGGAGGCGCAAAGGAAGAAATAGAGAAACAAGGTTGAATTTCATTTTCTTTAACCCAACTTTGTATCTTAGGCAAGATCAACATATTGTCTTCATTGTGATGGTCGGGACGCAATTTGAAACCTAGATTTTTCATGAACCGTATGTAAGTCTTACAACATTAATATCACCATGTATCAATCCATTCAGTGCTATAATGACGAATGTAGGAAAGTGCGTTTTTGTGACCTGCTTCATCACCTATTTGCTTATAGATATCTGCGGCTGTTTGAAAGTCATCAATTCCACCCTGCTTATCTCCTAATTTATCACGGGCAACTCCTCGGTTGAAGTAAGCACTGGCAAAGTTAGGATTAATCTGTATAGCGTGAGTGTAATCATCAAGCGCACCTGGCTGATCTCCTAAATCATCACGGGCAACTCCTCGGTTGTGATAAGCATTAGCATAGTTAGGATCAATCTTGATAGCCTGAGTGTAATTATCAATTGCACCCTGCTTATCTCCTAATTTAGAACGGGCAACACCTCGATTGAAGTAAGCACTGGCAAAGTTAGGATCAATCTTGATAGCCTGAGTCAAATCTTCAATTGCACCCTGCTTATCTCCTAAATAATAACGGGCTTTTCCTCTGTAAAAATAAGCATCTTCATTATTTGGTCTCAGTTGCAATACTTGAGTATAATAACCAAAAGCATCTTGATAATCTTCTTTCTCAAGACACTCATTACCCAGGCGAATATATTCGTCAGCTTCAGAAGATGTCAAACTCTCTAAATAGCTGCGTAAACCCCCAAAATAAAGCAATTGATCTATTACCACCAAAGCTTTACTAGCAGCCGAGGTAATCATATTAGTTGGTAAAAATCCCGCCAAAATTAGATTATATTCAGCCTGAGCCTCGCTTACTTCCTCTTGAATTAAAATACAAACTAAAACAGCATTTTTTTCAATTTCTTCCTGGCTAATTGACCATTGAATTTTATCAACGTTGCCATTACGGGCTTTAACCTGAATACCAACTGATGAATCAGAAGTTAAGGTAAAATCAACTTTTCCATCACCACCAACGCGCTTTTCATAGTCAACTTCCGTGACAAAATCAGCTAAACGGGATTTGACAACTTCCTCACCCAGCTTCCCCTTCATGTTGTTGATAAAGTAATTTTTGGGGTCGGTTGGTTTATACTTTCTCACCATTTCCCAGCAAAAATCCCGTAATTGGTCTAACCTTTTACCAGAAATGACAGTTAATTCACTATGCTGGCCTTTTTCGTCACAACGGAGTAAGTTAGCAGATTTAAGTCTTTGAATAAAATCAGTCTGTTGTGCTTTGAGTGGTGTTGTCCAGTCCATATTGATAGAAGTTTGCTCTGATGTGACAAGGTATCTAATTTTAGTATTCCCTATCAAGAGGCAAAAATCTCAAATATCTACTGAATTTCACTATGTTCTTGGCTTGTAGTTGGGATTTAGGCTTATTTTTACGGTGGTTAGTTTATCAATTCTTCCTAGTATTAAGACATCGCTAAATTTGTATTTATCCTGATTGAAATAATCTTGTAACTTTCAATCTTCCTCTTTTTGTCGGGGATCTTCATATGGTGGATGCCAACCACCTTTTACCCAAAAACGACGTGCTTTTATAATAGAACCTTCATTATGCCGTTCATCATTGAGGTCTAAGCGATTGCAAGTAGCCCTTCCTGTAGGAGTAATACCGATAATTTTTAAACTGTCTAATGACCAAATAAAATGGTCTGACCATTTTTGTTTTCGAGGATTAAATATTGGGATTATTTCTTTAGTTTCCGGGTCAATACCAGTTGTAAAATTATAGCGGTATCCGTTACAACGTTGACAAGCTAAAGCTAAATTATCAGGGTCATCAGATGAACCAGAGATAGATTGGGGAATAATATGGTCAATAGCAAATAAAGCTGCACTTGCTTCTTCTAAAGAATGACAGTATTCACAAAGGAATTTAGCTCTTTCCCTGACTAATTTTCTCGTTGCATCATTAACTGTCATGACTCAGCAATTATCTTAGCATTCAGTAAAGTAAAAATCCTATCTAGTTCTAGTATTCCTGCTAATTCAGCTTCTTCTTTTGAAGTTAGCATTCCAGCTTTGTTATTCTCAGAAAGTTCTTCTAATCGAGATTGTAATTCTGAGCTAAATTTGAACAAATTTAAATTTCTAACTTTGCTGATTTCAATTCCAGACTCTACCCAGGATGAGGGTTGAATCATCACTTGAGTAATCATGGGCTTATTATTTGTTACTTTTGGGATGCTCCTATCATAACATATATTTAAATTATACCCTGAATAAATTTATTCCTACTCTGCGAGATTGCTAAAAGCCATTGCGTATTTATCGCGAAAATTTCATATTAAATATCCTCGATTTATACTGTAAATCAGGGATATTATTTTTATGAAAATTGATACTAAAAATATCGAAGTTACTTTAGTCAAAATTAGGATTTTCTATCTCCTTTTGTAAGGATTGTACTTATTCTCAAGATAATTTAGTAACTTCATAAATTTGCTCTAAACTCATACCAATTCGCATAATTTCACTTCTGAAAATCTTCCTAATTACATTTTTTGTAACACAAGACCTGCTAAAACTGCACTAATGACAAATATTGAGATTTTAATATATCAACCGTCAAGAATATTCAGGGTTTAGCAATGCTAAACCCCTACAAAATTAATTAACTAACAGCTAATGACTTTTTACTGTAATACTCAGTTTGAGTATAAATACTAATTACAGTATCACCAACTTCAAAAAATGTCCCTTCTTCTTCATGTTTAGAAAATTGCAAATGGGGATATTTGGCAGCTAGTTGATCCGCAGTCATTGCTGTAGCTGATATTTTATTAGGTAAAAGCCCCGTTGCACCAATATAAAACACTAAAGGTGAAATTTTCTCTTGGTAAATTTTATCAGCATAAGCTTCTAACTTGTTGTAAGCCGTCGTCATAGCCGCAATAAAATCTTCTCTGTCAACAGATTTACCTGCGTGTTTAGCATATAAAAATACAGCCAAACTATTATCACCCACTTGATTAAGAATTTCTGCTACTTTACCATTTACATCTATTCCCAGAAAATCATCGAAAATCGGTTTCATTAAATCATCAACTTTGGTAATTTTCATCCGTGCAGAAATGGCTTTAGGACGAAAAGAAATATTTTCATTTAACCCCATATCAAAACTAGGTTTAGGGAAAATCTCTCCAGTTACCTTGTCTACAGCTTCATATCTCCGCGCTAAAAATTGATTAGCAGAATATAACTTACTTAAATTGAGAATCTCGTGATTACCAAATTCAATTTTATAACTTAGATGAGAATCAATCGTGTTTGGATATTCCTGAGTAGTGGGGAAATTCAGATACAGGTTTTTGGATAAATAATGTTTTCTTAATTCCTCTAATTGATTGACAATAAATACATCTGACTCATGACGTAAATGAGCCGCAAGAATACTAGTCAAAACCTTTATTTCTGCAAGTTGAATAAATAAACCATCAATACTGCTGAAACTCACATTCACAGGAACTAAAGATAGATTATTTAAATCCAGAGTATATTCAGAATTGAAATCAAACTTATCCGCAAAAACTACATCTTTAGCTTTCAATAAATCAAATACTTTCTTATTGCTGATTTTGATATTTAATGCAGTTACGTTGAGTTTACCATCTTTAACAATGGTATAATTATTAAAGTTGTCCAAATCATTAGCCAACAAACCCGCAACCTCAATCATCGGCGTATTATCTTCAGCTTTTATCAGCTTAACTTTACGCTTCACCAACATATTAATAGTAGCCGTATTGCGATTCATGGCAAATACACCCATCTGCACAAAATCACCAGGATAGATATCTTCTGTTTGTAACCAAGGAGTGATTAAATCACCATTGATATCTCTCATACCTTTAACTCGCTTAATACTCGTTCTGTGGTAATCTTCCTTTAGCTTATTAATATTAACGAGGATATATTGACGATAATCAGACAAAATTTGAACAAGTTCCAACAGCGAAATTTTATGATTTAACTCCGACATAAAACCCCCTAAATTTTATCTGGTAAAAACTCTATTTTCCTCTCCGCGCCTCAGCATTTCTGCGTGAGAAAAATCTATCTTTCTACTATTATAGTATTTTTGTACTAAGATGTCAAATCTTTCCTAATGACGACTAAGATAAAAAACATCTCTACATTTCGCCGATGATTGTGCCAAAATGAACATAACTACTCTTTGGGCATCTGTAAGCATATAAATATATTTTTCATATTTGTACTCTTTAAAGAAGAGGCAGAGCCTCTAAGTTAGCATTCCCAGTCAGAGACTGGGAACGAGGGATGATGAATAACAAGCGGTTGCCAAAAATTCATCCAGGTGAAATCCTACAACTAGAATTCTTAGAACCGTTGAATATCACACCTTATAGATTAAGCAAAGATATAGGTGTATCTCAGACACGAATTAGCGAAATTTTATCTGGAAAGCGGAGTATTACAGCAGATATAGTTTTGCGTCTATCCCAATATTTTAGTAACACTGCCCAGTTTTGGTTAAATTTACAAACACAATATGATTTACGTCAAGCATTTGCAGAAAATTCAGAAGTTTAGAATCAAATTCCTAAGTTTCTCTCTGATGATGTAGCCTAAAATTCATACAAATCATGAGATGATTGCTCTATTCAGTTGTTTCACGTTTGCGTTTTTCGATTTCAGCAATGGGTAGTAATAATGTATCCTTAATTTCAATACTTATTTCATCTTTTATAACATTATTATTCAAACAGTGTACCAGAACTTGATTGCATAAAACATATTGTGATAATAAATCTATTTCATCTTCTGAAAATTGCCAATCATGAGCTAAGTTATGATTTTTAATAACATTATCTATTAGCTCTTGTCGCCAAAGACCTCGATCCATTTGTTGCCAAGATTTAAAAGCATAGCAGTCATTTTGAGGATCAGGTAGTTGAGTCCTAAGAATTTGTAATTTTTGGTGTAATTGTTCATTTCCTAGCTCTTGTGTTAAAAGCAGAGCCAGGGTAAGTGATAAAGACAAGTCGCCAAGAAGTTTAATATCATTATCATTATTCTTAGCTAGGGTGATAGAAAGCATAAGAGATAAAGCTAGATCAAGAGCCATTTCGTAAGCAGAAAAGAGAGAGAGATGAAGTGCCTCAAATAAATCATCAATTCTTGCCCAGACAAAAGCATTAGATAAAAATTTAAATAGAGGGGTGTTGTGAGTTTTAGTAAAGAAAATAGCAATCTCACGAAAAAGGGAGAGATCACCATGAAGATTAGGATCTAGCCTACAATAGAGTTCATTACCAGTCAGAGGAATAATGTTGCTAGTTCGTCCGACTAAATATATATAAAATGCTCTAACAGCATAAGGCTTGTATTGGGTTTTCCCAGTGTTAGATTTTTCTTTTAACCAGTGCAAAAATATTTGAAAATTGGTATTTCTTGCCAATAAAAAATCTATTGCTTGTTTCATCCCTAACAACAATTCATCAGCATTGGGTGACATTTCGGTAGCCATTAAAAAAACTTCACGCCAATGCTTTTTAGTGATGTAGTTAATCAGGGCTTGCAGTTCCTTAACTAAAGACTTCTGAACAGTGATAATCTCCCGTGCAACAAAATATTCATGGAAGGTGAGATGTGAAAATGACCAAACCTTCTGCGCTCGTTCAATCAATAAACCATGTTGCGTCTCAATCGCTTTTAAAACTACTCGACTATCTCGCCGTGTAATATCTAAAAACTCAGCAATATACCCCTCAATTTCCTCTTGGTCAAACAACACATATTTGTCTTGTTCAAACTTCTTTACTGCCAAATAACTCAAAAGTTTTTGTTTCTGTTCAGGCAACAAATCTTTATAAATTTCATCCCGCTCAATTTCTCGTGACTTGTCCCACTTTTCTAACAGCCACTCTAATCCTTCTTCATATAATGTTGAACGTTTTGAATAAAACTTATCTCGTTCATTAAATACTGCACAAGTTAAACCTAATAAAATTGGTGTAATCGCTAATTCTCGAATATTTTTATTTTCTTCTAAATAGAAATTTTTTAAAAATTCTTTTGTCTTTTTTTCTCCTTCTTGTTTATGAGAATTAACAGCATTAAAATAGTGTTCGGCAAATATGTTTATTTGTTGTTCATTAAAATCTGCAACTTCTATAAAATCAAAACGAAGTGATTTCCAGTTAAAATCATCCTCTATTCTGTTTGTGCGAGAAGTCACTATTAATTGATTGTGTGGGTAATTACGAGCAAATTGTTTAATTTTTTTAGATATCTCCCGTCCATGTGTTCCTGATACTTCATCTAAACCATCTAATAAAATTAAGGCTTTACCATGATTTAAAATTAATTCTGTCTCAGTTTTATTAAGTTCCCAATATTGAGTCAAATAAGGTTTTAAATTATATTCAAATTCACAACCATCATCCACAAATTCCCGGATTTTAATTAATACTGGAACTCGATGCGGTTGCAAATTACCTTGATTGCATTCAGTGACAATACGCTGTAGATAAGTTGTTTTGCCTGAACCTGGTTTTCCCAACACCATCAAATTGGTATTTTTATCCAGCACTTCTAACCCAGATACTCGCTGTTGCTGATTTCCTATACCAATTCGGTCAAAACTACGATAACTACCAATTCGGTCAACACTACGATAACTGGAATATATCTGAATACCATCTGTAAAATATTGCCACAGATCATCTGCGTCCAATCTGCGATCGCTACTTATTGCTTCTACGATATTAACATCCACAAACAACTCACCCAAATCTACCGAATGGCTAACACCCAAAAGTGGCATTTTCCCGTGTGAAGTTTGGATGTAGTCGTAAAAATGCGATCGCACTTTCTGCACCAAGTCATCAACCGGATTTGTTACCGTTAGTTGGACTTTTTTTTTAAAATTGGCGTATATTCTTCTGGGATTCCTTGCAGGGCGATCGCATCACAGCCACCGTTATAAGCATCTTCATAAGAATAACCAGCCCCTAGTTCATCATAAAAACCAACTGCAAATTTAATAGCTGCATCGTCTCCAATGCTACTATTCATCCCCACTACATAATCAATATGTTTAACTATCTCATCTGCTTGAATTTCCGAGTAGCAAGCGTTGAGAACAACACATTCAAGTCCTCGGCTGGCAAATCGTTTGAATAAATTTGCTAAAGCCTCAGTTGAAACAAGTTGTGCTTCTCCTAAATCATTTTCTAAAACTAATCCATCTTCACCAGAACCATGTCCAGAAAAGTGAACAATCTGGGGATTAAAATCCAACATGGCACGACGTAAATCATCAGGACGAACAGCCCCACGTTGCTGCAAAGTAAATTTTTCTCTATGCTGCGACCTTCGCAAACCCTCCTCAATTTCTCGCACCTCTTTATCTAAGCGCAATCTCGCTTCATTGGTGGGGCTGGAGGCTAACACTAAAATGGTTTTGCGTGAACTACTTTGAGGATTTTCCCTTTGTGCCAAGTTCTGAAACTCCTCTTTAGGAATAGAGTGAATAATTTCTCGAATATCTGCGGCATTAGAACCCTGAATTACAGCACGAGCAACTTCTCGAATCGCTTGTGCATCAAGTCCTTGGTAAGTGCGATCGCCAAAATGAATATCTTGTCCCTGTCCAATATTAACGTTGTACTTACCTACTTGCAGATTTTGAATACCACTTTTATTTAACCACTGACGCAAAGCTTCAACATTGGCATCGCTTTGATTTCCTTTAAGGATACGTTGAATAATATCATTAAGATTACTGGTATCTGTCATTGATTTCAAAATCTTTTAGTTCTATTTTAGACAAAAATTGCGATGAACTCCTAAGTTTTTCTTAATGGTCATTTTGATTATGATTCAAGCAGTAAATTTGTATTTAACTTTGGCTCTTCGGTACTTACTATGCTAAATTAACTCATAAAATTTTAAAATCCTTGCCATATAAGGATTGTAGGTTAATCCATCGGTTGATTAAACATAAATTTGCATCAAAAACAACAAAGCCCTTTATTTATAAAGATTTTGGGGTAAATAAACTCATATTTGGCATAACAAGTAATGAAGAGCCTTAACTTTTATACTGTAACTGCGCGTTCAAAGGCTTCTGGAAGGCGATAGCGTTCGCGGAGCGTCCCGGAGGGAACTAGCGCTGCTGCAAGCAGTTCGCCTAACTGTTTTAGCCTCTAGTACAGGTTGGCGTAAGTAAACCCACCATTAAAGTTGGTGAAAAGTCTGTAATCTGAAACCCTTGAGAAAGGTAGGCGTATTTATGCCGAGAGGTACTAGTAACTCAGAAACTATTATTTGACTTTTTTCTTGACCAAACCAATCATTGTTTGTTAATTTACATCCGACTGTTAGAGTATTTTCTGTTGTACTTAAATTATTATTTGAAATAGCTATATTGTTTGTAGAACGATTACAAACAAGTTGTGTAATAGGTGCAAACATCAAAGTACTAAATAAAAAGTAAACTATAAACTGACTCAAAAGTAGTCCCATACCTAGAAATACTTTTGGTCGAATATGAAAAGTAAGTTTAGTTGATGTTTGGTCGGAAATTTTTAGAGGATTAGCTAGAATAAAATAACCTCCTGTTCCTAAATTAATTAGCAACAGAATAGCTCTTAATAAAAAATTCATTTTCTCTGTAGCTCCAAAACCGCTTTAGCAGATAGAAATATTACTCGTTTACCAATTAGATAATAAACCAAGAAAGAATAACCTCAACTAGTCTTCTGTGGCTAGCGCCATCGAATATACCAGCATTAATCTACTCTCTACCTCTCAACATGATAATGCTTGGTAATTGGTTCTCCAGAGTGCAATTGCTCTACTGTGTCCCAATCTATATTTTCTTGGTCTTCTACTATTCGGCGATACTCATCGGCTAGTTGTTCTAAAGCGATCGCTATTGCGTGTTCTTTTGTTTGACCATAGTATTGAGAAATAGTACTAATTTACTATGTAAACATCAAGTTAAGATTAAGAAGACTTTACACTTCTTAATTCTTAGGGAACATGGCGCGAGATTTACGGGGATTTATCAAAATTCTAGAAGAAAGAGGACAATTGAAGCGAATTTCGGCTTTAGTTGACTCAGATATGGAAATTGCGGAGATTTCCAACCGAATGCTGCAAAAAGGTGGGCCAGGATTAATCTTTGAAAATGTCAAAGGTGCATCTTTCCCCGTTGCGGTGAATTTAATGGGGACTGTGGAAAGGATATGCTGGGCGATGAATATGGAAAAACCAGAGGAGTTGGAAACTCTGGGGAAGAAGCTGAGTATGCTTCAGCAACCCAAACCACCTAAAAAGATTTCCCAAGCGATAGATTTTGGTAAAGTGCTGTTTGACGTGGTGAAAGCCAAACCAGGAAGGGACTTTTTTCCTGCTTGTCAACAGGTGGTAATTCAAGGGAATGAATTAGACTTAAATAAGTTACCTTTAATACGTCCTTATCCGGGAGATGCCGGCAAGATTATTACTTTAGGATTGGTAATTACTAAAGATTGTGAGACGGGAACGCCAAATGTAGGTGTGTATCGTTTACAACTTCAATCTCATAATACCATGACCGTACACTGGCTATCGGTGCGGGGGGGTGCGAGACATTTACGCAAAGCGGCAGAACGTGGTAAAAAATTAGAAGTGGCGATCGCACTCGGTGTCGATCCTTTAATCATTATGGCAGCTGCCACACCCATTCCTGTAGACTTATCAGAATGGTTATTTGCAGGGCTTTATGGCGGTTCTGGAGTACAATTAGCCAAGTGCAAAACCGTAGATTTAGAAGTTCCCGCAGATTCAGAATTTGTCTTAGAAGGGACAATTACACCAGGGGAAGTTTTACCAGATGGACCCTTTGGTGATCATATGGGTTATTACGGTGGTGTGGAAGATTCACCATTGGTGCGGTTTAATTGTATGACTCACCGCAAAGATCCTATTTATCTGACCACATTTAGCGGTCGTCCACCCAAAGAAGAAGCCATGATGGCGATCGCACTTAACCGCATCTATACCCCCATTTTACGGCAACAAGTATCAGAAATAGTCGATTTCTTCCTACCAATGGAAGCATTGAGTTACAAAGCCGCGATTATTTCCATAGATAAAGCTTATCCTGGACAAGCACGACGGGCAGCATTAGCCTTTTGGAGTGCCTTACCGCAATTTACCTACACCAAATTTGTGATTGTTGTTGATAAAGATATCAACATTCGTGATCCGCGTCAAGTAGTCTGGGCAATTAGTTCTAAAGTTGACCCAGTACGAGATGTATTCATATTACCAAATACCCCCTTTGACACCTTAGATTTTGCTAGTGAAAAACTCGGTTTGGGTGGGAGAATGGGTATAGATGCAACTACAAAAATTCCCCCAGAAATAGAACATGAATGGGGTGAACCATTAGAATCAGATGCTGATGTAGCGGCAATGGTAGAAAGACGTTGGCAAGAATATGGTTTAGGAGATTTAAAACTAGGAGAAGTTGATCCTAATTTGTTTGGTTATGATATGCGTTAAAGTGTTAAGCTATAACTGGTAAAAACATCTCAAAACTTCAGCTTGGCTGATAGTATTAGTCAAGCTATTTGTTTTTAACCGTAGCTTAACTCAATCTATAAAATTCGCTTTCTCAACAACTCCGTGAAAATTATAGTTCTATTATCTGCCATAACCTTCGCTGCTATATCTGGATTATTTTTTGGAACAATGGAAACCGCTGCTGCTCTAAGTTGGAATTGGAATTATTCTAGTACTGGTGTAACTGCCAGTGGTATTTTCATTACCAATAATACCCCTGACAATTTTGGTTTTTACTTAATTACTGGAATTACTGGTACAAGAAATGGTGAAAAAATTACTGGTCTGCAACCTGCTGGGACTCCAATACCAAGAAATGAACCTTTTGATGTTGACAATTTAATCAGTCTTAATAATCAGCAGTTAACGGGTAATGGTTTTGGATATTCTACTGCCACTGGCAGCCATTCTAGTTCATTTTTTGCTAGTTTTTTACCGACACCCACTTATTTAGAGGTTTTCTCTGCACCATCAATTGGCAAACATTTAAAAGATGTAGGTTCAGAAGATAGTGAGTTACCCATTAGTTTTTCAGCAACCATAATCAATATTCCTGAATAGACCTCCATCCTGAGCTGATTCATCCCCGACACGGAAACATCAAAAATCATCCAAATAATCAAAGGTAAGGGGAAAGAAAAAAACTTTACCCTTTAACCTTTAGTCTACACTCTTTTTTGTATCATCTTTACATCCCAAGTATAGAAACCAATTTGGTTAGGAACCCGAGAAAATCTTCCTGTACGATGTCCTCTAGACAATTCATTCAGTACCTTATTTTTTACCTCTCTGATTTCCTGATCATCAAGTTCTCCATAAATACCATTGACAATTTCATTCACACTAAAAACTCTTCCTCGATGTTGGTCTAAAAAAGAAGTGAGAGCATCAATTAAAAATTGGCCTTGAAATTCTCTGAGCATCGGGACTTCTTTTGTGTGCTGTGGAACAAAAGGCTTCTTCTTTTTATTCCTCGCACCAGCAGACGAGCCATTGTGATGAACCGGAGCTAATAGACTTAACACCAGAGTATAACAACCAGGTTCATTGGGAATAGCCGACCAGTAACCCCGTTCTCTACCTTGGGTGAGAGAAGACTGGACTCGACCTTTGACAATTTTGAAGATAGTTGACTCTAAATCACCATAAAGCGATCGCACAATAAAATCTATATGGCATACAGTACCAGCATATTCATGCAATAGCTTTTTCAGAGCTTCCATCCGAGTCAGAGCTTGATATTGGGGTAGCATGGGAATTTCTGCCCCCTTCGCCAAATGATCATAGCTCTCGGAAGATGTATTGATCAGATGGGAATCTTCTGTATCTGTATCTGTAGCAGCAGCACTAGACTCATTTGTCTCCCATGTATCTGAGAGAGAAAGTTCTGACTCTAGAGACTCCAACAAGTCTAAATCAGACTTATCATCAGATGATAGAAAAAACAGAGAACCTTGTTCATCAGCGCTTTCTAGTTGCGAGAACGGTTCATCATCAGGGTAAGACCAGTTGGATAATAAAGCTTCCGTGTGATCCAACTGCGATCGCGCTTCTATAAATAGCCGTTGGTACTCTTGGGCAAGACTAGCATAGTAGTCTCGTAATTCCAACAATGGTCTGATAAATACTTCTGAAGGAGGTTGTAATTGTTCTTTTGGATTCATATTACTTCAATTAACCTAAATCAATATCGCTTTTGTAAGTCATTGCATGAGGCTTCACTTTTCTAGCTTCTTGTGATGATTTTTTAGGAGGTTGAGGAGGACGACAGGATTCACAATACAAAGGTCTAGTCCCAAAAGTTTCCCGTTTTGTAGCTTGATTACACTCTTTACAGACAAAATTAAAAACACGAGTGTGAATCTGTCTTTGATGCGCTCTGACAGTATATTCTCTAACATCAATGATTTTGGTAGCCATAATTAAGAGTCGCTAATTCCAGTAATCTTAATATAGCTATTCAAGCAAAAGAAACTACATCAGTGTATGTTTTAGTGTAAGTTTTATTCAAATCCTTAAAATTAAGCCAAGTATAGGATACAAATTTGAATTGTCAAGAATAAACAGCGAAGCAATCTCCTCCCTTGTGATTGTTCCGCTGTACTAAGCTTTTTTGACAATGACCTTTCATATTGAATTTAAGTCTTTCTAGTTGTTCATCTCTACCTACTGATAATCTGGATAACTTTGAAGATTTAGTCATCCTCCTCATGGATGAAATTGAAGAATGAAGTTTTTCATCCTTTGTAATTTATATTTAACTTCCAAAATAGAAACGTCAAATGTCCCACCACCAAGGTCAAACACTAAGATAGTTTCATTCTGTTTCTTATCCAATCCATAGGCCAAGGCTGCTGCTGTGGGTAATTTCTTCATATTTGCGCCCAATGAAGCGTTTAACAGAATAAAATGTGTTTTATGGGTTCATTACCGCTTGTCGTCTAGCAATTTGACCAACCATTTGCCATATCTTCCCCTTGGACTTCAGTAGAAGTTTACTTTTTGAAAGCATTCAGCTATCTCTCGTTCCTAATCTCCGACTGGGAATGTTATCACAGAAGCTCTACCTCTGCTATACGGAAAACGGCTAAAACCTGGACTTTTTTATAATACAAAGAATAACTTCAAAGCCTCTCCTCGTTGCAGCTACGGTGTACTCTTCAAGAAGCCGCTTCGCATCTATGGAGAGGGGTTCTATATTTGGTTAAACTATGAACCGTTTGCGGTATATCACTAAAGGCAAAGCCTTCTCGAATTCATTCCCATACAGAGGAATGAATTCGAGAAAATTAGAAATTAGTTACAAATCAACCGAGATTAACTTTGAAAGCTTTTTGCTTTTCTGGTTCTGCTTTAGGCAAATTTAACCGTAGAATACCATCTTTATATTCAGCCTGTACTTGTTCATGTTGGACAAGGGAAGGCAATGGTATGACCCGTTGGAATTTGCCATAACGGAATTCAGAACGAGTGTAACCTTCTCTTTCTGTTATAGTTTCTGATTTTCTTTCCCCATTAATAGAAACAGCTTCAGGAGTTACTTCCACATTTACATCCTTCGCTTCCAGACCAGGTAATTCTAGTCTCAATTTAAAAGCATCATCAGTTTCTTCAAGTTCAGCGGAAGGAATAAAAGTGATTCCTCCTCTTTCACCCCCATCAGTTGGTATAATTCTTTCAAACAAACGATTCATACGACGTTGTAAAGTATCCATTTCGCGGAGTGGCTCCCAGCGATCAAGTTCACGGAATCGTTCTAAGCGTTCAATTTCTCGGAGTGGGTCCCAATGAATTAGTGCCATATCTATCTCCTAAACAATTCTCTATTTGGTTTGTGGAGGCTTAATTTCAAGCTTTACAGATGGCAAACAACAGTAATATTTCTTAGCGCTTTCTTTGCCTGAAGCTTAATCTTTAGCTTCCTGAATAAACAATAACACTAGGAGCTAAATTCAGTGGGTTCGGTTTTATAGATATTAAGAATCGCAATAGCCGTACCTGCGCGTTTTTTGATAATTCGTTACAATTTCATGCCAGAATAATTATAAATATCTCTACCTTTATCTCAGCGATAGATTATTAAGTACCTTAAAAATCATAGCGAAAATGTCAGAATTCAGAATCTATCTGAGATGTAATCACAGATTGTATATACAATATTTTTACTCTAACTGTTGAGATATACTTTTAAGTAAGACTTTTTGATTCGAGCTAATAAAAAAGTGATTACCATCAATCATTTGTAATAAAAAAGGAGCAGTAGTTTGTTCATGCCACGCTTCTAACTCATAATCAGTAAACTCTGGATCTTGCAAACCACCAAAAACACTAATAGGAAAATCAAAAGGTGGTTGATGTTTGTAAATGTAGGTATCTAAAACAGTAAAATCAGCCCTGAGAATCGGCAGAAAGATTTCGATTATATCTGGATTTGCGACGATATCATCAGGAGTACCATTAAAATTAAGAATTTCTTGCCAAAACTCTGCATCTGGTAAGTTAGAAATTGGTTTTTTTGTCGGAGGAACTTGTGGAGCATTACGAGCAGAGATAAATAAATGCGATGGAGTTAAACCATAATCTGAACGCAGTAACCGAGTTAATTCAAAGCTGACGAGTCCACCCATACTGTGACCAAAAAAAGCAAAGGGTTTATCTAGATAGGGAATGAGATTTTGGGCTATTTCCCTCACCAAAGGTTGCATTTCTGTGTAGGGAGGTAAGTTCATTTGTCGTCCCCTTCCAGGAAGTTCGAGAGGACACACTTCAATAGTTGGAGGTAAATCATCAGCCCAGGTACGAAATACCATTGCGCTACCTCCTGCATAGGGTAAGCAGAATAAACGTAATTTAGCTTGGGGGTTGGGTTGGGGACAAGTTACCCACGAGTTGAAGGTAGTTTTGGTTGTCATAATGGTTTTTTTTAAATCACCAGGTATTTTTCAAAAATTGGGATACTCCCGATCTAATATATGATGAGATGTATCGCAGGTTAAAAAATTAAGTAAAAATCCTTCATGCGTCGGGACTCTATTTTTTACAAACTGTTTCAACAATCTCCCTCTTTACTATTTGAATTCTTGACAAATCCTCCGCAAAATGCAGATGCTTATAGATTTGATTCGGTAGCTGTTAAAGAACCCAAATTTGAAATTGATGGGGTATTTCTCCCACCAGAAAATGAAGGTGCGGGAGTTGTCTATTTCTGTGAAGTGCAATTCCAGAAAGATGAACAGCTTTACGAAAGAGTATTTGCGGAATCTTCACTTTATTTCTACCGCAACCGTGCTAGATTCAGTGACTGGCAAGCTGTGATTATTTACCCATCTCGCAGCATTGAACAAAGCGATATTCATCCTCATCGAACGCTACTGAATGGAAACCAATTTCATCGAGTGTATTTAGATGAATTGGGGGATATCCGTCAATTACCTTTATGGGTAGCATTGATGGTACTCACCACAGTAGAAGAAGAACAAGCACCAGAAACAGCAAGGTATTTGTTAACCAGAACCAATCAAGAAGTATCATCACCAGCAAGTCGCGTCATAATAGAAATGATTACGACGATTATGGTGTACAAGTTTGAACAATTAAGCCGTATGGAGGTAGAGTCTATGTTAGGGATAACACTAAAAGAAACGAGAGTTTACCGAGAAATCAAGGAAGAAGGACGAGAAGAAGGACGAAAAGAAGTACAAGAAGTGATGGCTAATGCAATTTCCCGACAATTGACTAAGCGGTTTGGGAAATTGTCTGAGGAAATGCACTCCTCAATTTCTGGTTTATCTTTACCTGTTTTAGAAAATTTGAGTGAGGCGTTGTTAGATTTTAGCAGTTTAACGGATTTGTCATCTTGGCTAGAAGCGCAAATCAATTAATCATCAAGGTGAATTTTTACAATACCAGTGTTCATCATTTAAATTGGTGTGAGGAGTATTTAATGACTGTTTATATTATTCGTACCAAGACAATATCGGTAGCACGTTCTTTCAAACTAGCATCGAGAAAATTCACCAATGAAAGCCGTACCTCACAAGTTGCAGAAGTTGTAAATTTTTGGCAACAAGACCCTGTATACCAAGAAATTACCAGTTATTTAGAAGATACAGACAAAATTACTAAATATTCAACTGGTGCAAATATTACAGGCTCAAAAGTTGTTGATATACGAAATTGACCAAGTACGTCAAGATTTCCCTACTTCTATGATACATTGGTATTGATAACTTTTATATATAAAGAGATAAACAAGATGAAAGTATCTAAGCTAGAGCTAACTAACATAAGAGGTTATGAAAATGCACAAATTGAGTTTTCTCCAGGAATAAACATAATAGTAGGAGAGAATAATAGTGGTAAAACAACAATATTAAGAACTTTGCTTTTTCTACAAGATAAAAATTCAATCACTTCTGACGATATTAGAAAAGATAAAAAAAAGGGAAAAATAAACTTATTTTTTAACGGTGATACTAACCAATATTTTGATAGTTATATTAATCAACTAATAACAGATAATAATAATCAACTTGAAATCGAATTTGAAGATAATTTTTACAAAAAAATATTAATCAACGGAGAAAAATATGAACATTTAAGTATTTCAAATAATACATCTTTAATAAAAGATACAGAAGAGCAAAACTTCATATATCCATTTCTTTCTAAGAGAAAGGTAACAAAATACAATGAAGAGGTAGGTGAGTATTATGCAAATAAAGTTTTAGGAAATTTTTCTAATTTATATGCCAAAGTAGATAGGATTAGTGGAGATGGATTACTTGAAAAAGATGAGTTTGTGAGGGTTTGCGAAAAAATTCTAGGATTCAGAATAAGTTCTTCAACTGCTAACTATAGCGGGAAAAAAGCGACATACGTTATCAATAGCTCTCAAAATATTTCATTAGAAATAATGGGTGAAGGAGTAGCAAATATAGTAGGGTTAATTCTCGATCTTTGTGTGGCTAAAGACAAGTTATTTATCATGGAAGAGCCAGAAAATGACATTCATCCAAAAGCGTTAAAAAAATTATTAGATTTTATTATTGAAAAATCACATAACAATCAGTTTCTCATTACAACACATTCAAACATTGTTCTAAAATATCTCGGTTCTGCTCGAAAAAGTAAAATTTTTCATGTAAAAATGGAAATTCCTGATCATAAGATTCCTACTTCGTCAATTAGTGAAATTGATGACTCACCAAAAGCTAGAAGAGAAATCTTAGAAGATTTGGGTTATGAACTTTTTGATTTTGATATTTGGGATACATGGTTAATTCTTGAAGAATCCTCAGCAGAAACTGTAATTAAAGATTTTCTAATTCCTAATTTTGTACCAAAACTTAAAGGAAGGATAAAAACTTGCTCTAGTACAGGTGTAGATAAAGTCTCAGCAAGAGTTGAAGCTTTATACAGTTTGTGTCTTTTTCTTCATTTACAAGATGATTCATTTAAAGATAAAATTTGGGTATTAATTGATGAAGGTGAAAAAGAGCAAAAAATAATCGAAAAGTTAAGAAATAAATACAAATCATGGAAGGAAGATCATTTTCATCAATTAAAGGAACATGAATTCGAGAAGTATTATCCTGAAGAATTTCAAGAAGAAGTAGATAAATTAAAAATAATGGATGGACAAGAAAAAAGGAAACAAAAAGAAGTGTTACTTGAAAAGGTAAAACAATGGTGGATAAAAAATCCAGAGCTTGCTAAGGAGGGTTTTCGCAAATCTGCCCATGAGGTAATCGAATTTCTGATAAACATACAAAAATCATTATCTGAATATTAGATATATCATCAATATATTTTGCAAATGTATAATCTGTGTCTAAATTAAAATCACTAGAATTATTTACAGGTGCTAGAGGTTTAGCAATAGGATGTACTCGCGCTGGCTTCCATCATCAAGCACTTGTAGAACGAGATAAACATAGTTGTCATACCATTCAGGAAAATCAGCAGCGAGGAATGCAACTTGTGAGTGACTGGTGTATTCATCAAATGGATGTGGCAGATTTTGACTACTCTAATATCAGAGGAGAAAAGGAACTATTGCAGGCGGTTTAATTGGTCGTTTAAGAGAACATAGAAATTCTATTCGTCAAGTTAACAATCTTGATATTGCTGATTTTCAGTTTACAGTAGTAGCAATGGCTGTAGATTTAGTTGCTTGGGGTGAGTCTGTGCTGATTCGGCATTTTCAGCCTGTTTGGTGCAGTATTATTTCTGGTTTTGGCATTCATGCACCCGGTAAAGGAAGAGGTTTACAAATGCGATCTTTATGGGATGAAATACACTCAGGCAGATCCTTTGCCACAGCCTTACCTCCTAATCCCATCACTATACTAAAAACGGGTTAAAAGTGTCATTCTGAACGAAGTGTTCGCGTAGCGTGCCGTAGGCTCTAGAATCTCCGAGATACTTCCCTGCACTACGTTACGGTCAGTATGACATAAGTCCAAGTTTGACCCGTTTGCAGTATATCTCTAATCTACAGCCACAGGTCAATCAACATTGTCAAAATCTGTGTGTGCATTTAGGATGTTCGTATCTAGGTGAAGGAAGATAAAAAATTGCTATCTTACAAGTCTACAAGGTGATACCATTATATCGAAAGGCATTATCCCAAACATAATCAATCACTGCTTTAGCATCATCCAAAGGTAAAACTTCACACTCTCCCTGGTGATTATAGGTGAGTAAAGGGATTTCTGGTGGATTGTCTGTTGTTTCGCTATTTTGAATTACTTGGCCACGAATATTTTCTAGATTATTCAGCGGTCCTTGAATATCAAAGTTAATCTTTGTGCCTAGTTTATTCTCCATCCAAGTTTCAATGCGAGAATCTAATTCTTGAGGATTTAATGGTGTGGGGCTGGTAAGTAAGTGATAGTATGCTAAAATAATTTCTTTACATTCTTCTTCTTCCGCTAATTCAATAAACATTTGAAAAACACTGGCATTGTTTGCTAAATTCTGGAAAAATAGCGTATCAGTTACAGTTTTTTGGAATTTAATTGTTTTATTTTTATAGCTATTGTATTGCTTAAAGGCAAATCCGCCTAAGGTTATTGCTAATGATAAAGTTGCCACTAAAACAGGCATAAAATCTTTGACTTGATCCAAATTTACATTTAATGATTCCACAAGAAAAGGAACATTTAGGACTAGCAAAATTGCAGCAGCTAGTAATAATAAATTCGGTAATGTTTTTAATATCAAAGGAATTGCTGCCCCAATAGCCGGAATTCCAAATAGTAAGCGATCTTTCCAGGTCATACTCGTTTTCACATTGGGAAAGAGTAAGTCAACATCTAGTTTGGGAATATTTTTGTAGAAGTAAACATACATTTTACCAGGAATGAATTTCAAATCTTGAATTTTGACTTTCTTGGCAAGAAAATAAGCTGGTTCTTTGAATTTAACTAATAAAACGATTCTTTCTAAAATATCAATGTTTTTTTCTTCTTGCCAAAAGAAGAACTTTTTTACAGTTATCTTTTTATAAATATCTCCTCGATAATAAGAGATAAAGCGGTCAAAATCATCAAAATCAACTTCAGTTTTTAAATCAATTAAAGATTTAGTTAGCAGTGCTTTTTTGATGATTGATTCAGGCAAAAGAATATAATTCGCTCTTTCGACAATATGCTCAAAGGCATTAACTACATTCAACTCCATTTCATCATATTGATCGAATGTCGGTGGAGTTATGGGTTGAATATCTGCATTGGGATTAAAAGGTACATAGTTATCTTTGATAATTTCTAAGGTTTTGTGGAAGCGAAAGTGATAGTATGCAGTCAGGATTTGGCAGAAATCTGTAAATTTTTGGGCATCAGCTTGATTTAGCTGACCATCTTGCAAGCAAAGTTTGATAATATCGCTGCGAGTGTAGGGAATGAACGCTTCTTGATTTTCGTATACACTCATGTTCAAAGATGAATTTAAATCTAACTAATGGGTTTGCCAAACCCTAAAAACGGCAATTATTAGATATTATATCTTTAATTGACAACTAAATTTTAGTTTAGACAAAATTACTATGCAAACAATTGAGAAAAAGTCAAACCAAAAAACTTGGTCAAAAGCCATATCTCAACCTGCAAACGAATTTCCTCCCACGCAATTACCTGTTCTCGCGGGTAAAATACCTAATCGTTTACGAGGTACACTTTACCGCAATGGTGCAGGGCGACTAGAACGAGGTAATATACCTGTCGGACATTGGTTTGATGGAGATGGGGCAATTCTGGCTGTCCATTTTACTGATGCTGGTGCGACTGGGGTTTATCGCTATGTGCAGACTGCTGGTTATCAAGAAGAAACTGCTGCGGGTAAATTTCTGTATGGTAATTATGGCATGACTGCACCGGGGGCTATTTGGAATCAATGGCAAAAACCAGTCAAACACTCTGCGAATACTTCTGTTTTGGCGTTACCTGATAAACTGCTGGCATTGTGGGAAGGCGATAATCCTTATGCGTTAGATTTGCAGACTTTAGAAACCCAAGGATTAGATAATTTAGCCGGGTTGGAGAAAAAGCAACCTTATTCAGCACATCCTAAAGTTGATTATGCAACGGGGGAAATTTTTAATTTTGGGATGAGTCCTGGGACTAATGCCATACTGCATATTTACAAAAGTGACTTAACTGGAAAGGTTTTTAAAAAGGCAAAATTTACCTTGGAAGGTTTTCCCGTCATACATGATTTTGTGTTAGCAGGACAATATTTAGTATTTTTTGCGTCTGCGGTGCGGTTAAATATTTGGCCTGTTCTTTTTGGAACTAGTAGTTATAGTGATTCTTTAACCTGGCAACCGGAAAAGGGAAATCAGATTGTAGTTATTGATAGAGAAACTTTGTCTGTGGTGAGTCGGGGAGAAACAGAACCTTGGTTCCAATGGCATTTTGGTAATGGTTATGTTGATGATAGCGGGATGGTAATTGTAGATTTTGCTAAATATGCAGATTTTCAAACTAATGAATTTTTACGGGAAGTAGCCACAGGTAAAACTCAAACAGTTGCTAAAACTACCTTGACGCAGGTACGACTTAATCCCCAAACTGGCAAAGTGAGGGGAATTGAAACTCTCTTGGATAGAAATTGTGAATTTCCTTCTGTTCCTGCTAAAAATGTCAGTAAATTTTCTCCCTGTAGCTATATGTCTATTTTTCGGGAAGGAACAGAAGCAGGAGAAATTTTAAATAATATTGCTCGTTTTGACTATCAAACCGCAACTTTCACAGAAGCATATTTAGGTGAAAATCGTTATCCTTCTGAACCTATTCATGTTCAAGATCCTCAAAACCCTGACCAAGGTTGGATTTTAACAGTGGTTTATGATGGTAATACAAATAATAGTGAAGTTTGGGTATTTGCGAGCCAAGGCTTGAATGATGAACCAGTTTGCAAATTAGGGCTACCTAGTGTGATTCCTCACAGTTTCCACGGTACTTGGAAACCTGGTTAAAATAATTCATAATTCGTAATAATTTGATAAAATGCTTCGATGTTAAAACTAAAACACCCCCAGAAGACAAAATTAGGGTGGTCTTTGGACGAGCGAGATCCAAAGTTCATCGAAAATCTCATGCCTATATTAGGCGTTTTATATAACTACTATTTTCGAGTCCAAACCAGTGGTTGGGAAAATGTCCCAGAGGGAAAAGTCCTTGTTGTTGGTTCCCACAATGGAGGACTGGCTTCCCCTGATACATCCATGATGTTGTATGACTGGGTACGTCGGTTTGGGGCGGAAAAACCACTTTACGGTTTAATGCATCCTAAGGTCTGGGAAGTTGTTCCTCCTATTGCAGAAATGGCTATGAAAGCTGGAGCTATTATGGCTCACCCCAAAATGGCTTATGCGGCTTTGCATTCTGGAGCTAATGTGTTGGTTTATCCCGGTGGTCCAGAAGATGTATTTCGACCTCATCAAATGCGGGACAAAATTTATTTTGCTGAACGTCGGGGGTTTATCAAACTGGCTTTGCGGGAGAATGTGCCAATTGTCCCGGCTATTTCCTGGGGTTCTCATGACACTCTGATTGTGTTGGCTGATGTGTATGAAGTTATGCAGCAATTGCACAAATGGGGGATGCCTTGGCTGTTTGGGGTTGATCCTTTGGTTTTTCCCGTTTACCTGGGATTACCTTGGGGTTTAGCGATTGGTCCGCTGCCAAATATACCTTTGCCAGTGCCTATGTACACAAGAATTTGCCCACCAATTGTATTTGAACGTTATGGCAAGGAAGCTGCGAGCGATCGCTCTTATGTTAATGAATGCTATGAGTTAGTGAAAAGTCAAATGCAACAGGAGTTAGATAATCTAATTCGTAATTCGTAACGATACTGTAGCCAAAAAGAGAGCCTTGATAATTTTTGGCTACAGTACTATATATTAATTTATAATCTTTGACCCGCGCGATCGCTCCCCAGATATGCTTATGGTTTTGAAATTAAGTGGGTAGATGTGAAATAACCAAAATGTGTAAAGAAAAGTAAATAGGGCTGAAACCCTTTTTCCCCCTGCATCCTGCTCCCTGCCTTGCCTCAACGACTATTTTGAACACCAACCTAATTACTGGATTATTGCTGTTGGCTTAACCAGACTTCTAAATCCCTAACTGTGGGAAAATCTAACAATTCTTCCCCTAGTGCTTCTAACTGTTGAGTAGATAATCTTTGAACTTGCTCAACTAGAGATAAATTTATGTTTCCCAATCGTCGATTTAACAGACGCAGAATTAGCTGTTGTTCTCCTTGTTGTAGTCCTTGCTGTAATCCTTCTTGTCTGGCTTGTTCTCTGTCTTGTTGATATAGTGGCGCTAATCTCATCACTAACTCCCTATCCTCTGCTTCCGTATTTTGATTAATTCGCAAGTTTTGTTGCAGGTTATAAAGTAATTCTAGCGTTACTTTTTGAAATGGATGATTGCTTGGTAGTGCTGCTACTTCATCTATCGCTTGTCTCTGTACTCTACCGCGTCCTAGTATTCTTAACCACAATGTGTCTAGAGTAGGTGGTAACTGATGAATTGCTACTATGGCTGTAGCAAAATGCTTGGGTAAAAAGTACACTCCTGTTCCCCAGTCTAATTTCTGCTGTCCACCAAACCCGGAAATTATATTTTTTGATGTGGTGGGTGTCAGTATCCACAGTTGGGGAATATCTGAGTCTAGTATTTTTATTTTGTTGCGTTTTGCCTCTCTCTGCATTGCGCTTTTCACTTCTAATAATTTTAAGATACAATCACTAATTTCTTCTACTGAGGCTGGGTTGCGGAATGGTTCAAATATGGCTGCTGTTTTGGCCATTATTCCTAATATTCCCAATCTGGCTAAATCACCTGTTTGGGTAGGAATGGGTGAAAATAATACATCTATTTCTTTAACTTCGGCTGCTACTCTACTCGGTGCTTTCACCTGTCCAAACGGTTTTAATAGTTCTTCTAAATAGTCTTTAGAAAATTCATCATGGATAAATCTTGTCATTCCTTTGGCTTTGGCAAGGATATTTTCTCTGATTTTACCAAGGCGATCGCACTAACAAGGCAGAAGGCAAGAGTATAGCCTCTGGTAGGGTGCGTCAGACTTGATAATTTGGCACAATAGATTTTCTACATCTGACGCACCTTCATAATATGTTGTTCTCACAGCCGACAATAACCAATTATCCTTGATTCATGTTGATTCATGTTGATTCATATCATATCCAGTTTGTATAGTGCGTAAGTCCTATGATCTTCTGCCTCCTCCTTCCGGCTGACACTCAATTACCTCTGTACCTAGCAAAAATTATCAAAACCTAAATTCAACCTAAATAAATCCTGTGTTTTGGATATTCACAAGGAATAATAGAATGGGTAACTGGCTAAGGTATTGCAGTGCTTGGAATAGTTATTGTTTCTCACAGTAAACAATTAGCTTTGGGAGTGCGGGAACTAGCCGCACAGATGGTTCAAGGACAAGTTCCTCTGGCTGTTGCAGCAGGTATAGATGATCCTGCAAATCCACTAGGTACAGATGTGATGCAGGTTTATGAAGCGATCGCTTCCGTATTCTCTGATGACGGTGTTCTAGTGTTGATGGATTTGGGTAGTGCTTTAATGAGCGCAGAAATGGCTTTGGAATTTTTACCCCCAGAACAGCGAGAACAGGTCTATCTTTGTGCTGCACCATTGGTAGAAGGGGCTATTGCTGCTACTGTGGCTGCTGCTGCGGGTATGAATATCCAGCAAGTCATGGCAGAAGCAAACGGGGCATTAGTAGCGAAGGCCACACAGTTGGGTTTAGATCCTCATCCATTACCAGTGGGAAGTAATCAACCCATCATTAATACCGCAGCTATCACCAAAGAAATACGGCTAAAAGTCAGTAACCGCTTAGGTTTACACGCCCGTCCTTCTGCCCAATTTGTCGCTACTGCATCCCGGTTTCAATCACAAATACAAGTACAAAATTTAACTAGAAATACTGAAGCTGTCCGTGGTGATAGTATTAATCAAGTTGCCATTTTGGGAGTACGTCAAGGGCATGAATTGCTAATTACTGCTGACGGTATTGATGCCCAGGAAGCACTAAAAGCCTTAGAAGCATTAATTATCAACAATTTTGGTGAAGATAATAGCATTATTGAATTAACAGCACCTCCCCAGGAAGTTACTGCACCGACTCAGGGTGAACTAGCGGGAATTGCAGCTTCTCCGGGAGTTGCGATCGCACCATTATTTTATTATCAATCTGCTTCGGTTTATATTACTGAATATCACATAGAAAATGTGGAAATCGAGTGGCAAAGATTACAATCTGCCATCCAAATAGCAAAACAGGAAATTGCAACTTTGCTCTCACACACATCTATTCAAATTGGTGATGCGGAAGCGGCAATTTTTGATGCTCACCTGCTATTTTTAACAGATCCTGTCTTGCTAGATGCCGCACGTCATCATATAGTTGAACAACGTCTCAATGCGGAATTTGCTTGGCAAGCTGTAGTTGATGAAGTGACGAATTCCTACCGCAGACTTGAGGATGCTTACTTACAAGAACGAGTTGATGATGTGGTCGATGTAAGTAGCAGGGTATTAAGAATATTACTGGGTAATGCTCCCACTGACTTGCAACTGACAGAACCGTCAATTATAGTAGCAACAGATTTAAACCCCTCAGATACAGCCAAACTTGACCCCAGTAAGGTGATGGGTATATGCATGACCTCTGGGAGTGCGACTTCTCACAGTGCTATTATTGCCCGGACATTGGGGATTCCTGCGGTCATGGGTGTAGATGCTCAGGTGTTAAACTGGGAAAATGGGACTTTGATAGCACTAGATGGCGAAACCGGTAAAGTGTGGGTAGCACCAGCCGCAGAGAAATTAAATATACTAGCAGCCAAGCGTCAGATATGGCAACAAGCCCAAGCAGAAGCCCGAAAACTGGCACACAAACCAGCAATTACCCGTGATGGTCAGCACATTAAAGTCTTTGCTAATATTGGTAGTATTGCGGATGCTCAAGCGGCTATCAATCATGGTGCTGAGGGTGTGGGATTACTTCGCACCGAGTTTTTGTATCTAGAAAGGAAAAATGCACCAGGTGAAGAGGAACAACTAGAAGTTTATCAAGCCATAATAGAGGTTTTGGAAAATAAACCTTTAATTATTCGCACTTTAGATGTAGGTGGAGATAAATATATTCCATATTTGCATTCAGGAGTGACAGAAGCTAACCCGTTTTTAGGTGTGCGGGGAATTCGTTTTTGTTTAGAAAATCCCCAGTTATTGAAAACTCAGTTGCGGGCAATTTTACGTGCTAGTGTGGGGAATAATATCAAAATTATGTGGCCGATGATTGCCACTTTAACAGAATTACGGGCAGCTAGGGCAATTTTAGTGGAAGTACAGAGGGAACTGCGACAAGCGGGGATTAGTTTTGATGAAACAATGAAAGTGGGGATGATGATAGAGACACCCGCAGCAGTAGCGATCGCAGATCAATTAGCGAAAGAAGTAGACTTTTTCAGTATTGGCACAAATGATTTAAGCCAGTATGTCATGGCGGGCGATCGCACAAATCCTAGAGTAGCAACATTAGCCGATGCCTTGCAACCTGCGGTATTGCGAATGATTCAACAAACTATCCAAGCTGCTAAAACTGCTCATATATGGGTAGGATTATGTGGAGAAGCCGCAGCAGAAATCCCTATTGCACCAATCTTATTAGGTTTAGGATTAGATGAATTGAGTGTCAATCCCCAAGCGATCGCCCCATTAAAACAGGCAATCTCACAGCTAACTATAACAGAAGCTCAAGCTCTAGCCAAAGTAGCACTACAACAAGATTCAGCAACTAGCGTCAGAGAACTGGTTTATCCCATCGGGTAAAATCCAATTTCCTCCGCGTTCTCTGTGTCTCTGTGGTTAGTTCAATCTTTAAATCAAATCCTGCAACTTCTGAATATCACCATTCATAATCACATCAATATTACGAGTAATTTTCTTAATATCCCAATTCCACCAACCAATAGAAAGCAGAATTTCTATTTCTTCATCACTAAAACGCTGCTTAATAGGAACTGCGGGATTACCACCAGTAATGGTATAGGGAGGAACATCTTTCACCACCACAGAACGCGCTGCAATTATAGCACCATCACCAATTTTTACCCCTGGCATAATTAGAGAATCATAACCAATCCAAACATCATTACCAATGATAATGTCACCTTTGCTAGGTAAATTCATCAAATTTGACATTGCTGATTCCCAACCATGACCAAAAATTGGAAATGGGTAAGTAGAGATGCCATCAATTTTATGATTAGCACCATTCATGATAAACTTAACATGACTAGCAATTGCACAAAACTTACCAATAATTAAAGAATCACTTCCATAGTTGTAAAGGACATTCTTCTCAAAATTCTCCGGGTTCACCGGATCATCATAATAAGTGTAATCCCCAACAATGATATTTGGGGATTTAATACAACTGTTAATAAAGCAAACCCGATGATGTTCAGGTATGGGATAAGGATGGTAAGGATTTGGACCGTATTGTTCCATTAAATTTAAACACCTAAATTTAAACACCCCGATTTCATTTTCTATCTTTCTTGTTGGTTCTTGTCACCAATCCCCAATTAGAACTTAACTCCCAACTGTCCATTAAACCCCCGCACAGAATTATAACCAGCACCGACAAAAACGTGTTTAGTTGCATTTGCTTGCACACCACCAGAAAAAGCCACACCCTTATCTTCTGAATAGTAACCAACACCAACATAAGGAGAAATCACAGGTAAATTGAGGAATTTTAAAATATCTACACCTGTTGAACCATCAGCGCCAGTTCCCACTTCTACACCTAAACTAAAAGCCTTCGCACCCACAGCATAAGTAACATCACCATCTTTTCCACCCACAGAAACCCAAGGTTGGGGGACAATTTGTGCTGACGCTTGACTGGGGTTTAATAAAACTAATAAACCCAGTGATGTGATAAATGTTTTAATAATAATTACTGGTTTCATTTCTTTCTTCTCGCTACTTGCTACAATAAATAATCATGACGTATTTCACTTAAACTAAGTGCCTCTATTGGCGATCGCAGCAATTAATTCTCGTTTTTTTCACATTCATTAAAGTGAAACTCAATCCCAACCTAGATTACACACCGTTTATCACCCCTCAACCTCACTGGCTATAAACATAATTTTAAAATAAAATAACAATTTACTTGACAAGCTATATAACTATCCAGTTAAACTAAGGCATAAGTTTATATATCCCAAATTATAGTGTGTCCAAGGGAAACGCATCTAACGCTCTTTCATCACTTAAGAGAACTCTACAAAAAGCAGAAGTGTTGAATCTCGCAACACTTCTGATCCCACATCAAGCAGGGTATCGAGCTAATCAGCTAATTAAAAAAAATCGTGCGATCGCAATAGACATCTCTAGAAACCTTCCATAGGCAGGGATTGTTGGCTCTACTGTATTCACTCCTATGTCTAATTATCGCTCTTTTTGAGCATTTATGAAATCCTGAAAATTCTTCCTATAATTTACGTGTGATCATTATGTTCTGTATCAATTATATCATTTACTAGTCTAATGAAGTACTAAAATATCTGCGTACCCTGCGGGAAGCAAGCTATATCTGCGTCCATCTGCGTTTAATTATTACTGCTTGTCCCTCACTTGAATGGGAATTACTATATAATCACCACAAACTAAGTTGATTCGGCGGCTGATTCAAATTATTCCAAGGTAAAGGTGGAACTGCTACCCCACTTTGTTCTAATAGCTGTTGAAAATACTGAGCATTTTGAGGAGACATATCTTCATTAGGACAATGAACAAAGAAATAAATCCGTACCCCTGCTTTGAGCCAGATTTGAATCTGCGTTACCCATTCTGCCATAAATGGCTGATTAATTGACAACTGTGGATGAGAAATAAAGCGCACCAAAGTAAAAGGCGCTGTTACAATAAAATGTACTGGAAGTTGAGGTTTACGCCGTTCTGATGTTAATTGTGGGTCATCATCTCCAGTATAAATTGGTCGTGTATCTAACAGTACTCTCCCTACCCCTAACTGTTCTAACAGCGCAGTCAAATTACCAGCATGGGGTTCTTGAAACCAATCACGATGTCTAACTTCCAACGCTAAAGGTATATCTGTGCGTGGCCAAGCTGCCAAAAAAGCCGTTAAATCATCCAATAATGCAGGTGAATAACTCGGTGGTAATTGGGCAAATATTGGCCCCAAATGCTTACCTAAAGGGCGCATCTGTTCTAAAAATGTTAAAGCTTCAGGAATATGCGATCGCAATAATCCTTGATGGGTAATTTCTCGCGGTAACTTCAAGCAAAATTCAAAGCCTGGAGGTGTTTCCGTAGCCCAACGGGTGACAGTTTCCGAGTTAGGAACGGCGTAAAAAGTCGTATTACCTTCTACCGTGGTAAAGCGACGACTGTAGAGATGTAGAAACTCAGTGCTGCGAGTTCCTGGGGGATAAAGTTCGCCCACCCAACCTTTGTATGCCCAAACTGCACAACCGATAAAAAAGTTCACAAAATAAAATACTTGAGGATTTCTTCTGCAATTTTACCTCGAACAGCAAAAAGCTCTTTCCAGGTGGTAACGAACACGAGTAGATTTAAAAAGGATTGATGATTGCTAGGATCAGATCAAGATTATATCTACCAAATAAATTGGTAAATTTATGCCAAGAAAAGAACAAGGTTGGGTGACATTTCAAACATCAGAAGAGGAACGGAAGATTTTAGAAGAGTTCTGTCAACACTCTCAGCGCACTAAAACTGAGATTTTGCGGGAATTAGTACGTGGACTGAATAAATACTCCTCACCACCACTACCTCTACCAACTCAACCGGAGAAAGTGGAAACTCATACTCCTGAAATGGAAATTATTAATCCCAAAAAATCATTAAAAGTTAGTTCGCGCAATGTTCTCAAGGGAGTTGTGAAAAGAGTCACTACAGGAAGTGTAAATACGGAAGTTACTTTAGAGATTGTGCATAAAGTTGAGTTAACTTCAATGATTACTAGAGTTTCGGCTGAAGATTTGGAATTGGTTGAAGGAGTTGAAGCTTATGCAGTGATTAAATCTAATGATATTGTGATTGCTAAAGAATAGAAGATATTTTCGTAAGAATCCAGGAGTCAGGAGTCAGGAAGAATGAAGAATGAAGAATATTTTTCTCTTCTTTTTCCTATTACCTATTCATTGCTATATCAAACATTCTGTATCCTGAATCCTTACATATTTTCTAATATATATTAGAGTCACCTCCCCGCAAGCGAGGAGGAGGTTGACAGTTGGGTTATTTCCTTAAGCTTCGACTTTCACACCTTTCCAGAAGGCAACATAACCTTCTATATTTTTAGCTTTCTCTTTCGTTGTGGGATAATACCAAGCAGCATCTTTGTTAACTTGTCCATTTACGTCAATACTGTAGTAACTGGCAACACCTTTCCAAGGACAAGTGCTGTGGGTGTTGCTTTCTGTAAAATATTCCTTGTTAATAGCATCAGCAGGGAAGTAATGATTTCCTTCGATAACTACAGTGTTATCGCTTTCGGCTAAAACTGTGCCGTTCCAAATTGCTTTCATAATGTGAGGATTGAAAAGAAAGTTAACAATCTCTATTGTGACATTTTTAGGTGACTACTGGGTGGTAATTATCAATAAGATATTTTGGAACTAGCGGAGTTAAAGCCGATACTTTTAAGATTCTTCTAATTCCAAAACCTGTTGTAACAATTGACGTTCTTCAATGGGTAGTTCTAGTAACACTCGTCTATCACCTTTAGTCAAGCGATAACGCACCGCAGCATCTAGCAGTCTTAAAGGAGTTTGGAATTCAGGACGACTACCTACTAATTCTCGCCAAACTTCTAGCCAAGTCTGCATGGTTTTATCACTGACGATTGTTGATATAAAATCGGGTATGTTATCAATAAATGCTTTTACTAAAGCAGAAGTTAATTGATATTTATTGTAAAGTTTTATCAAGGTTTGAATACGATTTTTCCATACAGATATGTCATTATTTTTGTTGAATAGATTGTAGATAATTAACTCTGTATCCTCTAAATTTTGATTTTCTTCATTGCCAACTTCATTCAATATATTATCTAATACTTTAATTCCTTCTTCCCAACGATTTAGTGCTAGTAAACAATCAGCTACATTAAAAATAATGTTTGGAGATTGATAACCTAAAGACATCATTTTATGAGAAGATGCTAATGATTCTTCATAACGTTTGAGATCATATAATACCAAAGTTTTTTCTAACCAAGCATCTAAATATTTTGGATCAAGTTCAATAGCTTTATTGACAGATTCTAAAGCTTCTTCATAATGATTGAGGATTGTCAGCGTCTTTCCTCTGTTATACCAAATTTCAGGATCATTCGGATTAAGCTCAATTGCTTTGTTCCAAGATATCAATGCTTCATTATATTGTCCAATATTCGATAATATAGCACTTTTATTAAACCAATTTATAGATTCATTTGGATTAAGCTCAATCAGTTGATCACAAACTTTTAAAGTTTCTTGATCTCTCTCAAGTTTGAATAAAACAAGGCATATATACTCTAAAGTAACTTCATCATTTGGTTGAAGTTCATTCGCTTTACTAAAGGCAAATAAAGATTCTTCATAACGTTCAATATCATATAAAGTAGAACCATACAACAACCAATGTGCGACATCATTTACTTCTAGTTTAATTACTTTTTGAAAAGACTCTAAAGCTTTGTCATAAAGTTCATTTTTATAAAATGTTACTACTCGAAAAAACAAAGCATCTATATAATTTGAATCTATTTCAATAGCCATATTATATGAATTTATTGCTTCGTCATATTGTTCAATTTTATCCATGACGTATCCACGGAAAAACCAAATTTCTTTATAATTGGGGTCAAGCTCAATAGATTTATCTAAATTTAGTAAAGCTTGTTCATAATGTTCAATCTGTAAAAATGTAGCAGCTAGAAAAAGATAGTCTGCAAATCCACCTCTAATTTCTACTAATTTTTCTGCCATTTCTAGGGCATTAATATAATCTTTATGATTTAAAAAATTCAACAAATCTTTCACATATTTTGATACACCAAAGTCCTCATCTTTTTGTTCAAGCGTCCGTAGAGCGTAAATTATATAATCTCGCTCTTGTCGTGCCTCAGGAGGCAGTAAATTTAATCGCTGTTTTAACTCTTCTTTTGTATACCATATCCGTAAAAAATCCACGAATAATCGTATTGGTTCACCTCTTTGCTTTTTCATCTCTAAACAAAACCGCATCAAAGGTTCTCTCAATTCATAAAATGATTCACGTCCAATATTTTCCGATTTCACATAACCTTTTTCACGCAAATCTTTAAGTTGACTTGATGCAGTTTGATGAGTGATAAAACAACGTTGAGCAATTTCTTTCACACTTACCGCATGACGGCGTTCTGTCAACAACTCTACAATCTTTCTCTGCTGCTGGGAAAGCCAGGATATTCGGGATTGATAATATGGTGTCAAATCATCTAGCATTCGCATAAATGGTTCTACTAGTTGATCTAGAGATTCACGGGTGATTAACTGGGAAAAAATGACATAAACACGGGGGTTTCCTGCGGCTAAATGATGCACTGCATGAATGCGATCTCGTCCCGTTGAAGTTAAGATAAAATTCTCTAAATCGCTTTTTCCTTCTTGTCTAGCAATATTCCTTAATAAATCTATGGCTTCTTCTAAAGTTAACTCTTCTAAATGGTGAATTTGGAAAAATTCATAAAAGGGTGAATTCTTCTCTAATACCCCAGTAAACAAACTTTGGGCTGTAGCTAAAATAGTAAAAAATGAATTTTTCTGAATATATTCTCTAAATTTCTTTTGTCCAATTTCACCTAAACCATCAAATAAATCATCTAAATTTTCTGTCAAAAGTAGCAGGGTACGTTTACCCACAAATTCCCGTAGTAACTCTGCTGCTACGGTTTCCGCTTCTTGCGCCGATAATTGATACAGTTCCTCTACTTGCTGATTTAACTGTGCGTCATACTCTACTGGATATTCATTTTGTAGCGCCCTAAATATTCGCAATAACAAATCTAAAAATGTTGTAACTCCCCATTCTTCTTCACGTAGCCATGCTATCCGCACCTTATCCCGTAAATCTTCCATCTTGACGATGCGGTGATAAGTCAGGGATACCATGTGGGTTTTACCAATTCCCCGCGTTCCCACCAACAAATAAAAGTGCTTTTTCTCTGTTAGTACACTTTCCCTAATTCCTGCTTCTAATTCATCGGCTAATTGGTGACGCTGCACCAGTATAGCTTCTAGGGCTTCTGGAGACATCAAGCTAGGGGTAAAGTGGGAAACAAAGGTGGTTTGCATACGCTGTCATCAATTTGACTTAAAGGGAATTTCAGTCATATTTTAAATATACGTCATTTTTAACATACGTCAATATTGACGTATATCCTTAGAGGTGTGTTATATTTACAAAAAAAGCAAACAGCGCCCCTAGCTGGAACTAGAGACGCTCAAACTTTCATTTTTACTAACTTTATTACTGGCTGGAACCAGTAGCAGGATATCTTATGACCAATAATAGCACTAAGACGGGAATTTTGATGGCATCTGCCGCTAACCAATCTCCACAACCGTTGGAAATTGGGGGTTTTGTACCATTGCTGATGTATGGAGGGGTAGCAGTAGCTGTGATTTTGGCTATGTCCTATTTTTCCCAAATTCAGCTACAAGCGATCGCTAATCTCTTCAAAACCGTCAATAAAAAGCAAAAGTAAATGCTGATGTACTTTTAGTATTGTTATTTCGAGTAAATTACGGCTGATGACAATAATTTTCTCTTGTGGAGTGAGTCCTGTGTGCGCTACAAGAGATTATTTTCATCTCTATATAGTAATGTCAGAGTGATCGCGTTTCCATCCACATTCACACTAGCAGTGATTAGCAGAATCTACAGACCTAATTAAATAAGTAATTTACGTCTTGACCTCCAAAAACGGATTCACAATTTGTAGGGTATTTTCGACAATTAAGCCATTTTGCATATCTTCTGAGTAAAGAATACTTACTTTTTCTAGAATTGCACTAGCAACAATGAGACTATCCCAAAATGACAGTGAGTAGTGACTTCGCAATTTTGCTGAATACTGAAGAGTTTCTAGCGAGACAGGTAATATTTCACAGCCTGATGCAAATTCTTTAATTAGAGTTTGAATCTGTGAGTTATCAAAACCTGCTTTGCGAATTAAATTTGCACAAACCTCATTGATAACCTGGGTACTAACCAGTAAATTTTCTTGACTTGTAACGTTTGTAGCTATTTGTTGCTTTTGTATCGCACTTGTATCACTGGGATTTAATATAAACCGATAGAGCCAAATATTAGAATCAACAAAACATCGCATCGTATCATCAGCGTTCATTCGCTTCCTCTCTAGTGAGTGGATTGAAGCCTGATATTTCGATGGGATTTGCCGTTAGCTGGGCGATAATACCAGTTTGTGGAAAGCGTTTCTTTTTTGGAGCAGGTTGCAAAATCATAATTTGCACTATTTCGGCGCTGCATATTTGTTCTTGATACTCAACGGGAATTTCAATTTTGCCGTTGTTTACCTTAGCTTGAAACTGTGTATTTATAGTCATACTCAAAGCTGTAGTAAGTGCATTTATTAGATGAGAACAAAATAGCTCTGCCTATAATTGTAGCTACTATTAGCCTTGTTTATTCCGCAACGTGAGTTAAAATCCTAATATCTTTAATCACAACCCACGCAGACAACAGAGAAACAGCCATCTACCATGCTTCAGTATCCTGAACTCGAAAAAAAGCTTAAATATCACTTTGGTTATGATCAATTCCGCCCTGGACAAAGGCAAATTATCGAGGATGCGCTGCAAAATCGTGATTTAATGGTGGTGATGCCGACTGGTGGGGGTAAGTCTTTGTGCTTTCAATTACCTGCACTGCTAAAACCAGGTTTAACGGTGGTGGTGTCGCCGTTGATTGCATTGATGCAAGACCAAGTGGAAGCACTGCGAAATAATAACATTTCTGCAACTTTTCTGAATAGTAGCCTCAACCAATATAAGGTGCGATCGCGTGAAGAGGCAATCATGAATGGTAAAGTGAGATTACTATACGTCGCCCCAGAACGGCTGGTTAGTGATAGATTTTTACCGCTTTTGGATGTAGTTAAAGAGAAAATCGGGCTTTCTACCTTTGCTATTGATGAAGCGCACTGTGTTTCTGAATGGGGACATGATTTTCGTCCAGAATATCGTCAGTTAAAGTTACTGCGGAAACGCTATCCTGATGTTCCTACTATCGCCTTGACTGCTACCGCTACAGATCGCGTCCGGGCTGATATTATTGAACAATTAGGGTTAAAGCAACCAAGCATTCACATTGCTAGTTTTAACCGCCAAAATCTTTATTATGAAGTTCGTCCTAAAAGTAAACGCGCTTACGCTGAAATATTAGAAATTGTTAGAGAAAATGAAGGTTCAGGAATTATTTATTGTTTAACTCGTAAAAAAGTTGATGAATTAACTTTTAAATTACAAAAAGATAAGGTTGCAGCTTTACCATATCATGCAGGTTTAAGTGATGATGAAAGAAGTAAAAATCAAACTCGATTTATTCGGGATGATGTGCGGGTAATGGTGGCCACAGTTGCTTTTGGGATGGGAATTAATAAGCCTGATGTGCGGTTTGTAATTCATTCTGATTTACCACGTAATATTGAGGGTTATTATCAAGAATCAGGTAGGGCGGGGAGAGATGATGAACCTTCTCGGTGTACACTATTTTTTAGTTTTGGTGATGTGAAAACTATTGAGTGGAGTATTAATCAAAAAACAGATCCTCAAGAACAATTAATTGCTAAACAGCAACTACGCCAGGTAATTGATTATGCAGAAGGAACAGATTGTAGACGCACTATTCAATTAGGTTATTTTGGCGAAAGATTTGCAGGGAATTGTGGAAATTGTGATAATTGTCGTTATCCCAAACCTGTGCAAGATTGGACTATTGAAGCGATGAAGTTTTTATCTTGTGTGGCTAGGTGTAAAGAAAGATATGGAATGCTTTATATAATTGATGTGTTGCGCGGTGCAAAAAATCAGAAAATTGCCCTGAATGGACATGATCAATTATCTACCTATGGAATTGGTAAAGATAAAACTGTCGATGAGTGGAGAATGTTGGGGCGATCGCTCTTACATCAAGGCATATTAGAGCAAACCCCTGATGGTTACTCGGTTTTGAAGCTTAACCCCCTCAGTTGGGAAGTAATGAAAAAACAGCGTACTGTCTCCATTGCGGTTCCCATAGCCCAGAAAATCAGCTTTGAGGAGGGAAGTGTTAAAGCGGCTGAAGTGGAAGTTCTCATGCACAGATTGCGATCGCTCCGCAAACAAATCGCTGATGAGCAAGCAGTCCCACCTTACGTCATTTTTCATGATTCTACCCTGAAATTAATGGCGCAAGTACAACCACAAACCTTACATGAATTCGGTGAACTTTCAGGTGTAGGTAGTCACAAATTAGCCCAATATGGTGCAAAGTTCCTAACCGAAATTCAAGCCTATCGTCAAGAACAAGGTTTACAACCATTACCAATAAGTCAAGTTGATTACGCACCACTACCTAACTTCCCCTCTGATACCGAATTAACGACATTAGAGTTATATCAACAGGGTTTGAGCATAGAAGAGATTGCCCAAAAACGCAACATTCGCCCCACCACAATTATCCGTCACATCTCCGATTTAATAGAAAAAAATCAACCCGTAGATTTAAACAAATTAGTACCTCTAGAACATCAACAAAAGATTTGGCAAGTTTTAGAAGTACTAGGCGATATTTCCCTCACACCCATTCGAGATCATTTAGGTGAAAGTTACAGTTTTGACGAAATTCGCCTAGTGAGGGGCATTTGGCGACAGAAAAAACGTAATTCTAAGTCTTGACTGCTGACCAAATAATTAGGTAAACAGCTTTTTCCCCCACACCCTTTACCTCTTGTTGACCAATTAGGATTATGTAGGACTTTCGCTTTGGTCTTGCGTCCCAAAAATTACAGACAGCAGCTTAGGTAATACCAGACAAGCAGCAGTATTTAAAATAGTTAAAAGTACACCATCCATGAAGCTCATAGATAATCTCCCTTTTTCAAAATCGGTTCTTATTACTTATTATTATTTTGAATCAAAATAGGTGTGAGTGATGACATTTCAATTTTTGAATTTCTTTTGGTATGTATAAGTGAATTAAATGGTTTAATAAAAGTATGTAATTTTTTATATAAAAATACATATCTTCAAAAAACTTAAACTTAATGAATTATCTCCCAACGATTTCTGGAAAACCCTTTTAGTGTAGAGACAGTTTAAGGGACTTCCAAATAAAAAAAGACTCAACCATCCAACGCAAAAATCCCTGCAATCCTTATTCCTCTGTGGTATGGCTTACGCCACGCTTCGCTTTAGCGATACGTTAATCAGGATAATTTATTTCTTGGAAGTCCCTAAGTGAAAATATGACATCAATTGCATACATCAATAATTCATAAAAATAACCTCTTATCCCCCCATTGAGGTGAATGTGGGAGAGAGGTTAGGGGAGGGGATTTATTTTCAAGTCAATGTAGGGTGAAAAATGCCCAACACCAAATACTTATCCTGTCAGAATTGATCAACTCTCCCCCCTACTTGAACACCAAAATTTTTCCACAATTGTCTTGATTTACGACTAATTTCCCTATTAAAAAACTCAAATTAGCATTTCATAAATGCTACCATTCTCCTCCGTTAGGAGAACACTGGGAACAAAATCGAGGACTGAATTTACAGAACTGACTACCAGTCAACGCATACACTGTACAATAGGGGAAACTAGTAGTTTCTATTCTAGGAGTATGTAGCCTAGATTCTATCAATGATGGCTGAGGAGGTTTGACTTGAGGAGCCAGAAGCATAGATAGAAACTTGGGTAAGGCTAGACAAGCAGCAGCATTGATGACTGTGATTAATAATGCATCCATTAAACCTATAACTGATCACCTCCTTGATAATTGTAGTGATAACAGTAATTCGTAATTTAAAGATTTCCGCGTTTGCATCTTAGATAATTACGAATTAGCAATTATTTGCACATTGTTGTAGGACTGAGAGCAAAACTCATGGAACCGCACAACAATTGAACCATTGAATTTTACTTATATAAATGTAGTTTAGCATAAAGTTTTGTAAATATGAATGTGACGATTACACTATTGTTATACACAGTAAGGAAAGTGCAGATTAAATACTGTTATTAACAAGAACAACCCATTTACTACTCAATTATTGTTTTATGACAAAAATACAATCGACATCTTCTCTCTTATCTAACGTCACCGAGCGAGAATATCGAGAATTACAGCGTTTGATAGATTATACAAATGTGGAGTCACTACCAGAAATTTGGCCTTTGGCGGCCAAGGAATTTGGTAATACGATCGCTCTCCACAACCCCCATGCTAAACCAGAAATCCAGATCACTTATAGTCAGTTAGCAGAACAGATCCAACGATTTGCATCTGGGTTACAGGCATTAATCATGGATGTAGGTAATGGTGAAACGCCTACATTTGGCGATCGCATTTCCCTAATTGCTGACAATAGCCCGCGTTGGTTTATTGCTGACCAAGGTATTATGACTGCGGGGGCAGTGAATGCAGTCCGTAGCGCCCAAGCAGAAAGAGAAGAACTACTATTTATCATCGCCAATAGTGGTAGTACCGTCGTAGTAGTCGAAGATATCAAAACATTCAATAAAATCAAAGCAGGTCTGAACGACTTACCCATTAAACTGGTTATCTTACTTGCCGATGAAACCCCACCAACAACAGAAAATTTGCGCGTGGTGAACTTTCTCCAGGTGCTAGAAATTGGTAGTAATCACACCTTAGCCACCGTTAAACAAAGCAGCGAAACTTTAGCAACATTAATTTATACCTCCGGTACTACAGGCAAACCCAAAGGTGTAATGCTATCTCATCAGAACTTACTACACCAAGTAAAAACATTAGGAGCAGTCGTACAGCCACAAAAAGGAGATATAGTCCTCAGCATTCTCCCCACATGGCATAGTTACGAACGGAGTGGGGAGTATTTCTTGCTTTCTCAAGGCTGCACACAAATTTACACAAATTTACGTGCTGTTAAACAAGATTTAAAAAAATTTAAACCCAATTACATGATTGCTGTACCCCGGCTGTGGGAATCGATCTATGAAGGAGTACAGAAGCAGTTCCGCGAACAACCAGCCAAAAAACAACAGTTGATTCAATTTTTGCTGGATATGAGTCAGAAATATATCACAGCACGGCGAATTGTCCAGGGATTGAGTTTAGATCATATTTATGCCTCAGCTGGTGAGCGATTAGGTGCGAAGATCCGAGAATTAGCTTTGTGGCCGTTCCAGGCATTGGGAGAAAAATTAGTTTATGCCAAAGTGCGGGAAGCTACAGGTGGCAAAATTAAGCAAGTGATTAGCGGTGGAGGGGCGCTACCCCGGCACATAGATAACTTTTTTGAAATTGTTGGTGTAGAGATTTTACAAGGCTATGGTTTGACAGAAACCTCACCAGTCACTAATGCGCGTCGTCCTTGGCGGAATTTGCGAGGTTCATCTGGACAACCAATTCCTGGAACAGAAGTGAAAATTGTCAATCCCGAAACTCGTCAACCGCTACCAGTAGGAGAACGTGGTTTAGTACTGCTGAAGGGGCCGCAAATTATGCAAGGCTATTACCAAAATCCTGAAGCGACAAAGAAAGTCATAGACTCGGAAGGTTGGTTTGATAGCGGTGATTTGGGTTGGGTAACTCCTGAAAATGACTTGGTGTTGACAGGTAGAGCCAAAGATACAATTGTGTTAACCAATGGCGAAAACATTGAACCGCAACCAATAGAAGATGCTTGTTTGCGATCGCCCTATGTTGATCAAATTATGCTAGTAGGACAAGATCAACGTAGTATTGGTGCTTTGATTGTTCCCAATCTCGAAGCCTTGGAAAAATGGGCAGAAACTCAGAATGATAAAATTACTGCCTCAACCAGTCAAAAAATTGACTTAGAGAGTAAAATGATCCAGGATTTATTTCGTCAAGAATTGAATCGGGAAGTCAAAAACCGTCCAGGCTATCGAGCCGATGACCGCATTGGCCCCTTCAAACTAATTCTCGAACCATTTTCCATTGAAAATGGCCTGATGACACAAACTCTAAAAGTCCGTCGTCACATTGTCATGGATCGGTATCGAGATATTATTGACGGAATGTTTGCCAAATAATTCTCCGGTTCGCGGATTTTCTTCGCGACGAGAATAGGTACTAGTACAGGTTGGCGTAAATAAGCCACCCGTTTTAAAAGTCTAAAACCCTGACGCAATCCTAATTAAGCGATCGCGTAGAGAATAGGTACTAGTCTTTTTAATTCTGCAAACGATAAGAGTGAACGTGAAATATTTATGGATGTCTCCAACCCTCAATTGCTTCTCAAACGTGGCGTTAATGTCAAAGTGATCGTCACTCCCCTGTGGAAAGAGGAAGTGCAACAACAACTACAAGCTCAGATCAATCAACTTGATCAGCAACTGCAACAATTAGATGTAGAAGGACAAAGAGCAGTTGCCGCAATTCAAAAACAAAGTTTACAACCACCAGGACCCCAAACCCTCCAGCAAATTGACAATATCCAACTCCAGGTAAATCAAAAGAAAAGTGAACTGCTAGAACAAAAAAACCAATTACTACAAAATCTTCAGCAAGTGCAGTTTCTGGAGTTAGATCAAGAAGTCAACCAATTCCAAATGGAAGGCTTTTTCCGGGCAGAAATCGGGGATAACTTGATTAGCAAAATGCAGGTGGAAATTGTGTTAAGAGATGGCGTTGTCGAAGAAATTCGCGGCGATATCTAAAGTTAAAAGGGAACAGGGCATAGGGAATAGGGAATAGGAGAGAAACGCTTCTCTATCACCTGTCACCTCTTAATCACAGTTTTGGCTAATTTTATTCTGGGCTGGATTTTTAGAGAAACATTGCACTTGAGAGCCAGCCCAGATAATTTCCCAGACTGGAGGTGAACTCATTAACAGCGATCGCCCAAAGCGGTTCATTTCTACCCGATATTTAATCGCACCCACCGTATTATTTTTAGTCCGATTGATTTGGGTAATCGTCACTAATGCCTGATTCGGTTGAGGATAAGCCACCTCTATCTGGCTCTTTCCCTTCACTGATGTCACCTCATTCAGCATATTTAGAGCTAGATTCGCAGGATCACTGCCTTGCATGGCAGAATTAATATTTTCTAAAGGTATGCTTTTATAATGGTCACGCTCAGGGTAAGCCAGCAGTTGCGAAGACTTTTGTCCTACAGATGTTAACTGTTGCTGGTGTCCGTTGTCAGTTCCAGCCATCAATGTAGATGGTTGATACTGAATCATATAAACCCCAACAGCAGTGGCAAAGACGCTGAGTGTCAAAATTAAAAACAATTTAAACTTTGCCGACATAGTAATAGTATTAAAGGGGAATTTCAAACAGGTGAATGACCAATTTTGAATTTTAGATTCAACCCTCACCCCTAGCTATAGCTAATGTTCAGCTTTTGTGTGAGAAATCTGGGTGAGGAGCATGGATATCTAGGGGAATCCTAGTTTCTATCGACAAACTATCAGCAAACTGACAAAAGCCCTTCTCCTAAAGGAGACGCTACGCGAACGGGCATCCAAGAAACACCGCTGGCGCGAAACTATCGCTTTATCTATAGACATCACCCTCAGCTTTAGGTTCCAATTGAGAAAGAGGTGATTGGTCATTGGGATAGTATGTATTTTTCTTCTGCTCCCTCTTCTCCCATCATTTTTTATCAAAAATTTTCGTGCCAAGATACAATTCAATCTGGCAGCAGCTGTTAAAGTCCATAAAATTATTGATTCTGAAACCACCATTATGAGCATTCATGAAGTATTTATGCCGGCGCTGAGTTCCACCATGACCGAAGGCAAAATTGTCTCTTGGGAGAAATCACCAGGAGATAAAGTGGAAAAAGGCGAAACAGTGGTGGTTGTCGAGTCGGATAAGGCCGATATGGATGTCGAATCCTTCTATGAGGGATTTCTCGCCCATATTATAGTTCCAGCTGGTGAAACCGCACCCGTCGGTGCTGCGATCGCCTACGTAGCCGAAACAGAAGCAGAAATCGCAACCGCTAAGGCTATGGGTGGTGGTGGTGCTGTAGTTGAAACACCTGCACCTGCACCCGAACCCCAACTAGTTGCCGTATCTGCCTCATTGACAACACCCGCTACAGTTTCTCAAAATGGTTCTAACCATCGAGAAGGACGGTTAGTAGTTTCACCCCGCGCTCGCAAGTTAGCCAAAGAACTCCAGGTTGATTTAAATAATCTCACAGGTAGTGGCCCCTACGGTCGCATCGTTGCCGAAGATGTAGAAGCTGCCGTTGGTAAAGCGCCACAACCTACTACTCCTGTTATTACTCCAACTCAACCGACACCACCTGTTACCCCCACCGCAACACCTGCAAAACCAACACCGGCACCAGCGGTCAACAATGCCGTTCCTGGTCAAACAGTACCATTAACGACTTTGCAAAATGCAGTAGTACGGAATATGGTAGCCAGTCTATCTGTACCTACATTCCATGTTGGTTACACAATTACCACAGATGGACTAGACAAACTTTACAAGCAAATCAAATCTAAAGGTGTGACAATGACGGCGCTATTAGCAAAAGCTGTAGCCGTGACATTACAAAAACACCCTTTATTAAATGCCAGCTATTCTGACCAACGAATTGTGTATCATCCTCATATCAATATTGCCGTTGCAGTAGCAATGGATGATGGTGGATTAATTACACCAGTCTTGCAAAAAGCAGATCAGGTAGATATCTATTCTTTATCTCGCAATTGGAAATCTTTGGTAGAAAAAGCTAGAGCTAAACAACTACAACCAGAGGAATACAACAGTGGGACATTTACCCTCTCTAACCTGGGGATGTTTGGTGTAGATACATTTGACGCAATTTTGCCACCTGGACAAGGTTCAATTTTAGCGATCGCCGCATCCCGTCCAGAAGTTGTAGCCACTGCTGATGGTTTATTCGGTGTGCGTCAACAAATGAAGGTTAATATCACCTGTGATCACCGGATTATTTACGGTGCTAATGCAGCAGCATTCTTGAAAGATTTGGCTAATTTGATTGAAACCAATCCTCAATCTTTGACACTTTAACAAAAAAGTTTAGCAATCAATCAATATTAATTTTAAGCTTGGAGTTTTTGCAAATTCCAAGTTTTTTTATCCCTAGTTTCTCTGAAGCTATTACTTGTTTCTGTTGCCTTTTTTAAATTTAGCTATCGCAGTGTAGATGTTAAGTACTATCCAGTCAAGTTACCCTGAAAAGTAAGTGACGAAATCAAGCAAAATATAACATGGTGACAGAACATAGTTTAATCCTGGATCTAACAATTGTTCTAGTAGGTACAGCACTAGGAGGATTTTTAGCACATCGGTTGCATCAATCCGTAATACTTGGTTATTTAGTTAGCGGCTTTGTTATTGGCCCTTTTGGCTTCAAGTTATTAAGCAATGTTGCGGAAATTAAATCTTTAGCAGAAATTGGTGTCGCCTTTCTACTGTTTGCATTGGGTGTAGAATTCTCCTTAGCAGAACTAAAACGAGTTAAAGGAATTGCCATCAAAGGTAGTTTACTGCAAATAGGTTTGACAATCGCCTTGGTAGCAATAGTAACTGTATTTACAGGTTTAGCTACGGGAATCACGCAAGGTATTTTCCTAGGAGCAGTGTTATCTCTTTCTTCCACAGCAATTGTCTTAAAAACACTTACAGAAAGAGGTGAAACTAATACAGTACATGGGCAAATTATGCTGGCAATTTTAATTGCCCAAGATTTAGCCTTAGGCGTGATGTTAGCAATATTACCTGCTTTGAAACAACCAGAAAATATTGCTGTCGCACTAGGTTTTGCTCTCCTCAAAATCACACTATTTGCGATCGTAGCAATTGTATTAAGTCGGTGGATAGTACCGCGTGTTTTAAGTAATATTGCTGCTACCGAAAGTAATGAGTTATTCCTGTTAGTCGTCATTGCCCTCTGTTTAGGAGTTGCTCTAATAACTGCACATTTAGGTCTTTCAATTGCAATGGGGGCATTTGTCGCTGGTTTAATGATTTCTGAAGTTGATTATGCTGACCAGGCATTAGCCAAAATTTTACCCTTGCGAGATACATTTGCCAGTTTGTTTTTTGCATCAATTGGAATGCTCATTGATCCAGCTATTCTCATTAATAATTTTGGCTTAATCTTAGTATTTGTAACTTTAGTAATGCTAGGTAAAGCAGCAATTATCTTAGGCATTGTTTTGAAATTTGGCTACTCTCTAAAAAATGCCGTCATAGTCAGTTTTGGTATCAATCAAATTGGAGAATTTTCTTTTGTATTAGCCTTAGTAGGTTTAGAATTAGAACTGATATCTCAACAAACCTATTCTTTATTATTAGGAACAACAGCAATTACACTTTTACTTACTCCTGTGTCGCTCAAAGTTGCACCTTTAATTGCAGATTTTTTGAATCAAAACCCCTTACTAGCAAAGTTATTACAACGCTTTTCCGCACCAAAAACAATATCTATGCCAGAAATAATTACTGGTCACGTAGTTGTCGCAGGTTACGGTAGAGTTGGGCAAGTAATTGTCAATATATTACAAAGTCAAGGATATCCAGTCTTAGTAATTGAAAATAGTGAAGCATCTGTACAAAGATTGCGAATGCGCCAAATTCCTTACATTTTTGGAGATGCCGATTCTGAGTTAGTTTTAGAAAAAGCACATTTAGAAACTGCCAAAGCTTTAGCAATTGCCCTTCCAGATCCTGCCAGCACTCGCTTACTTTTGAAAAATGCTCTAACTATTGCACCTAATTTAGATGTAATTGCTCGCTCACACAGTAACAAAGAAATTGATCTTTTGACACAAATGGGTGCTAAAGAAGTTGTACAACCTGAATTTGAAGCAGCATTAGAGTTAGGAAATCATTTACTAAAAACCTTAGGTGCAGCAGAAAGTTATATCCAAACTGTCATCAACACCATTCGTAAAGATAGATATTTAAGTGTTAGATCTGATCAAGATTAAGTGAATTCCAAATCCAAAAATTAATCACGAATTATGTTCATATTTCCCCTAGCTTATTCCACAATTCCAAAGGAGAAATTTGACTAAGACCGTAAGAATTCAGGAGTCAGGAAGAAGAAATGGAATCCTGACTCACTCTTAAATTTCAGACTTTTGAAAAAACTCAAGTTGTGACCTTGTAAAGTATAGTTAGAAAGACTTTATCCTTCTCTAAAAAGTTAGATAATCATATTGGTGCTATCTGGTATTTTATTCATCATTATAATTCTTGTTGTAGCGCCTAATGTTATTATCACTACATATTTACCACTACCCAGTAAGGATTTATAAAATGACATTAATTTGTCACGATGACAAATACAGATAATTAGTCGTAGTACAACTCTGTATAAAAAGATTTATGAATATGTTCTGATTTATTAGTTTCGCTTAAACTAATCGCGACTAAACACGAATACAAATCTTATTATACTCTAAACGGCTAAAACTTGAACTTTTTTATAATACAACAAACAAGTTCAAAGTATCTCCCCGCAACGGGGAGATGTACTCTTCGAGAAGCCTCTTCGCGTCTATAGAGAGGGGTTACATATTTGGTTAAACCATGAACATTTTGCAGTATAGCTAGAACAGAGAACTGAATCAACGGTTTTCCCATCTATAAATTTGGGATGAAAATAAGCATTTAAGTAAATTAATGAAAACTTAAAAATTATTGAAGATTTGATCATCTTGAATTAACACTGTTATTGTTGAGTTTTACTACAAACCAGAATATCAGACCTTGTATTGAGGACTACAAACTATTTGATGTTTTATACTTGATTTTAATTGTGATGTATGATGCGAATTAAAATCACAAGTATTGAATTTAGCTGAAGTAAAAGCAAAATGATGACAGCACCTCTAGGTAGTTACAGGTTGTTTCATAAACTACATCCATTATCTCTGTTGGCACAATTAAGTACTAGAAAAGTAACTGGCTGTTTAAGTGTATTTACAGATATAGTATCTTGGTCAATATACTTAGAAGGAGGTAAACTAACTTATGCTACTTATTCGGATCAAGTATTTGAGCGTCTTGAGATTCATTTACAACGCTTAAATCAGCAAATTCCTACTTTCAATAGTGTAACTTATGAACAGATGGGATTGATATCAACAGCCAGGAGCAAAAAGAAATTGATAGCAAACGCAGATTATCATGCTATTTGCTGGCTAGTAAAACAAGACTATATCACCTCTGCACAAGCGGGAATCTTGATAGAAGAATTGGCTAAAGAAGTACTGGAATCATTTCTTGGCTTAAAAGAAGGTAACTATCAACTTAATGCCGATAATTACTTAAATGAATTACCAAAGTTCTGTCACTTGGATTTGCAATTAATAGTTGAACACTGTCAAAAACCATTAAAATATCGGCAAAATATTCAAAACCCAATTTCATCTGTTAGCAGTTCTGGAACTCAGATTAAACCTAAAAAACAACTAGGAGGAAAATTAACAAAATCACCTCTTCCTGAAGAAAACTTAAACAAAGATTTGCAATCAAATTCTCAGGCGAAGTTATATACAATTGCTTGTATTGATGATAGTCAAACAGTTTTAAATTCTATTCAACATTTTTTAGATGAACAGAGATTTTCTGTGGTAATGATTAATGATCCGATTAAAGCTTTAATGCAAATCATTAGAAGTAAGCCAGACTTGATTTTATTAGATGTAGAAATGCCAAATTTAGATGGTTATGAACTATGTTCATTATTACGGAGACATTCAAGTTTCAAAAATACCCCCATTATTATGGTGACTGGGAGAACAGGATTTGTTGATAAAGCAAAGGCTAAAATTGTCAGAGCATCAGGCTATTTAACCAAGCCTTTTACTAGAGAAGATTTGCTGAAAATGGTATCTAAACATATCAGTTAATTTAAGTAATTACCGCCTAAGAAAAACAAATGTAAGTTTTGTTGAATTAAATCAATGACAAATTCCAAATTAACCCTTTATTATCAACCTGATAAAAATTCCTTATCAGATAGCTACCTTAAATTTCAACTCAATCAACAAACTACTGCTGTTTTATCAATTGATTATACTCAAGAAGCGATTATTATCCCTGTAGAGTCTGTGACTTCTATGCCTAATATGCCTGCATTTATTTTAGGATTAATGAATTGGCGTAGTCGGATTATTTGGGTAATTGATCTGCCAAAAATGTTTAATTTAGAAGGAATAGATCATCCTCTTCGACAGTACAATATTATTGTCGTTAAGGTAGAATCAATGCTTTTGGGTTTGGTAGTCCAAGAAATAAAAGGTACAGCTAAATTTAAGGCTGATGATATTCATTCTCCTGTGGGACAAGTTGCAACTAGTTTAGTGCCTTATTTGTGTGGCTGCGTCGAGCAAAAAGAAGAAATATTGCTGGTCTTAGATGCACAGAATATTGTAAATTATGCTAATGCTCGCGGTGATTAATTGAACAAGGTAATAAAAATCAGTTTTTACTGATATTATTACATAAATTTAGGGAAATTAATTTTATGTTTAATAAAACTGATACTGCTCAGAGTGGTGATACTCAAAAAAAAGCATCTTTGAGAGCATCATCGAAAGTTACTGATCATAGAATAGAAATGGTGAGCCAGTCTCATGTCAACACGACTGGAAATTATCTTGGAAATCATGCAGTGAGGTATTTACAGCGACTGACATTAAGAACGAAAGCGGTAATTTTAGCGATCGCACTCGGCACCTTACCAGTATTTGGACTGGGCATAATGGCTTATAATTTTGGTAGTAAATCCATTAGTAAGCAAATTGTCAGTAATCAGGAAGCTCAAGCCTTGAGCTTAAGTGACACTATTAACCGTTTTATGTTGGCGAAATATGGAGATATTCAAGTTCTCTCAACTCTACCATTTTTAACCAACGCTCAAGTTAGTAAAAGTACGAGTATTCCTGAACAGCAAGCAGTGCTAAACCGCTTTATTACAGCTTATAAAGCCTATGACCATGTGGCGGTTTTTGACCTGAATGGAAAAGTGATTATTCAATCTAAAGGTGGAACTAGTACTCAGGAAAAAAATCTGCAATATTTTCAAGAGGTTCTACAAAATAATTCTCCTGTTATTAGCCAACCAGAAACATTAAAAAATAACGAAGTGGTTATTTATGTTGCTGCACCGATTCAAGATATAGCAACACAAAAAACTATTGCTGTAGTCCGCACACGTGTACCCATAAAACTATTAGTAGAAACGATCAAAAATTACGTAGCTGATAGTGATGAATATTATTTAGTCGATGCTAGGGGAAAGTTTTTTCTCAGTCTCAAGCCGGATTTATTAGGTCAAGCAGCTACAGTAATATATCCTGGTTTAGCTAACCCGCAGGATATCCAAAATGTTGATAGTTTTACAGGAATTCAGACAATTAAACAACAGCCAGAACTAGTCAGTTATGTGCCATTAAAAAAACTAGCAGGTTTACCAGATCTGAATTGGCAGTTAATTTTGGCTAAAAATGCTGCGATCGCTTTTGAGCCGCAAAGGCAATTTTTGATACTTGTTGTTCAGAGAACAGCACTAGTCGCATTATTATTCACATTGCTTGCAGCTTGGTTAGCTCAGGGTATAACAAAGCCAAATTCCCAAGCATCAGCAGGAGTAGAAACTATAGTTGAAAATGACATCAAAATTGGGTTGGCAAATCAACATAATAATGAATTAGCCGCTGCAACTAAAGAACAAGATATCAAAGTGAGTAGAGAATCTACAAATGAGCAGGAATGGCAACAACAAGACACAATACATTGGCAACTGCTCAAGTTACTCAGCCAGGTAGAAAGTGCTACTAAAGGAGATTTGACAGTACAAGCTGATGTGATGACTGGGGAAGTTGGGACTATAGCCAATGCTTTCAATTTGATTTTAGAAAACCTCCGCGATACTGTTACCCAAGTAAAACAGGTTGCTAGTCAAATAAATACCTCCCTTGGCTCAAATGAAAGTGCTATTCGTGACTTAACACAAGCAGCAATTACACAAGCTAATGATATCAACCGCACCTTAGATGTAGTTGACCAAATGACCAATTCTATGCAAGCTTTAGTTGATGGCGCTCAAGAAGTTACTACTATTGCTAATCATGCTCACCACACCGCTACCAAAAGTGGAAAAGCAATGGATTTGACAGTACAAAATATTCTGTCTTTGCAAGAAACCGTAGGTGAAACTGCTAATAAAGTCCGGCGTTTAGGAGAATCTTCTCAACAAATTTCCCGCGTAGTTTCTTTAATTAATCAAATTGCTATGCAAACTAACTTATTAGCAATCAATGCAGGAATTGAAGCAGCACGTGCCGGAGAAGAAGGTCAAGGTTTTGCTGTTGTAGCCGAAGAAGTAGGAGAATTAGCAGCTCGCAGTGCAGCTGCAACCCAAGAAATTGAGCAAATTGTCGATAAAATTAAACGAGACACAAATGAAGTTATGCAAGCAATGGAGGTAGGAAATAGTCAAGTAATTGAGAGTACACAAATTGTCGCTGATGCCAAGCAAAGTTTGAGTGAGATTTTAGATGTTTCTCAACAAGTTGATACTTTGGTAAAATCAATTGCTATGGCTTCAGATTGTCAATTAGAAACATCACAAATTGTGAGACAATTGATGCAAGATATGGCTAAAATTTCACAACTTCATGGTGATTCTACCCAGCAAATTGGGGAATCATTACAAAGAAATATGGAAATTTTTGAGAATTTACAAAAGAATATTGAGAATTTTAAACTCAATTGATTAAGTAATTTGTTCTTGGCTAATAATTAATAACCGACGACTAAGGACTAATGATTTATGACTAATGAGAAAGAGCTTGAAATTCAGATGCAATTTTTAGAGGAAGCAACTGATTATTTAAATACATTAGAAAGTATTTTGCTGGAAATTGATACTAGTAAACATATTGATTTAGATAAAATTAATGCTGCTATGCGGGCTGCCCATTCTATTAAAGGTGGTGCAGCGATGATGGGTTTTAAGTTGTTGAGTAATTTAGCTCACCGATTAGAAGATTCTTTTAAGGTTCTCAAAACTCGCAAAAAATCTTTAGAAATTGATACTCATTTGCAGAGTTTGTTATTATCTGGAGTTGACTGGCTACGCCAAATTGTAGAGTTGTTGTCAGAAAAAAAATCTCCAGAGGATAAATGGTTAAGAACTTTTTGTTATCCAATTTTTGATGAACTGCATGACCGTTTAGGTGATCCTTCTCCAGAAGATATCACTACCATGTTATCACCAGAAGATGGACAAGAAATTATTCCGCTACTGTTTGAAACGGAAGTCGAAGAGTGTTTGCAGAATTTAGAATCTTTACTGGCAAATAGTTCAACAACTAATTTACAGTCAGAAGTAGGAGTGATGGCTGCTGAATTGGGTGGGTTGGGAGAAATGCTTCAGTTACCTGCTTTTACTCAGCTTTGTGAGTCAGTTACCAATTATTTAGAAACTCAGCCTCAGCGTTTTGTAGAAATTGCTCAGTTAGCATTGCAAGCTTGGAGAAGATCGCAAGCTTTAGTATTAACAAATCAACGCCATAGCTTACCAACAGAAATTAAGTTAAATGAAGTAGTTGTTAGTGATATTCAAGAGCAGATTATTGAGCCTGTACAAGTAAAAATACAAGAAAATGCTCTAATTGCAGAGGCGTTAATTCCTGATTTAACATCTTTAAAAGTAGAATTACCACCAGAAATTAATGCTGTTGAGTTTCCTGAACCTAATATAGCATTTACTCAAGAGATTCCCTCTATAGATTATAAGCATATTGAACGCAAAAGCGAAATAGTTGGTATTTCTAAAGATAAGGAAATTCATGAAAATACAGTCCGAGTTCCGAGTAAACAATTAGAAGAAATTAATGATTTATTTGGAGAAATCATTATTCAGCGGAATGGATTAAATTCCCAATTAGAAAGATTACGCAAACTGGTATTAGGACTGAGCCAACGAGTGCAAATTCTCGATCAAGAACATCAAGAAGTGCGTTCGGCATATGAGAAAATTATGACCCAAAGTGTCTCTGCTGGAGTATTAACTTCAGAGGAAGAGATGAGAGATTCTGGGGTAAAAGGTTTAGAAATAGATCGCCATCAAAAATTAAACCTGCTATCTCAGGATGTGATGGAAACAATTGTTCAGGTAGCAGAAGTCACGAGTGATATTCAACTCAGTGTTGATGATACAGATCAAATTGCCCGGAAGTTGAATAAAACATCGAAGCAAGCGCAGAGAAAATTAACGCAAGTGCGAATGCGTCCTTTATCTGACTTAGTAGAGCGTTTTCCGAGAGCAATCCGTGATTTAAATGTTGAGTATGGTAAAAATGTGCAGTTAAAAATTGAAGGTGGTAAAACCTTAATTGAACGCACTATTTTAGAGGCTTTGAATGAGCCACTAATGCACTTGTTACGGAACGCTTTCGATCATGGGATTGAAGATCCAGCTACCCGTCACGCTCAGGGGAAGCCAGAACAAGGATTGATTGAAATTAAAGGATATCATCGGAGCGATCGCACAATCATTAGCATGAGGGATGATGGTAGAGGCATTTCTCTAGAAAAAATCCGCCACCGCGCTCTAGCTATGGGTTTAGATACAGCATTAATAGCTACTGCCAGTGAAGAAGAACTACTAACACTGATTTTTGAGCCAGGTTTTACCACTTCAGATCAAGTCACAGCTTTATCTGGCCGTGGTGTAGGTATGGATATAGTTCAAAATAACCTCAAACTTGTGCGGGGTGATATTACAGTTGATACACAGCCAGGAATTGGTACAACTTTTACATTATCAGTACCATTTACACTGTCTGTAGCGCGAGTTTTATTAGTAGAGAGTGAGACTGGTAGCGGTATCAACCACCGGATGGTTTTGGCATTTCCTACAGATGTAGTTGCAGAAATATTTTTATTAGAAAATGATCAAGTTTTTTCAATGGATGGAGGAGAATTTCTCAAATGGCAAGATACCATGTTACCCTTAATGCGTCTGGGTAATTACTTTGAGTTTAATTGTTCCCATTACAATAATTTAGAAATAGAAAGTCCCACAGGAATTAATGCCAGTAGCGTGTTAATCATTAAAAATGATCATCAACCAGTCGCCGTACAAATAGATCGTTGCTGGGGTGAACAAGAAGTCGCAATTCGCCAAGTTGAAGGCAACATACCTTTACCTGATGGTTTTAGTAACTGTACAATTCTCGGTGATGGTCGAGTAGTGCCGCTAGTAAATACAAGTGAATTAGTATCTTGGATTACTAGCAATCAACGTCCTCATCGAAGTAATAAATTACCTACAACTAAATTAAAGACAGCTTTTCTCAAACCACAAAAAAATCAACCTATAGTTAGACCTAGTCACCAAAAGGGTATGATTTTAATTGTTGATGATTCGATTAATGTCCGTCGTTATTTAGCTCTAACTTTAGAAAAAGGAGGTTATCAAGTCGAACAAGCTAAAGATGGTCAAGATGCTTGGGAAAAACTAGAAAGTGGTTTAAAAGTGCAAGCTGTAATTTGTGATATTGAAATGCCACGTCTGGATGGTTATAGCTTTCTAGAACGTGTCAAATCTCATGATGACTTAAAAAGTCTTCCTGTTGCCATGTTAACTTCTCGTAGTAGTAACAAACATCGCCAATTAGCAATGCAATTAGGAGCGCGAGCTTATTTTTCTAAACCTTATAATGAACAAGATTTGTTGCGGACATTGGAAGAAATAATTTTTAGAATAGCAGAAACTGAATCTGCCAATAATTGAATCGTAAGAATTCAGGAATCAGAAAGAAGAAAGGGTTTTTGCATAAATCCTAATTTTATCTATGTAAGGATTCAGAATAAAGAATGTTTGATATATACTAAAAACGGGTTAAAAGTGTCATTCTGAACGAAGTGTTCGCGTAGCGTGCCGTAGGCTCTAGAATCTCCGAGATACTTCCCTGCACTACGTTACGGTCAGTATGACATAAGTCCAAGTTTGACCCGTTTGCAGTATAGCATTGAATCATTTATATAGTAATTCTATTTGATTTTTAGTAAGCATAAGCCTAACGGCAATATGCTTACAATTATGATATTACCCAAATCAGATTCGATTTTAAGCAGGCTGTTCGTTTCTAGTTGGTTCAGAACTTTCAGTTGTAGGTGCCTCTTTCTTTTTATCCTGTTGTTCAGTTTGTTGTACTTGTTGTAGGTGAATGTTATTTACTTGGGTAATAAATTGTTCTACAGATTGACTAATCCGTTGTTGTTGTTCCACCTCATCAGTGACATCATAACAACGATAAGCAGGGGTAATTCCCAAGATAAATTTCTCTTGTTCTGCTTCTAATAACTCAACAATTGTGTTAGCAGCAACTGCATTTTTTTGAAAAGGAAAAGAGGTGACAATACTGGCAACAATAGATGCAAGTGCTGGACAAATTACTGGCAGCCACTTCAACCAAGATTGTCCAGCTTCTAATTTATCTACTAAAACTAGAATTGGTGTGACACCAGACAAAATAACAGTAGATATTTGCAAGACATAGTAAAGATTTCTTGCCCAATTTCTAGTGCCTCTGTAATCATCAATTAAGTCTTGACAATACTCCAAAGCTTTAGCTCTAGCGGGAATAATTGTATTGTTTTCCAAGGAATTACTATTAGTTAATAAAGAGGTGTAAATTTCAGCTTTTTTTTCCAGTTCAGTCTTTTGCGCTTCTTTATGAGCATTGTTTACTGAGTTTCTGTTGAGTAGAAACAAAAAAAACGCAACAGCTAAAGCTCCGGCTCCAACTATTACATATTGTTGATTGCTAGAATCGAAATAAAGAATAATTGCAGCACTAATAAAAACAGCTGCTAATAGATAATCAATCAGCTTTAAGAACAACAACATTTTTTCACCTGACTAAGACAACAAATTTAGACCTACAGGCAATTTACAAATTAGTCTTTGCCTGATAAGTGGTTATTTTTACAAACAAACTTGTATATTATATGAAAGTTGTATTAAATACAAGTTAAATTTACTGAAAGCTTTACAAAAGTATATTCCTGGAATGCCAGCACCTAGAGTTAATCTGAACAAGATGAGAAAGTTACAATTTATTAAAATTCAAGTTGAAACTACCAAAAACCTATAATTTGAACAGATTCAAGACTATTCTTCTAATTCTTCCTCCTGACTCCTAACCCTAACCAAAAGACTTTTATGGCTGACGCTACGCTATCAGCAAGTCCTGGTTATTTTCTTTATGCTGTACTAAAATTTTAAAAACTGAGGAAGAAAACAATTAAAATGATGCTCAGAGTTAAGGCAAAGATTAAAGCATATTCAACTCTACGACTCAAAAATCCGACTAGGGCAATTAAGCATATAAAAAGAATTGTAATACCTATATATTGTTCTTTTTGCCAACCTTTAGCTATTAATAAATCTTTGCCTGGTGTTTGTCTAGAGGGTATTTCTTGAATATTTTTATTAGTGCTTTTTTGCATAATCAATTACCTTTTGATGGAGATATTTTATGAATTTGAGAATTTATCAAATAGAAGATACACCAGAAATTATAAATTTGTTTGCTGACACTATTCATAATATAAATATTCGTGATTATAGTAAAAAACAAGTAGAGGCTTGGGCTTCAGTTAAGTTAGATATCGAAATGTGGGTTAATCGTTTGAGTAATAGTTTTACTTATGTTGCAGAAGAGAATAACCAAATTATTGGGTTTAGTAATTTAGAAAAAAATGGTCATATTGATTGTTTTTATTGTCATCATGCTTTTCAAAGGCGAGGAGTTGGGACAAAAATCTTAGATGCTATAGAGTTACAGGCTAAATTTTTAGGAATAACCAAGTTATTTACAGAAGCTAGTATCACAGCCAAGCCTTTTTTTATTAGTAAAAATTTTATTGTAGTAAAAAAACAAGAAGTAGAATGTCGAGGGCAGTTATTTATTAATTTTGTGATGGAAAAAACTATTGAATAATTTAATTCAGAAAAAATATAGGACTTAAACAAGTGTGATACTTAATTTTTCTTGTAGGATACGTTCAGGGGAAACGCATCTAAATTTTATTGCCAAAATACCGGTTTAATATATCAACCAAATTAATACCTTGTCCAAATTGGAAAAAGCCTTGATTTTTCATGAGGACTTCGCTTGTGTAGTAGTGTACAGCACTTCCCGGTGTTATGGTCATGATTTGTAATCTGGAAAATCACCTCAAGAAGCTGAAATATTGAGTATGCAAAAATTGTTAGAGATTTAGTATATTTTCATGCCAAAACTAGTTCTCTCATTTTTCCGTGATCATCGCACTCTCGCTTTCTTAATGGGCATACTTTTGTTTTCCTACCCTGGGTTAGCAGTTGCTAGATATCAGCCCATAGCACAAACAACATCCCTAGAGGCAAAACGTGCTGCGGCTAAAAAAGCTGATCAAGAGGGGTTGCAACTTGAACAACAAGGTACAGCAGAATCACGGCGACAGGCAATTGAGAAATGGCAAACAGTCTTAAAATTATGGCGACAAATAGGCGACACAGAGAATGAAGCTCAAACCCTCTACTATATCGGTTTAGTCTATTCTGATTTGGGAAACAAGAACAAAGCACTAGAACTGTTAAATCAGGCACTAATTCTAATGCAAAAGGTAGGTAACAAAGAAGGTGAAGCTAGAACCATGATTGAAATTGGCAGGGTTTACAGTTTATTAGGAGAAAAATCTGAGGCACTGACATTTTTAAATCAAGCACTACTGTTAATACAGAAGGTAAAGAATAAAAAGGATGAAGCCACTGCCCTCAACAACATTGGTAAAATCTACTCTGATTTAGGAGATAAACAGAAAGCACTAGAATACTACCACCAGGCATTACCTCTGAGACGGGCTGTGGGTGATCAAAAGGGTGAAGCCATAACTATTAATAATATTGGTTTAGTTTATTCCTATCTGGGAGAGAAAAATAAGGCGCTGGAATACTACAACCAGGCATTATCCCTCATGCAGCAGACAAATGATAAAGATGGTGAAGCTGCTACTCTCAATTACATTGGTAGGGTTTACAGTTCTTTCAGAGAAAAGCAAAAGGCATTGGCTTTTTTTGAGCAGGCTCTACCTCTCACCCAAAAAACAGGTAACAAAGGCAGCGAAGCCGCTACTCTGAATAATATTGCCTTAACTTATTCAGATTTAGGAAATAAGCACAAGGCGTTGGCATATTACCAACAAGTACTACTTTTAAGGCGGGCAGTACAAGATACTAGTGGGGAAGCTATCACTCTAACTGGCATTGGTAAAGTTTACGCCAATTTAGGAGATGATAACAAGGCAATGGCGTACTATCAACAGGCGCTACCTTTGAGACAAGCAGTAGGGGATAAAGAGGGTGAGGCTAATACTCTTTTTAATATCGCCGATTTAGAATACGATCGCGGTAACTTGCCAGCAGCACTAATCCAAATTGAAGCCGCAATCCAAATTATTGAAGATTTACGTACCAACATCGCCAGTCAAGCTTTACGTGCTTTCTACTTTGCCTCACAGCACAAGGTTTATGCCTTCTATATTGACTTACTAATGCAATTGCACAAACAGCAACCAGCAAAAGGTTATGATGCGATCGCACTCCAAGCTAGTGAAAGCACCCGCGCCCGCAGTCTATTAGAATTGTTGGCAGAAGCTAACGTCGATATCCGTCAAGGCGTAGATCCCAAACTACTCACAGCAGAAAGCAACTTACGAAAAAAATTTGATGCTGTCGAACAACAGCGGATAGATTTACTCAATAGGAAATACACCCAACAACAAATCCAATTCATAGAAACAGAAATTGCTGCACTTATCGATCAATATAGAGAACTGAAAGCACAAATCCGCACTAGCAGTCCACATTATGCCGCCTTAACTCAGCCCAAACCCCTGACACTAACAGAAATTCAGCAGCAAGTATTAGACAAAGATACTTTGCTATTGCAATACTTCCTAGGAGAAAAACGCAGCTATCTTTGGGTAATTAGCAAAACCAATATCTCCAGTTATGAACTACCCAAACGTATCGAAATCGAAGCCGCAGCCCAGAAATTTTCTGTAGCTTTAACCGCACCCAGCCAGAGAGACAGCTTTGTCCAAATTGCAAAAGCAGCAGCACCATTAACGCAAATAATCCTACCCCCAGATGCGACAATATCACAACACAAACGCCTAGTCATCGTTAGCGATGGTGCATTACAGTATCTACCATTTGGGGCGCTGACCACAAGCAACAACTATGAACCATTACTACTCAAATACGAAATTATCTCTCTCCCTTCAGCTTCCTCACTAGCCATCATGCGACGTGAACACCAAGGACGTAAATTACCTCCTAAAAAACTAGCTGTAATTGCAGATCCCGTATTTAGTCAATATGACGAACGCCTCACAGTTAAAAAAAATAATATAAATACCCTGGCTTTAAACAGAACCGCCAATAATTATAGTGTTAAATTTGATCGTCTACGCTTTACCCGCAAGGAAGCAGACAATATTTTAGAATTAGTACCTGAAGATCAGCGGTTGCAAGTTTTAGGCTTTGCTGCTAACCGTGATTTAGTTACTAGTCGCCAACTCAGTCAATATCAAATTGTTCATTTTGCAACTCACGGAATCATCAATAATCAAAGGCCAGAATTATCTGGGGTAGTCTTATCACTGTTTAACGAAAAAGGTAAACCCCAAAATGGCTTTTTGCGACTGCTTGATTTTTATAACCTCTACCTACCCGTGGAATTAGTTGTACTTAGTGCTTGTCAAACAGGTTTAGGTGAAAATATTCGCGGAGAAGGATTAGTGGGATTAACAACAGCATTTATGTATGCAGGTAGTCCCCGTGTAGTCATGAGTTTGTGGAGTGTCGATGATGAAGGAACTTCCATATTAATGCAGAAATTTTACCAAAAAATGTTACAAGAAAATTTAAAACCTGCTTCAGCATTACGCCAAGCACAAATTGAAATGTGGCAAGAAAAAAAGTGGAATTCCCCATTTTATTGGGCTGCATTTATGTTACAGGGTGAGTGGCGATGATTGAAGAAGGAGTCAGGAGTCAGGAGTCAGGAGTCAGGAGTCAGGAGTCAGGAGGAAGAAGAATATTTTTCTCTTCTGTTCCCTGTTCCCTGTTCCCTGTTCCCTGTTCCCTGTTCCCTGTTCCCTGTTCCCTGTTTTCTGCCATATCAAATATTCTATATTCTGAATACTTACATATATTTACATTTTTTCTGTTATTTATTTCTTCTAATTCTGACTCCTGACTCCTGACTCCTGACTCCTAGCCCTAACCAAAAGACTTTTTCCACAAGCCCTATTTAGGATTGCTATATCTTTTTCGGTTATATATTGCAAAAGCTAAAACTAAAAATGTTAGCCCTCCTGCTAAATATAACGGATAGCCATAGGTAATAGGGTTAGATTGTTTGACAATCAGTCCAGCAATTACAGGCCCAATACCATTAGAAATACTTAAATAAGATGCATTCAAACCCAATACAGTTCCCTGATCTTCAGGTTTAGCATTGAGAGAAATTAACGTGCTAATCATTGGTTGCACTAGGGAATTAAACAGGGAAAACAAGATACTGATAGCGACAAAATAAGTAATATTCGGCCAAACTGGCATTAAGGCAAATGACAGACTACGAAAGAATAGACCTAAAAACAAAATTTTAACTGCATCAAATTTCTTGATCATCACAGACACGCCCCAGGTTTGCATAATTACACCTAGCGTGCCAAAGACTAAAAACAAGAGTGTTAAAGACTGGCTAGTTTGATCCAAAACCTTAATAAAGTAAGGTTGGAAAGCATAGGTAAACATAGTAAAAGTCGTGCCAGTTAAGAAATTAATGAATAGCAAAATGCCAACTCCTGGCATTACTAAACCTTTGATTAAATTCTCTAAACCCAAATCGAATATATTACTAGATTTTGTAATCTTATTTTTGAGAGTTTCGGGTAAGAAAAAAATAGTCATCAACAAAGCCACAAACGCAACTCCACCAGAAACTAAAAATGCAGTTCCCAAAGAAATTTGCTGTGCTACTAAACTGATAGCTGGTCCTAAAACGAAGCCTAAACCCATTGCAGCCCCATAAATACCAAATGCCTGGGCGCGATTTTTAGGACTGCTAATATCAGAAATCACTGCTTGAGCAACAGAAGCATTACCACCCGTGATTCCATCTAAAAATCTTGCAAGAAATAACAGGCTTGCCGTTGTTGCAGTTCCAGCTATACAGTTAGCAACTACAGTTCCAGCTAAACTAATGATTAATAAAGGCTTCCTGCCAAAACGGTCAGAGAGTTTGCCAATGACAGGAGTTGCAAAAAACTGAGCTATAGAGTAAATAGAAAATAATAAACTGGTTTGGAAATCACTCAGACCAAATTGTTTGCCATAAAGATAGATAATAGGTATTAAAATCGTAAAACTCAGGGAGTTAACAAAGGCAATTAAAGCAGTAATCCAAAAATTGCGATTCATCAGTAATTAATAACCACCGGGTTTTTGCTTTATGGTTGTATTCAACTTCAGTCATAGTACCATTCACCATGCTTTCGACTACTCTTCATGAAATTTAGACACAAAAAACCTTCCCAAAAGCGCCAACAGCCTATCATTCCACGAGTTCATATCAAAATCCGCAATGGGCAATTTGAAATTATAGGTATGGGGGTATGGCATTCATACTGGCGTGATCCTTATCATTTGCTGCTAACTATTCCCTGGTCAGGCTTCTTGAGCCTGATTTGTGTTTTTTATGTAGCTATTAATACTCTATTTGCCTTAGCTTATAGATTAGGAGGAAATTGTATCGCTAATGCTCAACCAGGCTCTTTTCTAGATGCCTTTTTTTTTAGTGTGCAAACCTTGGCATCTATCGGCTATGGTGCAATGTATCCCACAACAACTTATGCCAATATCATAGTGACTATTGAGGCGATGATTGGTGTGGTGGGAATTGCCGTGATGACAGGATTAGCCTTTGCTCGTTTTTCCCGACCGACTGCCCGTGTGATGTTTAGCTGTGTAGCGGTAATTATGCTACAGGAAGGATTACCAACTCTGTTATTTCGTACTGCAAATCAGCGCCGCAATATGATTTTAGAGGCACAGATACGACTGTATTTAATGCGTGATGAGGTAAATCAAGATGGAGCGTCTTTACGTAAAATTCATGACCTCAAGTTAGTCAGAAACCAGACACCTAATTTCTCTTTATCTTGGACAATTATGCATATAATTGATGAATCTAGTCCTTTGTTTGGGATGACATCAGAGTCACTGGTGAAGACACAATCCTTACTAATGGTTTCTGTTAGTGGTATTGATGAAACTGTGGCACAGGTTGTCCATGCTCGTCATAGTTATGCTGCTAACGATATTTTATGGAATAGCAGATTTGTTGATATTATGCATCGAACACCGGATGGACATCGCTATGTTGACTATAACCATTTCCACGATGTCTTACCTGTAGATGAGGTTAGATAGCAGTAAAACCATTTTTTTGAATTAATCTTTTGGTCATCTCTACTCTTTGTTCATAAGGGAAAGTTTGAAGTGCAAACACTGATTATTGATAATTATGATTCTTATACATTTAATTTATTCCAAATCATTGCCGAAGTAAATAGCGAATTGCCTATTGTTATTCATAATGATCAACTTAATTGGGAAGAAATAACACAACTAAAATTTGATAATGTTGTCATTTCTCCTGGGCCAGGTCGTCCAGAAAAAACTAAAGATTTTGGGATTTGTCAACAAATAATCCAAAATATAAATATTCCTTTACTTGGTGTTTGTCTTGGTCATCAAGGACTTGGTTATTTATATGGTGGTAAGGTTATTCATGCACCAGAAGTTAGACACGGAAGATTAAGCCAAATTTATCATAATGACTCGGATTTATTTACAGGAATCCCTAATCCTTTTTCAGTTGTCCGTTACCATTCATTGATTCTTGCTGAAGATTTACCAAACTGTTTAGAAAAAGTAGCTTGGACTGAAGAAGGATTAGTAATGGCTTTGCGCCATCGTCATTTACCATTTTGGGGTGTACAATTTCATCCTGAATCAATCTGTACTGAGTATGGTAAAAAATTGCTGAATAATTTTAGAGAAATCACATTAAAATTTCATGAACAAGAATCAAAGCCAAAACTATTTTCATCTTGTTCTACTACTCATTCTCGACAAAAATTAAACCAAGAATTTACAGTTTACAGTAAAAAATTAGATATTTATCCTGATTCAGAACAGGTATTTGTTAATCTTTTTAGTAAAGAAATAAACGCTTTTTGGCTCGATAGTAATGATGTCAATTCTGGTCTTTCGCGCTTCTCTTTTATGGGAGGTAGTAATGGAGAGAATAGCTTGTTAATTGAGTATCGTACCCAAACTAAAGAAATTACTATTACACAATCAGGTAAAAGCACATACCGGACAGAAAGTATATTCGATTATCTGAAGCGAGAACTTGAGCCAAGATACTGCAATTCTGATGATTTACCTTTTGATTTTAACTGTGGTTTCGTTGGTTACTTTGGTTATGAACTGAAGATGGAATGTGGTTCTAAATTAGTGCATTCTTCAGATTTGCCTGATGCGGTGTTTATCCTGGCTGACCAGATAATTGTATTTGATCATCAAGAAAAAAATGTCTATCTTTTATATTTAGGAAAAAATGAGAAATCGCATTTAGCAGAAATTTGGTTTAATGAGATTGAAAAACAACTTAATCAACTTTTACCTTTATTACCTATTTTGTCGCAATTTAAAGAACCTGTGATTTTTAAATTAAGTCGTTCTCATCAAAGTTATATTAATGATATTAAAAATTGTTTACAGGAAATTCATGAGGGTGAAAGTTATCAAGTTTGTTTAACAAATAAATTATCTACAAATACAATTCCTGAACCTTTGGCATTTTATCGCACTTTACGCAAAATAAATCCGGCTCCTTATTCAGCATTTTTTCGTTTTGGTGATGTGGCTATTGCTTGTTCTTCTCCAGAACGATTTTTAAGAATTGATTCTCAAGGTTGGGTGGAAACTAAACCTATTAAGGGAACTTCAAGAAGGGGGAGAACTCTGGAAGAAGATTTGATTTTACGGGAAAATTTGCGGAATAGTGAAAAAGACCGTTCTGAAAATTTGATGATTGTGGATTTGTTACGCAATGATTTAGGTCGTGTTTGCGAAGTTGGTAGTATTCATGTTCCGAAATTAATGGATGTGGAAACTTATGCAACTGTGCATCAAATGGTTTCAACTATTCGCGGTTGTTTACGTCCAGATATGGGCGCAACTGACTGTATTCGCATGGCGTTTCCTGGTGGTTCAATGACGGGTGCGCCAAAAATTAGAACAATGCAGATTATTGATAAATTGGAAAAGGAGGCACGAGGGGTTTATTCTGGTGCAATTGGGTTTTTAGCTGTGAATGGTGCAGCAGATTTGAATGTGGTAATTCGGACTGCTATATTGACTCCTGATGAAATTTCTATTGGGGTGGGAGGTGGAATTGTGGCTTTATCAAAACCGGAAGCGGAATTTGCGGAAACTATTCTTAAAGCACAGGCTTTAATTGAGGCTTTACTGATTACTGTTCATGGTGAGTTTAACCCGGATTTATACTACGTTGATTTTTAAACGCAGAGGTGCGCGGAGGTTAACGCGGAGGTACGCAGAGGTTTTTTGGTGTTTGAGATGACGTTGAATCAAGTTTGGTTATCACAGTTACAGGAACATCGAGCGATCGCAGTTATTCGCGCTCCTAAAATGGATTTGGGTGCAAAAATGGCTGCTGCTGTGGCTGCTGGGGGAATGCAGCTGATTGAAATTACCTGGAATAGCGATCGCGCTGCTGATTTAATTTCTTTACTCCGCACCGAATTACCGGGCTGTATTATTGGTACAGGGACGCTGTTTAATGTCCAGCAGTTGCAAGATGCGATCGCTTGTGGGGCGCAATTTCTCTTCAGTCCCCATATTGACCCAGAAATGATTAAAGCCGCAGTCGCTCAAGATGTACCGATTATCCCCGGCGCACTTACACCTACAGAAATTGTTACTGCTTGGAATCAGGGCGCAAGTTGTGTCAAAGTATTCCCTGTGCAAGCAGTGGGAGGAACCAGCTATATTCAAAGTTTACAAGCACCACTTGGTCATATTCCCTTAATCCCTACTGGTGGGGTGACGTTACAAAATGCTAAAGATTTCTTACAAGTTGGAGCGGTAGCAGTGGGCTTAAGTGGCGAATTATTCCCTAAAGAATGGGTGTTAGATGGAAATTGGCGTGCGATCGCTCTTCAAGCAAAAAAGCTTATACTGACATTAAATTAGTAGTTAAGTGACAGGGAACAGAAGAAAACTTACCAATTACCCGTCACCAATTACGAATTAGCGAAGAGGAGTGTATTTACCATGAAGAACCTTATTTATCCTAACTGCGTGCGTCCCTTAAAAATATTACTTGCGGGCGCTTTCGTCTCCGCTAGTATTTTGACTCCCGTATCGGGTCAAGTTTGGGCAAATTCCCATAATAATAAAATTGCTACAGCTATTGAAACACTAAAACAATCTGATCAACGCTGGATTCAAATTGACCTCACCAAGCAAAATTTAATTGCTTGGGAAGGTAACAAACCTGTTTATGCAATCACCATTTCTTCCGGGAAACGATCTACACCCACTCGCGTTGGGACTTTTAAAATTCAAACCAAGTTGAAAAAAACTCGGATGCAAGGTAGAGGGTATAACGTTCCCAATGTTCCTCATACTATGTATTATCAAGGCGGTTATGCCATTCACGGAGCATATTGGCACAACAGATTTGGTACACCCGTTAGTCATGGCTGTGTAAATCTTGCACCCAATCATGCTAAATGGGTATTTGAGTGGGCTGATGTAGGGACACCAGTGGTTATTAAGAAATAGGGGAATTGGAGATTGGGGATTAGTGATTCTCCTCCCACATTCCCAGTCTCTAAATCACAGGAAATCAGAACAATTAAACAGTTCTTGGCGACCCAGGATAGGTAAAATAGAAGAAGGGGAGTAAACATGATTGAAAATCTCTGTTTCCTTGAATTTGGCGTAAATCCTGATAAATCCTGCACGGACTGATAACAGTAAATCTTAAAAGGTAATTGGATTATGCCAAGCTGGATTCGCAGTGCTTTAATACGTTCCTCTGGAACTTTTTGTACAGGTTTAGTGTTGATGTTGGTGACTTTATTCTCTTGGTCTTCACCAACCAGTAACCCCAAAATGACAGCGGCTAATGCAACTACAGTAAATCAAAGCACTACTGTATCTAAAACTAAGCAAATATCCCTATCTCGCCGAATTGAAATTGATTTATCTGAGCAACGATTACGGGCATGGGATGGTAAAACTCTAGTTTATTCATTCCGAATTTCTACGGGTAAACGCCGCACCCCTACACCAGTGGGTAGGTTTCAGATTAATTCCAAATATCGTGTTAATCGAATGCGTGGTAGAGGTTACGATATTCCTGATGTTCCTTACGCTATGTATTTTCATCAAGGCTATGCTATTCATGGTGCTTACTGGCATAACAATTTTGGCACTCCTATGAGTCATGGTTGCGTTAATTTGCCAGTTAGCCAAGCACGAAAATTATACAATTGGGCTTCCACTGGGACTGTGGTGGTTGTGCGTCGATAGATGAAACAGAATTAGACATAGGAGTACAAAAAATTGTAGAGACGTTCCCTGGAACATCTCTACAAAGGTTCTAGAAAATGCATATTCAAATTCCATTCAAACAAGACACATAATACGATCGCACAGCCAAGCAATTAGCAACTGTCAATCAGGTGGTATAACCAAGACTGCTTGGTGCTTTAAAAAAATTACTAGAAAAAAATCATGATTAAAAGCCTAACTTTCAAAACTACAATAATTTTGACTCTCACTTTAATGATGGGCGGATTATCTAATGTTCAAACTAATGCTCAAACCAATGTTCAAGAAATATATATTGATAAAAACTGTCAACAAAATCAACAATTAGAAGAGTTTGACAGATTCACTGTTGTTTATAAATCCGAATTGAAAATTAAAGGACAAACTTATTGGTTTTACTCAGGTCAGTATATAGATGCTTCCCCAATTGTCTGTATTTCCCGACCAGGATTTAAACAAGCAAAACTCTTAAATATTCAACAAATACAGTCTGGTTACATAGATAAAATTAGTAAAGATCCACGCTATAAAACAGCTTTTCTTGTAACTGTCCATGAAGGGAATGGCTCTTATGTACCAATAATACAATATCGACTCAATTTTTCCACACCTGACAAACCTGTCATCACCAAACTCAGGTCTTGGAATTCAGGACGGTAATCGTGTCTAGTATTTTGCTTTTAACTCAACTGCGCGACAAGTTGATTTTGTACTAAGGTGTCATTTGTTAACAAGTCCTCGACGGTGACGCGTAAAAACCGCTGTTCATCAACTTGAAACAGGATTTTTATGCGATCGCTCCCCGGAAATCCTGGGGGGCTAAGTTGGGCAATATTTCTGGCACCTTCTTGATCATTCAGCGGTTTAACGGTGGTGGACATACTGTTAATTTTACGAGTAATTAAGCGATCGCCATCAAAATAAACTTCTGTGCCGCCGGTTTCTGCACCCAATTCCCCTAAAACTAATTCTATGCTGGGTTGATTTTCTCTAGAAGCTCCCACAACTAATTCTACTGGTTGGATCATGGGATAAGCCTGTCCAGCCCTGATAATTGGTTGCCAGCTGTGACGTTGGTGACGACGATCCCAGTAACGCACACCATAACTATGATAGAGATAGTCTTTAATTTCTAAACCCTGGGTGATTTGCAATGCCCCTTGTGCGATCGCTTCAAATGGACTTTCACACCGAATTTTTTCTGGCTCAAAATATTGGCTTACCCATGTCTGCATTGCGGCTAATTGTACAGATCCACCAACTAACAAAACTGCATTAATATCATCTAGTTCAATGCCCTGACGACGTGCTTGCTGTAACAGCGTCATCATCGCCTCATGCAAGCGGTCAAAAAATCCGTTTTCTTTGAGAATTTCTTCTAGTTCCTGGCGGTTAAGTTCCATGTCATAGCTTTCAAAAGTATCATTATTAAAATAAAATTCACTAGCTTGATTTTGGGTAGATAACTGAATTTTTAACTTTTCTGCCAATCGAGTTGTCAGAGAATTAACTGGAAATCCTTGATTTTTCGCAAAGTAATCAACTATCCAATTATCTATATCAATACCGCCTAGATTTTGCCCTGCTTTCGCCAACACACGGGCTGTTTTGACTTTTTGCTTCGAGTCTTCAGCCAGAGATTTTTTACCCCATTTGAGCAGAAATCCCACATTGGTTGGTGTCTTTTGCTCTAAACTCACTAGAGATAAATCTAAAGTCCCACCGCCAAAATCAATTACCAAGAGATTTTCCTGTTCTGCCAAACCATAACCCAAAGCAGCAGCCGTTGGTTCATCTAATATCCGCACTTGTTCAACTGGCAGTGCTTGACAAACCTTACCCAGCCAGTGACGATAAGCTTCAAAGCTATCTACGGGTACAGTTAAAACTAAAGAATTTATTCCCCCTTCTATGGATGCTAATTCAGAAATTACCTTACTTAAAAACCATTCACCTACTTGTTCAAAAGAAATGATTTTTCCATCTATTTCCGGTGAAAAACCTGGGATATTTGCACCAATTCCCCGTTTAAAGCTGTGGAAAAATCTAGAGTCACCTTTGATATCTAAACCGCGATCGCGCACTTGTTGCCCGACTAATATCTGACTTTGTTTTGCATCTTCCACATACACCAAGCTGGGTATCAGTGGGGGATTGAAATGTTGCTGAATTGATAAATCTGGGATGTTGATAGTTTCCGGCTTCTGGGTGACGGGATTCCAGCGGGTAATGACTGTGTTACTAGTACCAAAATCAATAGCGATCGCCATATTTTCAAGAAATAATAAATATATTAATACAGTAGAATTCAGGAGTCAGGAGTCAGGAGTAAAACTGGCTTTGTCTATAGGTTTGAATTGAGATGTTGTACCTCCTAACGGGAGCAAACTGCTATATAGCACTAAGACGTAAACACATAAGTTATTGTTCAGCAACTTTTGTTATATTACATCGGTCTAATTATTCAAATTACCCAAATAACTGCCCATGTCTCCTTCTGCTCAAGGCATTCCCGGTTTGCCAGACTTAACACATCCCCATGAGTTAGTACAATTTGGCACTCAACTGCTTCAAGGATCATTATTATTGGTATTTTTAATTGTAGCTTTGGGAGTAGCGATCGCACTAATAAGTTTTTCCCTCAGACGCAACACCACCGAACAAGCAGTTTTTTTTGGTGAATGGTCGATTCGTTATTCTCAATTATTACGCGGAATCCAGCATTTAGCCCTAATTTTAATTTTATCAATCACCGGATTTTTCCTATTTTCCACCCTCAGCAATCGTTACCACCACTGGGAACAAGCCAAAATAGCCCAAGTCGCCGAAAGTGTTGCTGGTGATAAATTAGAACAAAGTGCGCCTCAAATTCGCTACACGACAGAAGAACCATACAGCTACACTACCCAAGTTGAAGGCAAAATAGTAAAAGTCAACGATAAACAAAAAGTTACCCGTTACCTAACACTAGCCGGTTCACAAATTCAAGTCACAATAGACCAAAGTGTCAACGTTCAAAATAGCAGCGTTATTTACAACACTGACTACACCGCCGATTATAAAGTTATTAACCCACTCAGCGATATTGATAACTTTTTCTTTGAAGCACCACCACCTAACGGATACTCACTACTAACAAATTACAAAATAGAACGTGACGGTACAAAATTAAAACAAACAAATCCCGGTGATTATGGTTTTCCCTTTCGTTTAAAACCAGGGGAAGAAACAACATTTAAAGTTACCTATCAAGCACAAGGTGGTTCACGCTGGGTTTATAGTGCCGCCAATCAACTACTTTCTCAATTCCGTCTGATCGCAATTGCCAATTTTAGAAATGCAGACTTCGCTAGTGGCATTGTTCCCAAGAATATCAAAGTTGATGGCAACAGCACCCAATTCATTTGGACATTTGATGAAAACGTTTCTGTCAAAAATCCCTTTGGCGTATTTACCAGCACTCAACCCATCAAAAATACTGGCATTATCCCCCGATTATTACTATTAGCTCCAGCATTATTTTTATGGTGGATATTACTTTTATATTTGTCTCTACCAATGAATTTAAAAAATGTCGCTATAGCTGGATCTGTTTTCTTAGCTTGTTTGCTAACTTTAACCTACATGGCGCGGATAATAAATGCTGAACTAGCTTGGACAATGATTGCATTTATCTTCCTCATTTTAACCTATGGTTTAGGTTCAAATCGTCATACTTCTTTAGCTGCAATTATTTGTACTATTGCTGGAGCTATTTTACCTGTTTTTGCGTTATTAATACCCTTTAGTGGTTTAACCCTCAGTCTAGCCGGTTTGCTATCAGTCGCGTGGTTAGCAATACTTCATTGGTATGGTTGGGATAGATTTCCAAATCCTTAATCAATTGTCTGAATCAGGATATCCAGGATTTAAGGATTGACAGGATACTAACTGAGTCTAATTTTTTTTAAATGTGAGAATTTTTCTGATGTTGATATTTTTTGAATATTCTATAAATTATGATTATCAAGTAATTCCATCTTAAATCTCACAATTAATCATCAAATCAATATTCAAAAAAAACATAAGACTTTAAAATAACATCCTGTACATCCTTAAATCCTGGATATCCTGATTCAGACAAAAAAATGCTATATCTCCAGTTAGAAAATATAAACAAGGATTT
>NZ_JAYGGY010000001.1:0-59526 GCF_034931625.1 Anabaena cylindrica UHCC 0172 | reverse complement strand
AATTATGATTATCAAGTAATTCCATCTTAAATCTCACAATTAATCATCAAATCAACATTCAAAAAAAACATAATACTTTAAAATAACATCCTCCACATCCTTAAATCCTGTAAATCCTGATTCAGACAAAAAAAGATATATATCGATTATCGGTTGAGTGAGGTAAAAAAGATGGATTTGATTATTGTTTTCCGAGAGTGACAAAACATGGATATGCCTACTATCAGCAAATATTCTAACTCCTGACTCCTTACAAATCTATACCACCAAAAGCTTTAGATATTCCTTATTGTAAATCCTAAAATAAAATAAAGAAACAAGTCTTTTGACTACCAAAACTATAAGATGATTATAGTAACTGAGTATACAGAAATTCAAGTTGTAATCCGTTCTACCTGACATTTTTAGGGAATGAGTACAACTTAATATATCATCCATTATCTTGCCTAAATCGCTGCAAAGTCTCACAGGCAAGGCAATTATTCTTGAGTGCAAAAAATCTCAATCCCTACCCCAAAAATACAAGTACCCCTGTGATCAAAAGCTAGTACCCCTACCCCCAAAAAAATGTAAAGTTCTGTTAAATAGGGGTTTAAACCTATTGAGTACAAGCGTAATAAATCCAATAGATCCAATCGGTATGTGCTGTTTTTTTTGCTTTCGAGTCACCTGATATAAGCATAAAAATACAACACGGCTCTTTTAACCAGGCAGTACCGATGCAACAGTCTTTCGACAGTATCAGTAAAATCCAAACTGCAAATACAGACTTGACAAAAAATCAACGTTCTGGCGGTTTTTTGGAGCCATTAATGAGCGATTTTCGCATCATTTTTGAACGTGATCCAGCAGCACGTAATTGGTTGGAGGTAATATTTTGTTACCCTGGATTTCATGCTCTTTGTTTACATCGGCTTGCACACTGGTTACACCGCAGCAAGGTGGGTTTTATCCCCCGGTTAATTTCCCACTTAGGACGGTTTTTAACAGGTATAGAAATTCATCCAGGTGCAGAAATTGGTAAAGGTGTATTTATCGATCATGGCATGGGTGTTGTCATTGGTGAAACTGCCATTGTCGGAGATTATACGCTGATTTATCAGGGTGTAACTCTGGGTGGAACTGGGAAAGAAAGCGGTAAACGTCATCCTAGCTTGGGTAATAACGTTGTCGTGGGTGCAGGTGCGAAAGTTTTGGGAAATATCCAAATTAGCGATCGCGTGCGGATAGGTGCAGGTTCAATTGTCTTGCGTGATGTTCCCCCAGATTCCACTGTTGTGGGGATTCCTGGACGCATTATTCCCCATAAACAAAGCAAACGTCTCTCTCCCTTAGAACATGGCAAGTTACCCGATGTCGAAGCAGGTATAATTCGTTCCTTGCTTGTTCGGATTGAAAAACTTGAACAACAACTACAAACCCTGACAAGTCATCAGCAGGACGAGGATAGTTAAATTATGTTTTCACCAGAAGAACAAGTTTTACAGATTCCTTTGAGCGATAGATGGCAAATTTATCACCGATTACAAGAGTTGACGATTGCTTGTTCCTGTCCCTCAGATGGTTCATTGCGAGTACAAGTTAACAGTTTGCAAGAAGCTATTCTTGTCCGCAGTGCAGTCAAGCAACTTTTAGCTTCTCGTTGTGAGTTAGTGGAATGGTTAGAAAATTGTTGGAATCACAGTATTAAGTAAAAACTGTGTGAGTGATGACAATTTACAATCTCTAGAATGTCTAATCAATACAATATCAGCGCAGAATTTATGTTGCAAGCGTGATTTATTCTCTGCACAAGTTAAAGTTATTGTTCACTCACAAATTAGCTTGCAGACTGAAGGTAATTAACCTAAGCTTAGGTTTCATTCTGCCAAATCTGCTAAATCTAAAACTTCACTCACATAGATCAACTGGCAGGTAAATGAAGTACAAAGTTTGATCATCAAGACTTTTACTCTTGACTCCTGAATTCTGCTATATTTCATTTCTCAATAGAGTGAAATTAGCAAGTAACACTGGGGATGGCATTTGAAAAATTATTGTCTAGCTTGATATTTTCAACGTCAAATTATGGTACAGCGTAACAGCGATAAGAAATTACTTCACTTTTTGCATAATGAATTGGCACTTTCAAATGCGGATATTGCTGTCGCATTACGACACCGTGAGTTAGATAAAGGCCCTATACCAATGCTGCTTTGGCAGTATGGCTTCATAGACTTAGAGCAACTAGACAAGATTTTTGATTGGTTAGCAGAACACGCATAGTGAATTATTGCAGTCCTAACTGATTGAAGAGTTAAATTTTTTGCACTTAGATATGAAGCAGCTATTTGTGAGACATCAATTGTCCAAATCACAGATCCATTTTCACAAACAAATGAGGTTATTACTATGATTACTAGTTTAATTGCTGGATTGAGTATCTTGTTACTGACTGGATTTACTAATAGTTATATTAGCTACTTACTATTTGATAAACATCAAATTTACAACAGTAAAAAGCCTTCGTAAATTATACCAATATTTTGTTTTCTGCCATACAGATGTTGTGTGAGTTATTGAGCAATAATTAAAAATCATAAACCGTGTTCAATAACTGGTGCTATGGAATCAGGTAGGAAGTAGGAGGTATAAAGGAAAGGTTTTAACTTTATTTTACATTTATTATGTCTTTGTACTGAACATTTATCTAGAAATTTTTGTAAGGATTCAGAATACAGAATATTTGATATAGCAGGAAACAGAGAACAGAAGAGAAAAATATTCTTTTTCCTCCTGACTCCTGACTCCTAACTCCTGAATTCTCACAAATTTTTAATATTTCTTTTATATCTATTATTACTAGGGATTGTAGTGTTAAAGGGTATTAGTAAAAACTCCGTCAGAGGAATATTTGATATGAGTCAAATCATTATTAATGATACTACGTTACGTGATGGTGAACAGGCGGCAGGTGTTGCTTTTAACCTAGAAGAAAAAGTAGCAATCGCTCAATTTCTTGATGCCATTGGTGTTCCTGAAATAGAAGTCGGTATTCCGGCAATGGGAGAAGAAGAAATTCGGGCAATTACAGAAATTGCTAATTTAAATTTAGATGCAAAATTACTAGGTTGGAACCGCGCTGTTATCTCAGATATTAAAGCTTCTATCGCTTGTGGACTTCAACGAGTACATATTGCTATTCCCGTTTCTGGTATTCAAATTGCTGCTAAATTTCATGGTCAATGGCGAGTAAGTTTACAAAGACTCAAAGACTGTATTAGCTTCGCTGTGGATAATGGTCTTTGGGTTGCAGTAGGAGGAGAAGATTCTTCTAGAGCAGATGAAAACTTCCTCGAAGATGTAGCATTATATGCTCAAGAATGGGGTGCATCAAGATTTCGTTTTTGCGATACAGTTGGAGTTCTCGATCCCTTTGGAACTCACCTCAAAGTTAAGCGATTAGTATCTACTTTATCAATTCCCGTAGAAATTCACACTCATAATGATTTTGGTCTAGCAACTGCTAACGCTATTGCTGGTATTAAAGCCGGAGCAGTTTCTGTCAATACCACCGTTAATGGTTTAGGTGAAAGAGCCGGAAATGCAGCTTTAGAAGAAGTTGTGATGGCACTTAAATGTATTTATGGTGTTGATTTGGGTATTAACACTCGACATTTATTAGAACTATCACAATTAGTTGCTGCTGCTTCCGGTGCTAATGTCCAACCTTGGAAAGCAATTGTTGGTAAAAATACATTTGCTCATGAGTCTGGTATTCATGCTCATGGTGTATTACAAAACCCAGAAACTTATGAACCTTTTGCTCCTGAAGAAGTCGGTTGGGAACGCACTTTAGTAATAGGTAAACATTCTGGACGGCATTTGGTATCTAATTTGTTAGAACAATATGGGATCTTTTTGAATGCAGAAGAAACCCAATCTATTTTAGATTCAGTGCGTCAACAATCAACACTGAAAAAACGTAGTCTCACCACAGAAGAATTGTTAAATTTAGTACGTGAACAGAGGTATTCTCATGCAGCGCGATGAATTAGAACTGGACTTACCTCCTGCTTTTGAAATTGGTCAAAAGGTAAGAATTCGTAAATTGATCAAAAATGATGGCACGTTTCCCGGTCAAGACATTGGTGCAGTTTTGGCTCAAAAGGGAGAGGTTGGTTATATAGCAAGTATAGGTACATATTTACAAAATACCTATATTTATGCGGTGCATTTCTTAGAAACAGGGTTCGTCATCGGTTGTAAGAAAAAAGAACTAGAAATTGTTGAGGAAAATAATGAAAGTAATGCTAAGGATGAATGATGCTGGTACTTTGGTGGCTTATGTTGCCAAGAAAGACCTTGAAGAAGAAGTTGTGAAACAAACAGATAGTGATGCAGGTAAAGTTCTTACTTTAGCTAATGGTTGGGAATTAGAATTTAGTGAGTTACCAGCTACAGAAAAATTACCCCTCACTGTAGAAGCTAAACGCCTCGCTTAGAATTTTCATGATAGGGAGATGGGAAGATAGTGAAAATCTATCTTTCAAATCATGTCAGAATAATTCATAACTCTAATTATAAATTAGACATGATTCACCCTATCTAACTCAGGTTAAACAGAAGTTAATTTTGGAATTTTGAGTTACTATTTTGAGTTACTGATATGGGTGAAAAGTACCAGACTTTATCGGAATTGAATCTTGAGGGAAAGTTTTTAGGTTTTGTCGGTGATAAATCAGGACAATATAAGCATTTGCAGTTAGCGATTCCCTCAGGAAAGGTGAAAGTTAAACTACCTAAAGACTTGCGCTGTTCTCCAATATCTACTTTAGTTCCTGGTGAACAAATTCGCATTAGTGCTATCGGTAAATTAAACTCGCGGACAAGTAAAGTTAAACTCAAAGCTTATCAAGTTGAAGCAGTTGGTTTGTGTCTCATTGAAAATCGACTACCACAAACCAAGGCTAAGATTATGGTTTGTCAAAAATCTGGTTGTATGAAGCGGGGTGGAAAAGGTTTATTATCAGAGTTAGAGAAAACTTTGTGCGATCGCGGTTTGTCAGATCAAGTTACTATTGAACACACTGACTGTCAAAAACGTTGTAGCAGCGCACCCAATTGTGTTTTGATGTTGGGTAAAAAGCAATACAAAAAAGTTCATCCAGAAGCGATTGCTTCTTTGTTAGAGAATCATTTCAAAGGATGTTTTAAAAGTGAGAAAATAGTGTAGCAAAGCTCACAGTTTTTAAGCTGAAAATTTGAAGACATCAGCTTAAAATTCTTTTCCGGATATGTCTAATTTACTATTGGATAAATTTTATATTAGAGGATATTTTAAAAGGGTATTTTGCTATTAGAATTAGCACATTCAAGCATCTCAGTACATTAATAAAAACTTTGATTTTCCGTTGCATTTAAAATCAGCAATAACGGTAAAATCCACTTTTTGTAGTTTGTGAATATCCTCTTAGTCCAATAAATAAATTGTATAAGATTGTGAGGACTATAACTTTGACTAAAAGCCAATTTGCCAATGTAATTTCTGCTAATTGGCTGCTGTTGATTGGAATAAATCTTTTAGGTTGCCTTTTCCTATCTACATCTGTTGCCATTAAAGCTGCATCTGCGGTTGATGGAGAAGCTACTGATGCTGCAAGCAAGGAATTAGCGACTGATAAAAAATCAGAATCCACTGAAAAGATTAGCCAAAGATCGCAACATCCATCTTTTAAACTGAAGCAGCGTTTGATTCAGTTTAAACAACAACAGATTCTTCACCAACAAATGGATGCTTCCAGCAATGTGGGTGATAGCTTTGGTGAAGCTAAGAAACTTTATCCTACTCAGCCCCAAACTATCACCCAACAGACAGATGCCTCTGGTAGTGCAGGTGATGGAGATGTTAATAGATTACGCCAGGATTTATTAGTTGAACCTCTGTTTCAAATAACTCCTCCACAAACTCCTTCACAAACTCCTCCACCCAAGCGAACCTACCAACCTGGACTCAGTTTTGGCGCTCCGAGTGCTTTCGGGGCTGGTTGGGGTGACTTATTTGTAGGGGCATCGGGCGCTACAGCAGGTAAAAGTAGAGATGGGAACCCAGACGCGAGTATGAGCGCAGGTTTTGGCTTAGGAGATGCCTATAAGCTAATTGGTTTGGAATTCACCTTCAACAACGGTAGTATCAAAAATTTCGGTTATAACGGCACTTTTGACCTCAAAGCTCACCGCGTTGTCTATGCTAAAGGCAACAATCAGGTTGCTGTGGCTGCTGGCTGGAATACCTTTGCCCAGTATGGTAATGAAGGAATTAGACCTTCCAGTGCTTATGGTGTAGTTACAACATACTCTCTTTTACAGCCCGACAATCCTGTTAATCCAATGGCGATCTCCTTTTCTCTGGGAGCCGGCGGTGGTGACTTCCGACAAGGTAATGAGAGTACAGGTATATTTACTGGGTTCGGTGTGCAAATTCATCCTCAGGTAGGTATAGGTCTAGGTTGGAGTGGAGTAGGTTTAAATGCTGGGATTTCCTTTATCCCTGTGCCTACCATTCCCTTAACAATTACTGCTCAAGGTGCTGATCTCACAGATAACAGTTTCGGCGGTAGGATACTTGTTTTGACTGTGGGCTATGGTTTCAATTTCCTACCTAGATAGGTTTTTGATAGCATCAAAACTCAAACAATACATGAAGGTTTTCAATGATTTTGAAAACTTCCTAATTTCTCCTGCTGACTTCTGAAAGGCAGTTGCTCTTGGGAAACCTCAAGACTTTACTGCCTTCTCCTGATTCCTACTCTATGGTTTACGTCAAGCCACTCTTCACGACAAAGTTTTTCAGCCAACCCTAAATCAGCGCTTCAATATCGACTATCTAGAGAATCACCATGTTAAAAATCAGAACCTTTTTTCTCGCTCTGGCTTGTGCGCCTTTAATTTCACTTTGTTTACAGTTAACGAATCAAGTCCAAGCGAGTTCACCGAGTAAAGGTCAGGCGGGATCTGGTAGTGGCGGTGCAACCCCACCCACAAATTATCACCCTGGTCAATCACCGAGTAAAGGTCAGGCAGGATCTGGTAGTGGCGGTGCAACCCCACCCACAAATCACCCTGGTCAATCACCGAGTAAAGGTCAGGCGGGATCTGGCAGTGGTGGTGGAAACACAAATAATCCAGGTCAATCACCTAGTAAAGGTCAGGCGGGATCTGGCAGTGGAGCAAATTCATCTAATATCATTATCACAAAAGAACTGGATGGGTCTATAAAGATTACGCTTTTACCTGATGCTGTAAAGAGGCTAAATTATATTGCGGCTAAACTGCGTGCTAGTGGAAAGTATAGTAGATTTACGCGGTTTAAAGCTATTTTACTTCAGAAATACTTCGTTTTAAATGGGCTTCATCCACAATTAGCAAAATCATTCACAAGTGTATTACCGGATATTTTCTTGACCTCTTCTGATGCTTCTACTGCACCCAGTCTTCCTTCAGTTCAGTTACCACAAGCAAAGTTAATAGCCAGCATTAAAGCTTTCAAAGCTGGTTTAACAATTGCTGAGGCTAATGAAGTACCAACTGTGAATGTTGATAAACTGAACGAAGCTATTAATATCCACAACAAGATTGTTCTAGAAAGCGATCCAGCAACTCTTCAGCAGCTTTTACGAAATTCAGACTTTGTGGAAATTGGTAAAGCTCTCACAGAATTAAGGGCTGCAATCCAGTAGTATTGAGATTAAGTTCATAGGGTGCGTTAGGGGCATTTACAAAAAATCTTGATTCATAAATGACTGGATCAAGCGCCGTAACCCACCATTAGCCGTTGGTAATTATATATATCTTCTCTTGGTGGGTTACGCTTTCGCGCAGCTATACCCGCAGGGCTATACCGAATCCTACCATTAATCTTGCATTCTAAAAACTGATTTGCCGCGCATCTAAATATATTTAAAACCTGGTTAAAAAGCTTCTTATTGAGAGGCTTTTTTGCTGGCGCTTGCTCCTCGGAGATATCAGAAGGGAACTGAGGAGAGCAACTAAGGTATCTCGGTCAAATTGATTCAAGCGATCGCACAAACCTTCAAATCCGGCTTGGGAATCGTCCTAACTCCTCAATCACTGCCAATCACCCTGAATAGAAAAAGCTGCCCAATAATAAGGTGCTGAAAAGTTCTGATTGCGCCACATTTCTAATTGCGCCATCCTCAATGCTGCCATCGGATTTAACCCCTCCTTGAGCATCTTTTGATAAAACTTAGTCATCAACTCCGCCGTACCCACATCACTCACACTCCACAAACTCACCACCACCCTCTTAGCTCCCGCATACATAAACCCTCTTGTTAACCCCACCAAACCCTCACCTTTCACCTCTTCACCTAATCCTGTTTCGCAAGCACTTAAAACTACTAATTCAGCAGGCAAATTGAGGTTAAAAATATCTTGAAGACGCAGAAACCCATTTTGTGATTTGCCATCTTGATCAAACAAAGAAAACACCACACCAGATAACTCTGGATGGATAGAATTGAGTAAACCGTGAGTTGCTAAATGAATAATTTGGTAATTTCCTAGTTCAGAATTAGTTGCTATATCACGAGAAGCCTGGAAATCGAATGCTTGCAAACGTTTATTTTTTGGGACAAGGGCAAGAATTTTCTCCGCTTCCTTACGTGTATATTCCAATCTATTTAGAGTAGAACCAACATCAAAAGCAGATCGAGTAAGACTACTGGCAATAGTGGTAGTCTTACCAAATGCTGGTACACCAGAAAAACGAGTATCTGTTAATTCAAATACCGGATCTGCTATTACTGCCAGAGTTTTAGTTGCTGGAATACGGCCTCGGAGTTGACGACGCAAAATAGCTACTGTGGAAGCTGACGGTAAAGAGACAATTTCATTCTGTACCAACAGAGGTGTGTAACCTGATTTTGCTGAAGGTATTGGCAGGGCGGCAAAGGGAATATATTGCAATGCCCCATCACCGACTATTAGCAAGCGTTTGTTTCCCAATTGACTCGCTACTGGTTGCAACAACATTTGGCTTAATTTTTGTCCTACTTCTAAATCTCCTTCTTTTCCTGTTTTGAGAAAAGAGTAAAATTCGTCAGATGCAGCTTTTATAACCGTAAGTTTTGGCAATTGATAGCTAGTCATTCCCTTTTTGCTAACTACCCATAAATAGCTTCTATCCTTCCCCAAGGAGTATTCTAAAAGTATAGTATTATCATCTAATACCTGTTCTTGAATTTGTTTCAGAGTCAAAGGTTCGGGATATTTAAGTTCAGCATAGCGCGGACTAGTAAGACGAATTTTTGCTGCCAGTTGGTCAATTTGGGTAAGTAAGGATTCTATATTTCCCTGAATTTCTTTTAATTGTTTTTGGCTATACTGACTATTAAGAAGTTGATATTTGTTATTTTCTAAGGTGTTAAGTTGTTGTTGCAAATTACTTTCTTCAGCTAAAAGTTGAGAATCTACACCAGTGCGAATATCTGCATTAGCTTCAGTAAGTAGTTCTAACAAACTGCGAGCGCGTCCACGTTCACTGGCATGGAGAGCTTGAGCATCATAACCTTGATGAGGATCTTTTTGATGCAGTTGCATCAGCAAGTCAATATATAATTTATAGTAATCTTGAACTGTAGCAAAGTAAGAAGCGCGAAGTTCTTGGGAGCCAATTTTGGTTCGCAGTTTTTCTACAATTTTGATAGCGGTTTCTATTGAGGTTAGAGCTTGTTGAGAATTACCTGAATCACTTTGTATATAGGCAATATTGTAGAGACTCAGAGCTTCCCCAGATTTATCTTCTACTTGTTTTTTAAGTACCAGTGATTGCTGATAATAATCCAGAGCTTTTTGTTTGTCTCCTGTATTGGAGTAAATAGAAGCAACGTTATTAATAAAAATTGCTTCTGAACCTTTTTCTCCTATCTGTTGGGCAATGAGAACGGCTTGTTGATAGTATTCTAAAGCCTGTTGCTTTTCTCCTAAATCTTCATAAATTGCACCAATATTATTGAGAACAATAGCTTCCCTACTTTTATTACTCACTTGTCGCGCTAGGAGAAGAGATTGATTGAAGTAATCTAGAGCTTTTTGTTTTTCTCTTAAGTCATTATAAATCCCACCAATATTATTCAGGGTTAGGGATTCTCTGGATTTATCTCCCAAGGTTTTAAATAAATTTAAAGATTTATTATAGTAATCAAGGGCTTGATTTTCTTCTCCTAATTTGTCATAAATTCCGCCAATATTGTTGAGAATTAAAGCTTCTAGATTTTTATTCCCAGTTTTTTGGGTAATAGGAAGAGATTGATTGAAGTAATCTAGAGCCTTTTGACTTTCTCCTATGTCGTCATAAATTCCCCCAATGTTGTTAATAGCCAATGCTTCTAGATTTTTATCATTAACCTGCTGAGACAAAATCAGTGCTTGATTATAGTAAGAAAGTGCTTTTTGTTTTTCTCCTAATTTATCGTAAGTTACACCAAGGTTGTTGAAAGTACTTGCTGTTTTGCTTTTATCTCCTAATTGTTGAAATATGCTTAGAGATTGGGTGTAATATTCTAGAGCTTTTTTATTTTCGCCCATTCGATTGTAAACAAAGGCAATATTATTGAGAGTATTTGCTTCTCCAATTTTGTCTTTGATTTTTCTTCTCAGCAAAATAGATTGATTATAAAATTCTAGTGCCTTTTGTGTTGCATTAAGATTGGAGTGGATTAAACCAATGTTATTAAGTGCCAGAGCTTCTCTATATTGATTACCTAGTTTTTGCCATAATGGTAAGGATTTATGATAAAATTCTAGGGATTTTTGTTGATCATTAAGTTCATCATAGATAGCTGCAATATTGTGGAGTGTATTGGCTTGATTCTTTTGATCATCTATTTGTTGAGAGATAGAGAGAGATTGTTTGTAATATTCTAATGCTTTTTTTTCTTCTCCTATATCATCATATATTTTGCCTATATTGTTGAGAACTAAAGCTTCTCCATTTTTATCTTCTAATTTTTGTCTAATAGACAGAGCTAGGTTGTATGATTCCAGTGCTTTTTGCTTTTCACCGATGTCATCATAGGCTTTGCCAATATTATTTAGTGTTAGTGCTTCAAGAGATTCATTTTCTATTTCTCGGCAGATAGGAAGAGCTAGGTTATAATATTCTATAGCTTTTGAATCTTGTGAGATTTGATCATAAATAAAGCCTATTTTAATGAGAGTAATAACTTCATCTTTTTTGTTTTTTAACTGTTTAAAAAGTGGCAAAGATTGTTGATAGTATTTGAGGGCTGTTTGTAATTCTCCAAGTTGGGAATAAATAGCAGCAATATTACTTAATGCTGTTGCTTCCCCAGTTGTTTCTCCTACTTGTTGCCATAGAGTAAGGGATTGATTAAAGTGTTCTAGAGCCTTTTGTGTATCTCCCAGGTTATTGTGAATAGAACCAATATAAAGAAGAGTGAAGGCTTGAGCAGAGCTATTATTTGCTTTCTCATATAATACAAGCGCTTCTTCAAATTTGACAATTGCTTGTTTTAGAGATTCTGGTGTTTTCTGCTCAAATAGCTGTTTACCTTCCTGAAAAGCTTGATCGGCTTTATCTGTATTAGCTGGCTTTTGGGCTATAACCTCCATCTGTCTAGGTATGGCATATACAGACTCTGATAGCAAAAAAATATTGATAATTCCCGGTAGTGAAACAAGTGTAATTAATGCCAACATTGATTTTTTCAGCATCATTAATTCCAATATCCTTGAACAAAAAAAGCTACTCAATAATAAGGATCAGATTATTCAGTTTGTAATATTTATAACTTTATTATCAACATAGCCGCAGTAAGTTTTCAATCATCATTCAACATTGAAATATTTCTGAATGCTGAGTAAAATTAGATAAGAGAACTCCACAAAAAGAAATGTCCAATGTCATTCTGTTCACGAAGTGTGGCATTAGCCATACGGAACGAAGTGTAGTGAAGAATCCTCCGAGATGCTTCGTTAGACTCAGCATGACAAAATAGGATCATTTATTTTGTGGCTTACTCTAATTAAACTTCTCTGCTAATATACCAATTGTGTAAGTCCTAATCATCTCTTTTAGGGTTAGTCAAATGCCGAAAATCTCCAACTGCTGATTTAGTCATTTCCTGAACTGCTTCTAAATCCAGTGGAGGTGTTTCGCTTTCCATTCCCAACCAGAGGAGAAATTCAATATTACCTGCTGGGCCAGTTATGGGCGACCAAGTTAAACCTTTATACTTCCAACCCAACTCCAAAGCCGTTTTTAACACCTGAAAAATAGCATCAGCTTGGTCGCTAGAATCGCGGACAACACCCTTTTTACCCACGCGAGACTTCCCAACCTCAAATTGAGGTTTCACCAATAATACAGCCTCCCTGGGCGCTTGTGTTAATTGCCACAAAGCAGGCAAAATTTTAGTTAAGGAAATAAACGAAACATCCACCACCGCTAAATTAGGAAGTGTCGCATTTTCAGCATATAAATCTTCTGGTTTTAACTGCCTTAAATTGGTGCGTTCTTTTAAAATTACCCGTTCATCAGTTCTGATTTTCCAGTCAACTTGTCCATAACCAACATCAATTCCATAAACTTGTTTTGCACCAGATTGTAATAAACAATCAGTAAAACCACCCGTAGAAATTCCCCCATCTAAACAAATGCGTCCAGCTACAGAAATTCCAAAAAAATCTAAAGCTTTAGCGAGTTTTTCACCACCACGAGAAACAAAAGGAGGGCGTTCTTTAACTTGAATTTGAGCTTTAATATCAACTTCAGTCCCAGCTTTATCAATCATCTGTTGATTGACTGTCACTTCCCCAGCTTGAATTAGCCTTTGTGCTTGCTGACGGGAGGGGCATAAACCCAAATCTACTAATAATGTATCGAGTCTTTGTTTAACCAATTAATTTGATTCTCCTGTTAATATCAGACATAAAGTATAATTAATAATTTTTTCTTTATTAACCATAATTGATAATCTTGTTTATGGAGAGATTTTAAACTGAATTGATTGTGCATCATTTTTTTATGAACTCCTCAATTGACCTTTAAAGTTCACAAAACCCAATTTGTCTTTGAATTTTACAGGTGCAAATCCCTCAGAAAATTCTTTTGCCTAATTAAATTGAGGCGAAACCACCAAATCTCCAACTTGGTTCATATATCCATATCCATAGGAAAAACTGATGGGATATAGGTTTTCAGTTTTTGATATGTGGATGATGGGAAAAGCGATCGCACCTACCAATGCCAGCAATAATAGAATCAACAACCAAGACTTTTTCTGAAATCTCATTAGTATATGTTCTCCTGAGCATTGGTAGATGTAGTAATCAAATTTATCTACTATCCAGTAATATACAATACATTATGTAAAATGAGTTATCGCAAAAAGTACACCATCAGGAATATTGTCTGAATCAGGATTTTCAGGATTAAAGGATTTACAGGATTTAAAGATTTTCTAGATGTTAAAAGCTTATTATCAGGCACAAAACTTACCGGAGATAGCATAAACCTAGTAGTCTATCAACTGAAAAATGACAGGTTCAGATGTCAAATGTCTAACCTAAACATTAATGATGCAGATAGCACACACAGATTTTTAACACGGACACACTGATAGAAAATTGATTTTATCTGGAAAATTCCTACTCAAACAAACATCCTGAAAATCCTCAAATCCTGAAAATCCTGATTCAGACAATACGTAATCTTAAAAAAAGTAAACGCACCTTGCTAATAAAGCCAAAGTGCGATCGCTATCAAGTCCATCCAGACAGACTTTGTTTATATAGACGCGGTTTTCAATCGCCAGGGCTAAATATCAATCTCACTCAACTCACGAGTGATATAGTCAAAAGGCTCATCCACAAAAGCAGTATTAGCAATACCAGCAGCCGCTACTTGCTCCTTGACAAGACCTTTCATAATCTGGATACCCTGAACTGTCGAACCAATGGGTACACCCAAAGAATTGTAAGTTTCCCGGAGTCCTTGCAATACACGCTCATCAAGCACATTCATATTGCCAGCCACTAGCGCATAAGTGGCGTAGCGGAGGTAATAGTCCATATCCCTTAAACAAGCCGCAAATCGACGAGTTGTATAGGCATTACCACCAGGACGAATCAATTCTGGCAATTCTTCAAATAACTTAGCACCAGCCTGTTTAACAATAGCCGCCGCATTAGAATTAATTGCAGCTGCCGCTTGCACTCTGGCCGTACCAGTTTCAAAGTAAGACTTGAGACTATCGATCGCATTCCGGTCAAAATAACGTCCGGTTACGTCATAATTCTTAATTAAAGTTGTAATTGCATCGCGCATTATTTTTTCTCCCAATCATTAGCTATCTATGGTTTGATATTTATTTGGCTGCAATTATGCACCTGTAAACTTTTGTGCCATAAACAATAAATGCGGCACAAAAACTATTCATCCGCTATTTAAGGATTCTATGCCAAAGTTGACCCCTATGAGATGATATTTCCAGTTTTGTGCAGATGATGAAGAAAGGTTAATATAACCTGTAATCCAGATAATCTGTAACAAACACTACAAAACCACCTCAAGTCTAGTATTTACGATATTCCAGGTGGTGTGTCACAACTTGGGTTAGTTCAGCAGAAATTAAGATGCTTTGGCAGATTCTGGTTTTACTTTAGGAAATTGGGTACAGAAGGAGTAACTATGACAACCCCAAAAGAAGTCTTGAAGATGATTCAAGACAAAAATATTCAGATGATTGATCTGAAATTCATTGATACACCAGGGACTTGGCAACATTTGACCATGTACCAGGATCAAATTGATGAAAGTTCATTCACTGATGGTGTTCCTTTCGACGGTTCCAGTATTCGGGGTTGGAAAGGCATCGAAGAATCAGATATGACAATGGTGCTAGATCCAAACACCGCTTGGATCGATCCATTCATGAAAGAGCCAACCCTAAGTATAATTTGTAGTATTAAGGAACCACGCACAGGCGAATGGTATAACCGTTGCCCTCGCGTTATTGCCCAAAAAGCAATAGACTATCTTGCTTCCACAGGACTTGGTGACACAGCATTCTTTGGACCAGAAGCTGAATTCTTCATTTTTGATGATGTCCGCTACGACCAAACCGCTAATTCTGGCTACTACTACGTAGATTCCGTAGAGGGTCGTTGGAACACTGGTAGAGAAGAAGGCCCCAACCTGGGTTACAAAACCCGCTTCAAAGAAGGTTACTTCCCAGTTCCACCAACAGATAGCTTTCAAGATATGCGGACAGAAATGCTGCTAACTATGAAAGACTGTGGTGTACCGATTGAAAAACAACACCACGAAGTTGCTACAGGTGGTCAGTGTGAATTAGGTTTCCGCTTTGGTAAATTAATCGAAGCTGCTGACTGGCTGATGACCTACAAATACGTCATCAAAAACGTTGCCAGAAAGTACGGCAAAACCGTCACCTTCATGCCAAAACCAATTTTTGGTGATAATGGTTCCGGTATGCACTGTCACCAATCTATTTGGAAAGGTGGTCAGCCTTTATTCGCCGGTGATAAGTATGCTGGTATGAGCGAAATGGGACTATACTACATTGGTGGTATTCTCAAACACGCTCCAGCATTGTTAGCTATCACCAACCCCACTACAAACTCTTACAAGCGTCTAGTACCTGGTTATGAAGCACCAGTAAACTTGGCTTACTCTCAAGGCAACCGTTCTGCTTCTGTACGGATTCCCTTGTCTGGTAATAACCCCAAAGCCAAGCGATTGGAGTTCCGTTGTCCAGATGCCACTTCTAACCCTTATTTAGCCTTTGCTGCCATGCTTTGTGCTGGTATTGATGGGATTAAGAACAAAATTCATCCTGGTGAACCCTTAGATAAAAATATCTATGAACTTTCTCCAGAAGAATTGGCGAAAATTCCTTCTACACCAGGTTCTTTAGAATTGGCATTAGAAGCACTCGAAAACGATCATGCTTTCTTAACTGATACTGGTGTATTCTCAGAAGATTTCATCCAAAACTGGATTGACTACAAGTTAGTTAACGAAGTTAAGCAAATGCAGTTGCGTCCTCATCCTTACGAATTCTTCTTATATTACGATTGCTAATTGCAACGAGTAGTAAAGTCGCAAATTTGAAAGCCACCCTTGAGGGTGGCTTTTTTCAAAATCTGTTAGTTTCAGCAATCAAACAATAACTTTAGCTCATAGATGCGTGACTGCTACTATAAATTGTTTGTGTAGTGGGATCTATCTTCCCTTGAATGGGGTTCCAGTAATGGGATAGTTCTTCGGGAAGACCGAGTTCTTGTGCAGAACGCATCAGCATTGATTGTTGACGGTTCTTAACTTGTTGATGTTGACGTACCATTAACGCACGAGATTTTTCTTGAATAGACATAACTACAGTCCTCACTATTTCTTACTAATAGAATTTTTCCTTACACATTTATAGTAGCAAGATTTCTGTAGCGTATGTTACGGAATTGGAAATATGTTATAAAAGTTTACAATCTATCTAGCGATCGCTACACCTTTAATTCCCGAATTATTTAGACTGATTGGGGCGGTGTACGGAATATTATGGATCAATCCAAGAATTATACGTAGTCCAAGACGAGTATTTATTTCCAAAAAGCTTTATTCTTGATGGTGATTCCAATACAATAATTAACGGTAATAAAATTTAATCTATTGTTTATGTCTGACACCTTAACCAAGCTGACCTATCAGACTTTTCAACAAGGAAAGAATTACTTCAGTTTTGCTCATAAAATTTTAACTTCACGGTTAAGAAACTTAGTCCATCCCACACTAGCACCAACGAACCAATTTATACCTCAAGAAGTAATACCCAAACTACAAAACAGATTAAATCAGCTACTAGAAACCGACTGGCAAGATGCAGAAAAAGGAATATATCCCACTAGTGTATTATTTGATAATCCTTGGGAAGATTTTTTCCGCTATTATCCACTAATTTGGCTAGATTTACCCCTAATCTGGAAACGATCCACAAAAAATAGCCAACAAGATTTTTCACCAGAAATAGATAAAGACAGTTACCCTAGTTACTATTTGCAGAATTTTCATCACCAAACTGATGGTTATTTGAGTGACCTATCAGCCAATTTATATGACTTACAGGTAGAACTTTTGTTTGGGGGTGCAGCTGATGCCATGCGGCGACGTATTCTCGCCCCGCTGAAAAGCGGCTTAGAAAAATTTCAGTTTCTGTCACAAAAACAAATCCGAATTCTAGATGTAGCTTGTGGCACTGGGCGGACTCTGAAGATGATACGAGCAGCTTTTCCTCAAGTATCTTTATATGGTACAGATTTGTCGCCAGCTTATTTACGTAAATCTAATGAGCTATTATCTCAAAATCCGTTGGAATTGCCACAACTTTTACAGGCGAATGCTGAAGAATTACCTTATTTAGATGACTATTTTCATGTGGTAACTTCTGTGTTTCTTTTTCATGAGTTACCTAATACTGTACGTCAATCAATTATAGAACAATGCTTCCGGGTGTTAAAACCAGGTGGAGTCTTGATTATATGTGACTCAATTCAAAAAAGTGATTCACCTGAATTGACTCAGGTGATAGATACCTTCCCCAAAATGTTCCATGAACCTTACTACAGAGATTACACTACTGATGATTTGGGAGAACGTTTAGAGAAAGCAGACTTTGAAAAAATTGAGACACAAGTCCACTTTCTCAGCAAGTATTTTATTGCACATAAACCAGTTTAAGGTAACGCAGAAATACTCATTTGCTTCAGGCTAATGACCATTGACAGTCCTTTGCACCACAGACTGTTCTATGGATATCACACCGACTTTGACGGGTTAACCACAAGAAGTGCAATTCTATTATCTTCCTGCTTTCCGGCTTCCCTAATATATAGACGGCTAATACAAAACAGCAGCAGTTGAGGAAAACTAGTCGAGTACGTATATGAGTTACTAAGTCATACCATTTGAGATTTTGGATTCTCACAGAGTTAATGGATCAACTTTCTAGAATATCCATTGATCACAATCCTTGTGCTTGATTGGTATCACTAATACACGCTAGATTTTCCACAATTACTAGATGTTTCAAGGGAATACTCAACGATCGCTCAGTTGTGCAGTTGTGTAGTGCTTTAACTGTCTATGTCTTGAGTCAGAAGAGATGAAATCTGGAACGATGAATGAGTTATGTAGTGCTTTAACTGTCTATGTCTTTGGTCGAAGAAGATAAAATTTGGAACGATGGATAAGCTATGAAATGCTTTAACTGTCTATGTTTTGGTTCGACAAGTTGTGTCAAGGATCTTAAACACCCAGTTCGCAGGTAATTTGATTCCTTTGCTGGTAACGAATTCTCCTACAAGCGGTCTGAAGCTACGGTTGCTAAACAACTGAATGGATATTTCTGAAATATTCCATTGACTCTCTACGTCCACTACCACGATGAGGGGCTGGCTGTTCTGGTTGGTTAGGCCCTGGTTTGGGATTATCAGCCAGTAGCTGTTGTGAACCAGAACCAGCAAGCAAGAGGTAGGAAAGACGAGTAAGCATCGCTTCGCCGTTAAAAGCTAAGGAGCCGAATACCAGACTCGATACTAAAAGTGAAATGGCAGCACGCATAGTAGATGTCTATTTTAGAACTCTCTACTTCACTGATACTTAACATTTGTATGATGATCCGGACAATTTATCAAAAAGTATTGTATGTGACTGCAAAAAAATCAATTTGATACTTCGTCGATATATTCGACAAGTAGCCAGTGACCAGATGAATTGAGATGTCCCCAGGCGGTAAGCTTTTGTTGCTGAGGAAGGGCTTGCAGTTGCTTGTCAATATGCGATCGCAATGTCACAATTCGCCAAGTTATATCTGAAAATTCAGTGGGATTGATAATAGTAAATCTATAATCTTGTTGGTCTAAGCGATTAAAAATGCCTATGAAACAATCAAGATTCGAGTAATCATACTGATGAACCAATAAAGCGGGGCAATTGCCACTGGAGAGATAAGTTTCTGGGTTATCCAAATAATGAATTTGCCAGTCTAACCACTGTGGATGATTGCTTGGTAAATTAAATAGGGGAACAATTGCGGTAGGCGATCGCTCATCAGTTAATAAAGCAGTTTGCAACTTCCTCACCGGTAAATCCCTGGGCTGACATTCTAGCTCACAACATAGAGCAGCTGCCATACCCGCCGCTTGACCAATACCCATCACTACAGGCTGTAGTCTGGTTGCCCCATTTGCTATGTGAGACACAGAAATATTCTTTTCACAGACCAGCAAACCATCTGTAGACTTAGGAATTAGACAACGATAGGGAATGGTAAAGGGTGTTCCAGTCCAACGTCCCCCCCAGCGAATAGATTTAGGTTGCAGTGAGAACTTAACACCAGGGTAATGGTGATCATTGGCGTAGTTACCAACAGCAACTGTATCATCAAAGTTAGCTGCCACATTACCACCTGCTAATGGCAGAATATCCTGCTCACAGACAGTAATTAATCCCTCTAAACGGCGACTTTCCCGGTAGTAGGGATGCAGCGCAAAAGCTGGAGAAAGACCAGGAAAAACTCCTGCTGCTAAACCGTAGCGCCTACCAAGCTGAGTTTGGATAAAATGGGCAAAGTTTTGACTATGCCAGAAACATTCTTGCTCAAACTCACGTCTTGCTATCTCCGACTCTATCAAACGATCCGCCTTTTGACCGTAGTCGTTGCCACAAATAGGCCAATTAATCATAAATCGACCCCCTGGCAATCGTCCATAATTCAAAAACTTATCAGCGCCATAATCTAACCAAGCGCCTGTAAACAAAGATGGATCATAATGAGGAGCAGGTAGAATTTCTGGGGCGACACTTTCACCAAAATCTTGCATCACAACTACCCAAGTTGGTGATTGCACTGGATACCTTTCGGTGAGAGCATTAGGGGCAATAGGGGCGCTAGGTTCTCCCCACTCTGACTGCAATTCCCAACCCCAACGGTAAGGCACTTCCCCCAAAGCCAATAAATCCCCTAATTCTGTACCATCAAGAATAATTTTGGCGTTAACAGTGAAGTCTGCGAAGCGTACACCCGTAATACAGTCTCCCTGACGCAAAACCTCTAACGGAACTTTTCCCGAAATCCATTGTAAATTCGGTAACTCTTGCACCCAATTAGCAAAAATTTCTGCACCAACACGCGGATCATAGCTAAAAAAGCTCACCCAACTATTATCTAATCCTCCCTGCTGTCGTTGGCGCAACTCTTGTAAAAACGCACCCCATAACCCAGTTTGAAAAGCTTCTAATTCATTACCATCAGGTGCAGATACCCCCGCTGAGGTGAGCATTCCTCCCAACCAAGCAAATTCACTCACAAGGATGGTTTTAGCGCCTCTACGCGCAGCTTGGATAGCCGCAGCAGTTCCACCAGTTCCACCTCCGACAACTAGGACATCGGCTGTATAATTTTGATTCACAATATTATGTATTAAATCAATTTATCATGCTGATTATATATTGCATTACATTAGCCTCTGAATATTTACTTCTCAACTCAGGTGATAATCTTTTTGTTGCTTCCCCAATGATTTCAAAATTGCGAATTACAGCATCTTGAATCATCTTGGTTGCCATAAATTTCTTTTACCACCTTTCGTATATTCTTCTATTCGTTCAATAAATTCTCGAATATTAGTTAAATATAAACTCTGATTTTTTATAAAAAAATAGCCTCATTCAATACTTTATCTCTAATTAATTCATGTAAATTATTAGGTTCAGCAATATCTAGTTTTCGTCATTTACAAAAAGCAGATACAGCATCTCATCATTTATATTACCATTGGAAATGGCAAAACTTGCGTAGAAGAAGATGCAATTAATTTATGTTTAGTTGCTGATTTATTATCAGTAGGAATACCGCGAAATGATATTATTTTGAGTTTTCATCATCCCATGAATAATGCTGGGATTCAAATGGCTGTTAAAACCTTTTACAGATGACGTGAAGTATGTCTCTATTGTATCCAAATTCCTATGATTTCAGGAAATTGCCTTTGAGGACTTGTTTAACATATTAAAGGAGTAGATTCAAGTGATCAGGGAGGGTACGCAGATGTATAGATAATTCATACCGGTAGATATTTAATTTCACTATTAATGAGGATACAGGGTATTAAATATCTTCCTGTATACTCTCTTAACATCCGTATTTCAAGAAACGATTATATTTACATCAAGGTTCTGGTGACGGACTGGGAGTGTGAACCTAAAATTAAAGATGAAATAAAGTTACTATGGGTGCAGGATTACAAATTGCTGAAATAGCCTAATCAAGAGGATTTATAATCTAAAGTCCTAAGTCCAAAATTGGTATTGAGATAGGCAGAATTACAAACGGCAGTATTCTGACAAATTCAGGCATCTATTGATTTTAAGAAACCCCCACCCATCCCCATCGTCTTTAACCAGGCTGCTCCTCTGACCAACACTATTTCAGCCCTCTGTTAAGCAGGTTTTATATATGAATGACCAACAACAAAGAACTAACCGTAATATTTCTTCAGGTGTGATAGCAGCTGTCTCAGCTGCGGTTGTGGCAGTAAGTGGTGGTGTAGCTTGGATTACTTCTCAAACGCCCAATACTCCCACACCAGTAAATCCCTCTCAAAGCATCAGACAGCCACAACAGCCATTGACTACGCAGCCAGCTAATGAACAGACTGCTAGTATATATTGGCTCAGACCGAAAGAAACAGGTGTTGAGTTGGTTCCACAACCTCTCAAAATTGCGGCTGCACAACCAAACCAAGCTTTAGAAAAGGCTTTCCAAGCTTTATTAGCGGGGCCAACGGAAGGTACAAATTCGACAACTATTCCTCAAGGAACTCAATTGCTAGGAATGAAGGTGGAAAATAATGAAGTCCACGTAAATTTATCAGAAGGTTTTACCAGTGGTGGTGGTAGTACTTCAATGATGGGTCGTGTCGGTCAGGTTGTCTACACTGCGACAACTTTAAATCCCGATGCCAAGGTGTTTATTGAGGTAAATGGCCAACCTTTGGAAGTTTTAGGTGGTGAAGGTGTGGAAATAGAACAGCCACTAACTCGTAAAAGCTTTAACCAAAATTATCCGCTTTAGCAAATAATCAATGGTCAGTGGTCGATTTAGCAAAAAATAAACTAATGACCAATGACCAATGACTAACTTTTATTTAGTACCCTGAAGCTGCGAGCTTGCTGTTCTAGCCTGGTGTCTTCTGTAAGAGAGGTTAGGCCAAGGAGATGCTCCGCGTAGCTTGCTTCCTCGGAGGGGTACGCCGCAGGCATTGCAAACCCGGTTACACAAATCAAAAATCATTCCGTCTTCTACCTGATAGTAAGCGCAAGTTCCTTCACTGCGGCGGCTAAGGGTTCCTGCTTGCCACATTACTTTCAGGTGCTTCGATACGTTTGCCTGAGACGTTTGTGTTGCCTCTACCAACTCTTGCACACATTTTTCTTCATTCCGTAGCAAGTGTAGCAGCCGCAGATGCATCGGCTCACTTAATAGGCTGAAGTATTCAGCGACTGGTTGCACTACTTCTGGTGGTACAGGCAACGTTTGTTTCATCAGGATTAACCAGCAAGTACTTAGAGCTTTAACAATGACTCATTTTATAGGTTAATACTTAATCAGGGTTAATTCGCATCAAAGGTTGACCATATTCAACTGCTTCACCATTCTGCACCAAAATTTCCATCACCTGTCCAGAGACTTCGGCTTCAATTTCGTTCATCAGTTTCATGGCTTCGATGATACAGACTGATTGACCGCTACGAACGCGATCGCCTACTTCCACAAATGCTGCTTCACCAGGCGCAGGTGCGCGATAAAATGTTCCCACCATTGGGGACTGCACTTCTACCAATCTGGCTGAGGGCGTATTCACTGATAACGGTGATTGCGCCCCAGCCACAGAATTATCACGACTTGTCGCGGCTTCTGGTAGGGTTGTGGGTGCTGTTTGGTTAACTGATGTCAATCCTGAACCTACCACACCGCCTAAGGTCGCTTGACCTACGGATAGGACATGATTGCTGACACCTTTCCGTACTGTTAGCTCAAAGTCATCGCTTTTTAGCGTTACTTCGGCAATATCCGTTTGTGCAATAGTTGCCAGTAGTTGGCGGATTTCATTAAAGTCTAATGGCACAGTTTTTTTTACCTCGACCTAACCGTAAACGAGAATCTTAAGTGTGGCAGGGATTTAATCCCTATATAACAAGGGATTGAAATCGGTATTACCAATTTTGGACTTTGGATTTTGGATTGTAATTGCAAAAATTATTACCCATGACCCAATCATTATCCCAACTTGGTTTCAGGAGAGATAAAAATTATTCCCTACCCAAGTATTTATCTTCCCTGGTATCAATTTTAATCCGTTCTCCTTGGGTAATAAACAAGGGAACCATTATGGTTGCACCAGTTTCCACAATTGCGGGTTTAGTACCACCTGTTGCAGTATCACCTTTAACACCAGGATCTGTTTGGACAATTTCCAGAACTACAGAATTAGGCAGTTCTACTTCTAGCACTTGTTCGCCCCAACGAATAACGTTGACTTCCATACCTTCTTTGAGGTATTTCACGCGATCGCCAATTTCCGCTACAGTCAATCTGCCTTCTTCATAGGTTTCCATATCCATAAAGACTAACTCTTCGCCATCTTTATAGGTATGCTGCATTGTAATTTTTTCCAGAGTAGCTTGTGGCAAAGATTCCCCAGCTCGGAAAGTTTTTTCAAGTACTTTCCCACTCTGGACATTTCTTAGTGTTGTTCGCACAAAGGCAGAACCTTTGCCCGGTTTAACGTGAAGAAAATCTATCACTCGCCATACAGACCCGTCTAAGACAATAGAGACACCGGGTCGAAAGTCGTTACTAGAGATCATGAAACTTTCAAATTTGGGAAGACAATCGGCATTTATTGTACCCTTCCAGGGTCGTAATTTGTCAGTTGTTATTCGTCTTTAGCCTCAGGACTCAGCACTCAAAAATCAGTACTCAGTACTCAGGACTGTTACTGTGGGAAGATAATTGATGTGTTACTTCCAATCAAAAATTTGATGCTGCATTTGAGAAATTCCATGTTTAACTTCATAAAGTCCGGGCTAAAACATAGCCTAAAGGCAATACTGCTGGGAACAATACTTTTAGGTCTAAGCACAGCCTGGTGGACTCCCTCTAGTCACGCCGCCCTGCCAGCGGGGAATGCGATCACCGACGGCAAAGCTTTGTTAAGGTATGCACTGCCAATTGATAACAAACCGGTACGCAAGCTGCAAGCTAGTTTAGAGGATATTTCTAACCAACTACGAGCAAATAAGCGGTGGGGTGCGATCGCTAACGACCTCAAGCAAGCATCACGGATTCTCGACAAACCTTCCCAAATCTTAGCAAGCGTTCCCACAGAACGCCAACCCCAAGCGGAAGCTTGGATTACGGATTTACAATCTGGTGTGACAGAACTGCGAGAAGTAGTCAAAACTAAACAAAAAGAACCTATTCTGGAAGGCAGATCCAAATTACTCAGCCTAGTTAGCTTGCTGGAAGAGTCAATGGTGAAGGAATTCCCCTTTGAAGTCCCTGCTGAATACAGTAATTTACCCCAACTCAAAGGCCGCGCTACCATTGCCTTCAAAACTAACAAGGGCAACCTTAAAGTAGTAGTAGATGGTTACAGCGCCCCTGTAACTGCTGGTAATTTTGTTGATTTAGTACAACGAGGTTTTTACAACGGTTTAGAATTCACCCGTTCCGAACAATCTTATGTACTGCAAACTGGAGATCCAGTCGGCAAAGAAGTAGGTTTTATTGACCCAAAAACTGGTGAATACAGAGCTATTCCCCTAGAAATTTTAGTGGAAGGCGAAAAAGAGCCAACTTACGGAATTACCCTTGAACAAGCTGGCCGTTATCTCGATATGCCAGTATTACCCTTTTCTTCCTTTGGTGCATTAGCAATGGCACGTCCTGAAAGTGACGTAAATGGTGCTTCTTCCCAAGTTTTCTTTTTCCTCTTTGAACCAGAACTTACCCCCGCTGGACGCAATCTTTTAGATGGCCGCTATACAGTGTTCGGCTATCTAATAGAAGGTAAAGAAATTTTAGATAAGCTGAACGCAGATGACAAAATCGAATCTGCAACTGTTATTCAGGGTTTAGAAAATTTAGTTGAACCAAAAACAGCTTAATTAATTATTGTTTGTAGTTGGTGCTTTATCACTAAAATACCAACTACAAACTCAACCTAAACCTAAACATTGCTTGAAAATGCAGATAAATTAAACCAAAATAGCTTCTCCTAATCGTTTTAAAATTTGTACAACTTCAGCTAATTCATGTCTTCTAGGAAATAGGGAAAATGTGCATGATATGTCGTATTAAGATTTATCAACTAGAGTTAATTTAATAAATATAAATTCATCACCATTTGTAGCCATACCAAATACAGATTTATCTGGGTGAAGAGTAGTTAACATATAAGCTAATAAATGCGATATTGCGGCAACAACTGGAATGCTATTTCGTTTAGATTCAACTACAAAAATCATCTGCGTCTATCTGCGTTCTATTCTTACTGCTTGTACCTCACTTGAATGGGAATTGCTATAAATGGTTATGCAAAATAAATTACAAGGCTCTACAATCCAATATTTAGTAATTTATAAGGCTGTATATTCAGACTATTTACCATGAAAAATCCTTCCACAAACCCTAAACGTATTTTATTTTTACATCCCAACTTTCCCGCCCAATTTCGCCACTTGGCTATAGCTTTAGCAAAAGATGATAATTACCAAGTTGTGTTTGGTACTAATCGTCAGGAAGGAACAATACCTGGTGTAAATAAAGCTATTTATATACCTTCCCGTCAAGCTGCTCCACAAACTCATCATTATGTCCGCAATTTAGAAAACGCCGTTCTCACAGGACAAGCTGTATATAGAATAGCAGAACAACTCAAATTCCAGGGTTTTATACCAGATATAATTTACGGTCATTCTGGTTGGGGTCCAACATTATTTATGAAAGAAATTTTCCCCAAAGCTGAATTATTATGTTTCTTTGAATGGTTTTATCATGCTCACGGTTCGGATGCCGATTTTGACCCCAGTGAACCTTTAAATGCAGATGATCAATGCCGGATTCGTATAAAAAATGCACCGATTTTGATTGATTTATATAGTTGCGATCGCGGTCTTTCTCCAACTAATTGGCAGCGTCAACAATTTCCTCTCGAATATCATAGCAAAATCACTGTCTGTCACGATGGTATTGATACTAATTTTTTCCACCCCAATCCAGATGCTAAATTAGTTTTACCTCGGATTAATCTTGACCTTTCTCATGTAGAAGAATTAGTAACGTATGTAGGCAGAGGAATGGAACCTTATCGGGGTTTTCCTCAGTTTATGGAAGCAGTAGCATTAATTCAACAACGACGACCAAATTGCCATATAGTAGTTGTAGGAGAAGACAGAGTAGCCTATGGAAAATCTCTTTCTGATGGCAAGAGTTATAAACAGTTAATGTTAGAAAAGTTAGATTTGGATTTATCCAGATTACACTTTACTGATTTACTTCCTTATCATGAATATCTCCAAGTTTTACAAGCTTCCTCAGTCCATATTTATTTAACGCGTCCTTTTGTTTTATCCTGGTCAATGTTAGAAGCAATGGCTGCGGGTTGTTTGTTAGTGGCTTCTAATACTCCACCAGTTTTGGAGATAATTAATGATGGAAAAAATGGACTTTTGGTAGATTTCTTTTCTCCTCAAAAAATTGCAGATAAGGTAAACGAGGCATTGGATAATTCTCAAGATATGAAAGCCATTCGTGAAGCAGCACGAATGACTATAGTGAGGGATTATGATTTGGCAACATTATTACCGCAGCATTTAAATTGGTTGTTGGGCAGAGCATAGGGCTTGCTGATAGCGTGGCGTAAGCCATAAAAGTCTTTTCGTTAGGGCTAGGAGTCGAAAAACCGATGTCAAATAGTAATTTATCTTCCCTGCGAGTTCGAGATATTGGTGAACAAGGTCTTTTAGAAAGATTACAACGCTTTTGTCCTTCAGAAGTGATTGGTGATGATGCGGCTGTTTTGGAAACTTTGCCAAATCAATCTTTGGTAGTGACTACAGATATGTTGGTTGATGGTGTGCATTTTAGTGATGTTACCACTTCCCCAGAGGATGCAGGTTGGCGGGCTGCTGCCGTAAATTTATCAGATTTAGCAGCAATGGGTGCTTCTCCCTTGGGGATAACTGTCGGGTTGGGTTTACCTGGAGATGTCAGCGTTGATTGGGTAGAAAGACTATATCAGGGCATGACAGAATGCTTGCAAAGGTACAATGTGCCTATAGTTGGTGGTGATATTGTGCGATCGCCCATCACCACTTTAGCAATTACTGCCTTTGGTCAAGTTAACCCCAATTTTATGATCCGTCGTTCTTCTGCACAGATAGGAGATGCGATCGTCGTTACAGGTATTCATGGAGCTTCCTGTGCAGGCTTAGAATTACTCTTACACCCAGAAATAGGTCAAAACCTCAAAACTGAAGAAAAGGCAGCTTTAATCAAAGCACACCAGCGCCCTAACCCACGTTTAGATATCCTCCCCATCCTCAAAGAAATCCTCAATTCTCCCTGCCCCCTGCCCCCTGCCCCCTACCCTCTTCCTGTTGCCGGTATGGATAGCAGTGATGGTCTAGCAGATGCTGTATTACAAATCTGTCGCGCCAGTAAAGTAGGCGCAATCATAGAACACAAACGAATTCCCATGCTGTCAACTTTAAACCAGTGGGTAACAGCAGAGCGAATTCTACAATATGCCTTATACGGTGGGGAAGATTTTGAATTAGTTCTCTGCTTACCACCAGAACCTGCATTAGCATTAGTCCAACAACTAGGTGCAGATGCCGCAATTATAGGTTCAATTACACCAGGCTTAACAGTAATATTGCAGCATGAAAACGAAGAAATCCCCAACCAAGTTCTGAGTCTCAGTCAGGGATTTCAACATTTTTAATCACCACTCAGTACTCAGTACTAAACTATGCCCACTTCGCAGCTACTAATTCAGCCAAATCTAGAACTCGTTGGCTATAGCCCCACTCGTTGTCATACCAAGCCATAACTTTGATCATGTCATTGCCCATAACAATAGTTAAGTTGGCATCAACAATAGAAGACTCATCAGAACCTTGGTAATCAGATGATACTAAAAGTAGTTCACTGTAGCCTAAAATTCCTTTGAGTGAACCTTCAGAAGCATCTTTAAAAGCTTGGTTAACTTCTTCCGCAATAGTGTACTTCTCAACCTGAACCACAAAATCCACCATCGAAACGTTGGGGGTAGGTACACGCAAAGCTGTGCCATTTAACTTACCCTTAAGTTCAGGAAGTACCAACGCCACTGCCTTAGCCGCACCAGTTGAAGTGGGGACAATGTTGATGGCTGCTGCTCTCGCCCGACGCAAATCACGGTGAGAAGCATCTAGTAAGCGCTGGTCACCAGTGTAACTGTGGGTGGTAGTCATAGTGCCTTTGATGATGCCAAATTTTTCATTTAACACCTTGGCAATAGGAGCCAAACAGTTAGTGGTACAGCTGGCGTTACTGATAATGTTGTGCTTGTTGTGGTCATAATCAAGATGATTTACACCCATAACAAAAGTGCCATCCTCATTTTTACCAGGTGCGGTAATGAGAACCTTTTTTGCACCAGCATTGACGTGTCTCATTGCTCCTTCTTTGCTGGTGAAAACGCCGGTAGATTCGATAATCAGATCAATGTCCCATTCTTTCCAGGGCAAGTTATCTGGGTTGCGATCAGATACACACTTAATGGTATGACCGTTGACTGTGATGGAATTATCATCAGCCGAAATTTCCGCATTTTGTAACTTCCCTAGCATCGAGTCATATCTAAGGAGGTGAGCATTGGTTCTAGGGTCTGAGGTGTCATTGATAGCAACAAGTTCAATTTGGCTATTTTCTCTACCTACCCAACAGCGTGCGAAGTTCCGTCCAATGCGCCCGAAACCGTTAATTGCAACTCTAATCACAGTGTCTTGCCCTCTGTATTTATGCCTATAAGTTGATATCGTTGACCCCAATCATATCGCAAAGGGGGAGAGTGTTTATAACCATAAAGTGTTGAATCTTAAAAAAAACACAGAATTTATTCAGAATTGTTGGAGTAAAGGTTGTGTTTAGTGATGTAATAGCTGACCGACTCCGGGACTAAACCATGAACTGAATGACTGACGCGACAAAATTCCCGGATTATACTTGATGAAACTCCTACTAAAGGTGTAGGCAGTAATTGCCAGTGAATGGTATGCGATCGCTCTGCTTGTCGGAGGTATTGTGTCAGCACTGACTTTTCAGTTTGCTCTTTCAGTTCTTGTGCCACTTGCTTGCAGATTGACTCACTTTGAGCTATAGTCTCACCACCTAGCAGTCGGGGTGCGATTAACCAATCACACATTTGTGCTAGTTTGTGTCCAAGATACCAACGGGGTAAAGTTTGGAAAGCATCCAAACCAATAATCCAGTACCAATGAGTATTTGGATAGGAAGTAGATAAATCAATCAGGGTGTTGATAGCATAAGAAGTCCCAGAGCGTTCTCTCTCAATTAGTGAGACAGTAAACGCTGGGTTGTTTACCGTGGCTAGTTTGAGCATTGCTACTCGATGCTCAAACAAAGCCGCTTGTTTATGAGGAGGATTTCTTGATGGCACCCAAATCACCTGTTCTAGGTGTAATTGAGCCAAGGCTATTTCAGCTACAAGCAGGTGTCCCCGATGAACCGGGTCAAATGTGCCGCCAAAAATTGCTAGTCGCTGCATCAAGTTTAGGGATTGGGGGATGGTGTTAGGGGCAGATAACAGTGATCAACTGACCTTTCTACCTGGACTTATACTTTGAGTCCAGGGACATCTTGCTGCAACCAATTGAATTCAGTTGAATAATATTTTCACTGCCAATGTACTATTGTAGTCAATTCACCCTGAGCCTTGAGGTAATTTCAAATCAGGAGCTAATTCCAGTAAGGTACTCAATGATATGTATTTAACATTACCAGATTTTTTTCCCGATGTAGTCTTAATTTTCAGAATAATCATAAGAAGATATCAGAAATATAAAAAATCTCTCATGAGGGTCATATCTTTCTGAACAAGCAAAAACAAAGTAAAAAATTAATCCCTTATACGGCTATGAAAATCTTACAAAAGCCGTATCTGTAAAAATCAAAATCCTGTTATGATACGCGTGTCATTTGTGATGATTGTGTGGTGTGGTGTCAGAGGAATAAAAGATGAGTAATCCTATAGATTTTAACGGTAGACCATTTCATTTCATTGGAATTGGCGGCATAGGAATGTCTGCCCTGGCTTATGTTTTAGCAAAACGTCAATTACCAGTTTCTGGTTCTGACCTGCGTCCTAACCAAATTACTCGCAAGTTAGAATCTCTTGGCGCTCACATTTTTAGTAGACAAGAAGCAAGCAATCTTGAATTCTTTCGTCCCCAAGAATCGACTAATGGAGTATTATTAAATCCACAAGAACAATTACTTGTTAATCAGACAATTCTACCCCAAGTAATTTGTTCAACAGCTATTAATGCAAGTAATTTGGAATACAAAGCAGCCTTAGAATTAGGTTGCCCAATTTCACATCGTTCGGATGTCCTAGCTGCCTTGATTGCTGATTACTATAGCATTGCTGTGGCAGGAACTCACGGTAAAACAACGACTAGCAGCATGATAGGTTATATGCTGCTGCAAGCTGGTCTTGATCCAACAATTTTGGTAGGTGGTGAAGTCAAGGCTTGGGAAGGAAATGCTCGACTAGGAGCAAGTAAGTACCTGGTAGCTGAAGCGGATGAATCAGATGGTTCCCTAGTGAAACACGCACCAGAGATTGGGATTATCACTAATATTGAACTTGATCATCCCGACCACTACGACACATTAGAGGAAGTAATTGACACTTTCCAACAATTTGCCCAAGGTTGCAAAATCCTCATAGGTAGCATTGATTGTGAAACAGTGCGCGATCGCTTCTCTTCGAGACGCTGCGCGAACGCTCGTCTAGGGCAAAACTTGCAACCCACAATCAGCTACAGTTTAAATTCAGATACCAATGCTGACTATACCGTTACCAACATTGACTACCGTGCTGATGGTACTACCGCACTAGTTTGGGAAAAAGGTAAAGCCCTAGGTGTCTTGAATTTACGGCTTTTGAGCCGTCATAATCTTAGTAATGCTTTAGCAGCAGTAGCTGTAGGACGTGTACTCGGTTTAGAATTTGGTGAAATTGCCAAAGGCATTGCCACCTTTGAAGGTGCAAGACGGCGCTTTGAATTCCGGGGGGAAGCAGCCGGTATTACCTTTATTGATGACTATGCCCACCACCCCAGCGAGATTCGGGCTACTCTTGCCGCAGCACGTCTCCAAGCTAGACCAGGACAAAGAGTAGTTGCCATATTCCAACCACATCGTTATAGCCGTACACTTACTTTTTTAGAAGAATTCGCCGAATCCTTTGCCCATGCTGATGTAGTAGTCTTAACTGATATTTACAGTGCAGGTGAACCCGATTTAGGACAGATTAGTGGTGAAAAACTGGCCGCAGAAATTGCCAAGCAGCACCAGCAGGTAATTTATCAACCAACTTTATCCTCAGTGTGCGAATCCTTGTTGTTAACTCTGCGACCAGGCGACTTAGCATTATTTTTGGGTGCAGGTAATTTAAATCAGGTGATTCCTGAAATTATTGCCACTCTTCTTGAACCAGCTACAGCTACATCCTAAGCGGAGCAAACTTGCTAGGTTTTGTGTTGTGAGTCAATTCTCCATCTAGCAATAGGTTCATTAGTTAAATGTTATTACCGAATCTAATCGGTAAAAAAAGTAATAGAAATTACCAATAAAAGCAACGATGACAACCTCCCAGGCAGTTGGAAACGTCTGTACGATTTCTGCTTTGACTACCAAGAAACAAGAAACGATTAATTCTGTCGATGGTAACGTAATTTACTTACCAGGCACTGATTGTGTGATCAAGTCCCAGGCTTCTTTATCAGCATTTACTTCCTATAGGGTTGGGGGAGGCGCTGAATTGTACATTGCCCCTCGCAACTTAGAAGCACTACAAGCTAGTATTGAGTATGCAAAAGAGCTAGCTTTACCAGTAACGATATTGGGTGCAGGTTCTAACTTGTTGGTGAGTGATCAAGGTATACCCGGTTTAGTTATTGCCACTCGTCATTTCCGCTCTAAGCACTTCGACCCGCAAACAGGTCAATTAACTGTCGCAGCTGGGGAATCTATTCCTAGTCTGGCATGGGAAGCAGCCGATTTAGGATGGCAAGGATTAGAATGGGCTGTTGGTATCCCCGGAACTGTTGGTGGTGCTGTAGTTATGAATGCAGGAGCGCATGATAGCTGTATTGCAGATATGTTAGTTAGCGCCGAAGTTCTTTCACCAGACGGAACTTTAGAAACTCTTACCCCGGCTGAATTGGGCTATAAATACCGGACTTCATTATTGCAAGGCGGTAAACGTATAGTTACTCAAGCTACCTTTCAACTCCAACCAGGTGCAGATCCAGCAATAGTTGTAGCTACAACTAAGCAACACAAAAAGCATCGACTGAGTACCCAACCTTATAATTTTCCCAGTTGTGGTAGTGTATTCCGCAATCCTACACCTTACTCTGCTGGGTGGTTAATTGAACAAGCTGGTTTAAAAGGATATCAAATTGGTGGAGCGCAAGTAGCACTACTTCATGCCAATTTTATCGTTAATCGTGGTGGAGCTAAAGCCAGCGATATATTCTGTCTGATTAGCCATATTCAACGTGAGGTACAGGAACGTTGGTCAATTTGGTTGGAACCAGAAGTAAAAATGATCGGCGAGTTTCAACCTATTTGTTAATAGGGACTGGGGACTGGGGACGGAAAATTACCAATCCCCAATTACCAATTACCCATTACCAATTACCAGCCACATCTATAATTGAATTTGATTTGTTATTCAAAGCATAAGCGAAAAATTAATTATGACATCAGGAAAAGGACAGGGCTTTGGTTTTGGTTTAGGAAAAATGAAAGAACTGGCTGATGCTTTCAAAAAAGCCCAGCAAGTTCAGGAAGGTGCGAAAGTTCTCCAGGAACAGTTGGAGAAAATGGAGATTCAAGGAGAATCGGGCGGTGGTTTGGTTAAGGTGATTGTCAGTGGTAACCAAGAACCTAAGCGGGTAGAAATCGCCCCAGAAGCTTTGGCAGAAGGAGTTGAAGTACTTTCTGATCTTGTAACAGCGGCAATGAAAGATGCCTATAACAAGTCCACTGCTACTATGCGGGAAAGCATGGAAGAATTGACCAGTGGACTAGAACTACCTGGATTTTAGTCATTAGTCATTAGTCATTAGCTATGACTAATGACAAAGGAATTTTATGCCTTACAAGTTACTTTTTGTCTGCCTTGGTAATATTTGCCGATCGCCCTCAGCAGAAAATATTATGAATCTTCTGGTTGATCAGGCTGATTTGGGCGATCGTATTTATTGCGATTCTGCTGGTACTTCTAGTTATCACATTGGATCAGCACCTGACCGACGCATGAGTGCTGCTGCGGTGACAAAGTTGGGAATTAAACTTCGTGGTCAAGCTCGTCAGTTTACAAAGTCAGACTTTCAGGAGTTTGATTTAATTCTGGCAATGGATAAAGACAATTATGAAAATATCCTGGCTGTTGACCTTTCAGGGCAATATCATCATAAAGTCCGCTTGATGTGTGATTTTTGTTCTAGACACACCCTTAAAGAAGTTCCAGACCCCTATTATGGCGGAACTGAGGGATTTAATCAGGTGATTGATCTGCTCATGGATGCTTGTGAAGGTCTACTGGATTATGTTAAAAGTCAATAAATTTAGGAGTTCAGGAGTCAGGAGTCAGGAGTCAGGAATCAGGAGTCAGGAATCAGGAGTGCAGGGGAAGAAGGAAGAAGAAAGAAGAAGAAAAATTAATTCTTTCTCCCGATCTCCCTCATCCTCCTCATCCCTCTGAATATTCCCCTGTCCTCCTGTAATCTATTCCACCAGACCATGTTTCATTGCAAAACGTACTAGTTCGGCTCGATTGCTGGTTGATGTTTTTCTTAATAAACTGCTGACATATTTTTCTACTGTTCGCGGACTCAGGTGTAGTTGATGTCCCATATCGGCATTAGAGAATCCATGAGTCAATAGTTCTAAAACTTCCTGTTCTCTGGTAGTTAGTGATGAAAGTACTGGGGATATATGAATTTGAGTGGACAGAGAATTATGGCTGTCTACTGTTTTTGTCGAGTGGGAAGCATCTAAATTTTCTTGATGAGAAAAACGGTACTCTGATTGAATGATTTGCGATCGCTCTAATAAATTACGAATAGCCGCAGCTAACTCTTCTAGTTCAAAAGGTTTAGGCAAATATAAATCACAGCCTGATTGATAGCCGAGTATCCTTTCTTGGGTTTTGGTACGAGCTGTTAACAAAATTACAGGTAATAATCTAAATTCTGATTGTTTACGCACCCGACGCACTAGTTCATAGCCGTTCATCCTTGGCATGACAATATCTGTGACAATTAAATCAGGCTGGTTCTCTTCTACCATAGCCAAAGCCTCTTGACCGTCATCAGCCATAATCACCGCATAGCCAGACAGTTCAAGATAGTCGCTAATAGACAGACGAGTGCCCAGGTCGTCATCCACTACAAGGATCTTCAAGGGCATGGACAGTACACCCCTAGCATTTTTGTTACTCAGCAATTTGCTTTTATAAACACTATCAATAGACACTGGCAATAATAGTGTTCTTATGTTTCATACTATGACAGGATTACCTACTAATGTCTGTCTGAGGGGATGATTTATAAAGAAAATCTTAAATCCTTAGGAAAAATTAATAAAACTTAACACATCAGTTGACTTTTCTTGTTGGTTAGTCGTAGAGAGTTTATAATTATTAACAAATCCCCGATTAGAGTTTAGAGCAACTGGCATATGATCAATTACCTCTGATGCTCGATACCACAAGAGGTCTAATTTCACTAGACTCGTTTTAGGTGTAAGCCTTCTCTAAGAGTACCAATAATTTACGTAGCTTTAGGACAGAGAGTATCAAAATGCTATACTAAAGGATTAGATTAAATATCAGATTGGTTGCATTCAAACCCATATTCAAGATTAAAAAGCATCTTTAGTTAATTTACACTTAAAATTACGCCCAGTCTAAAAAAATTTTTAGGCATATTTAACGCAAACAAGATTCTCAATGAGTGACAAAAAAGAAGGTTTCAAGGTTATCAGCGACAATCGTCAAGCCCGTTATTTGTATGAAATCATAGAAACCTATGAAGCTGGAATTCAGCTAACCGGAACTGAAGTCAAGTCGATTCGTGCAGGTAAAGTAAATCTCCAAGATGGCTATGCGTTACTTCGCAATGGAGAAGCATGGTTAATAAATATACATATTTCTCCTTACACTTCCAGCGGACAATATTTTAATCATGAACCGCGCCGCACACGCAAGTTGCTGCTGCATCGCCAAGAACTTCGCAAGCTAATTGGTAAGGTAGAACAGCAGGGTTTAACCCTAATCCCGTTAAAAATGTATCTCCAACGCGGCTGGGTGAAAGTAAGTATTGCTTTAGGTAAAGGTAAAAAACTCCACGATAAGCGCGAATCCCTGAAACGCCGACAAGATCAGCGCGATATTCAACGGGCAATGAAAAGTTATTAAAACGATAATAGCCATCGCCTAAATGAATCATGAGGTAGCCTAGAATTTCAGTCTCCCCATGCTTTGAGTCGCAATAACCATGAACCAGGTAGACTATCTACGTATTAGTTTGATTGACCGCTGTAACTTTCGGTGTCAATACTGTATGCCAGAGGGAGCAGAACTGAACTATATCCTCAAGCAACAGTTGTTAACTGATGAAGAAATACTCACCCTGATTCAAGAGGTATTTATTCCCCTTGGCTTTACCCGCTTTCGTTTGACTGGTGGAGAACCTCTACTACGTCCCAGTGTGGTAAATTTGGTCAGCAAAATTGCAAATCTTCCCCAAACCCAAGATTTGGCTATGACCACTAATGGGTTTTTACTAGCACCAATGGCACAAAATCTCTATGATGCAGGATTAAGAAGAATTAATATTAGTTTAGATTCTCTTGAACCAGAGACTTTTGAACAAATTATCGGTAATCATGGGCGTGGACGTTGGCAACAAGTTTGGGAAGGGATTCAAGCTGCTTATTGTGTGGGATTTGACCCATTGAAGTTAAATGTAGTGATAATTCCCGGTGTTAATGACCATGAAATTCTCAATTTAGCCGCCCTGACAATTGACAAACAGTGGCATATCAGGTTTATTGAGTTTATGCCCATTGGCAATGAATATTTATTTAGCGATCGCGGTTGGATATCTTCAAATGATTTACGTCACAGCATTCGCGAACGTTGGGGTTTAACAGAATCTCAAGTACGTGGCAATGGCCCTGCTGATATATTTCAAATACCCGGAGCAAAGGGGACACTAGGATTTATCAGCCAGATGTCGGAATGTTTTTGCGATCGCTGTAATCGGGTACGTCTGAGTGCTGATGGTTGGTTACGTCCCTGTTTATTAAACGAAACCGGTCAAATAGACTTAAAAACTAGTTTACGTGCTGGCGTTAGCACTATGCAATTACAAGAACAAGTTAGGCAACTATTAAACTTCAAATCAGAAATTAACTTTAAACAACGCGACTCAGGTACTGTCGGCTCTTACACCCGTACCATGTCGCAAATTGGAGGTTAGTCGTTAGTCATTAGTCATTAGTCATTAGTCATTAGTCATTAGTCATTAGTCATTAGTCCTGTATAAATAACCAAGGACAAATGACCAAGGACAAATGACTCTTACGCTTGACGTGAGTAGTATTCCACCACAAGTAGTTCATTAACTTGGAGTGCTACCCATTCTCGCTCAATCACGCTGTTGACTTTACCAGTCAATTTGTTTTTATCAAATTCTAGGTGATTGGGGAGGTTAGCTAAACCAGGATATTGCAAGTTAGCTTCTACCAATTTCTTGGATGCTTCTTTAGGTCTGACAGCAATTTCCTCACCAGGACGGCACTGGTAGCTGGCAATATTCACTACACGACCATTAACGGTGACATGACAGTGATTTACCAGTTGACGAGCCGCTGGAATGGTAGGAGCCATGCCCATGCGAAAAACTGTATTATCTAAACGCATTTCTAGCAATTGCAACAATACTTGTCCGGTAGAACCAGTAACACGTCTGGCTTTCCGCACATAGCGCAGCATTTGCTTTTCAGTCAAACCGTAGTTTAAGCGGAGTTTTTGCTTTTCCTCTAGACGGATAGCATACTCAGAGCGCTTTTTACGGTTTTGTCCATGTTGACCGGGTGGATAAGCACGTCTAGGGCTTTTCCGGGTTAATCCTGGTAAGTCGCCCAAGCGGCGGACAATTCTGAGGCGGGGCCCTCTATATCGGGACATGAGTTTCCTTAATTTAATCCTGTTTAAACTTTACGCAAATATTCTATTATGACATTCCTCAAAGCAGTTAGCTAGAGTATTCTTGGTTTAATGATCTGTCTTCTGAAAAACTATCCCTAAATGCCCGCTCTCTCGAACCAACGAATTAGTTTAAATAGTCTTCCCAAGACTTCATTTCTACGGTACTAACTTTAAATCGGGCATTGGTATTGCCGAACTCAAACAGTACCTACCTACCAAGCTTTCAGGATTTGACCCTGCGTTTCCATGTGTCCCACGGTACGTTTAACTCAGATGTTGCCAAAAGACTGAGTTTTTGAAGTTTAGTCGCTGCTGACGCAATTTTGACTATAACTTGAGTCGTTTTCGCCACAAACTATCTACTATAGTCTAACCTGAGACAAAATTCATTCTCTGTAGTTAGGAATAGTTCAAAATCGCAGTATTAGGCTTTGGGACTATTTTAGACAATCGCGTCAAAATTTCTTGATTGCAGAGGAGTTTGAGCAGATTCTAAGTTAGCATAACCTTGGGTGTTTGGAGAATAGCTTATGTTAGAAAGCAAAAAAGAAATTAGCAATTTTCAGAACCAAAAAAGAAATTATGTTTTGAGACTTTTTACAGTACCAGTTGTGGCGATCGCTGGATTATTGACCAGCGTTATACCGAGTATAGCTGTTACAGATTCTTATAGAAATGATTACCGCGTCTGTGCGGCTCAATTATTGAGTGTAGGAGTGACAACACAATCAGCATCTCAGGGTTGTGCCACAGCCCTGCGACCAAAAGAGTTGTCTAGCTGTGTAGCTCAAATCAAAAAGCAGACAGAAATTGCCTCTACGGATGCGTTGTATTCCTGTAGTAAAGCCCGTCGTCCTCAAGAATTAGCAGCCTGTGTAGTTGGCATTAGCAAGAGTACTCAGAAGGCAATTGACCCAACCACCTTAACTTACTGTGGACGCAGTTTATTACCCGTGACTTTTGCTCAGTGTGTCGTTGGCTTGCGTAAAGAAATTGATTTCACCCCAATTCAGTCATTGAATACTTGTATTAATGCCAGTGACAGAATTATTAGTATCGGGGAAGGATCTACAACAGCACCGGGATTAAGTCCTGGTCTTGAAACTACTCCTATGCCATCAACTCCCAGTGGTAGCGGTATCTAAGAGTTAAATTTGCCTGTAATTTTTACAATCGTAGGGTTGGCAAACAGTCCACCCTACTAGTCCATCAAGTCAAGAATAAAGGGTGCAGGCAAGTTTAGGGGATATTAGGACTTTTTTCCTGTCTTTAACCCCTCAAATTTACTTTTCCTGACTACTACGATGTTGTGATAACTTTGCTTTCAAAGAATTAGCGAATTAGGTCTAAAGTTTGGTCGGCTTAATCGTCTTGATTACCAAAAACCATTTGTAGAATCATTGGCATACCTCCATCTTGGTGATATTTATCTGCCCAAGCTCGGATAATTTCATCCAATTCTTCCATAGCTTGTTCCATTTGTTCGAGGGGTATATCCAGTTCTTCTACAGCACGCATGGCATTCGTTTTCCGTTCTGCCCAATCTTTCATCATGCGGAAGTATCGAGCGGTATCTTCCACCATTGTGTAAGTACGCTCTTGATCGTCTGCGGGAGCATAGAAAGGACGAGTGAGGGCGTAGAAGGGCATTCCCCAAGGAGAATCAATGCGTGTGACTGTACCGGAGTAGAGTAAACGACGCTTGATATGTTCTGCCAAGGCTTCACTCAGGGGCATTTGGTGGTGTGGTGGTAACTCCTCTTGCGATCGCTTGTGGAGAAATTCTATTAACTCCAAAAACTCAAAGGATGTAACTAATTGAGCATCAGGCAGGTTCTTGGGCAGTTTACGCTCAATTTGCCTTTTTTCCTCACTAGTTAGACTTGTACCAGGAACACGGGATCTTCCTGGCTGCCAAGAATATTTTTCCATCCATACATAAGGCAGTTGAATCAGATAGCGAGGTTCTTGGGAACCCAGCATTTTTAGCAATTTACCTTCAGTCAGAGCTTGTCTCACTTCTTCGACAATGATTTTGACTCGCTTTGGCTCAAGGTGGTGCAAATGACCGGTCATTCGCAGGTTTTGTCCCTGCTCCAGATAAGTCATATAAATCGCACACTTAGCTGCTGTTGCGGCTGCATCTAAAAATGCTCCATGCCTGTGTCCACTTGTCCGCATGGCACTAAAAGCTAGATAAAGCATGATCTGATCCATCGCACTTGGACCAAGACGTTTGATCAGATCTATGTCGTTACTCATATTGACAGACAGATGAATAGCACGTTTACAAGAGTGGTAGTCAAATTAAACTATCCATTTTACACCCAAATGCAATTTTTGTCTTCACACTAGATGAAGATTTTTTATGCTTTTACCCTAAAATTGCTTGGTTTTAAATGACTCAGGGTGTAAATATTTAACTTTATACAGCGGAGTTAGTTCTGCTCACCACTAAAATTATGGACTCTTGCTGCATCAGGTTAATAGTTGGATGATGCAGCTAATCAAGTATAAATTGTGGTGCATTTAAATTGCTTTTTTTGCCAACTGAAATCTCTGCTGTAAGGCGGCTTAATTATCAAACCAGCCTATAATCTAACACCAAATTTATCCAAATTGAAAAATATAACAATTACTAGATATCAGAAGTAAATTATTACCCACGATATTTAGTTTCATTGTTCTTCATCCTTTGATTATTGGTATTAGAAGATTGCAACTGATTCCGCATTTTTTCAAAGCTGATAGCAACTGCACCACCAGTGACTAACAACACTCCCATGATTTGCACAAGATCCAATTTTTCCTGAATCATCAATCCAGCAAAAATTACGGTTAGAACTGGAACAAGAGCGCCGATAATAGCTGATGGTGGTCCACCTAATTTGCGAATTCCAAAATTATTAAACAAATATCCGCAAAGAGTCAGGACACCCAACATAAAAGCACTTAATATCACTTCCAGTAAATTAGCTGATCTAATTGCTAAACTCCAATCACTTGGTAGAGGTACCATTAAGCAGATGAAGCTTAATAGCAGCATAGTAGCGAAGTTAATTAAAGCAAAAGAAACTGGATGCAGTTTCGGAGCGCACAACCTAGTAAGAATTACGTAAACAGCAAAAGCCATTCCGGACATAATTCCAGAAATAATTCCTAAAGAGGTATTATTCATACCATTTGAATAACTACCCAAGATTAATAATTCACCACAAAAAATACCGGAAATAGCACCAGCACTGAATAAATTAGGACGTTCACGAAAGAGAAACCACGCTAATAGTCCACTAACCAGAGGATAGATAAAGAATAGTGCGATCGCAATACCAGTTGAAACTTTACCAATTGCAATATAAATGAGTACTTGGGACAAAAACAACAAACCGCCACTTATGACTGACAAGAATAAGACTTGTTTTGTTTTTGCATGATTAGGAGTAGCATTTCTCCCTACAGAATCAAATAAATTTTGTAGGTCTTGCCAAACTGAGGGGTGTAAAATGGGAGCCAAAAGTAACATTAATGGCACAACAACTAATAACCTGAGCATCAAAATTAGGAAAATATTCCCTAAAGTTGGTGCAATTAATTGCTGCGTCTCGAAATTTCCCAGAAACTCAGAACCTTTGTAAAAAAGTGCCTTCACCGCTACGTTGTAAAGTGATGACATCACTGTTGACAACACAACCAACAGGAAACCCACCTGAACAGGTGACCAACTTGGGGAACTACGGGATCTTTCTCTTCTGGTTGTTGCTTCCCGCTTGGGTGTTAGTGGGGGTGAGTATTTTGATTGCTTTACTGAGGAGTCAGGAGTAAGTACAGAAATTGGCTCTGGTGTGTTTTTTTGAGTTGATGATTCTGGTGTTGATGACTTTGTGGAGGAGTCAGGAGTAAGTACAGAAATTGGCTCTGGCGTGTTTTCCTGAGTTGATGGTTCTGATGTTGATTGCTTTGTAAAAGAATCAGGAGTTTGAAAAGACATTGGCTCAGGTGTATTTTCCTGAGTTGATGGTTCTGATGTTGATTGCTTTGTAAAAGAATCAGGAGTTTGAAAAGACATTGGCTCAGGTGTGTTTTCCTGAGTTGATAATTCTGATGTTGATTGTTTTGTAGAAGAATCAGGAGTTTGAAAAGACATTGGCTCAGGTGTGTTTTCCTGAGTTGATAATTCTGATGTTGATTGTTTTGTAGAAGAATCAGGAGTTTGAAAAGACATTGGCTCAGGTGTGTTTTCCTGAGTTGGTGATGAATTTTCGCTCTTTGGTGACTCCTGGGGAAACAGAGAAATTGGTTCAGAAATGATTCTCTCTGGAGATTTCTCCAAGAAACCATTTTTGTGTGGCTCATTTAGTTGTAATACAGTTGGCGCACCTCCTGTTAACACTTTGAGAGAAGTTGTTTCTCTGTTTTTGTCCAGTTCCCCTTTGAGACGATTAATAAATTCTGCTAATATGTCTTCCCCTTCTTGCTGTTGGTCGTACATTCGTGACAACTGCTGGGAAAGATGACTTTGATAATTTTTTAGTTCTTGTTGCAGCGAGCTAAAGGCAATTGTGACACTATCATCTAAATTGTCCAACATTTGACCAACATTCTCATTGATCTGATTAGCTGCATGGGAATTAACTTCCGCAGATCTCAATGTGACTCGTTCGGAAGATTCACCTTCGATTGATTGGGTGGCTAAAGTCTTTAGTGAAGATTGTAGTTGTGAAGATATATGCTTTGCCAAAACTTCAGCCAGCTGACGGATTAAAACTTGCTGTTCAGTGATTTGTCGAGCTTGCTGTAACTTTTCTTTTTCCTCGGTCAATCGTTGAATATCATTGGCTAAACGGGTTTTTTCAGCCTCTAGCCGCTTTACGTCGTCCTGCAAAGATTTCAGAACATTTTTTTGAAGATTTTCCAAATCCTCAACTACATCCCAGAGGGCGTTTTCTGCTGCTCTGGATAAGTCGCCTCTGACTCTTGGGTTGTCTGGTCGCTTCTCAAATCGCCCCATTAGTTTATAACCTCTAACACCTTGACGATAAATCAGTTATCAGTTGTTCAGTTATCAATTTTGAGGCTGATAACTATTCACTGTCTACTGATAACTATTCACTGTTTACTGTTCACTGTCTACTGTTCACTGATAACTGTTTCAAAGCCTTGCAGATGGGTAGGTTATGAAAAACCAAAATTTGTGCGAAATGTAAAGTGGGTGACAGTTTCCGTTGCTCTGGGGAATTAAAGTATTGTTCTATAAAAAAGAAAACATACTACCATTCCCTGCATAATATTCTAATAAATGAGTTGAAATTCTGCAAAAATAGGCTGTATTTTTAGCACCAATTGCAGAATATGGTGGTTTGAAATCCGTTGGATTCAATAGGGCTTACGCAACTGGCATATTAATTAGGATGTGTCAGACTCGATAATTTGGTAACAATTAAGATATTTTCAACATCTGACGCACCTTATTAAGAAACATTAAGTATGACGCTTGAGTAAGTGTTATTCAAGTTGAATATGTGAGTACAGCACTGAAGGTTTTGTAGTGAAACAGGAAGCCCTACTTAACTGTACCCCTATAACCTATAATGTATTGCATTTCATAGAGAACCAGTATGTGAGAATCTCCATAAATTTCATTTTCAATTTAAGATCATCCGGATAATGCTGAAGATAGTGGCGCTGAGAATGGCACTAATGGGGACTGTAATTACCCAGGCTGAGGCGATTCCTTGGAGGGTTTGGAATTTAATTGATTTTAGGTTCTGCACTAGTCCAATGCCGACTACACCGCCAACTAGGGCATGGGAGGTGGATACTGGTAAGCCTAATCGAGAAGCTAGTAAGATGGTGGCGGCAGTGGCTAGTTCGGCACAGAATCCGCTACTGGGTTGTAAGGAAATGATATTTTCGCCGATAGTAGCGATGACTTTTTTTCCCAAAATAGCTAAACCTGCAACAATGCCCATACCACCAAGGATCATAATCCAGAGGGGAATAGTGATGCCGTTAATGGGTGCGCTTCCGGTTTGATTGATGTAGGATATGACTGCGAGGGGTGCGATCGCATTCCCGACATCATTGGAACCATGTGCAAAGGCGACAAAGCAAGCACTCAGAAGTTGAAATTTAGCAAATAAGCTTTCGACGGGATTGGAGAATGGGGATTGTAGAGAAGATTTTTGATTGTCTTGTAGATTTTTCCAGCTATAGAGTGTTAGTCCAATAGCTGCTGCTGCACCTGTAAATATGGGGATGTCGTGAGTAGGTATATTTAAACCGACTTCTTTAATTAAAAAATTTGTGAGTGGTTGAGTGAGAGTAGGAAGCACAATGACACCAAATACAGTTAGTAAAATTGTGCTTAACCAAGGAATCCATTCTTGCAATTGCACTACTGGATTCGGTTGTTCTAAAATCCAGCGTTGAATCAAACTGTAAAAACACGCGGCTACAATACCACTAATTACAGGTGTTAAAATCCAACCAATAGTAATTAAACCAATAGATGACCAATCTATAGCTTCTATTCCTAATGCTACCCAAGTAAAACCTGCGATCGCACCGACAATTGCATGAGATGAGGATACAGGTAAACCGCGTGAGGTGGCAATTTGCAGCCATATTCCAGCGGATATCAGTACTGTTACCATCCCTAAAAGTAAGGTTTGCGGTGTGGTGGTAAATAATTCGGGGTTAGCAATTTTCGTCCCTAATGTTTCTGTCACCCCATGTCCAAATAAGACAGCACCTGTAAATTCTAAGATTCCGGCAATAATGATTGCTTGTTTAAGGGTGATGGCTTTAGAACCAACGGAGGTTCCCATTGCATTAGCAACGTCATTTGCACCCAGGTTAAAAGCGACGTAGAAGGCTAAAAAAGCGATGATGATCATAATTGTCTGAATCAGGATTTATAGGATTTTAGGATTTACAGGATTAATTTTGATTGTTTTTCATGTATTTGTTTAATCTTGTTAATTCTTATTGTCTGAATCAGGATTTACAGGATTTTAGGATTTACAGGATTAATTTTGATTGTTTTTTATGTAGTTTGTTAATCTTGTTAATCCTTATTGTCTGAATCAGGATTTATAGGATTTCAGGATTTACAGGATTAATTTTGATTGTTTTTTACTGGAGTTTTTTAATTTTGTTAATCCTTATTGTCTGAATCAGGATTTACAGGATTTTAGGATTTACAGGATTAATCTTGATTGTTTTTCATGTATTTGTTTAATCTTATTAATCCTTACTGTCTGAATCAGGATTTACAGGATTTTAGGATTTACAGGATTAATCTTGATTGTTTTTCATGTATTTGTTTAATCTTGTTAATCCTTTAATCCTGGGTATCCTGATTCAGACAATTAATCCAAATTTGATTTACGGATAAATTAAGATTTTATACGTTTCTGCTGTGGGTGCGATCGCTTGGTCTACGGCTTGTGATAAATTTTCCAAGGGATAGCGATCGCTAATTAAGGCTTTCACATCAATGCGGCGATTAAATACTATATCCGCAGATAGGCTTTGCAGACGGTAGGATGAGCTATAACTACCCATTAAGTCTATTTCTCGACGGTAGAGAGTATTAGGGTTAATGGGAATGGTTAACTCGTCAGGAAACTCAGCGAAAAAGAGAATTTTTCCACCTTTGCGAGTACAGTCTAAAGCTTGAAAGAATGCTTTATCACTGGGAACAGCTAACAAGGTGACATCTACACCCATACCCCCAGTTAATGCTTGAATTTTGGCGGGTAAATCAGGATCTCGTGCATCGAAAGCGGCTTCTGCTCCTACTTCTAGAGCCTTTTCAATTCTAGAGGGAAGTAAGTCAGTTGCGATCGCTCTAGCACCAAAATATTTCACCAACATCATAAACATTAACCCAATTGGTCCCGCACCAGTAACTAACACAGTTTGTCCCGGTGCGATTTGAGCCTTTTTCACTGCTTTTAAACAGCAATTAGTTGGTTCAACAAAACTCGCCTCTTCAAAACTAATATCATCAGGAATGGAAATTAACCCCCCATTTTCCACAATGTGTCCTGGAACTTTCACATACTCAGCAAAACCGCCACCACTGGCGTTAAAACCTGCGGTAGTGGAGATATTTTTATAAACATCGCACATAGAAAAATTATCATTTAAGCAATAGGAACAACGCATACATGGTATATGGTGCATCACAGCTACCCGTTGTCCTACCGTCCACCCCTTCACATTAGCACCTACAGATGCGATCGTTCCCGCCGTTTCATGTCCAAAAATGCGTGGTGGTTCATACAGGGGATAACGAATTTTTTTAATATCTGACTGACACAAACCCACAACCCGCACCTGTACTAGCACTTCATCTGCTTCTAGAGTAGGAACAGGGATTTCTTCGTAGGATAATTGATTTACGCCTCTAAAAACTTGTGCTTTCACGTTAGTTTCTTATAGTTCAACGTTACTAGATTTAACACTTTGTGGTGAACTTTAGGTTATGGAAGTGCGGATTTTTTCGATAAATCCTGGTATTTGGTTACTCAGTTTATCTAATAATTGGTCAAAAGTGAGAGGATTTCTTTTATAGTTTTGGGATTGTGTTAGTAAGACTTGAATCATTATTTCAGGGTATTCTGCAAATATATCATTAAGAAAATCATCTGGTGACTGTGCTTTTACATTCCAAGAATTTAAATCTGGTTTCTGAAAATCTTTAATATTTTTGGTAACGATAATTTCTGCTTTAGCAACTACAGCAGCAGCTAGAACATGACGATCTTTAGGATGATTCGTCATTAGTTTTTCCAGTTGTACATCTACTTCAACCATAGCTTCTGGAAAAGCTGTTTTCATAACATTCTCTAACTTTCTTGCTTTCTCAACAGAGAGATATTTTTTATTTATGAGATTTCCTATTGCTTCATCTAGGATTTTTTGTGACCAATAAGGTAAATACAAACCAGTCTCAGCAGTAGAAAGCAAGGTATCTCGTAAGTACATTGGAAATAAAACACAGGCATCCAAGATAACATTAGGCATAGGGATTTAACTGTTTTACTTAGTCTTCATAATCATAAAGTCCAGCTTCTTCCGTTATTTCTATAAGTTCCTGTAAACTTTTTCTCCGCGTAATATCTCGATCTTCCTTGTATTTCATTAAATCACTAAATCTCACACGTCTATGAGTTCCTACCATAATGTAAGGAAGTTCACCCTGTTCTAATAACTTAATCAGATAGGGACGTGAAACATTTAACAAATCAGCCGCTTGTTGAGTTGTGAGTTCTGGATTGTATGTAATTATAGATACATAATTGCCTAATGCCATTTCACGGACAATTTCACGTAATACATTAAAAACAGAATCAGAAACAGCGACTTCTTGACCATTAGCTACTAATCTTAGTTGACTATTTGCCTGTTTGAGTAATTCCGCAAGTTGTTTTATAGCTTCGGTTTCATTTTCTGTAACGATGTTAGAAACAGTAGATTTATTTTGGTTAGATAGGAAGGTAGTCATAAAGATATTTTTGGGATTTTTTTCATTATATTACATAAACGCAATAAACGAAACAGATGATCCATCACTTAGTCATACTAATTTTATATGAGGCGGCACATAATCATCAAATTGATCACATCATCTGTATTCCATCTGTGTTTATCTGCGATTAATTAATTATGATTAGCTATTTTATACAACTTCATTTTAAATTGGTATAATCTGTAGGAATAGTAATAAAATATAGACAAACTGAATAGCAAACCTCAAGAGTTTTTAGTTGCTACCCAACCACCAACCCAAAGCCCTGTATAAAATCTTAAAATATTACCAAAACCAGCTTCCTGTAATAATTCCACTACTCTTATTTCTGAAATAGGAAAAACACCTTTTTTGATTGTTTCTAGTCCTTCTGTTATTTTTGTTGGGGTAATTCCCATTTGTTTCCAATAAACTTTGATGATAGAAATCATGCTTTCAAATTCCTGAGTACCTTTTTCACCAAAGATATCCACTAAAATAAAAGTACCTGATGATTTTAGACGTTGGGAAATATTTTGTAATAAAGCTAATTTACTGCCATCATCAGGGAGAAAATGCATTACTAAAATACAAGTTGCTGCATCATAAAAAGAATTCGGATCTAAATCATGGGTATATCCGGTGAATAATTTTATTTGTGCAGATAAACCATGCTCCTCTATTTTATTCTTAGCGATTGAAAGCATATTATTAGATGGATCTACACCTAGCATCTGCCACTGTGAATTACCTTTACCAAACTTGACTAATTCCATACCACTACCAGCACCCACTATCAACAAATTAGCTTTTTCTGGTAAATTTGCTCCTAAAACAGATAATGCCATATTGTGCATTACCTCATAACCAGGTAAAGCCATTTGAATCCTCGTGTCGTATTCATTGGTAGCAACTGGTGGATTAGAATCAAAATTTATAGTTTGTTCTGCCATTATCTTTTCAATAACCCAGTATTAGGGGGCTAACCGAGAAAAAACCTCAGCGTACCTCCGCGTTTACCTCAGCGCCCCTCTGCGTTTAATCTTACCTCTCTATCGCCTCTTTAACCCACTGTTGCAAAGTATTGACAACTTCCTCAATCGGGATTTCTTGAGATTCACGGGTTGCGCGTTTTACGACTTCAACTTTACCGTTAGTAATAGCTCTACCTGTGACAATTCTAAAGGGAATACCGATTAAATCAGCATCTTTGAATTTAACACCTGCTCGTTCATCACGATCATCTAGTAAGGTTTCTACACCAGCTTGATTGAGTTCTGTGTAAAGCTGTTCTGCAACTGCGATTTGTTGGGCATCTTTAATGTTAGGAATGGTGACAATGGCGTGATAGGGTGCGATCGCAACTGGCCAAATTATGCCATCCTTATCATAGGATTGTTCAACTGCTGATTGTGCCAAACGAGACACACCTACACCGTAACAACCCATAACCAAAGGCTTCTCTTCCCCTTGTTCATTAGTATAAGTTGCACCCATAGCCTGGGAATACTTTGTCCCAAGTTGGAAAATATGACCAGCTTCAATGCCTCTAGCCGTTTGTAGGGTTTGGTTTGAGTCGTGCAGAGAGCGATCGCCTAATTTTGCTTTCCGAATATCTACGGTTAATTCAGGTAATTTAAATTGCTCACCCCAATTTGCACCAACTACATGAAAACCGCTTTCATTTGCACCAGTGACAAAGTTTTTTAATTCAACTGCGGTTTGATCAACCAAGCGCACAAATTGGGAATTTACCTGTTTACTGCCACTAATATAATCATCAGCAACATCTGGCGCAATATAACCTAAAGGTAAAGTTTTCGCTGCCCAGGTTGCAATTGTTTCACTAGTAGGTACACTAAAAGCAATAATAGCGTTTGCACCAAATTGAGAAGCTAATTTAGTTAATTCATTTTGTAACTTGACTTCATTAACTTCTTGATCTCCGCGAATATTTACCAACACCAACACAGTCAAACCGTTATCATAGACAATTTGATATAAAACGTTTTTGACAATTTGAGTAGGAGAACATTTGAGAAAATTACAAAGTTTTTCTATTGTATCTGTTCCTGGAGTTTCCCTTTTTTCATAAGCTGTAAAAGGTGAAGTTTCAGCATCAGCAGCAAGAGAAACTGCTTTTTCTACATTCGCTGCATATTTACCATCTTCAGTGTAGAGAACTTCATCTTCTCCAGCATCTGCTAACACCATAAATTCTGTTGAACCAGAACCACCAATAGCACCAGAATCAGCTTCCACAGCCCGGAAAGCTAAACCAGAACGTCGCAACATATTACTGTATGCTTTGTACATATCCTGGTAAGTTTTTTTCAAACTTTCTTCATCAGCATGGAAAGAATAACCATCTTTCATGATAAATTCTCTACCGCGCATTAAACCAAAACGGGGACGAATTTCATCACGAAATTTAGTTTGCAGTTGATATAAATGCAGAGGTAATTGACGATATGAGCGAATCATATCACGGGCAACTGTGGTAATTACTTCTTCATGAGTGGGGCCAAGTCCTAATTGTTGTTCCCTTCTATCAACCAGGGAAAACATGATTCCCTCAGCTTTAGTATATGTATCCCAGCGTCCTGATTCTTTCCATAATTCAGAGGGTTGTAGTTGAGGTAATAAACATTCTTGTGCGCCGGTGGCGTTCATTTCTTCCCGCACAATTTGGGAAACCTTTTGCAAAACTCGCCACATTAAAGGCAAATAAGCATAAATACCGCTACCAATGCGACGAATATAACCTGCACGCAGTAACAATTTATGACTAGGAATTTCCGCATCAGCAGGATCATCCCGGAGTGTAACGAATAACATTTGTGATAATCGCATTGTTTTTACCTTTACAAAAGCACTAATTTATCATACTAGGCAGTTTTGCTTTATTCAGCCCTCAATTATAGCAAAATTGGCTGATTATTCAACTTCACCTGTAGCAAGATACCACAAAGTAACGAGATTATAAATTATGAGTAAAGAAAGTAAAAGATGTAAAATAAAATTATAAACATAGTTCTGATTTGACTATCTTATGAATAAGTCTGCTTCTGGCAATAACCAGGATTTTTTCCGGCAGCTTGCTACCTTAGCGGCTATTGTTGGTGCTTTTGTGATTAACGTATTATCCAATATTTTTCCGCTGAATGGAATTAATATAGGAGAAATTTCTAATACTGTCTTTAAAGAAGTCTTGATTATTCCAGCTAACTATGCTTTCGCTATTTGGGGACTGATTTATTTAGGATTGTTTGCTTTGGGAGTTTATCAATTTCTTCCTAATCAAAAAACCGATTCTGATTTATGCAGGACTGGATATTTATTGGTAATTGCTTCTGTTGCTCAAAGTATCTGGGTGTATTTGTTTCTCTCTAAACTTTTTGCCTTTTCTATAGTTGCTATGTTAGGGATTTTGATTCCCTTGATTATTATTTACCAGCGGTTAGAAATTGGCAGAAAGCGTGTAAGTAAAAACAAAAAGCTGTGTCTTCATGTACCTATTAGTATCTATCTGAGTTGGATTAGTGTGGCGACTATTGTCAATGTAGCTTCTGTACTGTATTTTTATGGTTGGAATGGTTGGGGCTTTACTAACGAGATATGGACTGTAATTATGTTGTTGGCAGCAGCAGCGATTACTAGTGTTATGGTCATACAGTACCGGGATATTGCTTATGCTGGGGTAACGATTTGGGCAGTGATTGCGATCGCTCTCAAACATTGGGATAATCCTGTAATCAAGTATGCAGCCTTGCTTTTGGCAATTGTCCTCATTGTGATTACTATCATTAAAAATCCACGGCTGGCCGGTAATGGGTAAAATATTAGCCTACTACTATAAAAACAGATGACACAGGGCAAAATATTACTCAAACCAGGCACATTGTGGGCAAAAGTCAAACAAACTACAGCACACGCTTTACAATGCAGAGCATTAAAATCTATCCCGACAGAATTTGAATTTATCGAACAAGATGGGGTTAAGTTTTTGGTGCGGATATTATCGAACTTAAACCGCAAACAAGCAGCTAAGAAAAAGCAAGATCAACAAACGGCTAATACTGGTAAAGAGTTTAATCCTTTCTTACCTTATGAAGAAGATTTGTTTGTAGCAGATATTTCTGATACTCACATTTGTATTTTAAATAAATTCAATGTTGTTGATTATCACCTGCTGATAATCACCCGTGCCTTTGAAGAACAGGAAAGCCTACTTACTGTAGAAGATTTTGCAGCAATGTGGGCTTGTCTAGCTGATTTTGATGGTTTAGTATTCTACAATGGGGGTAAAATTGCAGGTGCTAGTCAGCGACATAAACATTTACAAATTTTACCTTTTTCTCAATCAGAAATTCCGATTACGCCACTTTTAACAACAGCTAAGTTTCAAGATTCTATTGGGACTATACCCGGACTTCCGTTTTTACACGCTTTCACTACTCTCGATTTGCAAGCAGGAGTAGAAGTAACTTTCACAAAATATCAAACTTTACTGGCAGCGGTGGGTATTGAAGCAGTTGGGAATAATAGACAATCTGGGGAATATAATCTTTTAGCTACGCGAGAATGGATGTTAATAGTACCGCGTTTTCAGGAAGAATTTGAGTCAATTTCTGTCAATTCTTTGGGTTTTGCCGGTGCTTTGTTGGTGCGAAATGCTGAACAAATGCAGTTACTCAAAGATATAGGGATAATGAATGTTTTGAAAAAAGTCGCTTGGCCGATGAAATAGGGTGGAGTTTAAACGCAGAGGGGCGCTGAGTTAAGCGCAGAGGGACGCGGAGGAGGTTATTGTTGGGATGACGATATTATCTCTGTAGTTGGTGAAAAAATAAGGAAATTTATTTATGGAATCTCTTGATTTAAAATGGATTCGCGCTCAGTTTCCGGCATTAACGCAAACGATTGACGGACACCCGGCGATTTTTTTTGATGGACCTGGTGGTACTCAGATACCTGGTTCCGTGCTTGATGCTATGGGTGATTATTTGGTCAGGTCTAATGCCAATGCTCATGGCTATTTTACTACTAGTGTGCGAACTGATGCGTTGATTATTTCTGCTCGTGCTGCGATCGCTGATTTGTTAGGATGTGATCATGATGAGGTGGTATTTGGTGCAAATATGACCACTCTCACTTTTGCTGTTAGTCGTGCTATTGGCCGAGAACTGCAACCAGGTGATGAAATCATTGTGACTTGTCTTGACCATGCAGCCAATATTTCTCCCTGGAAGGCTTTGGAAGAAAGGGGTGTAAATATTCGCACGGTTGATATTAATGTTGCCGACTGCACCTTAGATATGAGCGATTTGGAAAGCCAGATTAATTCACGCACAAAATTAGTAGCAGTGAGTTATGCTTCCAATGCAGTAGGGACAATTAATGATATTGCTAAAATAGTAAAATTAGCTCATGCTGTTGGTGCTTTGGTTTTTGTTGATGCAGTCCATTATACACCTCATGGGTCTATTAATGTTCATCAATTAGATTGTGATTTTCTCGCTTGTTCGACTTATAAATTCTTTGCTCCCCATGTCGGTGTTCTCTACGGAAAACGAGAACATTTAGCACGATTTACACCCTACAAAGTAAAACCAGCCTCAGAAGAAGTACCCTCCCGTTGGGAAACAGGAACTTTAAATCATGAAGGTTTAGCAGGAGTAGTCGCAGCAATTAATTATCTAGCAAAATTAGGTTGTCATGTTTCACCAACTTTAGATAATGAATTACTTTCGTCTTTAATAGAAGCTGATAGAGAAGGTTTAACTACTTTTCATTGTCCTAGTTTTCTCACTTTATCTGCACAACCTAATCATGAGTTAGCATCAGCTTATCATAGTCGCCGCGCCGCTTTAATAGCTGCAATGTCAGCCATTCAACAATATGAAAGAGAATTAAGTAAAAAGCTAATTTCTGGATTGTTAGAAATTCCTGGTTTAAGAGTTTATGGTATTACTGAACCTAGCCAATTTATCTGGAGAACTCCCACAGTTTCTATCACAATTGAAGGACGAACACCGGCAAATCTAGCCAAAATTTTAGCAGAAAAGGGAATCTTTGCTTGGCATGGTAATTTCTATGCTATTGACCTTACCGAAAAGTTAGGTGTAGAAGCAAGTGGTGGGTTACTCAGAATCGGATTAGTACACTACAACACAGTAGAAGAAATTCATCAACTTTTGTCAGTGTTAATTGAGATATAAACTCTCTCGAAATACGAAAAAATCAATGTTAAGTGATGATAAAAAAAGGGGAAAGTAAATCGACAAATTTACATTTCTCCTCTTTTTTGTATTTATAGCCTTTCCTATTCTCATGACGCACAAAATCATCTGCGTACCCTGCGGGAAGCAAGCTATATCTGCGTTTATCTGCGTTCCATTTTTACTACTTGTAGTACCTCACTGGAATGGGAATTGCTATATTTTGCATTTACTCCCTATTGACAATACTCAAATGAATTTTGTCCGACATTTTTCTCTAATTATTCAATCCCAGTTTTGCAGCTACCATCTACACAATAGGCAGATTGATAGGTGTCTCCACGCTTGCCGAACAGGGCGTAGCGATGATCCCGGATTTGTTCATAAAACCTATCTCCTGCCCATTTCATCCCCGGTAAGGCACGATAAGCTTCTACAAATACACTGCCTAGTGGTAATAATCGCCCAATCTCTTCTGCTGCGTTGCTGCCTTGCCAACGTTTTGAGGGATCATTTTTATCAATTAAAATCATTCCTTGTTCACAATCTTGAATAGTTATTCCCCATTGAGATAGCATTTGTTCATCTTGCATGGAGATGTATCTAAATAGCTTTCCTTGGTCTAAAGTTTCGAGCAACTGCACTAAAGTAACGCAGAGATTACATTGACCATCATAAATTATGCTGTATTTCATATAAATCCTATATTTTTCTGAAGAAACTTCAATTCTGTTTTGATATTGAAACGGGCTAATTCTTCAGCAGATTCTAACATTAATGGTGTCAAGTAGATAGATGGACGTTGTAAAAAATGCTCTAATACTTTTCCTCTCCCTGTTATATATTCAGTTTCTGAAACCCAAGCGTATTCTTGGCGAATGGCTTGGGCATATTCTTGGTATTGAATGGGAGTAGCTGCTAAGATTGCTAAATCTGCATCAAGTAAAACCTGACCATCTATATCATCTGCTTGATGATTTTTAGTACACAAAATTAGACGGTTAATTTGAATAATATTAGTAGCTGGAATTGCTAAAGTTTTTAGCATATTAGCCGCATAATCAGCACTTTTTTCTTCATTATCTGGGGCATGAGTGTCATATATTACATCATGAAACCAAGCTGCCAGTTGTACAGAAGGTAAATCTTGGACATGGGTTTTAAAAGTCTCAATTGTGTTAAGGACAGAGTGAATGTGTTGTAGGGTGTGATAGTAGCGATTGGGGCTAGAATAAACTGAAACGAGGTTATCAAACGCTTGATTTGCCGTTATTTGATCAACACCAAAGAGTTGGAGTGTATGCTGCCAATGAGAAAATAAGTAATCTGTGATATTTTCAGTTAACATTCTTATTCCGAAAAGGTTATGTTTGATGATTTAAACTGCACTGCTAACTTCTATTATTAATACTCGTAGCCATTCATAATCAGGTAGATTATGTGTGCTTTGATGCCAACGCATAAACACCGAAAATCCTGCCATTGGTAGAGGTACTGGCAGAAGTTTCAAGGATTGGCTCTGGGAAAATGTTAGGGCGACTCTTTGAGGTAAAGTTGCAACTAAATTACTTTCAGCGAGAATAAATGGTGCTATGAGAAAATGCGGTATTGAAAGAGCAATGTGTCGTTGAAGATTTTTTTGTGTAAGTAACATATCAACACGTCCAACTCGATCTTCTTGAATAGAAACTAGTAAATGAGATTCTTTGAGATAGTCTTCTAAGGAAAAATTAGTGCCAATGTTGGGATGATCCTGACGGCACACACAACTATAAACCTCATGAAACAGAAGCTTTTCTTTGTGCCAGGAAATTTTTTCCGGAAAAAGTCCACACGCTAAGTCAATTTCGCCAGTATCCAGTAAAGAGAGCAGTTTTTGACGATCGCCTGTTTTGATTTGCAAGCTGATGCTAGGAGCTATTATTTGTACAGTTTTTACCAATTTTGGTAACAATGTAAATTCTACATAATCTGACATTCCAATCGTAAAAATGCGATCGCTCGTTGCTGGGTCAAAGTTGGGCTGATCTAATAGGGTTGATTGAATTTGTTGCAAGGCGGGGCGTAATTGTTGAGCAAGAGCCAGAGCTTTGGGGGTTGGGCTTAATCCTGTTGTTTTCCTGATAAATAATTCATCCTCCATCAAACTCCGTAACCGAGCCAGGGCATTACTTGTCGCTGGTTGACTTAACCCTAATCTGAGAGCGGCACGAGTGACGCTATGCTCAGTCATTAGAGCATCAAAAACTACCAGCAAATTTAAATCTAGTCCAGCAAGATTGATGTGGTGAATGTCACTCATATAAATTATCCATTGGACAAATATATGATGCCCGATCCAAGATGAAATTACACTATGGTCGTAATTTAGGACAGCGATTTAAATGAGCAAGCAGATTTTAATGATTGTCGCCAACCCTTCTTTATCAACTACTTTGGGCGTACCTGTGGGGTTTTGGGCATCAGAACTGATACACCCTTACGGTCAACAGGTGATGCCATTCCGCATTGAAGACGAAGCCAAAAAATTAGGCGCTGACTTTATCACCAAGGAAGCTTTCACGCCTCATGCTGTCAAAGATGGAAATCTGATCACTGGACAACAACAAAACTCTGGCACAGAAACCGCCAAACTGGTATTAAATGCGTTGAGCATTACAGGAGCCTAATTATGAAGATTGCATTTATTGGTATTGGACAAGTAGGTTCTGCATTGGCAGGTCAATTAGTGGCGTTAGACCATACCATAACTATTGCTGCACGCGATCCCAACTCAGATAGTGTCAAAACGGCTTTAGCCAAATATCCCGCATTACAAGTTGCATCTCCCCAAGAAGCGATCGCTCAGGTGGATGTAATTTTTTTAGCTACTCCATTTACTGCTAACCAAGCAGCTTTAGCGGCAGTTGGTGATTTATCGGGCAAAATTTTGGTTGATTGCACTAATCCAGTGGGCGCAAATCTGACTCACGGACTCAAAAGTGAACAATCCGGTAGTGAACTTGTTCAAAGTTTTGTACCCAATGCCAAAGTAGTCAAGGCATTCACGATTTATGGGTTTGAAAACTTTGAAAATAATACCTACCCTGGTTATGGCAACCTCAAGCCTGTCATGTTAATTGCTGGGAATGACACAACCGCAAAGCAAGTAGTTTCCACACTCTGCCAACAGCTGGGTTGGGAGGGTATTGATGTGGGTAATCTTTCCATGAGCTTACATCTAGAACACATGACTCTTCTGTGGATTCAGATGGCCAGAGTTCAAGGTTGGGGAGCTAATTTTGTGTGGGCGATGCTGAAAAGGTAAGTATACTAAAAACGGGTTAAAAGTGTCATTAGTCCTATTATGATACTGATGATGAGGAGTAAAAATAATGCGTAAGTGGATTGTTTTTCGGTCACAGAAGCGTCAACCAGGTTGGCAAGAGAGAAAATATGCTCACACAGGTTCTCTGACGAAAACTTTAGCTGAACATTATGATTGTTCAGACCGTCCATTGCCAGAACCTGGATATCGTCCCCCAGAATTTATCCGTGTTGACCAGTTTGCTGACCCCCAGTATCCCCAGGGCTGTTTCATTCCCTAAAAGGCTTGCAAATGCAAGAGTCTAGAAGATGAAAAATAAGCTTGGCATTCAATCTTAGGCATCAAAATGGTCACCAATTTATGACTTTTGCTCTGATATTTATTGCCAATCATATTGACAAAATACATACCTTATCGAATGAAACAGCCCTGCCAGTATCCCGAAGCTAAGACTCATTATCGCCTCAGTGATTGGGAAGTAACCAGCGTAGAAACTTATACTCCTGATATTCCGGTCGGCATGGGTTTTGACATGATTGTAATTTGTTACTGCAAATATGCACCTATCAATGCCCCACTCCAGCCAATGCCTGAGCGACAAGTATCTCTTGATTCGTTTAACGGTGATCAGTCGGCTTATAGTCAGTGGTTGGAAGAAGTGAAAGAACCGGCTGAGGTCTAGTCACTGCCCAGTTTTTATTGTTAATTCGATTGCCTAAGCTTCCTGCTTTAGGCATTAACCTATCAAGAAAAAGGGCTATTTCCAGGATTTGGAGATGCCTGGTTTCACTACATTATTAAATCTTGTGTTCACGATGATTTGCTGCTTGCAATAATAATGATTCAGCAAATGCGATCGCAGCGTCCGCAGTAGGCATCTCTGAATTTGCCGATTTCCCTCCACTTAACTGTGCTAATTCTTCCCGACGGGTACTTAAATTATCTAAGCTGGTAACTCTGACAACTGTGCGCTGTTCAGTACTAATATTGTTATTAATCACTTGTTTATCCACCCGAAAATGATGATCTGCCATTGCTGCTACTAAAGGCTGGTGAGTCACACATAATACTTGATAACTTTGGCTGAGTTGGTGTAATTTTTCAGCTATAGCTTGAGCAACTCTTCCCGATACACCGACATCAATTTCATCAAATACCATTGTTTCTGCGCCATCATTTTGATTAAAACAAGCTTTCAACGCTAGTAAAAATCTGCTCATTTCCCCACCGGAAGCAATTTCTGTGAGCGGTTGTATGGGTTCACCGGGGTTAGGGCTAAACATAAATGTGATTTTATCAGCACCGGTCGCCGTGGGGGAAGTAGGAACAATCTCCACTTGAAACTTGACCTTATCCATTGCTAAAGGCTTGAGTTCAGCCAACAAGTGCGATTCTAAACTAGCCGCAGTTTGGCGACGTAGTTGGGTTAATTGTTGACTAACTTGGTTAAGATGCCGTAAACAAACCTGTTCTTGCTGTTCTAAGGTTTCTATAGATTGTTCGCTGTTGTTGAGTTCAGCTAATTCTATTTGAATACGTTCATAATATGCGATCGCTTCCGTGAGAGTCGGGCCATATTTACGACAAATTTGTTTTAATTCCCGAATCCGTTCCTCAACCTCTGCCAACCGTTGTGGATCTGCTTCCAACCCTTCCCCATAAGCACTAATTTGTCTTCCCACTTCCATCACAGTTGTGACTGCATCCCGCACCAATTCCAACAGAGGTTGTAGTTGGGAATCAAACTCCACCATATTAGTTAATGTTGCGTCACTGTCCCCCAATAAATCAGAAGCAGTTGGGGTTTCATCTTCATTTTGATACAAAGCCTGATAAACCTTGTAGCTCATTTGTTGCAAATCAACAACGTGATTGAGGCGTTCCCTTTCCTGTGTCAATAATTCCATTTCCTGGACATCACTGAGATTTGCTGCACTCAATTCTTGCACTTGATAGGTGAGTAAATCCAGTTGTTGCAAGCGTTCCCGTTCCGAAGTGCGGCGTTTTTCTAAAGTTTGGTGTGCAGTATGGTATGCACTAAAAGCAACAGCAACTTTTTGGCGATGCTGCATCAAAGAGTCACCACCATATAAATCTAACCAATCTCTGACTTGAGCCGATTGTCCCACTTGTAGGGTTTGTCCTTGGGCGGTAATTTCCACCAAGCGATCGCGCAGACTTCCCATAATTTGCCGATTTACCAGCACCCCATTTATCCGTGATCTAGTGCGGATATTACTTGTAGTCGTACTGATTTCTCGACTAATTATTACCGAATTATCATCAATTAAATCAATTTCCTGTTCACTCAACCAAGCCGTCAGGAAAGGATCAATACTAAAAGTCCCTTCCACCAAAGTGCGGCTAGTCCCCGTGCGAATCACGCGACTAGACACTTTCCCACCTAAAACCGCATCAATCGCATCTAAAATAATCGACTTCCCAGCGCCGGTTTCCCCTGTCAACACATTCAAACCAACGCCAAACTCCAATTCTAGGCGATCGATGAGGGCAAAATTCTCAATTCTGAGGCACAGCAACATCAGGCTAAAATCTCCGTGAGGGTTTAGGTAAAAAGCCAACAATGGCGAGTTAACAGCACGTACTCTTGATTTTAACAACATCAGCAAGTAGATATAGCATTTCCTAGTCTAATGAAGGACAAAATTATCTGCGTTTATCTGCGTCCATCTGCGTTTAATTATTACTGCTTGTAACTCACTTGAATGGGAATTGCCATATACAGCACTTCCCGCTGTTATGAGGTACAGTTAGTAATAATAAAAAGATGATTT